>NZ_CAMQAZ010000069.1 GCF_946998835.1 uncultured Corynebacterium sp. | reverse complement strand
TGTGTCTGATCTGATGTAGGTGGTCCAGTTCGGCTTGGGAAGTAGTCCGTTTCGGCGGCCTGTTTTAGTCCGTTTCAGCGTGAAAAAGTAGGCCACTTTCCTGGTGCGTTGCTGTGACTGGTGTGGCTCTTTTGGAATGAAAAAGGGCCATGCCGAGTAACCATCCCAGTAGGTTTCTGTTCCTGAGAAATGTCCCATCTTCGTTTGGCTGCGAGGTCCGGGACTTGGTTTTTCAGGAAGGGACCAGAAAGTAGATGACAATCAGCATGACCACGATCGAAACTATCAGACAGCTCGATGACGAGGGAATGTCCCGACGAGCGATCGCGAAGGCGGTATCGGTATCTCGCGCTACGGTCGATAAGTACGTCAACCAGGACGATTTCAGCCCTATCCCGCCAGTTAAATTACATAAGCCAGGATCACTAGCGCTCGGTGAGACGTTGTGTGCCGTGATTGATCGGTGGCTTGAGCAAGATCAGCGCATGCCGCGCAAGCAACGCCACACTGCGCAGCGCATCTGTGACCGGCTTGCCGCCGAACATGGATATACCGGCTCGTATTCGCCGGTACAGCGCTACGTCAAGCAGTGGAGGCAGGACCATAAAGCCCCAGGAGATGGGTTCATGGAGTTGGAATGGTCTCCCGGGGTCATCCAGGTTGATTTCGGCCAGGCAGAAATCAACCTGGCGTCAGATGTGAAGGTTGTACACCTTTTGGTGGTGACGTTTCCGTACTCGAATATGAGGTTTTGCAGGGCCTTCGCCGGTGAAACCGCCGAGTGTGTCATTACCGGATTGCTGGATGTCATCGATGCTGCCGGCGGAGTGCCGACTGAGATGGTCTTCGATAACGCTACTGCTATTGGACGCCGTGTCGGCCCGAAGGTTGTCGAATCAGAGCTCTTCGCCGCGTTTAAAGCGCACTATCGGACTCGGTCGCGTTACTGCAACCCGTATTCAGGCCATGAGAAAGGCAATGTGGAAAACGCTGTCGGGTTCATCCGCCGAAACCTGCTCGTTCCCGTGCCAGAAGTTGCTTCACTGGCAGAACTAAACGCTCTTCTGGACTCTGGGTGTGCCGCGTTTGCCAAGCAGACCCATTATAAGAAGGCAGCGGTAATCGCTGATCTGTTTCAACACGATCAACAAGCGCTCAAAGCATGTCCGTCGGTGCGGTTTAATCCGGTGCGTTTCGAAGTGCGTCGCACCGATAAAACCGGGATTGTCACCGTAGCAGGCAACCGCTACCTAGTCGGGCCTGCCTGGGCAAACAGGCAAGTCACACTGGAATTGTCCCACGACACCATCACCGTCTTAGACGAGGAGTCTCGACGCATCATCGCGCTGCCGAGAGTCTTCGGCACTGCAGACGCTACAGTGATCAACCCCATAAGTCTGCTGCCAGGGTTAGCCAAAAAGCCGGGAGCGTGGAAGAACTCACCACTTCGCCACCATATGCCGGATAACGTCGTCGGCTACCTCGACGAAGCAGATACCGTCACACGCCGTGAGTTTTTCACCCATGCACAAACCACCGCCGCAGAATGCGGTTTCGACGCCACCGTCACCGCCGCTGCAGCACTTTTAGAAGCCAACGCTCAACCAACCGGACCGCATCTTGGCATCGCTGCACGATACAGCACCCCACCACCAACACAGCACACCAGAGCAAACCTGGCTACCTACGACCAACTCCTTGCCACCACAATCAACACCCCACAGCATGCGGAGGCGACCTAAAATGAGCGCTACAACCACCAAAAACCAAGTTGTCACACTCGGCCGCCAGCTCTATTTGACCACCGCTGTGTTACGCCAATGCGTTGAACACGCCACCCCACGCCAGTGCGACATCCTCATCGAATTGTTCGAAGCTGAACTTTCTTCCAGAGCAGCATCCAGAGCCCGCCGCCTCATGCACCGTGCGCGTGTGCCAGTACGCAAAACCCTCGACGGCTACGACTGGTCACCAGTGACCCTGCCCACGGACATCACCCGCGAACACCTCACCACGCTTGAGTTTCTCAACGGATGTGAAGACCTCGTCTTCTACGGTGACGTCGGCACCGGGAAAACACATCTCGCCATCGCGCTAGCCACCCAAACATGCCTTGCAGGCATCCCAGCAAGGTTTTTCACCGCCGCCGGCCTAGTCGACCACTTACGCAACGCTAAACAGGCAGGAAGACTCGACAAAGAACTCGCAGCACTCGGCAAAAACAAGCTCCTCGTCATCGACGAACTCGGCTACATCCCCATCGACACTGACGGTGCACGGTTACTTTTCCAAGCCATCGCCGACGCCTACGAACAACGCAGCCTGATCATCACCACCAACCTCGCGTTTTCCCAATGGGGCCAAGTCTTCGGCAACGATGACATGGCAGCGGCAGCCATCGACCGCATCGTCCACCACGGACGCATGATTACCTTCACCGGCCAGTCCTACCGCATGGCAAACGCCCTCATGAAATAACCCTCAAAACCCCAGCAACGCTCAAACGGCCCAAAACCGTGCCGAACTGGCCTAAAAATTCGAGCCGAAACGGCCTAAAACAACTTGACAAAACACA
>NZ_CAMQAZ010000068.1 GCF_946998835.1 uncultured Corynebacterium sp. | reverse complement strand
TGTTCAGACCACCGATTTAGTAACGCCATGGTGAGGATCGAGTAACGCCCGGGTGAGTATCCAGTAACACCCGGGCGTTTGGGGGTTGGGTGGGGTTAGCGTGTCAGGCGCATGTTGTCTCCTTCTAGTGTGATGATCTCCGCGCCGACGGCGAGCCGGTTGAGGATCGACTCAGCGATGACAGCGTCGGGGATGGACTTGCACCATTCGATGGGGGCGAACTGGGATGTCACGATGGTCGCTCCGCGGTTTTCTCGTTCCGCAATGATGGTCAACAGTTGATGCGCGGTGGCTTCGTTGATCGGGGTGGTGAGAAAATCATCGAGTACGAGCACATCGGTGTTGTGAATCGCTTCGAGGAACTTCACGCGCTCAGGATCCGAGTGATGCAGCACGGCGAGCTGGTTAGCCAGAGAGTCGGTGCGGAAGAACTTGGCGGAGTAGTCCTTTCGGCAAGCTGCGTTGAGCAATGCTTGGGCGAGGTAGGTCTTGCCGACGGAGGATTTGCCCAGGATGACAACGTTTTTCGAATCCTGGCACCATTGGCATTGAGCAAGTCGGGCGATTTGCTCTTTGTTGATGTTGCGGCTGGGTGTGTAGATAATGTCTTCGACACAAGCATCGAGGTTTGGCGATCGGGATGCTTTGAGCAGTTTGTTGACTCGTCTTTCGCGCCTGGCCGCGACTTCTTTATCGAGCGCGTAGAGGATTTTGTCTGAGAAGCTCCACTGGTCGAATGCTTGATCCGCGGCAATGTCGATGACTGTGCGGCCGAAGGCAGTCATCCGTAGTTGCGTGAAGATATGCAGGACTGATTCGTCTAAGAATCGTGCGGTTGTTGATGCTGGTTGTGGCGCATCCATGGTTAGTTGTTTCCTTTCTTCGTCAGGTTTTCGATGCTGAACTGCTCCGCGCCGCCGAGGTACGCACCGCGTGTATCACGCGTGGTAGACGCTTTTGCGGTGGTAGTGGAGGTGGGCACGGCATCTCGCGTGTTGGGGTGAGGCTGTGTGGTGGTGCGCCCCGTGTCTTCTTTGCGCACGGCTGCCATCATGTTCTTCACTGCGGTGTAGGACACTGCCTGGCGTCGGCCTTCAAGGTCGACGAGTCGCCTACAGGCTTCTTCCAAGATGGGCTTGTTGTCGTGTTTTCCCATGGAAAGCACGTTGCGGCATGAGAAGAACGCTTGTGCTTTGATTGGGCGCGCATCCATCAGTTCAGCGATGACTCGGCGGGTGTGCGGCCCTACCCGGGCAGCTTCGCGTAGGAAGTATTCACAGGTCCATAGCCCATGGGTGTTGGCCATCTGCGGCGGGATGTGGTCAGTGTCGGTGACGAAGGCACCGCGTTGGTGCGCAATCGTATGTACTGCTTGTCGCTCGCCGGCATCGAAGACCGTGAGCGTGTTGCCGGTGATGCGGACATCAACAGTGTGGCCGACAAGTGTGTAGGGCACGGAGTAATGCACGCTGGCGACGGTGATATGGAAGTCGGGAGCGACTTTGGCGCGCTTCCATTCCGTGCGCTGCCACCGCTGTTTTGGCAGTTCAGTGAGCAACTTTGCTTCAAACTCTTCAAACAGCTGCCGCCGACTGGTGGTGTTTCCACGAAACGGGGTGTGCGTATTGATCGCGTCAACTCGTTTGAGTATGCGACTGTTAAGTTCATCAAGGCTGACGCACTGATGATCGTCAAGAGCATGGATGACCTTTTGGGTAACGATCTTGACTGCTGCCTCAACATTGGCCTTGTCTTTCGGCCGTCTTGCACGCGCTGGCAGCGCAGCGGTGTTGTAGTGCTCCAGAAACTCCTCGTACGTGGTGTTGACACGACGATTGCGATCGGCAGCACTTATCGCGTTCGACGCCGTCGAGGCGTTATCTGGGACGATGACCTCTGCCACCCCGCCGAAGTACTCAAACGCCTGCATATGCGCATCCAGCCACGCTTGTTGGCGTTCATTGATACACGCACAAGCAAACAGCATCCCGGAATACGGCAGCGAAGCGACAAACACACTGAGCTTGCTTGGACGTCCCCCGGTGGGGTCGAACAAACGCATCTTCGTTCCTGCCCAGTCCACCTGCATAGTGTGAGCTGGTGCGTGCACGATCCGAGCAGTTACCCCGGTGGCATCTACGTGCTGTGCTACAAGCTGGCGAAACCGCTCGTAGCTGTAGTACCGCTGCCCCGGCAGCGCTGGCGTTGAGGTGTACTTCCCCCACAGGACCTGCAGCGTGGTCTTATGTCTTCCGGTCCGTGCTTTCACCACGGAATCGAAATCAATCGGGACGAACACACCCTGACCTGTGGATCTTCCGTCATGAAACAGCACAGCTATGGCTTGATCATTGAGCCCAGTAATCTGGGCCGCGGTCGTGATCTGCTCTGCTTGCAGCACCTTACGAACTTTTTGCACCGTGGAATGCGAGCATCCCATCGTCGCTGTGATCTGGCGAACGGACCAGCCTTTGAGAACAAGGTCCATCACCGCCCTGTAGTCAGTCACAATCGGACTCCTTTGGCAATGCCGCGTGCCCTGAAGTCACGCGGTCACCAAAGAGTTTCCCCGAAAACTGCAGTGTTACTCGATACTCACCATCGCGTTACCCGATAGTCACCACGGTGTTACTAAATGCACGCGCGCAACACGGATCCAGCCCTTTATCGACAAACCCCTCGTGAAGGTGCTCACCGGTGTGCGTC
>NZ_CAMQAZ010000067.1 GCF_946998835.1 uncultured Corynebacterium sp. | reverse complement strand
GATGTGCTGGCGTTGCCGACTGTCACCCTTGCACCCGGTGCCACGCTTTCCGATAGTGAGTTGGTCATGCCGGATGCTGCGGCAGTCGTGTTTATCCCCAACACTGAAGATCGCGGGATTGTCACCTATAGCGATACCCAGAAACAGCAGATGGTCAGGATCTATCACCAACTACCGTACGGGACAAAGAAGGTTTGGCTGGCCCGTCACGACATGGACGCATCACGAGTGATTCGGTGGATGAAGCGGTTTGATCTTGGCACGTTTACCCAGCAACAACGCGCCGCAGTCTATACCGGGGCAACTACCCCTGTACCGGTGGTGTTAGACGCTGAAGCAATCATCTCACTTGTCCACCAGTATGTGGCTGCCCCGCATGGGACAAAACAAGCCTTGCTGGATAAACACGGTATCTTGCAGTCAGCGATGCATGGCTGGATCGAGAAAGTCGCAAACGGCACGATTGCCCACTACACGCACACGAGAAAGGCAGAACCCTTGAACACCCCCAAGACCACCAACAACGACATGGTCACCATTACCCGCAAGGAATACAACGCACTACAACGAGAAAACGCCAAGCTGCGCAAAGAAAACAAGCTGTGGAAGGACACCAGTGATGTACTGGGAAAAGCTATAGCGTCTCTGCCAAAGAAGCATGGCGGGGACTCAAACGCGGCGGGAAAATCCTCACAGGCGAACAAACACAACGCTATGAGGCAGGCCTACAACAAGAAAACGAGCTAATCGAAGCACTCGTTGGTATCGGGCACTCAATGAGGAAAGCCTGCAATGTGTTAGGCGTGGCCCGTTCCAGGCGGTATTACCAGGACAATCCTCGCCCGAAGAAGCAAGATCCGATCCCGCATCACAAACGCAACATCAAACGCTTAACCGATGCGCAAGTCAACGACATTTTGGCCTTGTTGGATGCTAATCCGTATTCGAGTGTGGATGATGTCTTCTACCACGCATTGAACAATGGGTGCTATATCGCCAGCTTGCGTAGCTTCTACCGGGTTGCCAAAGCACACGGCAAACTCTTATCACAACGCCACGGCACAAGCAGAACACGCCCGCGGCGTGCACGCGGCAACAACCAGCCCCCACATGTTGAAGCACACCGGCCAGGTCAAGTGCTGTGCTGGGATATCACCTATCTTCCAGGCAAGTACACAAACCAGTACTACGCCTGCCATACCGCAATCGATTTATATTCCCGTGCTGTTGTCGGCGCAGTTGTTGCCCACCACGAAGATTCCCGCGTGGCACGACATATGTTTGAAGAAATCTTTGCCGCACACCCTGATGTCGACACGGTGCACTCCGATAACGGGGCAGCGATGACCAGTCGCAGCCTTGGCAGACTTTTTGATGCCCACCAGGTCAAACGCTCCTTCAGCAGGCCGTCGATTAGCAACGATAATCCGCATATGGAGTCGTTGTTTCACACCATGAAAGGTATGGCCTACTACCCGAGGGCTTTTGCCAGCATCAAACATGCAGCGGCCTGGGTTGATGAGTTTACAACGTTGTATAACCACCGGCCCCACAGTGGGATTAATGGGTACACACCGCAAAGCGTGCTAGACGGCACGTGGCAACAGATGGAGGCCAACCGGCGAAGTGCCGTCGAGCAAGCCCTTGCTGATGGGTTGATTACCGCGCGACCGAAAACACCGATTGGGTTGCCTGAGAAAGTCACAATTATCCGCACAACAACTAAGACAGCGCCGACGCCGCGTGCATTGATGATGCATTGTTAACCATGATTCCGGACCACAACCACTTGACACAGAGCGGCAGGGGGCGTGAGCTGGGGAAACGCCACCGCACAGTCTCGAAGACCCGGAATGTGGTGCACAGCTGCCTCGGCTACCGTTGGAGACACACTATTGGTACTCCGAGAGGGTTTATGGCCAGGGCACCGATGGGTCGGTCGTGAAGTGGACGGCCTTGCTGGAGAGCGGGTCGGTGAAGGCAACGGAAATGCATTCCAACAGCATTGGTTTGGTGAAGTCGTCCTCCCCAAAAGGATGTGGGACGGGGTAGATAGAGTCGCCGATGATGGGCACCCCGGCGTCCAACATCTGGATTCTCAGTTGGTGCGTGCGTCCACTGATCGGTTCGAGGAGATAGCGCCCGAGCTGCCCTTGCACTCCGTAGCGTTCTTGAAGCACTGATTCTTCGTTCGAAGGCAAACGGGACGCGCCAAGGAACAGCGTCTCTGAATTGGGTTCCGCTCCGCGGACAATCTTGGAAGCAACTTCGCCGTGTTCTTTGACGATGTGATGCCGCCAAGGTCCGGCAGGTAGCGAAGGATCATAAGGAGCAACCGCGGAATACAGGCGGCGGACTTCTCGGCGGGCGAACATGTCCTGGTACGCCCCGCGGACTTCACGGCGCTTCGTCAGTAGCAACAATCCACTCGTCATGCGGTCGAGGCGATGCGCCGGTGTGAGCTCCTCGTTGCCGGTCTCGCGGCGAAGGCGGACGGTGAGGGTCTCCGTGATGTGGGCGGCGCGTGGCATCGTCGCCAAGAACGGCGGTTTGTTGACGACGAGGACGTTATCGTCTTCGAACACCACGGTGTGAGTAAACGGTACGGGAGTTTCGGGGGCGGGGCGTCGATAAAAGAAGACGTCTGTGCCTGGCTGCAAGATATCGTTGGGAGAGAGCGGGGTGCCGTCGCGCAGGACGACTTCGCCGACGGCGAAGCGCTGGAGG
>NZ_CAMQAZ010000066.1 GCF_946998835.1 uncultured Corynebacterium sp. | reverse complement strand
AACCCAAGACTCAAAGGGGATACTTATGGTGCTGTCAGACTCGACGTACTACGGTAGAGAGCACAAGTGAGACCCGGAAACTAAAGAATGAATGAGGGCGCCTGGTGACCGCATCAAAGCAATTTCAAGTTCCTCCAGAGATTCACGTGGAAAGCGTTCGCGCTTTTGTGAGCGAGTGGGCAGAGATCACCAATCCTGAAAAGATCGAGCTCGTCTCAGCAGCGGATGACGCCAGGCTGCTCGAAGAGGCCATCGCCGCCGGCGAAATGCTCCGCGCAGGCAAAGGTCGCTACTACTCACGGTCACACCCGAAAGACACCGCCCGCACCGAAGAGCGCACCTTTGTCGCCACGGCTGACGAGGCGGATCGCGGGCGCTACAACAACTGGCGCCACTCAAGCGAGGTCAAACCGCTGCTGACGAGCCGCATGCGCGGCGCTTCGGCGGGTAAAACCATGTACGTGGTGCCGTACCTGATGGCCCCTCCCGGCACCCCGCTTGCGAACTTCGCGCTCGGAGTTGAGCTCACCGACGACCGCAACGTGGTGCTGCAGATGATCCGCATGGCCCGCGTCGGAATTGAGCACTTCGACGGTGTCAGCGACCAGGACTTCTTCGTGCGCGGTGTGCACGTCACCGGTGACCTGACCGCGCTGCAGCAGGGCACCGACGCCGACGAGCGGATGTTTGTGACCGTCGCAGACGAGCGCACCATTTTGCACTTCGGCTCCGCGTACGGCGGCAACGCGCTGCTTGGTAAAATCGCCCACGGTCTGCGCCAGGCGTCCTACGACGGTTACGCCTCAGGGAAGTTCCTCGCGGAGCAGTTCCTGCTGCTTGGGATCCACGACCGTGAAACCGGCGTCACCACGCACGTGTGCGGCGGCTTCCCGAGCGCGTCAGGGAAAACCAACCTCGCGATGACGCTGCCGCCAAACGGACTCGGCGACCGCTACCGCGTTGATTTTTACGGCGACGACATCGCCTGGATGTGGGTTGACGACGAAGGGAAACTCCGTGCCATCAACCCCGAAAACGGTGCCTTCGGTGTCGCAAAAGACACCAACGAGGGTTCCAACCCCACCGCGATGGCGGCAATCGCTGAGGGATCGGGCACGATCTTCACCAACACCGCCTACAACGAAGTCACCGGCGAGGTGTGGTGGGAGGGTCTCACCCCCGAACCCCCGGCCGACCCGGCAGGGTGGCTCGACTGGACCGGCGCGAAAATCACCGACCGCACCGCCGAGCAGCAAAACGAACCGTGGGCGCACCCGAACAGCCGCTTCACTATTCCGCTGGAGCGCATCCCGAACCTCGCCGAAGACGTCTCCAAACCCGAGGGCGTGGTCGTTGACGCGATTATCTTCGGTGGCCGCACCCGCGATCGTGAACCGCTGATCCGCGCAATCGACAACCTTGTTGATGGCGTCTACGACGGGCTGACACTCGGCGCCGAGGCGACTTTCGCAGCGGACGGGCTTGACGGGCAGCTGCGTTACGACCCGATGTCGATGCGTCCGTTCTTCTCGTACTCCGAGGGTCGCTACGCCGAACACTGGCTTAAAGTGCTCGGGCAGCTGAAAGAGATGCCGATGTTTGCCCACGTCAACTGGTTCCAGCGCGAACCCGAAACCGGTCGTTACCTGTGGCCGGGCTTCCGCGAGAACCTGCGCGCGCTGAACTGGCTCACACAGTACCGCGACGGCAAAGTCAAGGGACGCAAAACCCCGATCGGCGTGCTCCCGCTTGTTGAAGAGCTCGACTTTACCGGTCTCGAAATCGACGCGGCGGATCTCGACAAACTGCTGCGGGTTGACGTTGAACGCTGGCTGCAGGAAACCGATCACCGCGCTGAGCACCTGCGCGAGCTGCCCGATATGCCGCGCGAAATCTGGGACGCACACGAGGCGCTTGTCGAGGCGTTGCGGGCCGAGGCGGCAACTGACGCAGGGGGCGCAGACAGCTAGCGCCTGCGCCACCGCGCGGCCGCGGCGACACAAAACTGCCACACAACAAACGAGGGGGAAACCGAAACGTGTTCGGTTTCCCCCTCGCCTTTGGGTTACGCGCCCGCGAAAACTAATCGCGGCTGGTTTTTTCGATCAGCTCAGCGAAGCGGTCAATGTATTTCTGCAGGAACTCAACGGTTGACTCGCGGGTGATCTTATCCCCGTCACCGAAAAGCTCAGGCGACTGCGACAGGAACACCTCGGGCTGGCCAAGCGTTGGCATGTCGAAGTAGGAAAGCGCAAGGCGCAGGTTCTTCTGCGACGAGTACCCGCCCATGCGTCCAACAGAGTGGCTCACAATTCCCGCCGGGAGTCCCTTCCACGCAACGTCGGCGTTGGGTTTCGACCCAATATCCACCGCGTTTTTCAGGCACGCCGGGATGGTGCGGTTGTTCTCCGGGGTCACAAACAGCACCCCGTCAGAGGCCTTAATCGTCTCGCGGAACTCCGTGTACTCCGCCGGCACCGGCTTGTCGGTGACCTCTGGGTCGTCGTAGTCGAAATCGTACAGCGGCAGGTCGCGGATCTCCACGATCTTCGCCTCGTACCCCTCAGGGAACATCGGAATCAGGTTGTGCGCAATCTTACGGGCAAAGGAGCCACGACGCAGGCTCCCAACAATCACACTCACGCGCTTCGTCATACGTTTCACTCTCTTTTCTCTATTTCAACTGTGGATCATGCACCGCGATCCGCGCCCTCATACGCCACAGACTCGCGCGGCGCGAGCTGCCGGTCGCTGCCCCAAGCCGAGCAGAACCGGCACTCGCTCACGAGGTCAAGCCTATGTTAACAATTCCGCCATTGCGAACCTCATGAGTAACCGAAGCTCCGAGCACCAAGCGCGGCCTGGTGCTCCCGGAACTTGCGGGGATCCAAGCCACTGGCTTTCAACT
>NZ_CAMQAZ010000065.1 GCF_946998835.1 uncultured Corynebacterium sp. | reverse complement strand
CACATCTAACCCCAGCGACACGCCGAGCCAGACACACTTTTTGAGCCTTAACCCACCATACAGGCCTTGCATAGGAAAAGGCAGTGGCCCCGACTTTCGCCAGAGCCACTGCCCTATTGCCTCACCCATGTCACAAGCCCGTTTCCGTAACAGTTACTTAGGCTTGCCTTGCCTATATTACTGAGTGTCCAGCAAATTGCAATACCTAATTCGAAATTTTTTATCTCACAGTTTTTCTGAGGTTTCCTGACGCAACCACCCACCCGCTATTCGCTTGGTCAGCTCTTGTGTTTGTAGCTCCAGCAGCAAATGAGTCGTAAGAGCTACGGAGAATCCCGCCTGCGCGGCGACCTCCCCCACTGGCGTTGGCTCCGCGGCGTTGAGAGAATCGTAGACAGCAAGCCCATTGCGCGAAAGCTTCTGCACCACCGACTTTTCCCATAGCAATTCCAGTTGGGCATCCTCATTCACTGTGCCAACTGTCCGATGCAGTGACTGCACGTTGTCGGCGCTGCACACCAGTACAGCTTCGCCACTCCGGATGAGGTCATGACAGCCAGAGGTGGTCCGAAGCGTCACTGGCCCCGGCACCGCACCCAGGGGCTTGTTCAATCGCACTGCCCAATGGGCTGTATTGCGCGCGCCTGAACGCCAGCCGGCCTCAACGATTACGGTTGCTTGCGAAAGAGCCGCTACCAATCGATTCCTCGTCAAGAACCGGTGACGAGCCGGCCGTACACCCGGCGGATACTCCGTAATCAACGCACCCCGCTGTGCAATCTGGTCAAAGAGCTCGGCATGCGCCCGCGGATAGTCAACACCTACGCCGCCCGCTCCGACCACGACCGTCATGCCTCCAGCGTCGAGCGCAGCTCGGTGCGCTGCGGCATCAATCCCCAGCGCACCACCGCTGATGACACTAACCCCGGTACTCGCGAATTGCCGTGCGAACTGCGCTGCCACCTGTGTGCCGTAGCTGCTGGCCATCCGAGTTCCCACAATCGCCACCGCTTCGCCGAGTACCTCCCGCAAGTCACGGCCACGCACCCACAGTGCGAGTGGTGGCGCATCGGCGCGGTCACGGACTTCGAGCGTCGCAAAGCAGGAGAGCAGCTCCACCGGCCATTCGGGATGCCCTGGATAAATCAGACGCCACCCCATCGCCGCAGCATCGTCCAAATCGCGGGCGCTCTGATCCGTCTCTGCGCGTGCCTGTGTCGTATTGAGCAGCCCCTCCGGCAGCCCGGCGCGAGACTTAATTCTTTCCGCGACCTCCACCGCCCCGAACTCCTCCACCAGCGGCACAATCTGTGGATGCGTCGCCTCTATCACACGGTTCAAGTAGGCCCATGCGTGAATCTCGTCCATTGTCTCCCCCTTGATAATGGTCTGGTTGTTGTTTTAGCCGCTCGTTGTAATTAGCCGCTATCGCGGTCGTGGAGCTGGCTGGCGCGTTGCACATGTTCAAAGGTGAATGCGTCCACGCCCTCGAGGTCCGCGAGCGTCCACGCCACCGCAATCACCTTGTCCACTCCACGCTGGGTAATCTCTCCACTCCTCAGCTGGAAGTCCAACAGCGCCATCGCTTCCTCGTCCAGCCCCGCGTGACGACGCAGAAACGAACGCGGCACACTCGCATTAGTGACGGCCGCGTCGTCGGCCAACCCCAGGGACTGCCACCTGTGGCATGCACGGTCACGGGCAGCTTGCACTCGGTCGCGGACCACCGCAGAGGTCTCGTTGTGCGCCTTGCCTTTAAGCCCAAGCGTGGCCCCGGCAGGACTGAGCGTGACGTTGACATCCATGCGGTCGCGCAGCGGACCCGATAGTGCGCGGCCATGCTTGACTCGCTCGGTACTAGAGCAGGTACATTCGCTGGCATACGCGGCCCCACAACGGCACGGGTTGGTCGCCATGACCAACTGCGTTCTCGCCGGAAAGGTCACTCGATGGTGGGTACGCAGGTGGACGACAACTCCGTTTTCCATGGGCATCCGCAGGGCATCCAGTACAGCCGGTCGCATGAGGGTGATTTCGTCCAAAAAGAGCACTCCATGGTGGGCGAGACTAATCGCGCCGGGCTTGGGCACGGCTCCGCCGCCAACCAGCGCTGCTACGGTCGCACTGTGATGCGGAGCCACAAAGGGTGGATGATGGACAAGGGTGTCCGTAGTATCCAGCGCCCCTGCCACCGAATGCAGCGCAGTGACCTCCAGCTGTTGCCACTTCTGTAATGGCGGCAGAATTGTCGGCAGGCGCTCGGCGAGCATGGACTTTCCTGTCCCCGGAGAGCCCTGCAGAAACAGGTTGTGCCCACCAGCTGCCGCTACCTCGAGGGCAAAACGCCCCTCGGTCTGGCCATCGACATCGGCTAGATCTACCGAGAAGGCTTGCGCGCTGGGGTCGTCGTTAAGCGCGGGCGTCAAACCGGATCCGGTGAGGACCCAACCCCACAGCTGAGTGAGATTGGCGGCGGTGCATACTGCGATGCCGTCAACAAGTGCGGCCTCGGCGGCGTTCGCGGCGGGAACGACAACCCAGCGGACTCCGGCCTCGCGAGCGGCAAGGACCTGCGGAAGCACCCCGCGCACTGAGCGAATGGAGCCGTCGAGCCCGAGTTCGCCGATGAGCACCGTGTGCCGAAGACGGCCGCGGGCCTCCATATCACCACTGGTTGCGATGAGGATGGCGCAGACGATAGCGAGGTCGAAGCTAGTGCCGTGCTTGCGGATATGCGCCGGCGACAGACTGACCACGACTTTTGTCTTCGGCCAGGGCAGCTGCGAGTTGGCAACCGCGGTGCGCACGCGGTGTTTCGCTTCCCCGACGGCGGTATCGCCGAGCCCACCGATGTACATCCCTGAAGCGTCCTGGGTTTAGTTCCTACCTCAGCTAAGGAAGGATTGAACTATGCC
>NZ_CAMQAZ010000064.1 GCF_946998835.1 uncultured Corynebacterium sp. | reverse complement strand
ACACCCGCGGCGGCCAGAAGTCGATCGCCGAGCTTTGGGCAACGAATTTGCCGGGCACTAAGGACAGCTACTACTACAACTTCTGCTAGAACTCATGCGCATTCGACCCCTAGTACTTGGGCTTTTGAGCCTACTTCTTGCTGCAGTCATCGCGACTACTGGGTGGCTGCTGACAGCCCTGGTTGACTCCACCAAGCCCTTGTCCTTAGGGGTCGAATCAACCTTTAGTCTTGACTACGTCGAGCCTAAGACTTCACTCGCGGAGGAACTTGAGTCAGACTACGCACCGACGGTAATCCGTAACTCACTGGTTTCATTGGCCGAGCAGAACGGCTACTCCATCTACCGGCTGACTGGCACCGATGACGCAAGCGGGACTTCCCACGAGGTTTTCATCCCGCTGGAGGAAAATTATCCAGCACCGGAACGCATTCCCCGGCTCAACCGGCCGGATGCCTTGAGCCAAGCGGCCAGTGAGCTTGGGTCGCTGGATTACCACGGTGACTACGTCTTGGTTCCCAAAGCAACGGGTGGCAATGCGAACCACTTCTACGAATCGGCCAGGAATGACGGGCTCAGGCTAAGCGAAAAGACGCAGTTCCTTCACCTCATCCAATCGGTCGTATTCCGCCTGCCCGCGTTGGTGGCGATCCTGTTTCTATTTGTCGTTTCCCTTTTTGCCCTGGTATTTGTTCTTCGGGTTTCCGGTCTTAGATTGGCAGCGCTGCGCACAATAAATGGAGGGCACCGCAGTCAAAAAGGCAATTGGCGGCAATGGACCTTTGTCATCCTCCCGCACCTAGTTCTCATTGGCCTTGCGAGTACATTCCTCGCCCGCCAAGGGAGCTATTCTTTTGCCCTCCTGTTCCTCA
This sequence comes from uncultured Corynebacterium sp., assembly GCF_946998835.1. GTDB lineage: Bacteria > Actinomycetota > Actinomycetes > Mycobacteriales > Mycobacteriaceae > Corynebacterium. The sequence continues at coordinate 2,051 of NZ_CAMQAZ010000064.1, read as the reverse complement.
GGTTCTACGCCGCCGGGATAGGCTTGGCCCTGGCTACCACCGGTTTGGCCGTAGCCGTCACCGCCCCATTGTTGCGCCGCGCAGTAGCGCTGCTGGGGCAGCGTGCCCCCGCAGAGAAGGCGGCGGGAAAAGCGCTGAAAGTAATTTCGGTCTTTACCTGCGTGACCTTTGTAGCAGCGGGTCTTAGCTCAGCGGCTGCGCTCCGCTCCTACCAGCAGGAATCCGAGGCCCAGCAGACCTGGAAATCTCTCGCGGAGTTTGGAGCCTTGCATTTTTCAGCCAACTTCGACGGCCCTGCTGGCCGCGCGGAAGGAGGCGAGCTCTTGCCGCCCAGTGTGCAGCAGAACTTCCGCGACTTCGCGCTCAGCTGGGAACGGGAGCACGGGGCTGTCCTCAGCCATACTTTGCCGAAAGAAGGTACCGGTGTGCCGGACTCCTGCCCCGTGGCACTTGCTAACCGCCAATGGCACGATCTGCAGGATTATCAGTTCCGTCCCGGAGACGACAACCACTCGGTCGACTATTCCGCAGCCCAAGAGCATTTCGCAGCTTCCGTGGATCTGTGGGCTCAGGAATCCGGCGACCTGCTCCTTAAATCTGCGCAAATTGGTCCGGTCAGTGCCGATCATGCGGTCGGATTCATTAGTGGAACAATGTCGGGGGAACTGGTTCCCGGCGATTGTTTTTACGTGCTTGAAACGGACGATCTATCCGGCTTCGACGCAGACTTCCTAAGCTCCACAGCTTCGAGTGAAAATTTGCTCTTCGCGGATTTCTCGGAACTGGGTCCAGAACTTACCGCTGCCGGCCTCGAAGGCTACGTGTACCCGGTACGCGCGGCCGATCGCGGTCTGGCCGAACTAGTAGCCAGCACGGCGCTGTTCTGGCTGAATATCCTGAGCGTCCTCGGAGCTTTGCTCGCCACGCTTGCGGCCTTGATAGTCCAGGCGCGCATCCAGCTCCGAGTTCACCGTCGCCTCCTGGTACTCCTCCACAGCGCTGGGCAATCACCGGACAAAACGATGTGGCGACTATTCAAAAGCCAACTGGTCAGCCTGACAGTTGTCGTCATATTGTCCGTCCTGGCTCCGCTACTGCTTCCCAACCCGTTCCTCTACACCTTCACCGCGCTAAGCTGCCTTGTCTTAATCGTCTACCTCGGTTTTGTCCGTCTCAGTATTTCTCAGCACATGTCCGCCTCCCCTAGGAGTCACAATGTCATTGGCTAGCCCCAATCAGTCCCCCACTCTGCCGCCGGAGATTTCCACCTCTCATCTCTGTCTCGCCGCGGAGTCGACTTTTTCTGTGGGGCGCAGCACGCGGATGGTGAAGAAGTCCCTCGTGGAAAATGCAACGTTTTCCCTACCCGGGCCAGGCTTTGTCGCCATCTGTGGAGCCAGCGGTTCCGGAAAGACTTTGCTGCTCAACACCTTGGCCGGGCTCCTGCCGCCGGCGGACGGCCTCCTCCGGATAGACGGTGAGAATGCCTCCGCGTGGAGGATGAAGCGGAGGCGGAGGTTCTGGCGAGAACGCGCAGCGATAATCCACCAAGACCACGGAATCATTCCCGAACTAAGCTGCGAAGATAACCTCACCCTCGGGCTATCCAGGAAGCAATACTCCAAAGAAGAATTGCTGCACTCCCTCGGCGAAGTCGGTCTTGATGTCCCCTTCGACGGGCCGGCAGCTATTCTCAGCGGAGGCGAGCAGCAGCGGCTGGCGATCGCCCGAGCCCTGCTCCGCGGCGCGGCTTATGTGTTCGCTGACGAGCCGACCGCCTCCCTCGACCCCACTAACCGCGACCAAGTTATCGCGCTCCTGCGGCGAGCTGCGGACGGGGGCGCACTCGTTCTGGCCGCCACGCACGATGCCGCAGTTATTGCTGCCGCTGACAGCACCTTGCGCATCAATGATCGCCAGGTCACAGTCTCCGGCTCTGCGCGGGATTAAATCGCGATGCCCGCGGCCTTGGCCACCTTCCGGTACCCGGCCGCATGGTCCGCGACGCTGGCGTGGGCGTTGAGTCCGCTGGGGTTGTCGAGCACGGGCCT
>NZ_CAMQAZ010000063.1 GCF_946998835.1 uncultured Corynebacterium sp. | reverse complement strand
TCCGTCCAATCTCCGCCAAGCATGCTCAAGCTTCACGATTTTTGCAACAGAGCCCGGCCAAGGACGACGACCGCGAGCCAACCCCGTAGGGTCGGCAAAGTAGTTGCGTTTCGATCGGGTAGTTTCTGCGGTTCCCAGATTACGGGCTCAAGGGTCGTTCGTGCTGTCCGCACAGGCCTCAGTCAACCTGCGTCTCGATGCAGTAGCGTCGCAGTTCTGCGATCATCGAGGTCTTGGGGGTGCTGACGAAGCGGAACGCATGGCTGAAACGGACGCGCATTCCTCCAGCCTCGAGGTAGCCGTCGCAGGAAGCGCGTCGTCCGTGGGTGACGACAGAAATGACCTCCACCCGCTCGGGAGAACGGCGGGCGCACCTCTCGGGCTGCACTGGGGCCGCTGTGTGTGGATTTCTCGATGAGCGTCCAGCTCATGTCATCGGCAAGCCACTCGGAGAGGGCCTCCAGCTCTCCCTTGGCCCGGTTCACAACCAAGTCTCCGTCGACGCACTTCCGTGAAGACTCATGGTGCTATGGCTCGATCCGATGCGCCCGGCCCTTCTCCGCGATCGGCACGCACATTTCGATGGGTCTATCAGGCTCCCAGCTGACCTGTCCTTGGTAGATGATGCCGAGTTTCCCGGTGGCGCCGTCTCGCTAGTCGGCCATGGCGAAGCAGTGTCGCCGCCGTGTTGCTCCTGCTCACGTCTCACAACTCACATCGAGTCGCCGCTCGCCCAAGAGCCGAACTTCGGGGACGCTGCTGTACCACGCATGATGAGAATCACGCAGGGCACGTAGAGTGCTGCGGCGCAGAGCCAGAGGAAGCCGTCGGCGTTGATGTAAGTGAGCGCGAAGATCGTTGTGAAAGCGACCGGTCCGAAGATCGATGTGACGCTGTTGATGCTGGCGAGCACACCCTGGAGGCGCCCTTGGTGCTGTTCATCGACGCGCTGGGAGAGAAGGGTTTGCAGAGCGGGGAGGCCGATGCCACCGATCCCCAGTGCCGCCAAGATAGGTGCCATGGAAAATGCGTCAGTGACAATCGCCAGGCCTACGAGACCCAAGGCGTCGGTAATACACCCGATGATGACTGTTTTTGCCTCACCGATCCACTCCACGATGCGGCCAGTAAGGAGGGCCTGCACGAGAACCTGTACGATCCCGAAGACGGACAGGGAGATTCCAACTTCGACGGGACTCCAGTCGAGGCGGTGTTCAGTAAACAGCACCCAGGTCGCACCTGGAGCCTGCCCAATGAATTGAACAAGGCCGAATGCGATTAATAGGAAGGTAATCCCAGGCACCGCGCTGAGGCCGGGGCGACCACGATGCTGAGCGAGCGACGCAGAGCGCGCAGGGGAATCAGGACGGGTCTCGCGTAACAGGATAAAGGTGAGTGCCAGATTGCTCGCTGAGAGAAGAGCAGCGAGCAAAAACGGCAGATGTGGCGAGATGGCACCGAACAGTCCACCCATGGCTGGCCCCGCGATCATTCCGCCGCCATAGCAGGCACTGAGTAAACCGAAACGCTTGGCGCGCTGGTGGGGTGGCGTGATGTCGGCGATCACGGTGGCGGTGACCGCATTGGTCGCTCCGGTTATCCCAGCCACTGCGCGGGCGATATAGAACACCGACAGAGCGGACGTCGTGGCGAGCACGAGATAGTCGACGGTCGCACCGGCCAGGGAAACAAGCAGCACCCGGCGGCGGCCGAATCGGTCCGACAGCGTTCCCAGTACGGGGGCAAAGATGAACTGCATTACCGCGTAGAGCGCGATCAGCACTCCGACGTTCAGCGGAACCGCATCAGCGGTGACCCCTGCCTCGTGTAGCAGTGCGGGAAGAATCGGCATCACCAGGCCCATGCCGGCGGCGTCGAGGCTAGCCGTGATGAGGACCGTGGCCAACGAGCCACGAGCGGAAGTGAGAGATGACACCTTATCAACGATAAAGTTATCGATGATAAAGTGCAAGCATGGCTCAGAAACAAGCGCGACTCGATCGTGCAGCAGTCTTGCGCGGTGCGAGGCATGTGCTCAATAACACGGGGATCGACGGTTTCACCACACGGGCGCTGGCTGCGCATCTGCGGGTGCAGCAGCCAGCGCTCTACTGGCACTTTCGGACAAAGGCCCACCTGCTCGGATCGCTCGCAGCTGATGTGCTTGATCGCGAACACCACGCCTCACTCCCAGAGTCAGGGGAGCGCTGGGACGACTTTCTCCTGCGCAACGCGCGGAGCTTCCGGACAGCGCTTCTGGCAGTCCGGGATGGAGCACGGCTGCACGCAGAGTTTCACCGTCAAAAGAGTGACCAGATGCCAGCGGGCTCGGATGCCCCCGAAAGTCAGATCGAGTTTCTCGTGTCCGAAGGATTCGCTGAGGGCTCTGCGGTCCGAGCTCTCATGGCTATCAGCCGCTATACGGTCGGTTTCGTACTAGAAGAACAAACAGCGCTCGACAACGGATGTGAGCCTGTCGATCAAGACCTAGATTTCGAGTTCGGGTTAGTTGCAATGGTTGAAGGGCTGGCATCAAAGCGATGAGGGATGCTCGCACTTTGGGTCTCTGCGTCAGTAAGGTCAATCCTTTCCCGCTCCCGCAGCACCTCCTCCGCGATACTGACGATTCGCTCATGGCTACGGGGCTCACAAACGAGCAAATCAGGGACCGTGTGCATGTCGCGTCGCGATCGCGGAACGGCACATCAGCAGCATCTTCACCATGCTCGACCTTAACGAGCGCACAGGGAACAAGCGCGTCATCGCCGTCCTCGAGTACCTCAAGAACTAAGCGTCGAGTGCGCGACCGGCGCGATGACCATAGGTAACGGCGGTTTAGCATCGGTGCCGCATCTTGACACGACTCAATCCGCGACAGCTAACCTCCGCATATGGAGTTCGACGGAATGGAGATCCCCGACGATATCGAGGTCACGGTCTGGGGGAGCAACGAGCACCGGCTCTGTAACGTCTGCCGCGCAGAATGCGACCCCGAGCCGAGCGGCGCCGACGGGTACGGCGTGCGAATCATCTACGTCTGCCGCGACCACGGACTCCAATCCGTCGTGGACCCATTCGAGCATCTCCGTTGAAGCGCGCTCTTCGCTATCTCCCTGCATTGACGCAAAGGCTCTGTTGCAAAGATTGGCGGCAGTCAGAGGTAGGCTGTCGCTCTGCGCCGAT
>NZ_CAMQAZ010000062.1 GCF_946998835.1 uncultured Corynebacterium sp. | reverse complement strand
CCGTGGAGTTCAAATTTAACGTGTAGCGTTATTGACGCTTCGCGTTATGGGGGATAGGGTGAAGCATGATCCAGTCGTTCGCTGACAAGGACACTGAGCGTTTGTGGAATCGAGAGCGGGTTCGCTCGATCGATTCCCGCATTCACTCAGTAGCGCTGCGCAAGCTTCGCCAGCTTGGGTACGCGCAGACTCTTGATGAGTTACGGATTCCCCCGGGAAACCGGCTCGAGGCGTTGAAAGGTGATCGGCGGGGTCAGTTCAGCATTCGAATCAACGACCAGTGGCGGATCTGTTTTCGGTGGTCCGCCGCGGGGCCAGAGGAGGTTGAGATCGTTGACTACCACTGACAAGCTCCCTCCGGTTCACCCCGGTGAGATCCTCATGGAGGACTTTCTCAAGGAAATGGGGATCACCCAGCACAAGCTCGCCGTCTCCATCGGCGTTCCGCCCCGCCGGATCAACGAAATTGTTCACGGTAAGCGCGCTGTAACCGCGGACACTGCTCTTCGCTTGGCTAAGTTCTTCGGAATGAGCCCCCAGTTCTGGCTCGGGTTACAGACCCAGTACGACCTGGATGTGGCAGAAGACAAAATCCTCGCCGAGATCGAGCGGATTCAGCCGGTTCACGCTGTCTCGGCGTAGCGGTTACCCGAACCAGGTCCGTCAGCGTGAGGATATGCACGCGGATGGTTCGAACTAGGGAATTTGGGGCCGCCGTCGCGTGGACTTGAGTTCTGAGCGCCGCTTCTGCGCTTCGAGACGGCGCCGCACCGAGCCGCGCGTCGGCTTGGTCCTGCGCCGCGGGGGAGGAGGCGGAGCGAGCGCCTCGCGCAAGAGGGCGGCCATGCGTTCGCGTGCCTCGGCGCGGTTGCATACCTGCAATCGCTGGGTCGATGCGGTAACGGTAAGGACGGTGCCGTCTAGGCGGTGCTCGTGGTTGCAGAGGACGCGGCGACGCTGGGCGTCGGAAAGCTGTACTTTGCTGTCCGTAGTATTGACGCCTTGGCCGCCTCGTCCCGACGACTTCGCGGACCGCTCCGTCAGGTCGGCGGCGACGATGACCAGACCCCCGGGGATCCCTGGGCCAGGCGCGATGGTCAGGTCGTTCATACCGCCCACACTACGTTCTTGCGTCCTGCGTCAACCAACCCAGACCGCAGCCCAGTTGCAACGCAAGTCTCAGCGACCGACCTCCCGGTAAATCTCATGCATCGTGAACTTCCTACCGGAGTCAATCTCGACGACTGAGCGAAGTTCCTGCAGGTCCTGAAGATCTTCGATTCTTTCCGCGATGGCGGATCGAGCAAAACTCGGAAACAGTTACGCCCTCAGCGCGCGCAAACTTCGTTACGAGTGATGCTTCCTCGCTGCTCAAACGGATTCTCAGGAACATAACTGCTACCGATGTCGTGGAGAAAACCTCTATGCTTTCTTCTTGTCTCGACGGAAACGGAAACCGCGTCGCGTCGTGCGGGTTTCTGTCGCAGATTGATCTTCGTCGCCGGTCGACTCGAGCGCTTTTTGCTCTCCCCGCTCCCGTCGCGCTTCGATTTCTGCGGCCTTTGCAAGCACCCGGTCGTCGTTCATGTCGCGAATTTTCTCAGTGGCTTTTTGCGCTTGATCCACCGCCGATTGGCGGACGCGGTTCGCAGCATGGACGGTGTCGCCCGCTAGCGACACCACAGATTGAAGCCACCCCTGGTCGTGGAGACGCTCTGCGTCTTCTTCGCCCATCCACAAATGCTGCGCAAACGCACTAATAATGTCGTGAATTTCGTTCGCGTGCGCGGTGATGTGGCGAGCACGAATATGGTTTGTGACCCAGACCTGATTGCTCAACTTGGCTGTCTCACGGATGGCTGTATCCATCTCGAGCAGACGTCGGATGGTCGATTCCAATCGATCCTTGCGCGCGTCGTGGATTCCCTCACGGTGAGAATCCAGCTGGCGAGGCTCAAACTCATTCACGTGGGCGATCTCCAGGACATACATCCGATCGTGGAGGTAGATGCTCCGAGCGGCCACACCCAGCCAAAGCGGCAGATCACCTTTCAGCCCAGCTAAGAAAGTTTCAAGCTTCTTGGAGTTGTTCTTCTGCTTCCGGAGCTGATCAACGGCATCATCGAGTTGTTCGATGGCGTAAGACTCGATGCCGTTGAGCGCTGATCCGAGGTGGTCGACCTTCGACCAAGTAGTTGAGGAGACGCTACTGCTGCGCCGGTAAAGTTCGTCCGCTTCTTCAATCGTGTACTGGATACCCCCAAGCTGTGCCAGTGCGTCAACCTTGCGCTGCCGGAGGAGAGTATCGAGCTTCTCATCGATGACCTCTAGATACTCCTTGATTTCAGCAATTGCTGCCTCAATTGCGGCCTGAGCTGCGATGCCCGCGGCGGTCGAAGCCATGGCGGGCGAAAACTTCACCTCTTGAAACGAGGTGTGTTTGAAGAATCGACTTGGATTGTCAGCGAGCCCAAGATCGCTTCGGCGTAGGACTCCAGGAACCGGTCCAGACGACGTGCGATGCTGGAGCAGCTTCGCAGTTTCGTCCGTAGCTTTGTAATACTTGCCGGATTTGAACTGCTGGTTGGAAATCGTGCTCAGCACATTGTTTGCGCGGAAAAGCACTTGCGGTGACGCAGGAGAAAACGCGGGTGCAGAGGTATCGGGAAAGCGGTTTTCCTCGCTAAGAATCAGCAGACCCTCTCCATCCGCCAGAAAAGCCAGGTCCTTGCTTGAAGTCTCCATGTCCAGAAACTATATAGTATTGACGGGCGGCAAATGCGTCGCAAAGCACCTGCGCTAACGCCGCTGCAGCACGAGCTCTGGGTACTTGTGCACGTAGCCGACCGCGATGACGGCGAGCGCCGCGAACGCGCCGATGACGGTCTCCGCTGTGCGGGCGAGCAGCATTGGCCAGATGGGGGAGGCCTCGACCGTCTGTACCATCAGCAGGGCGGTCGGGGTGATGAAGCTGACGGTGATGGTGTAGTTGTGGGTCACGTACATCTCGGTGAGGGACCGCAGAATCACAATCCACACGACGATCTGTCATCCCTGCATCGGGTGGGACAGCAGGAAGCCGGCTACCGCGATGCCGGTCAGGATGCCCAGGGCGCGCTCGATGGCGCGGTAGTACTGTGGTCTTTTCGTTTTCGTGATTACAAAACACCCTGTAAATACCTGCCGTGAACTGCGGAGATATGGTTTCGTATTTTTGTGTATTTTTAAAAAACCGCACAGCAGGCACCCCACCGTGCCCCCGCTGTGCCGTTACTGGAACCTTTCTTGTGCGAATCTTTCTAGTAGCCCTGCAGTATGAAAAATATGTACATTTGACGCGTATCTCCCCGTGCTCTGTTGTTTCCTGAGTTGCTAGATGTTCCGGGAGCGATCGCGCCATGGCCGCATCCTGTGGTACTTCTCCGGATTTACCTACTGTCTTTAGCGGAAAGGTTTCTTTGCACCGACATGCCGTGGAGTTCAAGTTCAACGTTTAACGCGGGCAGCCGCCGCCGGATTCTCGGTGGCGATTCCGGCCCGAACCTCGGGGACAGTCTCGCGCTTCCTCATCTACGTGAGCTCCGCGATTCCGGCCAGCTCACCGCTACCTCCATCTTCGATAGCTTGAGCGAGCTCGACCACGACCATCTGATCTGGTGCACTGGTTTCCGTCCGGCCCTCGGCCCATTCCGCCACCTCATGCG
>NZ_CAMQAZ010000061.1 GCF_946998835.1 uncultured Corynebacterium sp. | reverse complement strand
TGCTCACGATTGCGAAGCTGCACGGTGAGTCTGTGGCCTATTACGAGTCCACTGTTTCGACCGAAGAGGAGCGTTCGAGTGGTCCCGATGCGTACTACTCGGAGGACGGAACGAAGCCTGCGACGGCGTGGATTATGGCGCAAAGGAGTGCGCAAGTGCGCGCAGTTTCTGACGCGTTAGGGGTCGAAGTTGGCGCGGTTGTTGGCGGCGATCGTGTGCGTGATTGGTTTAATAAAGCGGTTGCGCCGAGTGGTGAAAAGCTCGGGCGCGCGCCGAAACAAAGCGGGGTTCCTGGTTTCGATCTGACGTTTTGCGCGCCGAAAAGTGTGTCGATTCTGTGGGGTGTGGCAGACGATCCAGCGCTGAAACAGGTTGTGGATCAGGCGCATGCGCGCGCGGTTGAGAGCGCACTTTCTTACTTTTCGGAGCACGCTGGTTATACGCGGCGTGCTGATGTGCGGGATAAAACGCGCATGGTTATTGATCGGGTTGAGGCGCTTTCTGGTGTGAAATATGAGCATCGGACGTCGCGGTCGGGTGATCCTCATGTGCATTCGCATGTGCTGTTGTCGAACAAGCAATTGTGCCGTGATGGGAAGTGGCGAACGCTTGATTCTAAGGGGGTGTATCACGAGGCTCGTGCCGCTGGGATGCTGTATCAGGCGGTGATTCGTGAAGAACTCTCGCGCGAGTTGGGTGTTTCGTGGGGTGAAGTCGTCAACGGGTGTGCGGAGATTGCTGGGCTTGATTCGCCCGAGATGATCCGCGCGTTTTCGACAAGGGCGCGTGAAATTGATGCGTGGCGTAGTGCGAACGGGCTGGAGGCTACCGGCGAGTTGGGACGTGTCGCGCAGAAGAAAACACGCCAGCGCAAGGACTTAGATACACCCCTTGCTGAGCTTGAAGCAGGCTGGAAACAAAGTGCGGCGGGGGAGAAGGCGCGCGGGTTTATCGCATCACTTCGACCAGGAACAGCGCGCAATGTAGGTGTGGTGCTTCCCGATGTGCGCGACGTTTTAGCTGCGGTGGTTGCTGAACGCTCGACGTTTACGCGCGCTGATGTTGTCGAGAAGATCGCCGAGATGATGCCGGTTGGCGCTGTTTCACCGGAGCAGATGCGAGAAGTTGTCGAGCAGATTGCTGACGAAGTATTTGCCGATGACAGCACATGGACGGTGACACCGGATAAGGCACCAGAGGTCAACGACCAGGCGCGTGAGGGCGCACAGCGGTTTACAACTGATGCAGTGGTCGCTGAAATTGATCGCGGTATCGACGTTGCTACGGCGGTTGTCGACGCCGGTGTTGATGCGTCGGCGATTGTCCCAATCGACGGCAAACTTTCGCAGGCGCAAGCAGAAGCCATGCGCGCGGTGGTGCAGTCGCGGTATCTGGCAAGCGTGGTCGTCGCCCCGGCAGGTGCCGGAAAAACTTCGAGCTTGAAAGCAGCTCGTCGTGTGTGGGAGCAGGCCGGTCGACAAGTCGTTGGATTGGCCCCGACTGGTAAAGCTGCCGATGTGATGGTCGGCGAGCAGGTCGCGCATAGTGCTTCGACGGTGGCGAGAGTGTTGCTGCAAGTCGACGGCGTTGATGCGTCGCCGGCAGCGCAAAAACTTGGTTGGGGCACCGACACTGTGGTCGTCGTTGACGAGGTCGGCATGGTGGCTACTCCTGATGTGGTGCGCATCCTTGAGATCGCGCAGGCCGCAGGTTCGCGCGTGGTGTTTGTCGGAGACCCGAACCAGTATGGCGCGGTGAAAGCACGCGGAGGCATGCTCGCCACGCTGGCCCATGAGCTGCCGGATGCAGTGGAGCTCACCGAGGTCTTCCGCCAGAAAGATCCACACGAGCGGGAAGCATCGAAACAGCTTCGCACAGGTCAGCTGCCGAATGTGCAACGTGCTGCTGATTTTTACGCCGCTGCTGGCAGACTGCATGCAGGGTCGGTCACCGCGATGATGGGCGATGCACTTGCTGGCTGGAAGCAGGATATTTCCGCTGGGAAGCGTTCAATCTTGGTGGCTTCGAACAACGAGTACGTGGCGGCACTCAACGCTGCCGCACAGGCCGTAATGGCCGAGCGAGGCGAGCTAGACACCACGGTGTCGGTGGCGATTAGCGGGGAGCAAGTCGCACATGTTGGAGACACGATCCTGACGCGCAACAACGATTATGAACTGGTCACCAGTGCTGGTGATGTGGTGCGCAATGGGCAGCGTTGGCAGGTCGAACAGATCAATGCCGATGGGTCCATGCAGGTACGCAGACTTGATGAAACTAACGTCACTGTGACGCTGAACCCGGAGTATGTCGGTGCATATGTCCAGCTTGGATATGCCACCTCTGGGCATGCGTCCCAAGGTGCCACGGTGGACGTGGCTCGCGTGGTTGCTGCTGTAGGCCAGATTGATCAAGCCGGGGCATATGTCCCACTGACGCGAGGACGCGAGGGCAACTACTTGTACATGGCCGAGGCGATGCCTGGCGATAGCGATACCGGACATGGGCGAAGCGCTGACACATCGCAGTTGCGGCGTGAATCGACCGAGTATGCACGTGATCTGTTGGTGCAGGCAGCAACGCGCAGAGCTTCCGATCAAAGCCCGTATGCAATCCACCGCAACGCGAGAGCGGATTGGGAGCTTGCCAAGCTAGCCGCAACAACACCGCCAGACACGGACGTATTTGCTGGCACACGCATAGGCGAGTGCGCGCAGCGGCGAGCGCATGCACGGTTGCAGCGCCTGGAAGCGTTCTACGCCTCCCAACGCGCACCGCGTGATGTGCCTGCGGAGAAACCGCAGGAAAAGCGTGTGGCAACAGGTCTGATCGACAAGCTCGGCATGAGCACAGGGCATGCGCGCACGGCACCGCAGCAACCACGCACACCGGACGATACCCAGCTCATTGAGCTACGCAATCGCGTTGCAGCGATACGCACGATGTGCGATGAACACCGCGAAGCAATAGACCGGTTAGAGGAGCAGGAGACGCACACCATCAAGCAGCGCGAGCAGCGAATGAAGCATGTGCGCAGCATGCAGCGCAAGCGCCAAGGCTTGATTGCCAAGCAGGACAATCGCGGTTGGTTTGCACGGACGTTGAAGCCGAATGAGTACGCGGCGCAGATCGCTGAATGCGATGTAATCATTGCGCGGAATGTGAAGCAGGCTGACCAGCTCGGCGAGCAGGCGCACACGTTGCGTGAAGAAGCCTTGCAGCATCACGGACAGCTTGAGCGGTTAAGCCAAGAAGCATCACGGATTGAGACGGCGATCAAGGCGCACGAGCGCACGGGGCAGGTGGGAAGTTCGCGTGATGCGGTGAGCCTGTCGGAGCGGATTTCGTTGCAGCAGCGCATGCAACAAGGCCGCCGATCCTCGTATGAAAACGGTCCACAACAGCCGGTAAAAAGTAGTGAAACAGATCACTATTTAGAGTAAGGAAAAGGGCTGTTTTTCCTGGTCACTCTATGAGTCTCATTTTGAGACTCACGGAAATTTGAGCCCATTTAGCGGCCCTTCGTCATGTTGGTTTTGGCGTACTCGTTCCGGCGGTAGAGCGCTCGTGCTGTGCGCATGGGCGGTGGGGTGGTGTAGGGGGTCTAGTGCGTAAACCTGTAAAGCTGTATACTGTAAAACTGTAAACCCGTAACCTGTAAACCTGTATTGAAAAAGAGGAGGTAGGTCATGATTATCACCACTATCAACGCCAAAGGCGGGGTGGGAAAAACCACCACAACGATGTTTCTGGCGACCGTGTTCGCTCAGCGTGGATACGCGGTCACCGTTGCCGACCTTGACCGTCAGGGGTCTGCGCTCGACTGGGCAGAGCGCGCCGAAGATGGTGGTAACCCGTTGCCGTTTGATGTTGAGTTGTCGATCCCGAAGCGCGTTGATCGTCAAGCTGCACTTGTCGCCGATGACGAGATCATGTTTATTGATGTGCCGCCAGGTGATGAAAACGCGATTGAGGCGGCAATCGCA
>NZ_CAMQAZ010000060.1 GCF_946998835.1 uncultured Corynebacterium sp. | reverse complement strand
GGTTCGGTATGACGTAGTCTGTACTTCGGCGTGTCGTAGATTTGTGAGATTATTCGTGCTAAACACTATATGTGGTGCCCGCAATGTGGGTCAGGACTAGATGTAGGGGTGGGATTGCTGAGGCGCAAATGCTGAGAGGAGAACATGCTGATGAGTGAACGCAGGGAAGGCCGAACACGAAGCGTCGCGGAGGTGCGAGTGCTCGAGGGGCAAGATTCACCTGACCTGGTGTTTTTCTCGAGCGTTTCGGAGAACACCCTCCGCTTCGTCGAGAAGCTCGAGCGCCCGGCGGTGCGGATCCCACTCCGACCGCGCACAGAGGGAATGATCCGAGTGACCAGGCCCTACGTGCTCGTGGTTCCGACCTACGGCGGCGGAGCGCAGGCCGGGGCGGTGCCGCGGCAGGTGATTACGTTCCTGAACGATCCTGCAAACCGCGCGCTGATCCGCGGCGTGATTACCGCGGGGAACACCAACTTCGGTGAGCACTACTGCATCGCAGGACCGATCATCTCAGCCAAGTGCAAAGTTCCTGAGCTGTACCGCTTTGAACTTCTTGGCACCAACCGCGACGTTGCTCGAGTCAAGGCTGGTTTAGACGAATTTTGGGCACGACAGAACACATTAGAAGCAGAAGCAAATGAGGAGGACGTCGCATGACGATCGCCACACCATCAGAAACAACCACCCCCAACACTGCACGGGTTGGCGGGGTCGGCGAGCGGAAGGACTACCACGCGCTCAACGCCCAGCTGAACCTGTTTGCGGCGGACGGGTCGATCCAGTTTGACAAGGATCACGAAGCGGCGGAGGCCTACCTGAACCAGCAGGTCATCCCGAACACGAAGCAGTTCGCTTCGGTGTGGGAACGCCTGGAGTGGCTGATCGAAAACGAGTACTACGAAGCCGAATACCTGCGCGCCTACGACAAGGACTTCGTCGAGCGCCTCCACGAACAGGCCGACGCTTTCGGGCACAAGTTCCAGACCTTCCTCGGTGCGTTTAAGTTCTTCACCTCCTACGCGCTGAAAACCTTCGACGGCAGCCTCTTCCTCGAAAACTTCGAGCAGCGAGTTGTTGCCACGGCGCTGTTCCTCGGTCAGGGTGACGAGGAACTGGCTTCGAAGACGGTCACCGAGATCCTCTCGGGCCGTTTCCAGCCGGCAACTCCGACGTTCTTGAACGCGGGTAAGAAACAGCGCGGCGAGCTCGTGTCGTGCTTCCTGCTGCGCGTTGAAGACAATCTCGAATCGATTGGCCGCAGCGTTAACTCTGCGCTGCAGCTGTCCAAGCGCGGCGGCGGTGTGGCGCTGCTGCTGTCAAACCTCCGCGAGGCGGGTGCCCCGATTAAGCAGGTCGAGAACCAGGCTTCCGGTGTTGTTCCCGTGATGAAGATCCTCGAAGACAGCTTCAGCTACGCGAACCAGCTCGGCGCTCGCCAGGGCGCAGGCGCTGCGTACCTGCACGCGCACCACCCCGACATTATGCGGTTCCTCGACACGAAGCGTGAAAACGCTGACGAGAAGATCCGCATTAAGACCCTGTCGGTTGGGGTTGTGATTCCGGATGTGACCTTCGAACTGGCTAAGCAGAACAAAGATATGCACCTGTTTAGCCCCTACGATGTGCTTCGCGAAACCGGTATTCCGCTTTCGGATCAGTCAATCACCGAGCGCTACGACGAGTTCGTCGCGAACCCGCGGATCCGCAAGACCACGATCAGCGCGCGCGAGTTCTTCAAGACCCTCGCTGAGCTGCAGTTCGAGTCGGGCTACCCGTACGTGCTGTTCGAAGACACTGTGAACCGTGCGAACCCGCTCGAGGGGCACATCAACATGTCGAACCTGTGCTCGGAGATTCTGCAGGTGAACACCGCCTCTGAGTACGACGCCGCAATCGGGTACGAGACGATCGGTCACGACATTTCGTGCAACCTCGGCTCGCTGAACATTGCGCAGGCAATGGCCAGCCCGGACTTCGGCGCAACCGTTGAGATTGCGGTGCGGGCGCTGACGAGTGTGTCGGATCAGACCGACATTCAGGCGGTGCCGTCAATTGCCGAGGGTAACCGTGCGTCACACGCCATCGGCCTCGGCCAGATGAACCTGCACGGCTACCTCGCTTCGCAGCGCATCCACTACGGCAGCGAAGAGGGAATTGACTTCACCGACGCGTACTTCCGCACGGTGACCTACCACGCGCTGCGCGCTTCGAACCAGCTGGCGATTGACCGCGGTGCGACCTTCGCGGGCTTCGAGAAGAGCGACTACGCTGACGGCAGCTACTTCGACCGTTACACGGCCGAGGAGTGGGTGCCAGAAACCGCGCGGGTGCGTGAGCTCTTCGCCGAGGCTGGAGTTGCGCTGCCGACGGTTGCGGACTGGGAACAGCTGCGCGAGTCGATCCGCGAACACGGTATCTACAACGCGTACCTGCAGGCGGTGCCACCGACCGGGTCGATTAGCTACGTGAACAACTCGACGGCTTCGATCCACCCGATCGCCTCGAAGATTGAGATTCGTAAAGAGGGCAAGCTCGGCCGCGTGTACTACCCGGCTCCGCACATGACAAACGACAACCTCGAGTTCTTCGAAGACGCCTACGAAATCGGCGCCGAGAAGATCATCGACACCTACGCTGCTGCGACCAAGCACGTGGATCAGGGTCTGTCGCTCACGCTGTTCTTTAAAGACGAGGCGACCACTCGCGACATCAACCGCGCGCAGATCTACGCGTGGCGCAAGGGCATCAAGACGCTGTACTACATCCGCCTGCGCCAGCCCGCGCTCGAGGGAACCGAGATCGAAGGCTGCGTTTCCTGCGCGCTGTAGTCGCGTTCGCGCCCGCGTGTGCGCCCGTGCTGCGCGCGCGGGCGCACCGCGCGCCGTCCGCGCACTCCGCGCACTGACCACCAGACACCACTAGTGAAAGAGCTTTATTGAACTATGACTGATCCGTTGAACACCGACCGCCCGCTGCAAGAGATCTCGGTCACCCCGCCGTCGTACCGCCACGACCCGGCAGCGCGGCTGCGCCCCATTAACTGGAACCGCGTCACCGACGACAAAGACCTCGAGGTGTGGAACCGTCTGACCGCGAACTTCTGGCTGCCAGAGAAGGTGCCGCTGTCAAACGACATCCCCGCGTGGCAGAAAATGACCCAGGAAGAGCGCACCCTCACGATGCGCGTCTTCACCGGTCTGACCATGCTCGACACCGTGCAGGCAACTGTCGGTGAGATCGTGCAGATCCAAGACTCCCGCACCGAACACGAAGAGGCCGTCTACACCAACATTGCGTTCATGCAGTCGGTGCACGCCCGCTCGTACTCCTCGGTGTTCTCAACGCTGACGAGCACCCCGGAAATCGACGACGCCTACCGCTGGGCAGTTGCCAACGATCTGCTGCAGGAACGCTGCAAGAAGGTGCTGCACCACTACTACGGCGATGATCCGCTCAAGCGTAAAGTGTCTTCGACGCTGCTGTCGTCGCTGCTGCTGTACGCAGGGTTCTACCTGCCGCTGCACTTCTCGGTGCACGCGACGCTGACGAACACCGCAGACATGATCCGCCTGATTCTGCGTGACAAGGCAGTGCATGGTTACTACTCGGGTTACAAGTACCAGCGCGGACTCGAGACGCAGAGCAAAGAGCGTCAGGAAGAGATGCGCAAGTTCACCTTCGACCTGCTGGAAGAGCTCTACGAGCTTGAGCTGCAGTACTCGGGTGAGCTGTACGAGCCGCTCGGCCTGATGGACGACGTTGCCGTGTTCGTGCGTTACAACGCGAACAAGGCGCTGATGAACCTCGGTTACCCGTCGCGGTTTACCGCTGAAGAGACCGAAGTGAACCCTGAGATTCTCGCGGCGCTGTCACCTGGCAGCAACGAAAACCACGACTTCTTCAGTGGATCAGGATCGAGCTACATCATCGGTAAGGGCGAAGACACCACCGACGACGACTGGGACTTCTAGGCTCAAGGGCTTAACGGCTCGAGGGCTCAGCGGCTCGATTCGGGCCGCACCGTCCGAATAGCGCACCGCGGGTTGGACGCTGGCACACGCCGGCAACCTTCCCGCGGTGCGCTGTTTTGTGCCCGAGCCAGCGCGATTCTTGTCGACTAT
>NZ_CAMQAZ010000059.1 GCF_946998835.1 uncultured Corynebacterium sp. | reverse complement strand
TCATTTGCTGGGACCTCGACCGCCTCACACGGCAGCCCTGGCAGCTCGAAGAGTGGATCGACAGGGCAGAGGAGCAGGGGCTGAAACTCGTCACTGCGAACGGTGATGCTGACCTTGCCACCGACGGCGGCAGAATGTACGCGCGCATCAAAGCAGCCGTGGCACGCGGCGAGATCGAGCGAAAGAGCATGCGCCAGTCTCGTGCGCAACAGCAACGCGCCGAGCAGGGCCGCTGGTACTCCGGCGGTGTGCGCCCTATCGGCTACACCTCCACCGGCGAGATCATTCCATCCGAAGCCGCCGCCGTGCTCGGTATGTTCCGCGCTGTCGAGAGGGGCAACTCCATGCGCGACATTGCGCGCGCCTTATCTGGGGTCGATCAACCGGGCTTGCCGGATATCCCGACCACGCCGCGCCATATGTACACCGTGGTCACAGAGCGCAACGCTCGACGCCGCGCTGAAGGCCAGGAAGAAAAGCCGGTTCCCGACGCGCAGCCGTGGGCCTACACGTCGTTGCACTCGATCCTGCGCAACCCCGTGTATGCGGGTTACTCCACTTATAAGAAGGCCAAGCGCAAAGGCGTGAAGAACAAATACCGCCGTGTCACGCATATCGTCCGCGACCCCGATACCGGCGAGCCGGTGAAAGGGCAGTGGGAGCCGATCGTCACACCCGATCTGTGGTGGCGCGTGCAGAACGTGCTCGATGATCCCGACCGGCTGACCAACAAGGAGCGCCGGAACACTCGCCGCCATCTCGGCTCGGGTCTGTATGTCTGCGACGAGTGTGGCAACCCCGTGCGCACACATGCCGACCGCTACCGCTGCGCCGCCTGTGGCTTAGTGCGACTCACAGCGTCGATGATTTTGTGCTCGCCGTGATCCGCGCCCGCCTTGGCCGTGACGATCTAGCAGACCTGTTGCCAACTGCGGATGACGACGAGGTCGACGCCATCGACGACGAACTCGCTGAGCTTCGCGCAAAGCTCGCCCGCGTCCAGGCTGACTACGATGAGGAGCTTATCGAGGCCCGTGACCTCAAGCGCGCGCGAAACCGTTATGAGCCGCAGATCGAGAAACTCGAAACGCGCCGTGCCCGTCTTGCTGGCGCATCGGCGCTGCTCGACACAACCGGCTACGCCTCGCCCGTGGATGCCTTCGACAACGCAGAGCTTGCCGTGCAGCGCCGAGTCATCAATACCCTGTGCCAGGTGCGCCTGCGCCGTGGCGTGCGCGGCACCAAGACCTTTAACCCTGAATCGGTGCAGATCGTGTGGAACTAGGTTGCAGTGTGTGACACGTCAACAATCGCGCGCATGCGCTGCGGCGCGCAAAGCTCTTACGAAGGAACGCCACGGGAGCCGGCAGTTCGGGGGAGATCTGCCTTCGTGTATCGGGGGCGACACTGCTCAACCGTGGCGTTCGCAGGAAGTATGACACGGCTCTTGTTACCCCAGAGGTCGTAGGTTCGAATCCTGCCCCCGCTACCAACTTCCAAGCCCCTACCAGGAGAAACACTGGTAGGGGCTTTAGTTATTTCTCTTAAGGCGCACGTCCTGGGACTCAAATCGGGACTTTAGCGATGGCATTTTGTCACTTAAGCCGGTTTGGAAGTGATGGGGTTAAGTGACAATTTTCGATTTTGTGACCTTGGATGACTGTGTCGTTTTGAGGAGTCGTCTGCACGGATTTCAGAAGTCCTCTGTACTATCGCCATCCACTCCGGAGAGGCCGCGGGCGTTCGTCCACTTCATCTGGAACGCGATTCGACAGAGCGCATTCAATACGATGGTCTTTTTCTCCCTGCGAAGGATGGGGGCAGTTTAGGGTGCCAGGGTGTTGACCAGATCGAGGAATTCCTCAGCGTAGGCAATTTGCTTGCGTAGCTTTTCGTAGCGGGTGCGCGTCTCCTCACGAATGTCGGCAAGGGTGGCCTTGGCATTACTCCGTGCCTGCTGTGCGGTATCACTTTCCTGCCCGCCATCTGAACTATGAAGAATCTCCGCAGCTTCCAGGAATTCCCGCATCTGATCCAGAGTAAACCCCAGCGGTTTCATCCGTCGCACCAGCAAAACACGACGTACATCAGCCTCACTATAAAGCCTGAACCCACCAGGGCTACGCCCCGATGGGGTAATCAGGCCGACGTTGTCATAATAACGCAAGGTGGGAATCGACAACCCCGTCTGGTCAACGACCTCGCCGATCTTGAAATTACTGTTTTGCATTGCCTGTTCTCCTTCACGGTGATGTTGCCCACGGGTTCCTGTGCCTGGGTTGGCGGTTGAGTAAAACTCCCGCTACCATGACCACCATCACCAAACCTAAAGTTACTAGAGGGTTGGATTCCTTTCGGGCGTTCGCCCAGTTACCTATCCCCTCAAAGATTGGACATCTATGACTGAAACTAGCACGGCGGCCCCCCGCCCCCTCCTGAGTCCAGACGGCGCTGATGCCCCTACCGGGATCATCGCATCCTTCCGTTACGCATTTTCTTCCCCCGCCCGTATCCGTATAGAGATTCTGGCCGGACTGGCGGTATCCCTGGCGCTGATCCCTGAGGCCATTGCCTTTTCCATCCTTGCCGGTGTTGACCCAGCCATGGGTCTGTTTTCCTCGGTAGTCATGGCCATTGCGATCGCCTTTACCGGTGGCCGCCCGGCAATGATCACCGGCGCCACCGGGGCTATTGCCCTAGTCATTGCTCCTGTGGCGCGTGGTTACGGGATGGATTATTTCATCGCCACCGTCCTGTTGGGCGGTGTCCTACAAATCGTGCTCGGCGCCCTCGGTGTGGCGAAACTTCAGCGTTTTATCCCCCGATCGGTGATGCTGGGTTTCGTCAATGCACTGGGCATTATGATTTTCACCGCCCAACTCGAACACCTCATTGATGTGCCTTGGATAGTCTACCCACTCGTCGGCTTGGGTGTGGTGATCATGATTTTCTTCCCCAAGCTCACCAGTGTGATCCCCGCCCCGCTGGTCACGATTATCGTGCTCACCGGTTTGGTCATTGCCGCCGGTTTGACTGTCCCGACGGTCTCGGACATGGGCAAGATGCCGGAGACCTTACCGTCCCTGTTTATCCCGAACGTGCCGTGGACGTTGGAGACCCTGCAGATCATCGCGCCTTATGCCCTGGCCATGGCCGTGGTCGGTCTCATGGAATCGTTGATGACCGCCAAGCTCGTCGATGACATCACCGACACTCATTCCGATAAAACTCGTGAATCCTGGGGACAGGGGGTGGCTAATATTGCCTCCGGTTTCTTCGGCGGCATGGGTGGCTGCGCGATGATCGGTCAAACCATGATCAACGTCCGCGAATCCGGGGCACGTACCCGCCTATCCACCCTGTTAGCCGGTGTGTTCCTGCTGGTCCTGGTCCTGGCACTGGGCGACATCGTTGGCATGATCCCGATGGCTGCGCTGGTGGCAATCATGATCATGGTCTCGGTCGGCACCATCGACTGGCACTCGGTGCATCCACGCACCCTTAAACTCATGCCGGTCTCTGAGACCATTGTTATGGCCGTGACGATTATTGCCACCCTAGCCACCAGCAACCTGGCCATTGGTGTGGTGTTGGGTGTGGTCACCGCGATGATCATGTTCGCCCGTCGGATGGCACATATCGCTTCCATTGAAAAGGTCTCCGAGATCGACGGCGACGGCGATGGCGAGATTGATACTCGTACCTACCGGGTGCATGGCCAGTTGTTTTGGGCATCAAGCAATG
Source organism: uncultured Corynebacterium sp. (assembly GCF_946998835.1). Taxonomy (GTDB): domain Bacteria; phylum Actinomycetota; class Actinomycetes; order Mycobacteriales; family Mycobacteriaceae; genus Corynebacterium. The sequence continues at coordinate 939 of NZ_CAMQAZ010000059.1, read as the reverse complement.
ACCTGGTTTATCGCTTTGATTACACCGATTCTGCCCGTCATATCACTATTGATCTCACTGAGGCGGAGATCTGGGATGCCTCCACGGTCGCGACCTTTGACGCGATTACGCAGAAGTTCCAGGACAGAGGCAAAACCGTGTCCATTATCGGGCTCGACGGTCCCAGTCAGGACCGGCTGAACCGCCTGTCTGGCCGGCTTGGCACCGGCCACTAACATCCCCCGACTCGAGCACATCGACTTGGCGCCCCAACTTATAACCGGGGCGCCAGTTTATTGGTGCTGTTGCAAAGTTGGGGCATAGGAAGAGCATAAAAGAAGCGTAGCGGTTAACCGCTACGCTGTGTTGTGGGGATTTTTACTTTTTACGGTGCACGTGTTCTAGTTAGTGGTTCGTTTCTTTCCTCGGGTGATTGCGACGGTATTCCTCGACTAAGTGAGCAATACCCGGCGCAGCCTGGGACAACATCCAGGTCATAAGCGCTATAAGAACCCCTATGACGATAAGTGTTAACGCCAACCAGCCCAGTGTTGGGCCGATGCCGTTGGCCTCCTGGACGTGACCCCACAAGGCAGACACGCCGTCGGGTATGCCGAGCATACTTAGCAGCCCGTTCCCCAAGGCTCCGACAGCAACGAGTGCGATAGCAACGAAGAGAACACTGGCTGCAATCCACGAGGCAGACATGCAGGCCTTAATAAAGTTCGTGTTCGACTTTTCCATGTCGTCGTTGTACTTTTTGCGCTCTGCGGTATCTTCTCCAGCAGCTTTTCGTTGGACTCCTTCTCCTGGAGCAGGGCGCTGCGAGCCTTCTTAGAGGCTTCTGCTGCCTCGTGCAGGCTCTTAGGCTCTTTCGACATTGCCTCAGATACAGCTACTTCTACCAGCGGTTCCAGGCTAGAAGTCAGGCTCGAAGTCATCTGAGCGTTCAGGCTCTGG
>NZ_CAMQAZ010000058.1 GCF_946998835.1 uncultured Corynebacterium sp. | reverse complement strand
GGTTGGTTTCCTTCGCGGATGGCTTCAAACAGCGCGATGGTCTCAAGCCAGCTTCCTTGGTCTGGTCGTGGAAACGGTTTAGAAATCCCAGTCATCATCACTCGTTTCTTCAGCGGTGCCAATGACATAGGAGGAACCGGAGCCGGAGAAGAAGTCATGGTTTTCATCTGCTCCAGGTGCTAGGGCAGCGAGGATTTCCGGGTTCACTTCCGTTTCTTCAGGTGGGAAGTAGTCCGGGTAGCCCAAATTCATGAGCGCCTTATTGGCGTTATAGCGAACGAATACAGCTACATCATCCATGAGCCCCAACGGCTCATATAGCTCGCCGGAATAATCCAGCTCTAGGGCATAAAGCTCTTCGAGCAAGGAAATAGTGAAATCATGCATCTCCTGTTGCCGTTGTGGAGCAGACGTTTCCAGTCCGCGCTGGTACTTGTAGCCTGAGTAGTAACCGTGCACTGCCTTGTCACGCAGAATGAGGCGAATCATGTCTGCCGTATTTGTCAGGGTGGCGTGGACGGAAAAATGCAGGGGAAGATAGAAACCCGCGTAGAGAAGCAGCGAGGAAAGCAGCGTCGATGACACTTTGCGCTTGAGTGGATCGGGTCCAAAATAATGAGTGAGCACTTTTTTGGCGCGTGCCTGGAGAAGGTCATTATTCACCGCCCAGCGGTATGCCTCATCAATTTCTTTCGTACTGCTCAAAGTAGAAAACACTGAAGAGTAAGAACGGGCATGGACTGATTGCATGAAGGCGATGTTGGTATACACGGCCTCCTCGTGCTCGGTGCGGGCATCTTGGATCTGACAGATTTCGCCCACAGTGGCCTGGACGGTGTCCAGGGTGGTGAGTCCCGTGAACACCCGCATGGTGAGGTTGCGTTCCTCCGGTGTCATCCTCTGCCACGCCGGGAGATCGTTTGAAAGTGGAACCTTTTCTGGCAACCAAAAGTTGGCGGTGAGGCGGTTCCACACTTCAAGATCCTTCTCATCGCTCACCCGATTCCAATTGATGGCGCGGATGCGGGCTGAAGGGTCATGCCGGTAACTTGGCGGCGTAACTGAGATGCTGGTTAGCTCAGCAGTGTTTGATGTTGAAGACATAGCTTCTTTCTTTCTTGATGGATGGTTGTGAATGAAGGAAGGACCGTGTTCCTACAGAGCACAGGAAACGCAGCCTTCGACCTCGGTTCCCTGGAGTGCAGGTTGGCGTAAACGGATGTAGTACAAGGTCTTGATTCCGGCTTTCCAGGCATAGATTTGTGCCTTGTTGATGTCCCGCGTAGTGGTGTCAGCGGTGAAGAACAAAGTCAGGGAAAGCCCTTGGTCCACGTGTTGGGTGGCCATAGCGTAGGTGTCGATGATTTTTTTGTACCCCACGGTGTAGGAGTCATCGAAATACTCCAAGTTGTCGTTGGTCATTTCCGGTGCGGGGTAGTACACGCGCCCCAAGCGGCCTTCCTTGCGTATTTCAATCTTGGAGGCAATCGGGTGTATGGACGCGGTGGAGTCATTGATGTAGGAAATTGATCCAGTGGGTGGAACTGCCTGCAAGTAGGCGTTGTAGATGCCGTCTTGCATCACTTGGTTCTTGAGCCGTAGCCAATCCTCGCGTTGAGGAATCTGCACGCCAGCCTCATGGAATAGCTGTTTTACGTGGTCAGTGGCCGGCGCCCAGTCTTGGTCGATGTACTTGTCGAAGTAGACGCCAGTGGCATAGGTGGATTCTTCAAAGCCAGTGAATCGTTGACCTTTCTCAACCGCTAGCGCATGGGATGCACGGAGCGCATGATAGGTCACGGTCAGGAAATAGATATTTGTAAAGTCCAGTGCTTCGGCGCAGCCATAAGGAATACGCTTGGAAGCCAGGAAACCGTGGAGATTCATTTGGCCCAACCCGATGGCATGCATGGATGCATTACCGTGAGCGATGGAAGGAACAGCTTCGATATTTGTTAGGTCTGAGACCTTCGTGAGAGCGCGCACCGCGGTTTCAACAGTTTCCCCAAAGTCCGGTGATTCAAAAGCTTTAGCGATGTTGAGCGACCCTAGATTGCAGGAAATGTCCTGGCCAACGGTGGTGTAGTTACCTGAGGCGCCGTAGGTGGATGGCGTGTTGACCTGGAGGATCTCACTACACAGATTGGACATATTGATATGTCCTTTGAGGGGATTAGCGCGGTTGACCGTATCCTCAAAGAGTATGTAGGGGTATCCAGATTCAAACTGAAGCTCAGCCAGCGTGGTGAAAAACTCGCGGGCCTTGATAGTCGTATGAGAAATTCGCGGATTGGAAACCAGCTCGTCGTAATACTCGGTGATAGACATGTCAGACATGGCTACGCCGTACTCGCGAGCGATGTCATACGGGCTAAAAAGATGCATATCCTTGTTCTCTTTGGCCAGCTGGAAGGTTATATCTGGAATAACAACTCCCAGCGAAAGAGTCTTAATGCGGACTTTCTCATCGGCATTTTCCCGCTTGGTATCCAGGAAACGAAGAATATCTGGATGGTGCGCATGTAGGTAGACGGCTCCAGCGCCCTGTCGAGCGCCCAATTGGTTGGCATAGCTGAAGCTATCTTCCAGAATTTTCATGACTGGGACTACGCCGGAAGCTTGGTTCTCAATCTTTTTGATTGGGGCTCCGGATTCGCGCAGATTGCTCAGTAACAAGGCCACACCACCGCCGCGTTTTGAAAGCTGCAGTGCAGAGTTCACGCTGCGGCCAATGCTTTCCAAATTGTCTTCGATGCGAAGGAGGAAGCAGGAGACCATTTCGCCACGCTGGGCTTTTCCTGCGTTGAGAAAAGTAGGGGTGGCGGGCTGGAAGCGTCCGGTCATGATGTCATCCACCAGCTTCTCCGCAAGCTCTTCATCGCCCTGTGCAAGGTACAAAGCTGTGGTGGCGACGCGTTCTTCGTAGCCTTCCAGAAATCGCGAGCCATCAAAGGTTTTCAGTGCGTATGAAGTAAAGAACTTAAATGCGCCGAGGAAAGTGCGGAACTGATGCTTGGCTCGGTGGGCTCTGTCGTACATAGTGCACAGAAAATCGTCATCATAAAGCTCAAGGAATTCCCGCTCGTAGTATTCGTTATCAACCAACCACTCCAAGCGCTGCTTGGTGGATTCAAACTGATGCATGCGGGGAGTGACATGGTGCGCTAAAAAGTCTTGTGTTGCCTCAATGTCCTTGTCGAACTGGATTCTTCCCGAATCGTCGAATAGGTTCAGCTGCGCGTTGAGTGCATGGTAGCTCTTGCGCTTACCGACACCGCCGGCATCGTCTGCTGAAGCGGTGCGGGGCGTAGGGCCAATGGGCTGTGTGGGGGTGGCCTTAAGTGGCGGCATTGTGGTTTCCAATCTGTGTGTTGCGGATGTGGTCTTCATTTTGTGGGAAATCAATGGGGTGTAATTGTTAGTTGCTTTGCTGCTCCCAAAACTTGTGAAGGCCCTGCTTTACAGCGGCAACGTCCTTCTGCGTGCCGAGTAGCTCGAAGTGATACAGCTCTGGAACGTGGCACTTAGCGGAAATGATGCGGCCGGCGACGCAGTAAGCGCTTCCGAAGTTGGTATTGCCTGAGGTAATCACGCCCCGGATAAAGGAACGGTTGATTGGGTCATTGAGGAAGTCGATGACCTGTTTGGGGACTGCGCGTTTGAGCGAGCCACCGCCGTAGGTTGGAACGATGAGTACGTACGGGTGTGAAACCTGGATCATTCCGGTTTTCTTGGGCCGCAGTGGAATGCGCACTGCGGGTCTATCTAAGCGTTCGACGAATCTTTTTGTGTTTTCAGAAACGCTAGAAAAGTACACCAAATCTGGTGAGTCTGACATGACAATCCTGCTCATCCTGGCCTTAGCCATAAGTGGGATAGGTGATGATCGAAAAGATTAACTACGTACTACCGTAGTTGCAAACTACGCCGCACCGTAGTTTTTAAAAGGGCAGGTAGGGACAGGATTAATGAGAAAGGGAAAGACTACAGGCTGTGGTGTGCTACAAACACTGCGTCCGTAGCTGGGCGCCCAAGTACTACCCACTGAGTACTGTCGGCTACCTGTACTTCGAGCGATTCTGAAAAGGGCGTTCCTTCGCGCGTGGTAAGAACAGCCCCAATGACGATGCCTTGCTCTTTGAGGAAGGCCAGCAGTTGTGGGTCGGAATCAGAAATGCGTTCCACGGTCACCTGCGGTTGTGCGCCGCTGTCGGTGAGACGGTGCGCACTGGGGATAGTGACCTGTCCATCAACCGTAGGGATAGGGTCGCCGTGTGGATCCCTAGTGGGGTAATTGAGGAACTTATCCACGCGCTCTATGAGCATGTCAGACACCGCGTGTTCAAGATTTTCGGCTTCATCATGGACCTCGTCCCACGTATAATCCAATGCTTGAACCAAAAAAGACTCAAGCAATCGGTGGCGGCGCACCATGACCAATGCGTACTGCCTGCCAAGTTCGGTTAACTCCACAGAGCCATAGGGCGTGTGTGACACGAGCCCTTGCTTCGACATTTTGCGCACTGCATCGGAGACCGAGGAGAGCTTGAGTCCCAGCTGTTTCGCTATAAGTGTGGCGGTAACGGGCTCGGATGACCATTCCTTTAGCCCCCAGATAGCTTTCAAATAGTTCTGGGTACTGGTGGACAGCTCAGAAACAGACATGAGTAAATGTTAACCCAGCTTCCGTATGCGCCTTAGGCGCTGTGCCCCAACGCTCATAGCGAACAGAGGCCAAGTTTGAGAGGAATG
>NZ_CAMQAZ010000057.1 GCF_946998835.1 uncultured Corynebacterium sp. | reverse complement strand
TTAAACCAGTCCAACTTTCGGGGGCCAGTTCACCTCGGATCCCCGCGGGGCTTTTTCTGCCCCTCACCCTTTCACTTTTGCTTTAGGTAAGGGTAAGTTAACTCCCACTATGACCTCGAACCCAGTTACCCTGAACACTCCGACGAACACTTCCGCCTACCGCGCGGCCTTTTCTGACCACCTACTCTTGGCCGCCCCTTCTGAACCGCACCATCGAATCATCCGCGCCACTGTTTATGACGTCAGCGCCCCGGCAGAAAACCTGCAGAGGATTGTCATCCGCTCCCCCGAGCTAGTCGGCTTTCAGCTTTCCGGCCCGGACGAATTCTTTGGCCTCTTTATGCCGGCTAAGCCCGGCGAGAATCTCCATTTACCCCTCCACGGAGGTGGCGCCAATATCCGCGCAAGCGTTACAGCCATGCCGGAGACCCAACGCCCAAATTTACGTTGGTACACCGTACGCTCACTCGATCCCGAGTGCGGACAGATAACTTTCGACGTGGCGACACATGGCGTCAAAAATCCAAAGGATGAGCACGTCGGACCAGGGCTCGCCTGGGCTCTTGCAACTCGTGTTGGCGACCAGGTAGGCATCTGGACATGCCAGGGCCTCTGGCACCGCGCGCAAAGTTCACAAACACTTATCGCAGACCCATCTGCCGTACCTTCCGTTCGCGCCATTTTGGATTACGCGGATGCGTTTGCCCCGGAACAGTTGCGCGACATACACCTCGTAGTGGTCGCCGAGAACCATGGTGACCTCGAGCCATCCCTCGTCGCCGACTGGGAGAGCAAGCTGGGCAGCCTAGAAGTGCTGTTTAGCGCTACAACGGACTTCAGCACGGCAGTGATGTCCCACCTACAGCAACTGGACCGTGCCGAACACCCCGCAACACAGTCGAAGTACGTCTGGGTCGCGGGTGAAGGACAGCTCTGCAAGGAAGTACGGCGCCACGCAATTCACACCTGGGGCCTCAATAGCGAATCCGTGCAGTGGTGCCCCTATTGGTTCCTAGGCAGGGCACGGCCTTAATTAGCCACAATCCCTCGCGGCACAATAATCGGAGCCATACCGCGGGGATCTTCCCACACCTCGGCATTCAGGCCATATGCCTCGCGCAACACATCCACCGTCAGAGCCTCCTTTGGAGAACCCTCGGCGATCTTTTCCCCTTCCTTCATGACGATCATCTCGTCGCTAAAAGCTCCCGCCAGGCCAAGATCATGAAGTACGGTAATCACCGTCTTGCCCTCTTGAGCGAGCTCCCGCACGATACTTAGAATCTCTATCGCATGTGCCGGATCTAGGTAGGTAGTCGGTTCGTCCAACAGCACAATTGGCGTATCCTGCGCCAACACCATCGCCATCCAGACCCGCTGCCGCTGGCCGCCAGAAAGCTCTGCCACGTCGCGGGCAACAAGATGGTCAACCTTCGTCTTCTTCAGCGCCTCGCGCACTTTTTCTTTATCTTCTGATGCCGTCGCTCCCCCACCCCAGAGCGATCGACGATAAGGGTGCCGTCCGCGCTCCACAAGTTCTCCAACGGTCAATCCCGCCGGACACAGCGGGTGTTGTGGCAAAAGCGCAATTAGTTGGGCGGCTTCGCGCGACCGCAAACTATGCACGTCCTTTTTCTCTACAAGAACCCGTCCTTCGGCGGGAGCAAGCAGCCGAGAAAGCGTCTTGAGCAACGTCGACTTGCCACAACCATTGGGGCCTAAGAGCGTGGTGACCTTCCCGGGCTCTGCAGTGAAAGACACGTCCTTAACAATGCTTGGGCCGTCGTTGTAGCCCACGGTGACGTGATCAACTTGAACGTTCATTGAACCATTCCTTTCAGAGTTCCGCGACGGGCCGCCAACCACACAAGCAACACCAACGCGGGGCCACCGATGATGGCGGTAACCAAACCCACAGGGGATGTAAATGGCAGTGCGCCCGCCACGACGGCGCACGCAGCTAATAGAGCAGCGCCTGCAAAAGTAGAGCACAACGGATGGGGCGTGGGCGTTCCGGCCACCAGCTTGGCCAGCTGAGGAGCCAATAGTGCCACGAATCCAATTGGGCCGACAAAGGAAACCACCACCGCGACAATGCCCGTTGCGGCAATGAGCAAAATAGCGCGCACCCTCGTGACATTTACCCCAAGTGTGGACGCGGTGGCGTCATCATGAGAAAGAAGAGGGACATCGCGCGTAACACAGAGGCCTAAAACTACGAAGGGCAACAGGCCCAACACCATAGGAAACAAAGCTTCCATACGCACAAAGCCGGTAGACCCAGCGAGCCAAGTTTGGGCATCCGTGGCACGAGTTAAGTCAGCCCGGAGCAGGAGATACTGCACTAAAGACTGCGTGAGGAAAGACAGTGCCAGGCCGATGACCACTACGCGCTGCGACGTCCCGAAGCCACCGAGTAGAACGAGCAAACCAACGATCACTAGTGCGCCAAGCAAAGCGAGTGCAGCACGCCACCAGAACGTCGGCACCCCCTCACTCCATGCAGGGCGGGTAACTACGGTGCCCGCCACAACCAAAACCGCCGCGCCGCCGGATACACCGAGAATGTCCGGGCTGGCCAGCGGATTGCGGGCCATGGTCTGAGTCCACGCACCTGCCAGCCCTAGAGCCGCGCCGACCAGAACGGTAGCGATTGCTACAGGCAGGCGGAGATCCCACACCACGTTGATTGCTTGCTGTGTGCCCCCACCGGTGAGAACCTCGATGACTTCCATCGGGCTGAGCTTCACCGCTCCTTGCCCCAGGATTAAGCAGTAACAAAGAGCCGCTATGAGGGCGAACCCTGCCGAAGCCGCCAGGACACGTCTGCTTCGTGAACGCTTAATACTACGGATAGACGTCATATCGCTCATATCGTCAGCTCCGAGTCATTCGAGGTCGGTGAACTCTTCTTACGTCGCACCGCCAGAATCATCACTGGGGCACCGACAATAGCTAAGACAATGGACATTTCCAGCTCGTTAGGCTGCAGGACGAAGCGGCCCACAATATCGGCTAGCAACACAGCCGCGCCACCAACAATGCCGGTCGGCAGCAAGAGGCGAGTCAGGGACGGGCCGGTAAACGGGCGTAGTAGGTGTGGCACGGCGAAGCCCACGAATGTCACAAGCCCCACAGTGGCTGTCGCCGAGCCGGCGAGGATGATCACCGCTGCGGCAGCCAACAAGCGGGTTCTCGTGGGCGAGCTGCCAAGGGAACGGGCGGAGTCCTCTCCCATCGCAAGTAGATCCAGCGGGCGTGCTGCAAGCGCACCACATAGAGCACCTAGTGCTAGACCTAAAGCAGCTAAGGCCACGTCTTCCATACCCCGCCCAGCTGTAGAGCCAACGGTCCAGCGGCGGAGCCCTTCCAGGGTGTCGGAAGAATAGAGGCTCAGCATATTCGTGGCCGCTTGCAGGGCGAAGGTAACTCCCACGCCCACGAGTACCAGAGTTAGCGGGTTACGCGATACGCGGGAAATCAACAGCACGATTAAGGCAGCGACGGCCGCCCCGACGAGCCCTACAAGTGTCCGCTCCCCGACCGTCGTTGCCCAGCCCAAGGTCAGTGCCGCAGCGACTGCGAAACTTGCTCCAGCGTTCACGCCGATAATGCCGGGATCTGCCAGGGGGTTGCGGGTCCAGCTCTGAGCAATGGCACCCGCCATAGCCAGGGCTGCGCCTGTGATCACAGCCAAGAGGGTGCGCGGAACGCGCAAGTCCCAAATGATGCCGGATTGCGTAGATGGGTGCGGACCATGCATGAGGATGCTGGTCACTTCGCCAATGGAAAGATCTTTGGAACCCAAGTACAGGGAGGCAAGCAGCAGCAAAGCCAAGCCAACGAGTGCGGCCGAAGTAAGCAAACGCCGGGAAAACACCAAAGAATGTCGAGTTCTTGAAACGGACACTTTCAATTAAATTGCGTCAGAGAACTTGTCGACTGCCCAGGGGATGGTCAATGGGTTCGGCATACTCATTGCATTGCCCACGTTTTCGTCCATCCAGCGGACCTTGCCTTCGCGAACAACGTCCAGCTTTCTGAATGTTGGATCCTTCTTCAAGGTATCGGCGGCACCCTGGTAATCAAGGATGAAGAGGTAATCGACGTTGTTGAGGTCGCTGTAGTTCTCAGGTGCGATGTCGCGGTAGAACTCGCCCCCGTTACCTTCGAGCTCCTTCGGGATCTCGAAGCCCAGACTCTTGATAAACTGCCCGCGACCGTCACCGGAGGTGTACAGGCCGATCTTTCCCTGATAAGGCATGACGATAGCCGCACGCTTGCCTTTGAGCTCAGGGTGCTGCTGTTGGAAATCATCGAAGGCCTTCTGCGTTTCTTCGACGAGTTTGTCGCCTTCTTCTTGCTTGTCTACAGCGCCGGCGATCTGGTTGACCTGATCCCGCCAGGGGATCTGCCAGTCCTTGGCACCGTCTGGCTTAACGGTGGTTGGGGCGATGCCATTAAGCGCCTTCTTCGCCTGCGCGTCTACGGCAGAGTTCACCGCAATGATCTTGTCCGGATCAGCGGCGGAGATCTTCTCCAGGATTTCAGCAGTGAATCCGTTGGCAGTACCGTAAACCACTTCAGGCTTGTTGTCGCCGAGCTTTTCGGTAGCCCATGGGCCGACGCCAGATGCATCAACATCTCCCTCAGCACCCCAGGGCGCTACGAGGACTGGTTGGATGCCTAGAGCGAGCAAGGTATCGCTGTCTCCCAGGCCAACTGCGGCGATGCGCTCGTCCCCGGTGCCCTCATTTTTTGACGCCGCCGCGTCGTCGCCTCGGGAGCAACCAGACAGAACAAGAGTGGATGCTGCCAAGACAGCGGCGGTCTTCAGCGCCGCTCGACGGGTCAGCGAATTGTTTCGAAACATGTGAAAGCCTAACGTGTAAGGAACTCTTTGAGACGCTGTAAAGTACCCGTAGCCCCAAGAGACTGATGGCCTCTTTCGGCTACGGCCAACACAG
>NZ_CAMQAZ010000056.1 GCF_946998835.1 uncultured Corynebacterium sp. | reverse complement strand
ACAGTGGACTCGTAATAGGCCACAGACTCACCGTGCAGCTTCGCAATCGTGAGCAACTTCGCAGCCTCCTTCCGGTCCAGGTCAAGCGGTGTTTGCGCCCCGCCAGGGGGTACTGGCAAGTTTACTGCCAATGTACCAATAAATAAAGCCCCTGGCTTTAAGCAAGGCAAGCGCGGCTAGCGCTGGCCTTGGGGAGGGGAAAGGGGAAAGTTGGGCAATTTTGACGAACATCTCGACCGGCCCGGCTAGACTATGCGGCAGCGATTTGGGGGAGGCTAGCACCCCTTGAAGCGTAAAACCGTTTTCCTCACACCGACTGTTCTCGTCTCTACATGTAAACAATGTTTACATGTAGAGCTAGGAAGCAACGTCGGGACAAAACAAGAAAGGATCGATGATCATGGCGACGAGAAAGCAGAGCGGTGTGATCGGACGCGGTCCGGTTGTCTCTGTGCGCCTAGAGCACGAACTCGTTGAGCGGCTCGACGCGCTCGCCGAGCGCACTGGGCGCAGTCGCGGGACGTATCTGCGCATGGCGCTGTGGGCAATGATTCCGACCCTTGAGCGCATGCACTGGGAGCAAGTCGCGAAAGACTTTGAGTCACTCGCGATTAAAGACGCCTTCGAAGAAATCACGCTCGGGCTGATGGAAGATGCGATTAACGCCGACCGCTACTGCGAGGAGCGGCCCGGTAGTGATGATTCGGGGACAAGAACGCCGTAGGCGTTCGCGTCAGCACCTCTGTGGGACAGGCGGGCGCTGTCGTTCATTATGAGAGCGCTCATGGAGCGCGCGCTTAAAGAGGACAAGGCGAAACCGACAGCCGACCCTCCAACGGCGTGCCGCCTCACGAGTGGTGACGCCTCGCCGCTAGGGCAAGGCACAAAGCAACAGGTTTACTTCTTTGCTCGCTGCCGCAGGCGCTCTACGAATCCCTCGGCGTCTTCGCTTGCTTGCGTCGACTTCTCAAGCACGTCCACAATCGCGCGCTGTTGCTTCCCGTCAAGCGCGTCCCATTCCTCCAAAAGGGCAGTGACGATCTTCGCTTGCGCGCGCTCGCCACTGCTCAACGTTGCGTCTTCGGGATCAAACCGAGCCACGCTCGCCTCGGACAACAGCTTCTCAATGCTTTGAATCATGCTTGCAATCCTGCCATGACCACCCGACATCGCAGCCCATTTCTGTGAACACATGTTCCAGCAGACGCGCGGCCTTACAGGCGCGGTCTACTGTCTGCTCTTTCCGTCTTTGCGGTCTGGCGTGACGACGTACTTGTACAAGGTGCTTCTACTGACCTCGAGGCGGCGGGCGACTTCTGCTTTGGGCACGCCGAGCGCAATGAGGTCGCGTGCCTGCTGAATCTCGTCTTTCGACATGGCAGGGGCACGGTCGTACACCCCGCGTTCTTTCGCCCGCGCGATCCCCTCGGCCTGCCGCTCACGAATCAGCGCACGCTCGAACTGTGCGACGACGCCAAGCACGCCGAGCATGAGCTGGCTTGTCGCGTCGCTGTGCGCATCGTAGAGCTGCCCTTCTTTGAGAAAGCGCACAGCGACTCCCTTGCCGTTTAGCTCTTCGACAATGGTGTAAAGGTCTGGCACCGAGCGTGCCAACCTATCCATGCTCGCAACCACTAGGGTGTCGCCCTCGCGGACGTACTCCATCACTCGCGCAAGTTCGGGGCGCTCGCGTGTAGCTCCGCTGACTTTCTCGTGCCAGATTTTTTGCACACCTGCTTCTTCGAGTGCAGCGAGCTGACGGTCGAGGTTCTGATCTGCCGAGCTGACCCTTGCGTAACCGATGATCTGGCCGGGGGCTGGCAAATTCTGCTTGCCCAGGTGTAGAACCTGCGCGCCATCTGTCTTTTCTGCCACGACCCCACCCTAACGGACATCTACGACCTTGAGTTTTCAGTCAGGCCGAAACTCGTGCGCGCGGGTGTACCCAGCGGAACACCCGTACCTCGGGAACGGGAGTCAAACCGCGTGAACTGTTTTCCCGTTATCGCTTTTCAGGGCGTACTTCTAGCCACTTGTTATGATCGTCACCGGTGCTTCGGCACCAGGTGCCTCTCATAGAGGCCTTCCTTGCTCGGAGTGTGGTATAGCCCGCACGCTCGTGCTGGTCTATTTATCGCTCTGTTTGGGCGAGGGACAGCTACAGCATTGGAGGTTCGAAATGAAGCTTCATAGGCACAACGGTGGCAAAAGTAAAGACCCCGCCAAAGCCGATTCCTATCGGAATCTCGCAGGCGGAGTCCTACACTTTGTCGCCTCACTAGTGAATGCTGGACTTGGTCTTTTCCTTCACTAGAGGGCAGTAGCCCGAGACCTCGGTTAGTAGCAGCTAACCGGGGTCTTTTTATCCAGACAACACCAACGGTGTTAGACCTAAGAGTAACAGCGCGCGCGGAGATCTTCTACTTGTCTCTGTTCCTTCTTTCCTTCAACTACATAGCGGTAGATAGGTGGGAAAGGCGTTTTTACTACTCCCAAAATAGGTTCAGGCTTTCGATCTTCCCCTCGCCGAGAGCGCTATTCAGGCTCGGCCAAAAGTTCTTCAAGACACTCTCGCTGGTATCTCGTTAGCAATTGCTCAGGCATGTTCAGCACTTGGAGTTTTTAAGTTCTGATGAATCGCTCCCCCCACAAGGTGGACTCTCGCCACTAAGATTGGAGCCTATGAACAGCCCAACTGATATCACTGGTGAAGCTCCAGAGGATGTCCCCGTGCGATCTTTCGACACCTATTGCACGGTTTCGCAGCGGGTCGGTACGGACAAGAATGGCGATGAGGAGATGGTCACGTACGAGCGCTGCAAGCCTGTGCATGTCTTCGCGTCAGGCACCGTTCTTGTGTCTGGTACATACAGCGACAAGGTACTCCACCCCTCGGCGGGAGTAATTCAAATCACCCGTGAAGACGACTCTCCTAGTGATTTAGGTTTTTATGAAGACAAGGAGAACTAGTTCCTCGCTAACTTCCCGTAGCTGGCGAATAAGAGTTCTTGGCGCTGCCGCTCGGTGGTGAGTTTGCGTGGCGCACCGAATGCTTTATCTACTTCTCGGTCAAGCACGTCATGGGCTTTGACTAGTTCAGGGGCCACAGAACCACCATTTGAAGCCTTTGCTTGCGTTACATACCCACGCACTCGCCTCGCCATAGTCTGGCGATCACGCATCGGCGGCATCTCTAAGAGCCAACCCTCACCACTAATTTTCTACACCAGCCCTCTACTTTTCAAGAACCTGTGCAAGAATAGATCCGTTCGACGGAAGCCAAAGAACTTTGTTCTAGGCGGAACCCGGAGAACCCTTGCGTGCTTGCAGTTAAGACTCCTGCCGTAAAGGGCCGGTACGACGTCTTTGCAAGGCGCTCGGAAGACCAGCCCGCAAGGAGCAGAAATGTTCAGAAAATATAGATATATTGGAAAACATCGAAAACAGGGTCGAGAGAAGAAACCGCGCGGAAGCAACGCGAACGGGCTTCTCAAGTCCGGCGCAGCAATAACCACAATTGGAAACCAGGGTTGGGGACTATGGGAGAGATTCCAGAACCTTAATCTTGCAGAGAAAATTGAGGCGCTGCTGTCAGCCTAGCTAAAGACTCTGAACGGTGGTGTGACCTGTGGTGGGTTGCACCACCATTTTTCGTTTCATAGCATTTAAAGGTTTAACCGGCATTATGTGTGTTGCACATAATGCCGGTTTCTAAAGGCGACCTCAGCCAACAACTCGATGGCATTTTCATGTCAAGGCCACTCGAAGCTCGAAGGCTGATCAGTCCAGCGGAATTTGATGCTGACATTGATAGCCAATGTAACCCCAGCTTAGACGTACAAAAAGAGGGATCTGGCCGCAGATAAACGCACGCGCAGTAGGAACGACTAGTTACATACTTAAGTCGCCACAAAAATCCCTTAGGCCTTAAAACAAAAGGAAAGCCCCCAGGAAGCAATCCTGGGGGCTAGTCAGGCGCTGCAATCACCTAACTAAAGACTCTTTGCAGGCTGGGTTCACATCGAAATGTGGTGGTGATAACCCATCCTCGCAGTTTCCCTGAACAATTCTTCTCTCCTTGTTCGTCCTCATTATGCGCCAAGGACAGGTCACTCCGCAACTACATCAGCGCGCACTATCGCTCTACTCATGTTTTCTGTCAGTACCCATTCAAATGAGTACTGACACCCACAGCACAAGGGCGGCGGGCTGGCGTGTGCCAAACATTACTCAACTTCCCCTTGCTTTATTTGAACTGGGGTCTTTATTTATCAGAGGCGGTGAAGACACGAGCACCGCACCAGCTGCACTACCACCAAGGAAGAAACAGCTGAACAATCATAATGAAGCTCTATTACATGCCCACGATTTATGTTTTCCGGACAACCCAAATGCAGCCTTGAAACTTCTACGTTGTTCTGTAGAGAGAATAGGTAGCCCACGTGCTACCGCACGGGGAGCCGTATATTGCTTACGGCGTGTCACCTTTTTCGGCATGAGTTCCACGCTTCACTGTTGCTGAAAAAGAAACGGAACTAGGTAGCTCACGTGCTACCGCCCGGGGAACCGTATATTGCTTACGGCAGGTTACATTTTTTATTCGATCATTCCTGCGTTCCGTAGCGCCCTCAAATGGACGCTCACTGTCTTTCTGGTAATCCCCAATTCTCTTCCGATCTCAGCTCCCGTTGGAGCTTTACCTGTCTGAGCAAGCGACGAAGCATACGCTGAATAAACCTGTGCCCGGGTCTCATTCCCCTGACGTTGGCGCTGTCGATTCGCCTTTTCAAGCTTGTCTCGCTGTGACTGTGCGTATTCGCCGTCTGGGTCTGTTTTCCAGCGTTGTGCGGCTTTCTGTCCACCTCTACGCCCCATTGTTGCCAAGGCCTTACGCTCGGCGCTTGTAGCCCTCCCAGGGGCCACAGAACCACCGTTTGAAGCCTTTGCTTGCGTTACGTACCCACGCACTCGCCTCGCCATGGTCTGGCGATCACGCATCGGCGGCATCTCCGAGAGTCTCCCATCGCTTCCGGCTTCTTGGGCGATGTTGTATCCGTGCTCGTAGGCGTCAATCAGGGCGTTATCGGTTAAGCGCTGGCCTGCTGCGCGTAGCCTGTGCCCGACTTTTAGCGCATGTCGAAACGCCGTCTCGTCGCGTGCTGCGCGTCCTTGGTGAATCCACAGCACGCGCACGCCCTCGATGATGTCAGGGTCATAGCGCTCAACGCTTGTCGCAAGTTCTGCTTCGACGTCGTTTGCAAGCGCTTTGAAGGCTTCTGCTTCTTGTCTGCGTGTTTTCGCTGCTTCGAGGAGTTCACGACCAGAGGAAAACTGCTGTCGTGTCGATCGCTGCTTTGCTTCTTGGCCAGTCAATGCACGTACCTCCCGCAATAAGTCAGCCAAGCGGTATACCCGTTTGTGCTGGCAGTACCAGCGATACGCGGTTGGGTCTTTCCCCTCGTAGAACGGGCTGCGGCTAAAGCGGTGGGAAAAGTGCGGGTCATGGTCCAGCATCTCTCCTAACGCTTTACTCGTTGCTGCCAGCAAGCTCATATGGGGTGATTTCCCTGTTTTATCGGCATACACCGGGTCGATTAACCAGATTGCCTGGGCTTTGCCGGTCAGCGGGTTAATACCAATCCATGAGGGGCCAATCCCGTGGTTAATGAGCTTGGCGAAGTTTTCCCGCACACTCAGCGCAAGACTAGTTGGGTGACCACCTGCTTGTCCTGGTTGATCAATGTCGACGACGAGGACGGCTGCATACTGCTTCGTGGTCAACATGACGTACTGGCAGCTGGCAAACGCTGGCGAGTCAACCCTGTAAAGCCGAGGACGTCGCGCCCCGTCGCTATCCGAGTAGTACGCGCTAGAGAAGTTGCGGTCTTTGCTGGCATGGATCGCACTGCGACCGAGATGCGCTAACAGAGCGTCGCGGTCAGTTGCACCCGCTGGGGTGTCGTCAAGCCAACCCGTATGTACACCGACACCTCGCACATGCTGGCGTGGTGTCGTGCGTTCTGCGTTACGGTTCGATACACTCATAACATCGCTTTCTCCGACGTTGTGGGTCGGTTAAAGCGCTTCACGAGCCGGTTGGAGGCCGGTGGTGAAGCAAGCCTGGAGCAATTGGACCTGTTCCAGGCTTTTCTTTTATTGACGCGTTTAGGCTAACACGCTGGTAAACCGCTACGCGTGCACAACACGATCAACTCTCCCACTTCATC
>NZ_CAMQAZ010000055.1 GCF_946998835.1 uncultured Corynebacterium sp. | reverse complement strand
CAGGAAATAATAGAAATCAAGGCAAACGCCTAGGAACAAAACCCGGGGCACTTCAAGGGGAGTAACTAGGGAACGCAGAGTATCCGCGATTTCTGATATCTCTATCTTTTTGTTGGCTATCTTTAAAACGAGGCGTTCAGCGGCGTCTGCATCAACTTCTCCAAGCAAGGGGCCTACTGCCAAGTTCAGTCTGAGGAATAACCAGCAAGCAGCCCAGCCGGTCCGCTTATTGCCGTCAAGGAGACTTTGGGCAGTATAGAAGGAATGCAGTAATGCTGCGGCCTTATCCCAAGCGGTCGGGTGCGGCCTTATCCCAAGCGATCGGATGCGGCCTTATCCCAATAAGTGCATCGCTTCCGTTACTTTCAGTGTCCGATAGGCAAACGTCTTGCTGATGATGAACGAAGCTACCAATCTCAGTCAGGCTGGGAGGGGTGATTTCCAGCTTTCAAGCTGAGCGATGACGGTGGGAGCGTTGCGCACGAGAGTGGTTTTCCACGACAGGTTACCCTCTTTTTGAAGCCTTCCAATCAGGGTGATGGGATGAACCCCTAGGTGGTCGGCTTGTTCTTTAATCCAGGATGAGTGCACACGATCAGGAACCGCCGGTAAAGGGCTAGAGATCACGAGTTCGCTGGCCAGCTGGTCTGCCTGGGCTTCATTATTGGTACTGTCATCTGATAGGTCATCTAGGATGACCTCGCCATTGTCGACAAGGTGACCCAATAATATATGGGCTGTCTCATGCAGGATGGTAAATAGTATCTTATCGAGCCGTTTCCCTCGTCCCGATATGCCAATTACGGGGTGCCCGTCGACCATCATGGCGCAGCCGTCGAGTTTTCCTCCCGGAAAAGCCTCCACATAAACAAGTTTCACCCCTGCCTCGGCGAACAGAGTCTGGAACTCAGCAAACGCCTGCGGGTCACATGCTCTACTCGACAGCGTCCGGGCGAGGTCTTCTAGTGCCTTCCGGGAGTAGGGGGCAGTCTCGAGATCTCTGGCAGTTGCTCTAACGCAAGCTGCCCACGCTTCCTGCAGGACGGTGACATTTTCCTCGCAGTTACTACGGCGGGCGGCGAAGCTTATTCCCAAGGGATCTTCAAAGGATTTCTTGCCAAATAAGTTCAGCACCTCGCATGCCTGACTTTGTACGTCGGTGGCGGTGATGTATCCCCGCTTGACGAGCAGAGGGACGGGGGCTAACTCTCGTAACTGTGCGCGGGTCTTCACGATGTTGAGGTTGTTCTGCATCTGGTCGTCCTGGGACTGCTTCCATAGCAGGTAGGAGTCCTGGAGGTTAAGCCAGAATTCCGCGGAGGTGCCCAGGGCGGCACCGATCTGGGCTGCGGATTCGCGCGTGATCTCCTTTTTTCCGGAAATAATCTCCGAGACAAACTGTGCCGGACGTCCGAGCACCTCGGCAAAGTCGGCCTGGGTCCATCCGCGTGTGTCTAGCTCGTCAGCGAGGATCTCTCCGGCCGGGAATAGCTCCGCCGCAATTGGAGTATTCATGAGTTCACCTTCTCTCAGTGGTAATCCACCATTTCAATAACGATGACCACGCGGCCGTCGCTGTTGGTTGCGAATTTGAGGATGAGCCGAAACTGCTTGTTCAGGCGGATCGAAGAGGTCCCGGCTCGGTCACCTTTCAGTTGTTCCAGATGTAACGACCGCATGGCCCGCAGGTCGCGTTCATCCACGGCTCCCTTCAGGATCTGGATTTTCTTGCGATACGCCTTGATGATGTCCGAACCCCATCGTTTGGGGATGTAGGAGGCATCCTCGGCCACTCGTTGAAGTTCGTCGTCCTCGAAGAGGATGCGCACCAAGTCCACCTCGTCCAGTTCACTAGTGCCTCGCCCAAATGACGTGACCCTTTCTTCTCTACTTATCTAAGGCTCATCACCCTTCCCGTGAAGTACGCTATCTTAAATGTGCCGGTTCCGCAAGGTGGAACCAGGTATAAAGAGGGGCGCCTCGCTGCAACGAGGTACCCCACCGGCAAGTCCTGAGAGCTGTCAGAACCCATGCACCTTCTGGCAGTAGCGGAGTATTTCCCCCTCGGACTGATTGACTCGAGAGGAGAAAATGGCTCGTAACTCCAAGCAGACCAGCAGGTCTGCGGCGAAGGCAGCCAGTAAGGTACTGCGCAGCAAAAACTATAGTGCCGCTGCGAAGAAGGCCGCCGGCAGTACACTGTCTCAAGCGCCGAAGCGTCGCGAAAAGTAGCTGCACCAGTGTTGTGTCTCAAGAGAGATACTCCGAGGCGCAACACTCTGCCATTCACTAGAAGCGTGTCTATACTTGTGAATATAGGGTACGGGCAACCGAACCCGGACGCGGTGATCGCCAACCGGGTCTTCGAGACGGCCTAACAACGCCCACACGCAGCGGCCGTCAGGGAATGAGAAACTGAGTCTTCGCTGCTCTCCGCCCAACTTTGCAACAGCACCTATTAAGTTAACTTTACGGATTTTGAGGGTAAGGTTTTATGATCCAGTCCAATAAAGCAGGTGTAGGGGCGGTTATCGTAGCCCTAGCTGTCCTATGGCAAGGAATCGGCACTGCGATAGTCGGAGCCCAAGTAGACCCAGAGCTATCTACTTTTACTACGTTTTCAGCGTTTCTTATCGCGGCGATTATCTCCACAGTGGTCTATTTAGCGTTTTATCGTAGAAAATACCGAGCTACGGAAACACCGCATCCCCCCATGAAAATGACAACTGCAGCAAGCCTCAATCTGTTTACTGCGGGCGCTTTCTGCTTATTCTATGTTTCCACTACTTTGATGCAGCCCACTGCAGCAAGTGTCATCGAAACAGGAGTCGGCCCTTTTATTGTCGCAGTAATAATGACTTGGTCGGCCAGAAGGCTCAGCAGTTCATTGGTGTCAGCAACTGCAGTAGTGGTTCTGGCTCTATGTTTTTTCTTCCTAGGAACGGGAAGCAGTTCACCCCAGTCTTATCTGGGTTTCGCTCTAGCTGTAGGCGCAGGAATTTCTGCGGTAGGAGTGCTTTACTCCTCGCGCTGGGCCACTGAACAAGGGAACAGCGTTCTCACGATTGCAGCAGTGAGGTTTCACTTAGCTTGGATTATTAGCGGTCTCGTGGCTTTCTTTTCCGTGGAAGCGGAGATGCTTCGAGGCTCTACTCTGTCAATCGTCCTGCTATCGGTGATGTGCATTACTTTTCCTATCCTGCTCTTGCAGTGGGGAATTACCTTAGCGCCGCCTTTGATCTCGGCACTGATCATCGCGGCCCTTCCGGCCGTGGTGATGGCTACCGAGGTGGCATTGGGCTCTCAAGTTGAACCAATTCAATTAACTTTGTTGATGCTCATTGTGGCAATAACCATAAGCCAAGCAATGTGGGGAACACGGAAAAATGAAAATATTAGTAGTTGATGATTCTTCAAGTGGCGCCGATCTGGTGGCAACCCTGCGCCAAAAAAGGGACGTAGAGGTTGCTACTGCTAACCCGCCGTATGCCATCTCAGCTAACGAAGACGGGAGCATTTCCGATCCATGGGCCCTGGCCCTACTCCGGGAATGTAGCCAAGAAAAATTTGACCTTGTTGTGCCGGGAAGCGAATCAGGAGTATCCATAGCTGAGTGGGTTTCAGCTGAGTTAGGACTACCGCATAACGGTAGAGAGAAGATCTGGCACCGTCGCCATAAGCAAGGAATGATTGAAGTTGCTCACCAATATGGACTGCGTGCCCCAAGGTCTGTTACCCTATCCCCCGCTTCTGCACAAGACAGCCTTTATCTAGACCCGTCCCTGGTCAAGGATTGTGTTGTCAAGCCTGTGGGAAGCGGGGGCAGTGACCATGTCTATTTCTGCAAAACAGAGCCCGAGACTCTTCAAGCGATTACTACCATTCAAAATTCTACGACTTTGCTAGGAGAAAAATCACCCTCCGTGGTTCTTCAGGAGTACGTAGACGGACCTCAATATTTTGTGAACACGGTGACAGCCGAAGGGCGTCATGTTGTGACCGAAGTTTTCCGATACGGACTTACGGAGGAATCTGGAGCTCCCCACATATATTCAGCTATCACAGTAGGACCGGAGGACAACCACTATTCCGGTGCCGTGGAATATGCCTTATCGCTCCTTGACGCTCTGGAAGTAAACTTCGGAGCCTCCCACGTGGAACTGAGGTGGTCTAAGGGGCAGTGGGTACTTATTGAATACAACGGTCGCTGTATGGGCCCCGAAGTACCCGACGAGGTCTATTTCCCGACTCGCGGTTTCAGCCAGATCAGCGTTCTCGCCACGATGCTAGTGGATGGTTTACAAGCTGCCGAACAGGAAGTACTCGCCGGAAATCTTGACGGGTGTGTCGCCTGGCTCATGCCTACCCCGCAGTCAAACGGTGTGCTTCAACAGTGCCACTGGGATCTTGTCCAAACTCGCCCGACCGTTCAGAGAATCTCGCGGCGACCAAAGATCGGCACTTATATCGATAACTCGAATCGGGTAACAACTGGTGCGTTTGGCATGGTTTTTCTTGGCTCTTCTGACCGTGCTGCTGTTGAGACCGATCTTCAATCTCTTGAGTCTTTCGACGCCCATGGTGATCTGTTTACTGTTGCCCCCGGAAAGGATGCGTGATGACGACCCGAATTGCTGTTATCGGCGCAGGGGTCGCTGCTGCAGCGGTCGCACGACGGGTATCTTCTACTTTCCCGCATATTGAACTCACTATTTTTGACGCGACACCTCCTCAGAAGCACCTTGCTTTTGGCCATGTTGATAAACGCTTGCTATGTAACACAAGTACTTCAGTAATGTCGCTGGATGTCGAGGAACCACATGATTTTGCGGAGTTCCTGGGATACAATAAGCAAGAGTCCAGTTCTGTATTCTCTTCAAGAAAAAAGTACGGATCTTACCTGCAACAGCCTCTACCCTCTGAGAGCGGCAGCTGCGATGACCGTCTTCAGTACGTACTCGATTCGGTCATTTGTGTAGAAGATTCTGCATCCCCTGTCCTCATTCATACTGCGCGTCACGGGCTCTTTAAAGCCGATTTCGTCATCATCACAGGTGGCCGAAAAACAGCACGGGTCCCTTCATCTTGCCAGTCATACCGTGATACAATCCCAGTTTTCCCCAGCCCCTATGACCCCAGTTTTTCACACTGGCTAGAAAACCATCCCACTTCCCGCATCGGTATTTTAGGGACTGGCCTCTCTGCCGTGGACGCTGCACGATTAGCGTTATTTGAGGGGGTGGAGGCAGTTATGCTTAGCCCCAGCGGCCAGCTTCCCGGGGTACGTACTTCGCTTCAGTTAAACGCCCCAAAGGAAATACCAGCAGAGGAGTTCCGTGCACACTCCCGCAGCGTAGAGGATTTTAGACAATACGCCATTCAGCACGCCACCTCCCTCGGCTGGTATCCGGGACGTCTTAGGGAGCCCCTCCCCAGGAATGGCACTGATCGTTTTCTGCTGGACTATGAATTAGCTGAAAATGGTTATTCTGTATGGGAAAAAATGATCGGTCGCATGGTGGACCTAGCCAATCAGACCTGGTCACCTCTAAAAGTCTCCCTAAGGCAGACTCTCCTCAATGGGATATCAGATTGGATACATCGTTACGTGACCGCCATGCCTGTGCAAGGCGCGAAAAACCTACGAGAAGGTTTTCAAGCAGGGAGCCTTGTCCTAGCTCGCGGCCAGGGATCAGGGGAACAAGCTCGAAACGCTGTGGACCTAAAAGATGCTTCGGGTAATTCTCACCGAGTCGAAGCGGTAGTTTGCGCCTGTGGCTATGAGGACCCCGGATGGATCAAACACAACAAAGGAATTTTCCCTGGTCAAATAAAGCCAAACGCTTCTCGCTGGGTCGGTGCCCCTTTAAATAATGGTTGGGGCACTGCGCAGGCCGGTAACAGAGTTCTATTTGCGGGGGAAGCAGCAGCACCGACCACCGCCATTCCAAGCTACGCCCGCACTTCAATCATGCAAGCCAATTTTGCCCTTGATTGGATTAACTCCCACGCATAGGTTGATGCCCCGGGGAGATCGGTCACATCCTCGGGGTGAAAACTGCCTATTAGCAGGCTCCGTGCCTTTCCCCGAAAGACAAAGGTGCTGTTGCAAAGTTGGGGCAGTAGGAAGGGCGACGTGATGTAATCACAGCCATGGGTATCTTCTTCGGTTGTCATTTTCCCGTGGCATCATTCTGTGGGCAGTGGGTGGTACTGCCGCTACGGGGTGAGCTACCGCGATCTGGAGGAAATGATGACCGA
>NZ_CAMQAZ010000054.1 GCF_946998835.1 uncultured Corynebacterium sp. | reverse complement strand
GGTTGGAAAAAGCGCGCGATGTCATGACAGAGACACTAGCAACTACAGCGGTAATCTAGTGCGTATGAGTGAACTGAAGAACACAATTGTCTCCGATATGACCGCCGCGATGAAGGCCCGCGACAAGGAAACCGTTGCGGCGCTGCGCATGCTGAAGGCCGCCATCCAGACCGAGGAGGTCTCCGGCTCCAAGCACGAGCTCACCGATGAAGAGGTGCTGCGTGTGATTGAGCGGGAGGTCAAGAAGCGTCGCGAGTCCGCTGAGATGTACGCCGAGAACGGCCGCCAGGAGCTCGCCGACGCCGAGCTCGCCGAAGCAAAGGTTTTCGCTCGCTACCAGCCGGAACAGCTTGACGACGACGCCGTGAACAACCTCGTCGCGGAATCCGTGGCCGAAGTTGCTGGCGATGACGCGCCCAGCATGAAGATTATGGGCCAGGTCATGAAGGTGGCCAAGGAAAAGGCCGCTGGCCAGGTTGATGGCAAGCGCCTTTCCGAGGCCGTTAAGGCTGCCCTGCAGGGGTAGTTCGCGGTTCGGCTTTCGCAGTTCGGCTTTTCGGATAGGCACCGCGGCTGCCTCCTAGAACGTTTCTAGAATGGCAGCAGCGGAACAAGGTCCCGCAGATCCGGTGCCGGGGGAATATCCGGTAGCGGAATTTGCGGAAGTGGGGCTGGCCGTGAAGGTTGCGGTGACGGGGAAGGCCGATTCGGCCGACGAGTGCCATCGGAGACTCGAATGGTGACGGTGCCGCCCTTGAGTAGTAGTGGTGGCTGGTCCTGGCCCACTACGATTCCCCGTGGTTCACCTGTGTGGGAGGCCGTTCGTTCCTCCACCTTGTAGCCAGCTTCCACCAAGACATCCCGCGCCTCAGGCTTCTGCATGCCCACGACATTCGGCATCTGGGTGATAGAGGTGCCCAGACCGTAGTCCGAATCCAGGGGTGGGAGGTTCTTTCCGCCGTAGTCCTCGATAATTGGGCCGACGGCGCCGAACCAAGTCCGAGCAGGCTCGCGGCCACCGAACAGGTTGCCGTTCGGACACTGCCGCAGCGGTGCCGTGCATAGCTCGGTGACTGTCGGGGTGTCGTTGTATGCATATACCGAACCAGCTAAACCGCCGGTGAACCCCAAAAACGCTGCGGACTGATTCGACTCAGTAGTTCCTGTCTTGGCGGCCACTGGGCCTTCCCAGTTCAGTTCCTTCGCAGCGTCTTTGGCCGTGCCATCGGAGGCATCGCTGCTGAGCGCATTGGCAATAGCGTGGGCGACTCCCGGCTCTACAGCCTGCTCGCACGGCGGTACGTCCAGCTTGACTTCGTTGCCCTTGGCATCCGTAATCGACTCAATCGGTGAAGGCTCACACCATCGGCCATTGCTTGCCAGAGTGGCTGCGACGTTGGACAGCTCGAGGTTATTTACTGGAGTCGGGCCCAGTACGAACGAACCGAGCTTATGGTGCGAGACATACTCCTGCACAGAGGACTCCCCGTCAAAACTGCCCGGTTCCGTGTACGAGCGCATGCCCAGACGTACGGCCATATCCATCACGCCATCAACGCCAACCAGTTCTGAAATCTGAATAAAAGGAGTATTCGGCGATTTCGCAAGCGTCTCACGCAGCGACATCGACGGCGGGAAATTACCAACATTCTCTACGCAGTACAGGCCCGGCGGGCAGCCGGTCGCGCCACCGGTTCCCAACCCAGAGGCCTCATAGCGGCGTGGCACCGGGAACTGAGTATCAATGCCCAGCCCCTTTTCCACCGCTGACGCAGCCGCGAAAATCTTAAAAATCGAGCCCGCGCCGTTGCCCACTGGCGTAAACGGCTGGGGCTGTACTGTCTGCATGTGCTCGCCATCCAGGCCGTATACGCGTGACGACGCCATCGCCAGCACCCTCCTGGAGTCATCTCCAGGCTCAAGCAAACTCATGACCTCGGCTGCGCCGTTTGCAGTCGGTGACGCCTGCTGGTGCAAGGCCTCCTGCACACTGTCCTGAACTCGCGGGTCCAGTGTGGTCTTTACGTGAAGACCGCCCCTTTTGAGCTTCTCGGTTTCAATACCGTGATTTTCTAAGTAGGACACCACATAGTCACAGAAAAAACCACGATTGCCTGCAGCGATGCAACCCTGTGGCAGACGCCGAGGCTCCGGTAGGATCCCGAGATCGGTCTCCATGGCATCTTGCGCCTCTTGCGGAGTGATTGCACCCGTGGATTCCATAGCCGCAAGCACGTCGTCACGCCGTGCATGAGCGCCATCCGGATTTGTATAGGGATCGAGCCCAGAGGATTGCTGAACCATGCCCGCCAGCAGCGCGGCCTGCGGGATATTCAGTTCCGCGGCCGGAATGCCGAAGTAGGTGTGAGCTGCGACTTCAATGCCAAATGCGCCGTTGCCGAAGGGGACCAAATTAAGGTACTTGGTAAGAATTTCGTCCTTCGTCAGCTCGTCTTCCAAATCGCGGGCAATGCGAATCTCGCGGACCTTGCGGCCATAGTCCGTAGCAGTGGCGGCGCGACGCTCCGCTTCCGACTGTGCGTCCACGAGCAGGGTGTGGTTTTTGATCAACTGCTGCTCAATAGTCGATGCGCCCTCTTGCACCGATTGCGACATGAAGTTTTTCACCGCCGCACGGACGGTACCCTTCCAATCCACGCCAGAGTGTTCGTAAAAGCGCCGGTCTTCCACGCTGACCAGTGCCTGCTTCATCCTTGGCGAGATGCGGTCCGACGGCACATTAATCCGACGCTGATCGTAGAGCCATGCAATTGGCTGATCATTACGGTCCGTAATAGTGGTGAGCTCAGGCGCGTCCTTGGAAATCACCGATCGCGATGCCGCCGTAAACTCATCGGCCGTACGCGCAACGAGGTAGGCCGAGCCGCCCACCAGAGGAAAGAGGGCGCTGGCCATAATCAACGCAGCCAGCACAGTGGCAACGGAGAGCTTGAACAGCGTCGAACCTTTATTCACAGCAATCACACTACAAGGTGGGGCGGATTGTACCGAAGTGGGTTTTCGAAAACTGGCCCCGGTGTCACGTGCTGCTGGGTCGGCAAAACGCCTGGCGAGCAGGGAAGGACGTTCCAAGCGCCCTTACATTACCGGGCAACTGGTCGTGTGGTGGTTTCTGGAAAAAGATTTCCATAGTGATGCAAATCACCCCCGCGCTTTTGTTGGGAAAAGTTGACCGACCTGCGCCGTTGCAATTAGAGCTGCGCCACGACCACCCTCTTAGTGTGATGCAATCGACATTATTTGAAAGGTGTGAATAGACTTACAACAAAATTTCAGCACTATTTAGTTGAAACTATTTCGGAATAACGAAATCGCAGGCACGAGGAGGCTACAATGACCGCCACGATTCCAGATCGCAACCGCACTGCTGCTACGCCAGGCTACGAGCTCGGAGTAGAGAGCTTCCGCGATCGCCAGGAATGGGTCCCGCGCGCTAAGTGTCGTGATATTGACCCGGATAAGTTGTTCGTTCGCGGCGCCGCGCAGCGCGAGGCCGCAGTTATCTGCCGCCACTGCCCAGTGGTTCTACAGTGCCGTGCCGACGCTCTGGATAACCGCGTCGAGTTCGGTGTCTGGGGTGGCCTGACGGAGCGTCAGCGCCGCGCAATGCTCCGCGAGCACCCGGAAATTACTTCATGGGCCGACTTCTACGCTGAGCAGTACGACGCTCAGCGCAAGGCCAAGCTGGTTAAGTAACACCGGCCCCCAGCGCGCGAGGCTGGGGGACAGATAAAGTAGCTTCCATGACTACTAAATGGGAATACTTCACCGCACCGCTACTCATTCACAACACCAAGGCCATTCTGGACAACTTTGGCGAGGACGGCTGGGAGCTCGTCACTGTTCTCCCCGGTCCTACCGGGGAAAACCACGTCGCTTACTTCAAGCGCCCGAAGGCAGACTAATACCTTCTAGTGCCTTCCTGATGCATTTTCTAATGCTTTTGGTCATGCCTTCGGTTGGCAGCTGACCTCTGTGCTAGCTGCCAACTCGATTTGTCCAACTTAGTTCGTCGAGTCCGACTTCTCGGGTCTAGTCGGCGACCCCGATAGCCCGGCCCAGCTGCCGTGGAAAGGCTTAATTTAAATGAGCAACTCTGAATCTCGCACTCCTTCACAGGCTCTCGAAGCCCTGGGGCTTACCCTGCCTGCAGTTGCCGCCCCGGTTGCTGCCTACGTTCCCGCAACCCGCACAGGCAACCTCGTTTTCACCTCCGGTCAGCTCCCGTTCGTCAACGGCGAGCTCACCCATGTCGGCCACGTCGGAGCAGAGGTCGCTGCCGAGGAGGCCAAGGAGGCTGCACGTACTTGCGCTCTTAACGCTTTGGCTGCAGTCGATGCCGAGGTTGGCCTCGACAATGTCGCCCGCATTGTGAAGGTGGTCGGCTTCGTCAACTCCGCCGCGGGCTTTACTGGACAGCCGGGCGTTATCAACGGAGCATCTGAGCTTTTCGGTGACGTCTTCGGCGAACACGGTCAGCACGCCCGCTCTGCGGTGGGTGTAAATCAGCTTCCGCTGGACGCTCCCGTGGAAGTCGAGATCATCGTTGAAGTATCCCAGTAGCTGCTGTATTGGCTGCCGTGAGCAGCGGGGATGCTGTGTTCTCCGGGGCGTCGTAAAGCGTGCTTACACCCAAATGAGCCGATTTGGAGGACGCAGCGCGCTCCCCGGATTGCGCAACCACGTAGGATAGGGGACATGGAGCATCCTGCGTATAGCCAACTGCGTCAGATTTCTCAGTCTGTGGGCGTCGTTCTTTGCCCGAACCCCAGCTACTCTTCGCTGGAGGGCACGAACTCCTACATTATTAAGGCTGAGGGGGATAGTCGCAGCATTGTCATCGATCCGGGTCCGGAGGACGAGGGACACCTGAACGTCCTCCAGCGTTACGCCGGCGACGTTGCGTTGATTCTGCTAACACACCGTCATGGCGACCATGCTGATGGTGCCGCGCGTTTCCGTCAGCTCACCGGCGCGCCTATTCGCGAGCTGGAGTCTCAGTACTGTGCGGGAGGTCAAGATCCGCTTGTCGACGGCGAACGTATCGCCCTCGACGGAGTAACCCCGCAGATTGAGGTCGTGGCAACCCCTGGCCACACCGCTGATTCTGTCTGCTACTTCATTCACTCTGGTGATGGCGAGGACGATGTTGAAGGCATCGTTACCGGTGACACTATCGCTGGTCGCCACACCACTATGATTTCGGAGACAGACGGCGACCTGGGTAAGTACATGGAAACCCTGGAAATGTTGGATTCGCGCGGCAAGGGCGTTCGTTTGTTGCCTGGTCATGGTGCTGACCTGCCGGACATCACTGTTATGACGCAGAAGTACATTGAGCGTCGTAAGCTGCGCCTGCAGCAGGTGAAGGATGCTGTTGCCAAGTTGGGTGACGAAGCTACGGTCGATCAGATTGTGGATGAGATTTACACCGATGTCGATCCGGTCCTGCGTCATGCTGCTGAGCAGTCGACTCGTGTGACGCTGCGCTACCTGCGCGATCACGGGGAGTAGTTGCTGGGCTTTGGCTTAATTAAGACTTGGCCGAATCTGAACTTGAATCGCCGCATAAAAAGAGCGTGTGACCTGCTGTTTTGCAGGTTGCGCGCTTTTTGTTTTGGGCTAGTGCTGGTTGGGGGGGGTGGGGGAGGCTGTGGTTGTGCTGGGCTGAGTCTGTGACTTCTGGCTCAAAAATAACCTATAGCTCAAAAGTGAACATATGGCTTTGTATACGCGGCCGAACGTTATTCTCGAGCCACAGGTCGCCTTTGAGCCATACGTGGCGGTGGCATGGCCTCGTCGGGGCCAGCTCAATCACGTATCGATGAGGTATCCACTTGTCGATGAGCTATAGCGCACGCATAAGTGAACATCGCATCGACAAGTGATTGATGAGGGGAGAAATCGGTGAATGGTGCATCGATAGGTGCCGGGAAAGTGTCGATGAGTGGCAGAAAAAGCGGGAAGCATCGATAAGTGCGCCAAACTTGACCATATTTCGGCCGGTGGGGTGGGGCCAGCATGGCAGGCCAGCGTGGTAGGCCAGCGGGGAAGACAACAAAAATCCCGCGAGCCTCATGCGTTTCACGTGCTCCTACGGGAACCGAGGAACCAAAAGCAGAGGCTGCGGGATGTGAGTCGTTTGGGCAGCGCCATAAGCGCACGAACTACCGTGCGCAACAAGCTACCGTGCGCGGCGGGCCAGACGCTCCGTATCAGAGATGAGCACAGACTTGCCCTCAAGACGGATCCAGCCGCGGTGAGCGAACTCTGCCAAAGCCTTGTTAACGGTCTCGCGAGAAGCGCCAACAAGCTGTGCAATCTCCTCCTGGGTCAGGTCGTGGTTCACGCGGAGTGCGGAACCCTCCTGAACGCCGAAGCGGTTGGCGAGCTGGAGCAAGGACTTGGCCACGCGACCTGGGACATCGGTAAAGATAAGGTCAGCCAGCGAGTTATTGGTGCGACGCAAGCGACGGGCCAACATGCGCAGCAACTGTGCCGGGACATCTGGGTGTGACGAAACCCATTCCTGCAGCTGATCGGCGCTCATGGATGCGGCGGAAACCTCGGTGACGCAGACTGCCGAAGAGGTACGCGGACCTGGGTCGAAGATGGAAAGCTCGCCGAACATGTCAGATGGGCCCATGATGGTCAACAGGTTTTCACGACCGTCGGCTGAGCGACGAGCCAGCT
>NZ_CAMQAZ010000053.1 GCF_946998835.1 uncultured Corynebacterium sp. | reverse complement strand
TATTGTTGTGTGTGGGGCGTGGTTGCCTACCTCCTTGTTGTTGTGGGGGTGGGTGGCTGTGCCCCACACTTTTTTACACCTATGGGTGAATGGGTTTCACCTAGGTGGGGTTCACGGTATAGGCGGGGTTCACCGGATAGGCGGGCGGTTTCCTTTCTTAGCTAGGTCCACGAATTTAATTGCTTACTCTGTGGCACACTGATGCTATGACTAATCAGACCCCAAATTCCGATGTTGTTAACCTCTCATCCTCTAATGATGAGCCTCAGGACAATTTCATTCCGGTTACCACTGAGGAAGGTAAGCTGCAGCAGCTTATTGAATGGCTGGAGGAGCATGTCTCGGCGTATTCGTACCTCAATGAGGTTGTCCCGTTGGGCGCTTCCGAGGACGAGATTGCCAAGGCGCGTGCTTCGGTTAATGACCGCGGGGCCCGTATGCCCGATGCCATCATTCATGGTTCGATGATGGTTTTGGGCGCCGCAGTCAATCACTCTTCGCCATACCTTGCCTACGCTGATGGAAAGATTGAAGTCGTTGACACAGCAGTGCAAGCCGGCGCCACAGGCCAGACCGACACTAACGCGGGGAATAGTCATAAGATCCCGGTCCGGGTCTTTATCCCAGAAGAAGCAACTGGTGCGGTAGTTGTAGCCGCACATGGCGGCGGGTTCTGGATGGGCGACGGTGTTCTACGTGAAAACGCCTTCGGCCCCAACATGGCAGCGCTAGCAGCGCGCTCAGGCGCAATCGTCGTTGACGTGGACTATCGGCTCGCTCCAGAGCACCACGTCTCGGCGGCAGTCGAAGATATCGCAACGGTTGTGGGCGCTGTAGTGGAGGACTCTTTACAGCTGCAGAAGTTGGGTGCGAAACCAATCAACGAAGACAACCCTGTAGTTCTCTACGGTGTCTCCTCTGGCGGACATAACGTTGCTTCCGCAGTAGAGCAGATTAGTCAGAACACCCCGGTAGCCCTGTTGCTCGTATCGCCTGCACTGGATCTGCGTGGTGCTCCAGAAGCTTGGTTGCAGGTATTTTTCGGAACGAAGGATGATTCTGCAAGGGAAGTGTCACCGGGGATACATGGGCCGTCGCGAAGCCTGCGCGTTCACGTGCAGTCCGCCTCCCGTGACACTGTTGTGCGACCGGCGACCGAATATCTGAAGAAGGTCGAAGAAGCGGGCGGGAAGACATCTCAAACGGAGTTCCTGGCTACGCACCAGATTGCGGTTCCCAAGGTTCAAAGGGAACAGATAACGGACGCGGCGCGATTCATTCTCGAAGTCACTCATTCGTCGCGTGAACTGCCGGAGGATCCGGCAGGTGAATACGACAAGGAGGCAATCGACCGACAGAAC
The DNA here is from genome assembly GCF_946998835.1 of uncultured Corynebacterium sp. Lineage (GTDB taxonomy): Bacteria > Actinomycetota > Actinomycetes > Mycobacteriales > Mycobacteriaceae > Corynebacterium. The sequence goes on along the minus strand of NZ_CAMQAZ010000053.1, from coordinate 6,493 downwards.
GAGGAGTCCTGGGGACGAAGCTAGTTAGCTACCGGCAGCCAAGGGCAGTCACGGGCAACCACCCGGAACCCACCTGCAGCCACCGGCAGCCACCCCACCTGCAACCACGGACAACCCTCCGCTAGCCATCGCCGGTTAGGCCAGCGGCAGGAGGTCGCGCCTCGTCGCCTGGACTTCCTCCACACGGTCAATGTTGCGTTCGAGTAGGTTCCAATCATTGACCGGGATACTGCGCTGCGCCTGAGCAATGACCGTCTTATCCGGAGTGGACCAGGCAAGAGGTACTGGCGTGATTTCGTCGTAGAATTCGGTGCGGCTCTTGTGGGTGCCGGCCACAGCAACAGCTGGCACCTTTGCGCCCACTCGGCGGGGCACACCGGAAATCGTGGTGACAGTACGTGTCGCCAGGGCAGGGGCAGGCTCACCGATGGATGGGTCTTTACGCGTGTCCACCAACGTCATCAGAACCATGGTGCGCTCATCAACGCGCGCAATCATGGCCGGGACCAACGGGGACTCGTCGTAAAGCTCTTGCGGATCCTTGATTGCCCGTCGGACCTGGAAGGTAACGCCGACGTAGAGAGCGGCGAGGGCGAAAAGGAAGATAGCGCTGCCGAGCACAAGAGGCGAGCGGTCGAAAATTACCAGAACCAGCACAGCTCCGATGAGAAGCAGGGCAGAGAAGATGCCGGAGGAAATGAGGAGTCGACGGGCATCGCGGTAGTACTCGTTGTTGGCGTTGGTGTGCTCGCGGTTGACGGGGAAGTGGAAGTTCATGGCAGTCCTTTAGCTATCCAGTTGTCTAGGATTCCGAGCCAGCGGTCGAATCGCCGGGCAGGGTGGGGCCGAGGTATTCATCTGCGTCGACGATTCGGTAGGCGTAGCCCTGTTCCGCTAGGAAACGCTGGCGGTGAGCTGCGTATTCAGTATCGAGGGTATCGCGAGTCACCACAGAGTAGAAGACAGCGCCGCCACCATCGGACTTGGGCCGCAGGAGACGCCCCAGGCGCTGCGCCTCCTCCTGACGGGAACCGAAGGTGCCGGAGACCTGCACGGCGACGGAGGCCTCGGGGAGGTCAATGGAGAAGTTCGCAACCTTGGAGACCACTAGCGTGTTGATTTCACCGCGCCGGAACTTGCCGAAGAGCTCCTCACGCTTGGCGTTGGAGGTCTTGCCCTCGACGACATCGACGCCGAGCTCCTCGCCAATCTCTTCGAGCTGATCCAGGTAGGCACCAATCACCAGGGCGGGCTCACCCTCGTGCCGCGCAAGAATCTGCTTGACGACGGGAATCTTCGTCGGCGTCGTTGCGGCCAGGCGATACCTGTCGGAGGCCTCAGCCGTGGCGTAGACCATGCGCTCGGACTCGGTCGGGGTCACGCGGACCTCAACGCAGTCAGCCGGAGCAATCCAACCCTGGGCTTCGATGTCCTTCCAGGGAGCGTCGTAGCGCTTTGGGCCAATCAAGCTGAAGACGTCGCCCTCGCGGCCATCCTCGCGCACCAGGGTGGCGGTGAGCCCCAGTCGGCGGCGCGACTGCAGATCCGCACTCATCCGGAACACCGGAGCCGGCAGGAGGTGGACCTCGTCGTAGATGATGAGGCCCCAGTCGCGGGAGTCGAAGAGCTCGAGAGCGCGGTATTCGCCCTTGGTCTTGCGCGTGACCACTTGGTAGGTCGCAATGGTGACGGGGCGAATTTCCTTCTTTTCGCCGGAGTATTCGCCAATTTCGTCTTCGGTGAGTGACGTGCGACGCAGCAGCTCGTCGCGCCACTGCCTGCCCGCGACAGTGTTGGTGACCAGGATCAGCGTGGTGCGCTGCGCATCCACCATGGCTGCTGCGCCGACAATCGTTTTACCTGCACCACAGGGCAGCACCACCACGCCGGATCCGCCCTCGCGGAAGGAGTCGGCCGCCATGCGCTGGTAGTCGCGCAGCTCCCAGGTGTCGTGGCCCCCGGCGCCCTGGTCCTGCCAGGCGATGGCATGGGCCTCGCCGTCGATGTAGCCAGCGGTGTCATTGGCCGGCCAGCCGACCTTCAATAGCTCCTGCTTGATACGGCCACGTTCGGAGGGGTGCACGGTCCAGGTGTCGGCATCGATTTGCTCGCCGAGCATCGGACGAATCTTTTTGTGCTTGGTCACCTCGGCCAGTACCGCGGGGTCGTGGGAGACCAGAATCAGGCCGTGAGCTGGATGCTTGGTCAGGCTCAGGCGACCGTAGCGGTCCATGGTCTCCGCGACGTCGATAAGCAGCGGCTGTGGGACGGGGAACTTGGAGAAACGCTCGAGCACATCGACCACCTGCTCCGCGTCGTGTCCGGCGGCGCGCGCATTCCACAGCGCCAGCGGAGTGATGCGGTAGGTGTGCACGTGTTCAGGAGCGCGTTCGAGCTCTGCGAACGGTGCCAGCGCCGCACGCGCCGCATCCGCCTCCGGATTATCGACTTCCAGCAGCACCGTCTTATCCGATTGGACAATCAGTGGACCGGTACCGAAACCCATAATCTCCTCGCCTCACAGACATTCGACCAAAAATAAGCTAAAGGTCAATTCTGCCACGATTACGCAAGCGGTGCGGCGCGGGTTCGGATTGCTTTCCCATCGCCGCCACTCGTGTGTGCGTCTTAGGCTGCGTGAGATTGCTTGACGACGGCCCCCGCGCCCGCAACCTAGTCGACCGGATGTACCTCGGTAATGCGATGTAGCAGGAAGCGCAGCACCTGGCTGGTGGCCGGATCGATGGCATCGACCTGCCCGCCGGAGACTGTCACTGGGCGCACGCGCTTGCGGCCCGGTTTGCCATTGCGGTCGACGTAGCTTAAATACAGGTCATCGCCGTGCCGGGCTGCGCGCTGTAGAAGCTTGAAGGCTTCGGTGCCAGAGGTGTAGTCGCTCGTGGCGTTGGTGTCGGCGGCGTTAGCGCCGGAGCCGGCACCGGCGGTTGCATTCGAGCCCACGGCTGAACCAGAGCCCCCAGTCTTACCGCTGCTGGCTGCACTGCCACTGGAATGACCAGCGGGTTCGGCAGCGCGGTCGCCGTCGGCAATAGCCGTCAATGCCTGGCTGATGCGTTCGGGCTCTGGCATCGTGGTGTGCGCAGTCGGCACCGGAGCGGGAGCCTCGATACGGCAGGGGGAGCGGCCGAGGTCCAAGACCAGGCCCTCGGCATCTTCGGCGATGATGGAAAAACCTGCAGTTCTGGCGGTTTCAATCACCTGTGCAAGCGGAGCCTGGCTAATCAGTACCGTTTCAGCGATTTTTCGCAACGCCAGGCTCTGGCCGGCCTGGTGACTCTGGAAAGTGGCCAGCAGGGCCGGATCGTCACAGCGGATAAATGAGGCTGCGGGGCCACCGCGGAGACGACCGTGGCGGCGAGCGACGTCGTCAAGCAGATAGGTAACGGACTGCGGCACCTCCCCGACGGCGTAGCGCGAGAGAAACTCGGAGATGTCGGAGGCGTTGGTGCCAGCATCGAGAGCGTCGCGAAGGGTGTCTTCGGTGATACGGTAGACGCTGGCGAGGCCGGGCGATTCCAGCTGCGCAAACGAACTGAGCATTCGCTCCATCTCCGGGGACGCGGGGCCGGGCACGACGATGGTGTTGTCCGCCTGCACCATCAGGTACGAGGCGTTCGGCGGCAACAGGTCGTTGCAGGCGGAACGCAGGTTGTCGAAGGCCTCGGCTGTGCCGGATTCGATGAGTGCGACCACGGCTTTGCCGACCTCGCTAAGGCCAACAGACATTGTCTCCACCGCCGGGTCCCGCACGATAATGCCGAGTGCGACCAGCTCGTCGACCACACCATTCAGCGTTTCGTCGATGCATCGCGCGTTCGTGATGGGGTAGTAGTAGGCAGCGCATTCACGTAGGTCAGTGAGGGCAACAATGTCGTTGTCGCTTGCCGACGACGCCACCTGCGCACAGCAGGCCAGCACCATTTCCCGGATAGATGGTACCCCGGAGAGCCGAGTGTGCGGAGAGAGCAGGGCAATGCGCTTGCCCTCGTCACTTAGCTGATCGACCCGCCAGGGAGCTGCATCGCTAGTCCGAGTTCCGACCGTCAAGCACACCCACCGGTCAACCAGGTCGGCATCGAGAAAACCGTCGGCTGCGAGTGTGGGGGCGAAATAGTCACCACCGGTATCGTGCAGCGGCAGCGGGTGCGGAGTGCCGACATGAACCAGGCCCGCTGCACTGAGGTTGGTTACAGCGCGAGCCAGCTCCGATATATCGACTCCGAGTTCCTCGATGAGGTTACGAGTTTCCCGCACTCCGATGACGCCGTTTTTCAATGTCGGGGCCGGGTTGGTTCCCAAGAGTTCCAGGAGGTCAGTCGCCTGGCGCAACGTCTCCCAAGCAGAGGCGGCAGCGCGGTCGTTGCCGCTGGAAATTACATGGGTAGCGGGGGCTTCGGGGCGCAGGGGGACGTCGTCGTCGGCAAGCCCGACACCACGCATGAGTGCGCGGACGGTGGCGGGCAGGCGAACGGTGCCCTCGTCGATGCGTTCGAGCAGGCCAGCGCTGATGAGTGCCGGAACTGGTAGTGAGGGGTCGGCATTCGGGTGAGCATCCTTAGTGACACCGAGACCGCCAGAGTTGGCCAGGGTATCCAGAAGGCGTTGCTGCCTGTCGGTAACCTCAGCGAGGGCGCTGCGGAGCTGACTGCGGCTCGGCCCATCGGGGTTAGGCAGGAGATACCAGCCGGGAGGCAGAGAAGTCGCGACCTCATCACCGAGGCAGAAGTAGTCCTGCCAGGGCAGAGGCTTCTTGCGGGTCGACCTACCGGTGAAGGTACCGCGCGGCCCTGGGCCGTTACCCCAGATGAGGCCGTACTCGCGCAGAGTATCGAGGCTGGTCCTGATATGCGTGGTCGTAGGACGCTGATTGGCGGGAACCTCTGCCCGGGAGAGCAAATCGAGGATGTAGTCGATGAGGGCATCCGCTGTGATGGGTTCGGCATCGGCACCGAGGTCCGCGGCAGCTTCAACGCAGGCGAGCTCCAGCGCGGGCAGTTTGGTCAGTGCGCGAGAGACGGAAGCGCGGAGTTGGAGCCGGGCCGCTAGCACCTGGGAGGACTTCGGCGGTGGTGACAGCGCATCCGGGCGATTGCTGAGGATGGTGCCCACAAATTGGTCTGGTTGAGCTGCCAACCAGTCGGAAAAAAGTGCAAAGGGGGTGGTGCTAGTCATGACAAACCCCACTTTAGTGAGATTTTAGGAGGGGAGAAGGTGACTAGGAAGAAAATTTTTGGGATAATCTCAGCATGGCTAACGTTGCAAAGAAATCCTACGTCGATCCCGGCTGGCCGAAGGACCTCGAGCCTGGTCAGCACGCTGTTACTGAATTGGTTGCTCACCACGCTGGTGCAGATTCGCCTTACGGCGACATTGAGTTCCCGGTTGATCCGGAGACTCTGGGTTACGTGCACCCGACCACGGTGATTAACAAGTAATCTTTTAGGTTCTCAGCAGAGTTATACCTGCCCAAGGCCCGTGGCCGCGACTGCTTGTTCAGTCATGGCTGCGGGTTTTGTCGTGTTGTGTTCCCGGGAGTTCTCAGGGGACCGGCAGGGGAGGAAAATAGGGTTAATAGACAAAAATGGGCTAAGTAAAGAAAAGTGTGTCCACCCGGTGGGACTCCGGGGGACACACTTTTGCTACTTAGCCCCAACGCGAGTTACTGACCGCGTTTATAGCAAAAACAGCCCGAAAAATGGCTTGAAAGTGCTATAAACTCGCACAGTTTCACTTTTGCAGCCCGTATTTCTGTCTATTAACGCCCTCAAGCCTGGGAAAGAAAAGATCCTCAAGCCTGGGAAGTCTTAGTAGTACAGATTCCGTAGCTGAACCAGCTCCGGAGGAAGCTGAAGCTGGCCGGTCAGCTCGCGGAACTGAGCAATGATTTTCTCAACATCAGCCGGGCCGGTGATCGGGGGCAGATTGTTAATGAAATTCTGGATGAGTGCGGCGTTGGCCTCCATGAAATTACCTGCCGGAGCGGATGCCGGAGGGACCGGAGCAGCGCTGTGGTTCGGGTGCGGGCGGTTGGTCGGGCCGGAATTCAGGCCGAGGCGAGCGGAGCATGCCGGCCAGGCGCCCCAACCCTGCTGAGCCAGAACCTTTTCTGCAACGTAAATCTGCTGTGCGCGGGTGGCCTGGTTAGCAGTCGGAGCGAACTCCCTGCCGCCGAAAGCGTTCCAGGTGCTGGCGGAGAACTGCAGGCCGCCGTAGTAGCCGTTGCCGGTGTTGATGTGCCAGTTGCCGCCGGACTCGCACTGTGCCAGGCGGTCCCAGTCAGAGTCCGGAGCGGCGGAAGCGGCCGGCGCGAAGACGGCGGCACCGGCGCCGAGGATTGCACCGGTCAGTGCAACCTTGGCCGAAGTGGAAGCGAAGGTGTTGTTCTTAGCTGCGTGGCGAGCCATATGAAAATTTCCTTTTCGTCGATTTTCTTTGTGGCGCCAGTGGGGCTAATGCAACCCCATCTCACTCT
>NZ_CAMQAZ010000052.1 GCF_946998835.1 uncultured Corynebacterium sp. | reverse complement strand
GGGCACGGGAAGGTTAGGTGGAAAGTGCCCATCGGTAAGGTCAGGTGGTACGACAAGGAACGCGGTTTTGGTTTCGTGTCGAACCCCGACGGTGAAGATGTCTACATCGGCAAGAACGTGCTGCCGAAAGGCGTGGAAGAACTCGTAACTGGTCAGCGTCTGGAATACGACTACGCTGACGGCCGTCCAGGCCCGCAGGCGCTGCGAATCAAGGTCCTCGATGAGGGGCCGCGCGGTGCACGCCACCGCCGTGGTGGGGCAGGTGGGGGCGCAGGTGCCCGTCGTCAAGCGAAGAAACACAGCCCTAGCGATCTAAACGGCATGATTTCGGACATGATCTCCATGCTGGAGTCGACGGTGCAGCGGGACCTGCGCGCCGGGCGCTACCCGGAGCGCAAGGACGGCCACCAGATGGCTGAGGTCCTGCGTGCAGTCGCACGCGAGCTGGACTCGTAGGTAGGGGGACGATGCAAAAACGCCCGCTCACAAAGGAAGACCTCGGTGAGCGGGCGTTTTGCTGTGCTTTACGACGGTTCGTTGACGATCGACCACGTAATGCCGTAGGTGGTCTCTTCGCCCTCGGAGTTCTTGCCGATTAGTGCGGTGGACACCTCGACAACCCCGAGCGGGGTGCGCTTGCCTGCAACGGCGGCGGAGCCGGCGATGGTCTCAGTCGTGGCTTCACCCGGGTTCTTGCGGGAGTTAGAGTTAACAGAATCGTCGGAGAAGAACCGCTGAAGAGTCCAGGCATTGGATCCAACGGTGGAACCGACGTTAATCTCGGCGGTATCCTGCTCTCCCAGCGAAATCTTGGCGGCGTTAGCCTCAATCGTGGTGCAGGAATTCTTCTCAAACAGATCGCAGATACGGTAGGGAAGAACCTTTGTGATTTCGCCGTCCTGATCGACCTCGATGGGCAAGGCGCGTGGATCTTCGATTGCCTGGCTCGACCACTTATTGACAGCCAGGACGATGCCGGTGACAACAAGACCCACCACGACAATAGCGCCGACAACCATGAACGCCTTACTATTCTGTTGCCAGCGGCGCCTATTCGATCCCATCAACTCTCACTTCCCGACATTCGTAACAGAATTGAAGCTACTTCAGTCACACTAGCCGTTTTTGGGCCAGATACCGTTATTCACCCACGGTAACACGGTAGGCAGTCGGCCATTTCTTGCCGGTGAGTAGGAACTGTCGTGAGCCATTTGGGGAGGTGGAGAAAGAGTCTGGGATTAGCGCAATACCGTTTAGCACATCAATATCCTTCAGCTCTGCCGGAGAAAGTTGGGTGTATAGGTCACGGAAGATTTCGGCGGCATCGACAATGCCGGTGACCTTCCCAGCTTCCGGATCAATGCGATAGATGAAGGGGCTCTGCCAAACGTTAGCCCAGACTTCGCGGTGCGGCTGCGGCGAACCTGCGTCGGCAGCGCCCTGTGCACTGTCCGAGGCATCGTCGACGCCGGTAGTGACGCACTCGAGTTCGTTGAGCCATGTTGTCTCCGTGCCCGCCGCTGTGACGGGCAGTTGACGCTGGGCGGAGAGATCATCGGGAGAACGGAAGGTCAGAGTACCGCTGCCGTCGGAGGTCACAATGGTGTCCTCGAAGGAGCAGGCCCCCCAGCCCTCGGTGTCGAAGGGGACCTCGCGGCGCTGCTCGAGGGTGTCCGCATCGCGTTCAATGGCACGACCTTCCTTCCAGGTCAGTTGCCACACAGTATCTCCGTGACGGGTAATCCCCTCACCGAAGAGCTCAGGGGACAAATCCTCCACGTTCGTCGGCTCGGCTGCGGAATTATCGAGCCAATTCGGCAGTCGGTAAATCTGTGACTCACCGTAGAGGCCGGTACCCATCAGCAAAGAGCCGTCGGGTTCGAACTCAAGGCCCTGGACAAAAGGCGCGGCGACATTCTTTTCGGCAGATAGCGGTGGCGCGGTGATTGGGTAGGACTGCTCGATGGTCAGTTTCAGCGTCGGAACTTCACCGAGACCCGGCACCTTATTGGGGCCGACTACCTCGGAGGGGTTGACTGACTTTGAAGAGGGGGCAGTGGTGGCATCGGAGTGTGAATCAGCATCAGCGCCCCGAGCAGAGTCTGCGTTGCCTGAATAATCGTTATCTGAATCAGTTTCAGCTGCGCAGCCGGACAACAAGGTGGCAGCTGCCACGGAGAGGATGGCCACTCGGGCCGTCGTAAAGCATGACGAGCGGAAGGAACGGGCAGGGTTTGCGCCGCCCGACGGGAATCTGTCCATGGCTTCACTCTAGGATAGGAAACGTGACTGAAAATCGACGACGTTCCCGAAACAGCCGCCGACGGGGGAAAGTGATGAATCACCAGGCGGTCGACACTGCGCGTGCTGCGATTGAAGAGTTGGGGGAGGGGCCTGCTGGCGCGCACACCGGCGTAAGCGTCGTCGGTGAGGGAGTTGCGGTTCACCGTTTTGCGGCTGACCTGCCCGGATACAGGGGTTGGGAATGGCATGTGGTGGTCGCCTGCGCGCCGGGCACTCAACAGGCGACAGTCAGTGAAGTAGCCCTCGTCCCCGGCGAAACCGCCCTGCAAGCGCCCGAGTGGGTGCCCTATGAGGAACGAGTACGTCCCGGTGACCTCGGTCCCCGCGATCTCCTACCGGCCGCAGTGGGGGATGAGCGACTCGACGGCGACGACCTGGAAACCCGCACACTGTCGGCACGTGGCGTGGAAGATACCGAGCAGCGCTGGGAAGAAGGCGATACCGGGTCGGAGAGTGACTTTGCTCGGGAAGCGCTGCACCGCTGTCGAACCTGCGCCTTCATGGTTCCGTTGACCGGACAGCTGGGTAAGAACTGGGGCGTGTGCGTCAACGAGTGGACATTCGACGCCACGGCCGTAAGCTTTGACCACGGCTGCGGTGCGCACTCAGCTATTCCGGAAGTCACGGGGCAGGGGGCTCCGGTGGCGGAACCCTACCAGGACTCGCATCTGTAGTTGCCCGTTCGACTGCGGTAACACATTTGGCTACGGCTTTATTTGGTACGGCTTTGCTGAAAAGAACCTGAGATGTAATTGTTGTGGGGGGAAGCCTTTTTTGTCTACCGTGCCAGCTGGTGCACGGCTCAGCTGGTGCGCGGCGTAGCCACAGCGGCTGCAGCACCGATGTACATGCGCTGGGCAGGTTGACGTTTTCGCTTTCTGAGGTCGTGGTCGCAAATTTCGTCGTAAAGCAGAGCCTGCGCAAAAGTAATGCTGAAGATGGTGCGATGACGGCTTTTCGTTATAAAACTCCCGCGTCGATGCGGTCGATGCGGATAAACATCACACCTTAGAGAGGTTCTAGAAAAATGGACAAAGCCACGTCCACCTCTGCAGCACCATCGGATGGGGTGACGGACTCCAAGGCTTCACGGCCCGGGCGCCATCTCTCTGCGGTAGACCGCTACTTCCAGATCACGGAGCGCGGTTCGACAACCGTCACCGAGATTCGCGGTGGCGTCGTGACCTTCTTCGCGATGGCCTACATCATCCTGCTCAATCCGCTCATCCTCGGCAACATCGAGGATGTCAACGGCAACAGCCTGGGGCTGCCGCAGGTCGCCGCAGTCACCGCGCTCGCAGCTGGTGCCATGACCATCGCATTCGGTCTCTTTGCCAAGTATCCCTTCGGCATTGCGACGGGCCTGGGCATCAACACCCTGGTTGCCGTGACATTCGTTGCCAACGAGGGGCTGGCCTGGGAAGAGGCGATGGGCCTGGTCGTGCTGGACGGCGTGATTATCGTGCTGCTGGCGCTGACGGGATTCCGCACGGCCGTCTTCCATGCGATTCCGTCCGATATGAAGGCCGCGATGAGTGTGGGTATCGGCCTATTCATCGCCATGATCGGCCTGGTTGACGGTGGCCTGGTCCGCCGCATCCCCGATGCTGCCGGGACGACTGTGCCGGTGCAGCTGGGCATCAACGGCCAGATCGCCTCGTGGCCGACCGCGGTATTCGTCCTCGGCCTGATTATCTGCGGCATCATGGTTGTACGCAACATCCCGGGCGGCCTGTTCATCGGCATCGTCATCAACACCATCATTGCGCTCGCTGTGGAGGCGCTGACCGACTCGGGCCCGTCGTTTGCTGACGGCAAGCCCGTGCCGACCGGCTGGAACCTCGCCGTGCCGACCCTGCCGGATCGTGTCGGCGGCATGCCGGACCTCTCCCTAGTTGGCGCCGTGGACATCTTCGGTTCCTTTGCCCGCATCGGTGCCCTCAGCGCCACCATGCTGCTGTTCACCTTGGTCCTGGCCAACTTCTTCGATGCCATGGGCACGATGAATGGCCTGGGCAAGCAGGCTGCACTTGTCGATGAAGACGGCGTGCTGCCGGACATGAAGCGCGCCCTGGTCGTCGAGGGCGCCGGCGCTATCGTCGGTGGTGCAGTCAGCTCTTCGTCGAACACCGTCTTTGTTGATTCCGCGGCAGGTATCGCCGATGGCGCACGCACTGGCCTTGCCAACATTGTCACCGGCCTCTTGTTCCTGGCTGCGATGTTCTTCACTCCGCTCTACGAAATCGTGCCTATCGAGGCCGCCGCGCCGGTGCTGGTCATCGTCGGTGCGATGATGATTGGGCAGGTCTCCGAGATTGACTTCACCCGCTTCGACATCGCGCTACCGGCATTTTTGACCATCGTCACCATGCCGTACACCTACTCGATCGCAAACGGCATCGGCATTGGCTTCATCACCTTCGCGGCGATGGCTATCTTCTCAGGTCGCGCTAAGACCGTGCATCCACTGATGTGGATTGTCTCCGGGCTGTTCGTCATCTACTTCGCCGCCGATCCGTTCACCGCTCTGTTGGGCGGCTAAAGAGTATCCATGTCTACCACCGCATCCCTCGACCGCTTTGCACCCATCGTCATCGATGATCCTGCCGACAGTCGGCTCGATGACATCCGCAACCTCAACAAGTCCGATTCCCGCCCCGATCTGCCCGGCGGCAAGGGGCTGGTCATCGCCGAAGGCACGCTTATTGTGCCGCGCCTGGTGCGCTCACGCTTCCCGCTCCGCGCGGTCTTTGGTACGCGCCAGAAGCTCGCCACGCTTGCCGACGGTTTGACCGCGCGCGAGGCCGACATTGCGGAAACGGTGCCCTGGTATGAGCTCGACCGCGAGGTGCTGGCTGCAGCAGCCGGATTTGATCTTCACCGCGGCTTGCTGGCCACCGCTGACCGTGCGCCGGGGCTATCAGTGGACCAAGTTCTGAGCGGAGCCACCACTTTGGCTGTGATGGAGGGTGTCGGGGACCACGAGAACATCGGTGCGTTGTTCCGTAACGCGGCGGGGATGGGCGTGGACGGGGTTGTCTTCGGCGCGGCCTGCGCCGATCCGCTGTATCGCCGCAGTGTGCGCGTCTCCATGGGGCATGTGCTGACCGTGCCCTTTGCGACTCTGCCCGGCACCACAACCACCTGGCAGCGGAGCCTGGACCAGCTCAAAGAGCAGGGCTTCCGCGTGGTGTCCATGACCCCGGCGGGCACGGTGAACCTATGGGAGGCCATGGACACGGACAAGGTCGCTATCCTTGTCGGTGCCGAAGGGCCGGGGCTTACCGAGCACGCGATGGCAGCCACCGATGTGCGTGCCCGCATTCCCATGTCGCCGGGAACCGACAGCCTGAATGTGGCTACTTCCGCAGCGATTGCTTTCTACGAGCGGCTGCGTGTTCAGTCGCAGCGCACAGGGCGCTAGAGCTAGGACGCGGGGGCAGGGCACAAGAAGCTACTTCCCGAACTTTCCTCGCGCACGCTTCCACGTTCGGCTGGCAAAGTTCTTCGCCTTTGCGCCAACGCGCCCGAGTTCTTCAAGGAAGTCTCGGTTCGGCTCTGCGTTGTGAACCTCATAGTCGTCGTAGGCGCGATTAAGTTCTGCACCCGAACCGGAGAAACCCGACTCACCCACTAGCCCGCGTGGGCTACGCGAGGTTGAGTACGAGGCTCCGGGAGCCGCACGACGGCCATCGACCGCAAAACCGCTAACAGGGATATCCGCTGCCGGCGAATGCGGGTCGAAGCCCAACCAGTCGGTGATGACGGCGTCGGCAAGCTCTGCCGGAACGAACGGCAAACCGACCCCCTCGCGCGGACGAGACGGTGCGTCTTCGGCATCGAGGAGCGGACGGTGCTTGCCCGCCCAGAAACTGCCCTCGGCGAGGCAGGGCAGGCCGATATCTTCCAACGTGCGGTAGCGGGTTGCTGAGAAAGCACGCTTGAGTTTGCCATCGTGCCAGTGCGCGAAGGCACCGAAGCCCGTAGCTTTATCCGACACAGTCGCATAGACGTCCGTGGCGGCAATCTCCTGCCGCAGACGCGGCGACAACTTCGACAGCTGCGAAACATCGTCGAGGACTGTCTGGAGCACAGCAACGCCCTCAAAACCGCCGATGTAATATTCGCCGTCGCCGGTCTCCGCCGAGCGATTGAGCGGGAAATCACCAATTGGTGTCACCGGCAGCGTCGAGTCATAAAGGGCCAGGAAACGACGCCCAAAACCGCGGTCGTGTTGAACACCCGTCTCCAGGGCCGCAGTCGGATCATCGGTGCTGATGAACCAAATTGTGACTACTCCCCGGCGGATCGCGGCGAATTCGAAATCGGAAAAATTGCCGTTCGTCATGGAGCTCATTATCGAGTGAAAACCGCTACTTCTTCGGACCGTTCGGACGTACGCCGAGAAGCACATCCTCCCACGACGGCATAACGGTCTTCTTCTTACGCTTTGGCTGCTCTGCATCAGGGTGTTGCAGGAACTCCGCCTCATCGATGTCATCGTCGACAGCATCGCTTTGCGACGGATCGTCGTGCTCCCCATGGCCTCGCGGCGGCTCCGCCGGCGCCTGCCATGCGGCCGGCATCTCAGCGGTATCCGCGGCATCGGCAGCGTGACTTGCCTGCGGGGCCAAATCGCGGTTGCGACGGGCAAAGTCGGGATCAATCAACTCCGCGGCCAGCTCATTGCGGGCAATTGTCAGCGCGGAGAGGCCCTCTGCCTGATAGTTCCACTCTGCCACGTTGGTGGTGTGGCCAACATTCCAGGTAACAGTCACAATCCACTGCCCACTCGGGTCGCGGTAGGCATCCCATGTGGCATCGGCGAGTTCCTGACCGCGGGCGGCAAAAGCGGTGGCCAAGATTTCCCACAGAGTGAGCTTGGCCGGGCCATCCAGACGACGTGGCTTAGACTGCTTGCCGAGCTCCGCAATACGTGCGCGCTCCGCAAGCACCGGGTAGGCGAAGGACTCAATCTTGCGCGACTGCATACCGCTGTACTCAATGAGCTCCTCGACCGACTGGCCACTGCGAATGCGATCTTGAATCTCGCGCGGCGACAACACGACACGTGGCTCTTCCAAAACTGGCTTCGGCGCAGTAGGGGTCTTCTTCGGTGCTGCCTCTGCCGCAGCGGGGTTGTCAGCTGGGGCCGGAATGTTGTCGGCTTGGGCCGAGTCGGTGTCTTCCGCAGAGCTGTCACCGGTCGGCTTACTGTCGGTAACTTCGCGCTCGGTGGTCTCGCCCGCTGGCGAGCTGCCGCTGGCAGTGGCGGTGGCGGCGCTGGGGCCGTCGACAAGCGATGCGGAATCTGCTGCGACTGGGGCACCGGTAGTATCCGTGAGCTCGAAGTGCTCGACAAGGAAAGTACGCAGGTTCTCGTCGAGAGGCAGCGTGAAGCGAAGTCCCTCCTGTCGTTCCTGCTCGGTGCTATCGGCGGGAACGAGAGTCAGTGAATCGGTCACATCGCCGTCCAGAACGGGCTTCAGCTCCCTCATGCGAGAACCTCCTTGTTGGTCGACGTTATAAGTAATGCTCACTAATCATGGTAAACGACAAAACTCCCGCGTCACGGACAATCGGGACAATGCCCTTGCGCGTGGCGCGGGAGTCAAGCGGCTGAGGCTGGTCACGTGGCTGCTATTTTGCAGCTGCTATTGCTGTTACTTGGCAGCGTAGCCGTTGTCCAGGACCCAGTCGATAGCGCCGGTCAGGCGACGGATGTCCTCCGGATCGATTGCCGGGAACATGCCGATACGCAGCTGGTTGCGTCCCAACTTGCGGTACGGCTCGATGTCGAGGATGCCGTTGGCGCGCAGGACCTTTGCAATCTGCGCAGCATCGATGTTGTCCTCGAAGTCGATGGTGCCGACGACCAGCGAGCGCTTTGCAGCATCGGTGACGAACGGAGTTGCCTCCGCGCGGTTCTCAGCCCAGTTGTAGAGGTGGGAGGAGGACTCGGTGGTGCGAGCGACCATGCCGTCGAGGCCGCCGTTGGCGTTCATCCACTTAACCTGATCGGCCAGCATCAACAGGGTGCCGACAGCCGGGGTGTTGTAGGTCTGGTTCTTGCGGGAGTTATCCACAGCAGTCTGCAGGTTCAGGAAAGCCGGGATGAAGCGGTCGGAAGAGTTGATCTTCTCAATGCGCTCGATGGCAGCCGGGGACATTGCAGCCAACCAGATGCCGCCGTCGGAAGCGAAGCACTTCTGCGGGGAGAAGTAGTAGAC
>NZ_CAMQAZ010000051.1 GCF_946998835.1 uncultured Corynebacterium sp. | reverse complement strand
CCGAGCAGCCAGCAGCTGAGCAGCCGAAGACCGCATCCGGCGCGCCAGTTCCGGGTGGCGCGCGCAGGGGCGCTCCAATTCCGGGTGGCGCTCGCAAGGCCAAGCCAGCTGCTAGCGCTCCGGCCCCGGCAGCCGAGGAAACCGAGGCTCAGGAGGCACCTGCTCAGCCAGCGGCAGAGCAGGCTCCGGAGCAGCCACAGGTTACCGAAGAGCAGTCGACGGAAGAGGCCACCTCCACCGAGCAGGCCGCTGAGGCTCCTGCAGAGGAGACGCAGGCACCGTCGTCAAGCGCTAAGAACCTTCCGCGCAACCAGCACGGAGTTCCGCTGCCAGGCTCGGCGCGACGCAAGTAGCACTCGCTGAGTAAACAAGAATCCGCCCAGGAGATTTTCTCCGGGCGGATTTTTTATGCTTTACGACGGCCGCGTCTTGGCATCAACAGCGGCGTCAGCAGCTACTTCGCAGAGCCGTCGAGACCTTCTAAAAGTGTCGCGAAGTCTGTCACATTGGTGTCTACCTGGGTGTTCGTACTGCGCCGATAATTGGGCTTGTCGGCACTCTGACTGGTCCCATCTGCCACTTCCGCTGAATGCGCCGCATCGCCTTCTGCAGCGTTCGCCCCAAAATCTGGGCCAAATCCCACTACGGCTGAGCGGACATCGACAAGGTACTCGGCGAGCTCACGGGCTGCGCGCACGACGCGGTTATGCATCTCCGCGCCGGATGCTCCGCCAGAGCCAAAGTCCTCAGTAGCTGCAAACACAGCGGTCGACATAACGGTGGCACGCAAGTAGCTAAACAGCGGACGCATCGCATACTCCAGCACCAACGAATGTCGCGGCGTACCGACGGTCGCGGCAATGATGACAGGCATGGAGGTCAACGCATCCTTATCCAGGGCATCAAAGAACATCTTGAACAGCCCCGAGTAGGACGCCGCGAACACTGGGGTCGCGGCAATCAAGCCATCAGCACCGCTGACAGTATCGAGGGCGGTGCGCAACTTTTCGTCGTAAAGCCCTGTGGACATCACAGTACCGAGGCTGACAGCGAGTTCGCGCAGCTCAACGTACTCAATTTGGAGCCCCTCGCCACGCTTGGAAACCTGCACGTCAACAGCTTCCGCGATGCGATCGGCGAGGATGCGCGTGGTTGATGGGTCGGAAAGCCCAGCGCTTACTACGACGAGCTTTCTCACTGCTGATTCCTTTCCGCCGGGCGGACCAGCAGGTGCGGGGAATCTGTGCCTTCGGCGACGAGCGAGGCGTGCGTCGGCGGGTCGGAGGGCACGTGTGCCGGACGGCGGCGCTCGAATTCTTCACGCAGGACCGGAACGATTTCGGTTCCGAGGATTTCAATCTGCTCCAACGCCATTTCCAGCGGCAAACCGGCATGGTCGAGGAGGAATAGCTGGCGCTGGTAGTCACCCACGGCATCCGCGTAACCCAGGTAACGCTCGATGATTTGCTCAGGCGTGCCGACGGTCAGTGGAGTAATGTGCTCAAATTCCTCCAACGATGGCCCATGTCCGTAAACCGGTGCGTTGTCGAAGTATGGGCGGAAAATTTCCTTGGCCTTCTTTTCTGTCTCAGCGGCGAAGACCTGCCCGCCAAGCCCCACAATTGCCTGGTCAGCAGCGCCGTGTCCGTAGTGCTCAAAGCGCTGGCGGTAGAGGGTGACCATCGCAGTGGTGTGCTCAATATTCCAGAAAATGTGATTGTGGAAGAAGCCGTCACCGTAGAAAGCGGCCTGCTCAGCAATCTCGGTAGACCGAATCGAGCCGTGCCACGCGAAGGGAGCCACACCGTCGAGCGGGCGCGGAGTGGATGTAAAGGACTGCAGCGGAGTGCGGAATTGACCTTGCCAATCCACGTTCTCTTCACGCCAGAGAGTACGCAGCAGGTGGTAATTCTCGATGGCTAGCGGGATACCCTTGCGGATATCTTTGCCAAACCACGGGTAGACCGGACCGGTGTTACCGCGGCCCATCATAAGGTCCATACGACCTTCGGAAAGGTGCTGGAGGTAGGCGTAATCCTCGGCGATGCGCACAGGGTCAGTGGTGGTAATAAGCGTCGTCGAGGTCGACAGAATCAGATTCTCGGTCTGCGCTGCGAGGTTGGCTAACAAGATTGGCGGGTTCGCCGGGGCCACAAACGGTGGATTGTGGTGCTGGCCGGTAGCAAATACATCGAGGCCGACCTCTTCGGCCTTCTTCGCTAGCGCGATAGTTGCCTTAATGCGCTCGTGCTCGGTGGGAATCTGTCCGGTCGTGGGGTCTTTTGTTACGTCGCCAATGGTGAAAATTCCGAATTGCATGTCTCCATATTAGGCATTAATTGTTGACATGTCACCACAACTCTAGTTATAGTTGACACGTCAACACCGGAAGTTGGTTCCGGCGGACAAAATGCTTCAAACCATTCGCAACACAAACCATTCGCAACACTTTTAACTTTTAGGAGATTCACCATGGCTCTTCAGTCTGGCAACTACGTTCTTGATACTCAGCACTCCACCGTTGGCTTCAACGTTCGCCACGCAATGATTACCAAGGGCCACGGCCAGTTCGACGAGTTCGAGACTGCTATCACCTTCGATGCTGACAAGCCGGAGGCATCCACAGTCAAGGCAACCATCCAGGCGAACTCCATCAACACCAACAATGAGGAGCGCGACAACCACCTGCGCTCGAAGGACTTCTTCGGCACCAACGAGAACCCGACCCTCGAGTTCGTCTCCACCGCAATTGAGCTCCAGAGCGAGGAGAAGGCCACCGTTACCGGCGACCTGACCATGAATGGCGTTACCAAGCCGGTCACCCTGGATGTCGACATCTTCGGTTCTGCTGAGGACCCGTGGGGCCAGACCCGCATTGGATTCGAGGCCACTGCCCAGATTGACCGCACCGACTTCGGCATTGAGTACAACGCACCGATCAAGACTGGCGGCATCCTGATTGGCAACGAAATCTCCCTGCAAATCGACGGCTCCGCGGTTAAGCAGTAACTGGCAGTCAATATCACTGGCAGTCAGTAGCTAACAGCCAGAACTAAACCACAGTGCTCTGCATCCCCTTGCAGGGCACTTTTGCTTATCCAGGACACCTTTCGCCTACTCAATGCGCACTCGGTCTGCACCCCAGCGCACACTCAATGCACGTTTAATCTGCCCCCACTAAAAGAAAAAGCATGGTGTGGAAGCAAAAAGGTGGCATGCTTAGACAGGTGAGTTCCAGTAAAGACACTTCCCAGGGCACCGAAACCACCAACGAGACGACACAGGACGCACAGGCTGCGCAGGCCGCTCAGGCCGAGCAGTCCCGTGCCGCCCGCGTTGCCGCCCGTCGTGGAAACATCAGGGCACCTCGCCGCACTCCGCTGAAGACGCTGGACCAATCCTCCAAGCTGCAGAATGTCCTCTACGACATTCGCGGTCCGGTGACCACCCTCGCCGAGCAGATGGAGGCCGACGGCCACCGCATCATGATGCTCAACACGGGCAACCCGGCAAAGTTCGGCTTTGACGCACCTGACACCATCGTGCAGGACATGGTCCGCGCCCTCCCCCACGCACAGGGCTACTCCGAGTCGAAGGGTATTTACTCGGCACGCCGTGCCGTCGTCACGCGCTATGAGATGGACCCGGAGTTCCCTCGTTTCGACGTCAACGATGTCTGGCTGGGAAACGGCGTCTCCGAGCTGATTTCCATCACCACCCAGGCGCTGCTCAACGAGGGCGATGAAGTCCTCATTCCAGCTCCGGATTACCCGCTGTGGACTGCGGCAACCACCCTCGCCGGCGGTAAGGCCGTCCACTACACGTGCGATGAGGAAAATAACTGGGCACCGGATGTCGAGGACATTCGCTCGAAGGTGACCGATCGCACGAAGGCAATCGTCATCATCAACCCGAACAACCCGACCGGCGCTGTCTACTCGCGCCAGACGCTAGAGGCCATTGTCGATATCGCTCGTGAGCACTCGCTGCTGCTGCTTTCCGACGAAATCTACGACCGTATCCTCTACGACGACGCGGAACACATTTCCACTGCGTCGCTGGCTCCGGATTTGCTCTGTATCACTTTCAATGGCCTGTCCAAGACCTACCGCGTGGCCGGCTACCGCGCTGGTTGGATGGTGCTGACTGGGCCGAAGCGCCACGCAGAGGGCTTCATCGAGGGCATCAACCTGTTGGCCAGCACTCGCCTGTGCCCAAATGTTCCCGCTCAGCACGGTATTCAGGTTGCACTTGGCGGCTACCAGTCCATCGAGGACTTGATTCTGCCGGGCGGTCGCCTGCTGGAGCAGCGCAATGTTGCCTACGAGGGGCTGACCTCGATTCCGGGCGTGAGCTGTGTGAAGCCGATGGGTGCGATGTATGCATTCCCGAAGCTGGACCCGAACGTCTACGAAATTCACGACGACGAAAAGCTGATGCTCGACATCCTGCGTGAAGAGAAGATTCTGATGGTCGGCGGCTCAGGCTTCAACTACCCCACACCGGATCACTTCCGCATTGTCACCCTTCCGTGGGCACGAGATCTGAAGGAAGCCATCGAGCGCCTGGGCAACTTCCTGGCCAGCTACAAGCAGTAGCAGGGTTTAAGGTTACGCACGCTGCTGGTTCTGCCCTTTTCACATATCGATGCGCTATTCACTTATGGCCACACTGGAGCGCATCGATGAGTGAATATTGCATCGATATGTGGGCCATAGCGCTGATGACCAGGTTCCGGCACGCCGGAATGAACGTCCCCTCCCGGGACTGGCACAGCGATTAGGTTATTAAGGGTGGGCAGGCATTCAAAAGACTCAATGAACTCTAGTAACCAACAGCCTTTTCGCGTTTCTGCTGGTTCCAACATGGGTGCGCATTTCGATGCGCTTAGGAACCCGAACACCGACGCGGCTACCAGCCGGTTCCGGGCAGTCAATGCTGCTAACGCTGCCAATAGGGCGCCCTCAAAACGAGAACCGGCCACTAAACCAACGCCGGTTGCAAAGCCAACACGCGCAGCAAAACCAGAGCTAACCGCAAAGCCAACACGCGCAGCAAAACCGGTTACGCCGGCAAAGAACCGACACAATCCCACAGCCGCCCGTCGCGTGCTGGCCACAGTCCTTACCGTTGCAGGTATTGCGACTTTCCTCGCGCTGGTTGGACTCTGGCCATCGGGGGATGCCCCGAGTCCTGGGCCGGGTTTCCTGCGGTCACAGACATCAGCTGCGGAGACGGTCAAGGGAACCGTCGTAAAGCACAGCGTCGGCGCCTGCAATTCGCCTGACAACGGACGCGTGTTTGACGACCAGCCGCGCCCAGGACTGGCAGCTCCCCTCGATGATGCCTCTGCGCCGAAGTGTCAGCTCTCGGTTATCGAGCTGACCTCGGGTCCGGACGAGGGCAAGAAAACCTTGCTTGAGGCATCCGGGCTACCCGGCGAAATTGAGCTCAAGGAAGGTGACAAGGTCGTCCTGGCGATTCACCGCCCGAACGCGGCTGAAGCCTCCGACAACGGTCTTACACCGGGCCCAGGGATGATGGTGCCACCTCCCGAGGCTGTTCCCGCACCTGGCCCTGAAGGTGCGCCTGAGCCACCTCCGGCTCCGGCACCTGCTCCCGAGCCTGCTCCGGCTCCGGAAGATGCACCACCAGCACCACCAGCACCACCAGTACCACCAGCTCCTGAGCCCGGCCCAGAAGCTCCTGTATCTGCCGCTCCTGCCGTCGATATGCATGTCGTAAACCTGGCACCGCAGCACGTTGTCGACACCGCCGGCATTGGCAATACGTACACCTTCCTGGACATGGACCGCACCACGACGATCTGGTTGTGGCTCGGTGCGGCGGTACTCCTCATCGTCCTCGTAGGTATGACCCGCGGTATCTTGAGCCTCATCGGTCTTGGCATCACACTGGCCGCTGTGATGGGCTTCCTCGTTCCGGCGCTGCTCCGCGGTGGCGATCCAGTGGCGCTGTCCATCACGGCGGGCGCGGCGATTCTCTTCCCGGTGCTCTTCCTCGTGCACGGCATCAACTGGAAGTCGGCTTCTGCGCTGGCGGGCACACTCACCACGATGGTGCTGGCGGCTGGGCTGGCTAACCTTGCGATTTCCACCTCGCAGCTGCGCGGCTTGGGCAATGAGGACAACCTGCTCATTCAGCTCTATCTGCCTGAGGTTTCCGTCACGGGTCTGCTTCTGGCTGGGTTCATTATCGGCGCGTTGGGCGTGCTTAACGACGTCACCATCGCCCAGGCCTCGACCGTCCAGGAGCTCTATGAAGCAGCTCCGAAATCGCGGCCTATGGAGGTCTTCCGCTCGGCGATGCGTGTTGGTCGTGACCACATTGCGTCGATGGTCTACACGCTGGTGCTGGCCTACCTCGGCACAGCGCTGCCCTTGTCGATTCTGTTGAGTGTCTCGGACCGGCCACTAATGCAATCGTTGACCTCCGATGTGGTGGCGACCGAGCTGCTGCGCTCCATTATCGGCGCTGTGGCCTTGGTGCTCGCAGTGCCAATTACCACTTTTATTGCCGCATATACCGTGGCGCCGGAGGGAATGAAGTTCCCGAAGCGCTCGCGGGAGGCAAGTATTTAGCCGCGACCGAGGCAGGTGATGTCCCAGCCGGCGGCACTCCACTCGTCGGCTGGCAGGCAGTTACGGCCATCCACAACCGCTGCCCGCTTGACCAGCTTCTTCGCAGCCACCGGGTCGATGTCGCGGAACTGCTGCCACTCGGTAGCGACCACGACCATCTCCGAGCCCTCCAGGGCCGCTTCGATACTCGGCGAGTACTCCAAGGTTGGGAAATTCTTCTTGGCGTTCTCCATCGCCTGCGGGTCGTAAACGCTTACCGAAGCACCAGCCAACGACAGCGAACCGGCAATCGACAGTGCCGGGGAGTCACGCACATCGTCAGAGTTCGGCTTGAAAGCCGCGCCCAGCACGGTCACGGTGTGACCGAGCAGCGAACCACCGAAGCTACCGCGCACCAAGTCAACGGTCTTTTCACGGCGACGCATGTTAATTGCATCGACCTCACGCAGGAAGGTCAACGCCTGGTCAACTCCCAACTCACCGGCGCGAGCCATGAAAGCGCGGATATCCTTCGGCAGGCAACCGCCGCCGAAGCCCAGTCCCGCATTGAGGAAGCGGCGGCCAATGCGGGCATCCATACCGATGGCGTCGGCAATCGTGGTGATGTCCGCGCCCGTTACCTCACAGATTTCGGAGACCGCGTTGATGAAGGAGATCTTGGTAGCGAGGAAGGCGTTCGCCGATACCTTCACCAGCTCTGCGGTTGCGGTGTCTGCGACGATGAACGGCGTCTCGCGCTCGAAGATGGGGCCGAAGCATTCGCGCAGGTTTTCCTCGGCGATGGATTCCACTTCCTGGCCTGCACCATTGAGAATCATGCCCGGCTTCTGCACGCCCAGGACCACGCGGTCCGGCTCGAGGGTGTCCTTCACAGCGAAGCCCTCGCGCAGGAACTCCGGGTTCCAGGCGATTTCGAGGCTGGTGTTCTTCAGCTCGTCATCGCCGGATGCGGCGCGCTCGCTAATCATCTCCGCAGCCAGTTCCTGCAGGCGCGGCGCGGTACCGACGGGCACGGTGGACTTACCAAACACCAAGTGCTTGCCGACGACGCGCTGAGCCAACTCGGTAATAGCGGCATCCACATAGCGAACGTCAGCTGCGTACGAGCCCTTGACCTGTGGAGTGCCCACGCCCACGAAGTGGACGTTGGCAAATTCAACGGCCTCGTCGTAGTTAGTGGTGAAACGTAGCCGTCCCGACTCAACATGCTTTTTCAGCAGTTCGGGCAAACCGGGTTCGAAGAAAGGAACTCGACCTGCGGACAATGCCTCAATCTTGGCGGGATCTACATCTACGCCGAGGACCTCGTGACCCAGCTCCGCCATCGCTGCGGCATGAGTGGCACCGAGGTAACCCGTACCAATAACCGTAATACGCATAAAGGCTATTATTTGTCGAAGGACAAAAGGCCTTCAAGCCGATTTAGCCCTTAAATGGTGTGAACTAAAGGCTCATCTTTAGGCTTTCCACCTGCGAAAACTCTTTATCGAACAATTGTTTCTGTTTCTTCACCGAGAATTCACTCGGGGCTATTCGCAATTCATTTATGTCCCGAGGTCCCGAAGTCTTATTCCTCATCACGGAAGTTGAGGTACGCACGCGACGGCGTCGGACCGCGCTGCCCCTGGTACTTCGAACCGAGCTTGCCGGAACCGTAAGGCACCTCCGCCGGCGAGGACATCTTGAACAACGCCAGCTGGCCGACCTTCATGTTCGGCCACAGTGCAATGGGCAAGTTTGCGACGTTGGACAGCTCCAGCGTGATGTGGCCAGAAAATCCTGGGTCAATAAAGCCGGCTGTCGAGTGCGTTGCCAAGCCCAGACGCCCCAGCGAGGACTTACCCTCCAGACGGCCTGCCAAATTCGGCGGAATGGTGAAGTACTCCAAGGTCGATGCCAGGACGAACTCGCCCGGGTGAAGAATGAAGGGCTGCCCTTCTGGAACCTCGTGTGGGGAAGTCAGTTCTTCCTGTGGCAGCTTCGGATCGATGTGCGTGTATTGGGAGTTGTTGAAGACTCGGAAGAACTTATCCAGGCGCACGTCGATAGACGAAGGCTGAATCATCTTCG
>NZ_CAMQAZ010000050.1 GCF_946998835.1 uncultured Corynebacterium sp. | reverse complement strand
GGCACGTTCCAAATTTTCCCATCTACTCAAACGGAACAAAACCTGGGACACTTCACGATCCCCTTTTGCCGTAGCACCTGCTCTCGGTTCAGCCGTTACGAGGTTCGTAGCAGATGACTTTTTTCGGAAAATGGAAGAAAGTGTTCTCGGTCAACAATGACCGGGAAGGTTCCCGGAACCGGGAATATCTCCCGTGAGCATGTAGGGCTTACCTCTGAACCGGCGAATTTTACACCGGTGTAAAAATATCTTCCGTGCGCGGGTGGGGCTTACGGGCGAGGGTCGACTGGAACATTATTCCAGTCGTTAGCTTCCGTGCGCGGGTGGGGCTTACCCTCGTTGACCTGCGCAAAACCCCTGTTCGCAAACGCATTCTAAGCGGTTAAACGCGGGCGGCACGTACCCTAACACCCTCCAACCGCTCACAGAGCGTCCTAGGGCTAGTCGTTTTCTAGATCTCCCAGATAATCCTCAATCAACGGCGGTGGCGCAGTGTAATAAGCCTCGGTGGTAGTCCGCTTAGAGTGCCCCAGCTGACGTTGCGCCGCGTCGATACCGTACTTCTCGGAAATACGGCTAGAGATCGTAGACCTAAATTGTTTCGGCGTTATCTTCACACCAAAGTTCATTCCAGCGGTTGCGAGACGTAGCCAGCGGTTCAGATTCCGAACTGTGATGTAAGTCCCGTTCCTGCTGGGGAAAAGTGGCTCACCCCAGAATCGGACGGCTTCACTGTCTAGCTGTTCCTGTATCGCTGCTGCCGCGTCTGCCGTGATGGTGATGTTTCGCCGCGCGAACTGTGACGCGTGGTTTTTTATCCGTTCGGTTCGCCCGCCGCTCGCGTCTGACTGGCCGGTCACGATTACGCGCCTGTTAGCCGGGTCTACATCTGTAATCCTTAGTCCTAGTACCTCGGAGCTCCGCAGGCCGCTTCCGGCTATTACTCGTACTATTTGGGGTAGCCCGTGGCCGCGCTTATGCCCCGCTGGTTCTTCATCATCGCCCTGGTTGGGATCTAGCCCAGTACACCATCGTTCAATGGCTTCAATGTATGCGTCTTGCTGTTCTTTGGTGATGTTTGCAACTGGTTTTCTATCCGCTTTAGGCAGTTTGATTGATTGCCAAGGTGATGCTGCTAGTCCGCCGACGCGCACGGCGTAATTGAGTGCCGCCGATAAGACGGTGGCTGTGGTTTTGGCTGTACCTGGGGTTAGCTCGTTGATAAACGCCTGCAGGGTTACGGGCGATAGCTCGTTTAGCCGTAGCTGGCCTATCCCTTCTTGAATGTGCGCATCGATGGCCTGTTTGTAAATCTGCTTTGAGTGGTCGGTGACGTCGTGCTGGTCAATCCAAGTTTCGATGAGTTTGGATAGTTGGGTGTTTGGGGTTATGACCTCGGCATATGGGGTGCCTAGCCGTTCTGTGCAGCGTGCTTCTAGTTTTCGGGTGGCTTCAGCTTTACTTTTGCCGGTGGCTGTGACTTGTACTCGTTTGCCGGTGTAGAGCCGTAGGTTTGTTAGTGCTCTGATTTTTCCGCTGGGTGCGGTGCTGTATGAGATGTTTCCGTGTGTGCCTGGTGGCGTCGGTGGCTGACCCCTGGACATGGCTATTCCTTTTCGGCAACACTGCCGCCAAGCGACTTAATTGTTTGTTCGAGTCGTTGCACAACCCTTTTGAACCACGTTAACGATTCCTCAAAGTCTCCGTACTCCTCCATCATCTTTAACGCCTTGTAGAGAGTGTTTTCCCGCTCC
Organism: uncultured Corynebacterium sp.; assembly: GCF_946998835.1. Taxonomy (GTDB): domain Bacteria; phylum Actinomycetota; class Actinomycetes; order Mycobacteriales; family Mycobacteriaceae; genus Corynebacterium. The sequence goes on along the minus strand of NZ_CAMQAZ010000050.1, from coordinate 7,132 downwards.
TGCGCAGCCTTAACTAGCTGGTTCTCAAAGTAGTTAATTTCCCCGGACTCAGCCACGAAGGTTGAAGTCCCCTCCACCCATGAGCCCGCTCGGATTGCCCGATCTTCCAGCCCCGGCAGGTACTCAACGATGCCGTCTGGGTAGGCAGGAAACAAGAGCAGGATGGGCGCAGTGTTGAGCGCAGCGGCCAAAACTAGCCACTCGGCAACGCTGATTGACTTCCGGTTGCCGTTTTCGAGCTGAGATAGCCCGCTTCTTGCGACCTTGTGCCCTAGCTCGGCTGTTCGTGTTTCTAGCCAGAGTAGAGACCGGTCGCCGCGTAAGCGCTGCACTTCCGATCCGATTTTGGCGGTCATTTCTTTTTGCCAGTCGCCCATATATCGCACTTTAACCAAGAAATGCGATGTTCACTAATGTTTCAAGTATTGCTTTGTTACTGCACGTATAGTAATGTTCTTTCTAGAGACAGTAATTGCACTGTTTCTGAACGTCACATTTTTTAGGAGGTGTGTGAATGCCTAATAGAGAGCTACCGCCAACCGTCTCAGTGCAAGTGGCCTCAAAGCTTCTAGGGATCAGCGCAAGTGGAGGATACGCCGCAATCCGGGGCAACGATTTCCCTACTCAAGTCATCAAGATTGGTGGCCGTTATGTTATCCCCACCAAGCCACTGCTCGACCTGCTCGGCATCGACGAACTGCCGACCGAAGTAACCGACGCAGATACCCCTCAAGCCGCTTAAGGAGAAATACCGATGACTACTAACGATCTGTCACCATTCGGCGCCAAGCTGCAGGCAATCACTGCGGAGACGCACAGCATCTATTCAGAGTGCTACTTCAACGGCGTGAAGCAGGTCACCACCTCCGCCACTGCCGCCAACCTCAAGGACGCCACTGCCGAACTGCTGGACTTCTGGAACCAGCACCCACAGTCACGCCACGACTTCGCCATCTATGACACCGCTGAGAACGACAACGGCACCACTGTCACCATCGAAGGCACCCTGTCACCAACCGACGGCGAAACAGAGGAAACGAACTGTGTCGTTATCGTCTTCGCCATTCCCCACCAGCAGGCCGCGTAACACCAAGGAAGGAACAACCTCAATGACTACCAACTACACCCCCGCCGACTCCCTGGCCTACCTCGCAAACACCACAATGCTCGACATCGCAATCGAGGTACTGGAAGAGCTCAACGACAACAACCCATCCGTTCAGGTATCAACCTCCATTCAGGCCATCCGCACGATGGGAAAACTCATCCAGGCCGAAGCCAGCGCGCGCAACGTGGCCGACCTGCAGCGCTACTCAAACGAGGTTCCGGTAAACATCTCGTACACCGACGAAGAAGGCGAAATGACCAGCACGCTTCACCCATCCGGGAACTATTCCAACCCCGCTTTAGGCATGTCCTTGGATTGCGCGTAACCCCAAAAAAGAAGAAAGGGCTGCACTCATGACTACACAGACCATCAACGAGCACATGACCAACTTGTGCGACCTGGCAGAGCACTTCATCAACCAGGAGATGCCAGACCGCGCGAAGGAAGGCGCCCCCTGGGAACAAGTGGTTAAAGACCGCCTGGCCTCCGAAATTGCAGGAAACCAGGACTACCGCCGGGTAGCTGCCGCGCTACTCATCGAACGCTCGGCAGGCGTCACGATCTCCGATGAGGACATGGAGACCGAAAAGACGAAGAAGTTCCTCGACGGGCTGGCAGGCATCGACGATTTTAACGAGATCATCAACGCTGTAGCCGGGGCGGTTTTTGATTACACGATGCAGGAGCTTGTCTCCAAGGGTGAAGCCGTCATGTCGGCAATCTTCAACTACATCGAAAAGCAAGAAAACCAGGAATAGAAAAAGACGCTCTAGCCGAGGGCTGAAAAGCTAGAGCGTCTACATTCCCAAAAAGAAAGGAAAGGTCATCACAATGACTACCAACCCAAAGATTACCACAACCGAATCAACGGGCAGTAGGCATAAGCGACGCCGCCGCGCATCACACTTCATCGTCCGCCGAACAGAGGCAGGCGACCACACCTCGTGTGGAAAGTTCATCAACCGGCAGCACTCAACCCCCGTGAAGGTTGATAGCAACGGTGTACCGCTATCCGCCGAGTACTACCCATGCTCAGCCTGCCAGGACATGGAGCGACTCGAAAAAGAGATGAAAGGCCATTGGCCAACGTTCAGAATCCCCGCGTCCCTAGCACTGGACATTGTGGACATTGCTCAACCGAAGGACAGCGCAGCATGACCACGATGGACGCCACCGCCCTACTCAACGCGGCAGACGAAGAACTAGTCAACTGGGCAAACACCCTGCTCAACACCCTTGATTTAAGCGGTTTTACAACCACCACCGCCCAACTATAAGGGGAGAAAACAAGGGTGTGACGAAATAGGAGTGACGAAAACAAACTGAATAGGAGCCCTGGGAAGCGAACGCGGGTGCAATTCCCGCGCAGGGCACGAAGCCCCACAAACCGCGTGGGCAGCCACGGGCGCAGGCCAGGAGCCGCATAAGCCGCCCCACACAGACAGTGGCTTAGGCGCAGCCAGGAGCTGACCCTAGCGAACCTCACTACCCGTTGACACATTGGAGGTTCCTTCATGACTCATACACAGCAATACGCGGACGCCGCCACCCTCGCAGGGTGGGGGCTGGAAGTCTTTCCACTCAAAGGAAAAGCACCTCTAACCCGCCACGGCCACAAGGACGCAACCACCAACCAAGCACAGCTTGAATCATGGTGGACACGCTGGCCACATGCCAACATCGGAGCACGACCCGCCGCGAACGTGATCGTGTTCGACATCGACCCGCGCAATGGCGGCAATAACACCTGGCGCCGAATCAACAAGGGGAAATACCTCCCCGCCACGCTGGTCACTCGCACCGGCTCCGGTGGCCTTCACATCTGGTTCCGGCTCCCCTACTCCGCTCCCGTGAACAAGACAGCCGGGGACGGCATCGACCTTAAAAACCACCGTGGCTATTTGGTGATGCCCGGCAGCACACACCCGGGCACTGGCCGCCCTTACGTGTTTCAGTCCTGGCATGACCCCAACCAGCTCCCAGAACTGCCGAAGCATCTACAGCGCTACGTGTTCCGGCCACCGGCGAAAGTGCAGCCGGTTATCCCCCGCGCAGTTTCCGCCAGCGGCAACCTTGCCGGCCGGCTTATCAACGACGTGGCCGCCGCACAGTCTGGTTCTCGCAACGAGACACTTAACCGCGCCGCCTTCATCGCCTACAAGTACGGGTTAGACATCTCGGAAGAACTAGCTAGCGCAGCCGCCTGCACCGGGCTATCCGAGCCGGAAATTATGCGCACCCTCGCTAGCGCACGACGCGCAGCGCAGGAGGTGGCAGCATGACCACCACCACGCGCATGAACCTCACAGCCCGCGTAGACGCCGGACTCATCCAACCACCCGCCGACTGGGGCATCTACCCGGCACCATCACAGCCAATGGCGGTAGCCCGCCACCTTGTCCGTGACCTCTACACCAACCCCGAAAACCTTCCTCTACTCGCGTACTGGAAGGGACAACTCTGGCACTACGCAGGCACCGAATGGCACGCCCCGAAGGATGCCATCGAGTCCAAGGGCGATATCTGGGAGCACCTAGAAAAGCAGGCTTACCCCGCTGGCACCGATGGTGAGGTTAAACCCTGGGCACCAACCACCCGTCGTGTCTCCGACATCCTGGAACCTCTCAAGATCCTCACGATGCAGGACTACGACGCTCAACCGCCTTACGCCACCGGCACCGGCACCCCAGCCGGAAACATCATCTCGATGGCTAACGGACTGTTCAATCTGGACACCCGCAAACTCACCGACCACACGCCCGCAATCTTCAACACCTGGAGCCTGCCATTTAACTATGACCCCAACGCCAAGTGCCCACGATGGGCAAAGTTCCTTGACGAAGTATTTGAACACGACCCCGAAGGCGCTCACCTACTCCGAGAATTCATGGGCTACCTGCTCAGTGGCCGCACTGATCTCCAAAAGTCCCTCATGCTCATCGGAGCATCCGGCGCAGGCAAGGGAGTCATAGCAACTGTAATCCGCGCGCTGATGGGAGACGGCAACACCGCAACAATCACCCTCGACGGCATCGCCCGCAATGACTCGATGCTATCCGGTTGCATCGGTAAACCATTGGCCGTTATGGAGGACGCGCGCGACACCGAGCACGCCGGAAAACGAGCTGTAGAGCGCCTGCTGTCCCTCATCGCCGACGACCCAATGGGCATTGACCGCAAATACAAAGACCCGTGGTTTGGCCGCCTAGGTACTCGCCTGCTGTTCGTCTCCAACGAGCTGCCGCGGTTTAAGGACTCATCCGGAGCTATCCTGCGCAGGTTTTCCATCATCCGCCTGGAAAAGAGCTTCACTAATAACCCAGACCCAGACCTAGCCGACAAACTACTAGCCGAACTACCCGGAATTTTCGTGTGGGCACTCGAAGGACTAGACCAGCTCGACAGGCAAAACGGACGGTTCACAAACCCCTCCGGCGCTCGCGGACTCGTAGACACTCTGGCCGACCTTGCCCGCCCGCTCGATGAGTTCATCGACTGGGCAGACGAAAACGACAAGCTCATCATCACGGGAGATAAAAACGATGCCGCTGACGCCAAGGAAGTTAACCGCATCTACCGCCAATGGTGTGACAGTCAAGGCCGCGCGCGCATGAACTCAGTAACCCTGGCCAACACCATCACCGCCGCTTATCCCACCGTTGAACACATCATGCCGAAGGAGAAAACCACTCGCGCCGACGGCACTTCCAAGATTAAGCGCTGGCGTGAATATCGCGGCATCAAGCTCATCGACACCGACAGCACCGACAGCTGGATCATCGCAGGAACCTCATAGGAGAAACATCATGGTAACCGACCCGCGCATCGCAACGATACGCAAGCCCCAAGGCGAAAAAATCGCAGTACGCGCCCGCCGAGACCTCAAAGACGGAGGGCATCAAATCTTCCTCATCATCGGATGTGAGCCTTACCTAATCAGCCCCCGTGAAGTAAGGCAGCTGACTAACAACCTCATCGACCTGATGGAACAAATCACAGATGCCTAAAGCCAAATACCCCTGGCCGAACATCAAGGAAGTACCCGCCTACCTCGCGCCACTGCTGACACCCGCCTACAGCCTGATCTTCACTCAAGCCGCGTGCCGTGGCCGAGCACCACTGTTCGACCACACCATCGACGGCGAAACGACGGAGCAGCGCGAAGCCCGCCACCATCACGCACGCACCCTCTGCCGCATCTGTGACGCCCGCAGAGAGTGCCGCAAAGTAGCCGCCAGCACTCCCCCAGAAGAACGCCGCGGCATCTGGGCAGGAGAACTCTACGGAGACAACGGACAACCACAAGACCACAAGGAAGCAGCATGACCCCCACCCCACTACAACGAGCACCACCGCCCCAACCACCAACAACACCACATCTACACACAATCAACGCCCAAAGGAGGCACACCAACATGACAATCCCTGGCATTGGCAACATGGCCACCACCACCGCGCGCCAGCAGCACATCAACTTCATCGACACACCACCGGTAAGCGCCGACACTGGCACCGCCGAAATGACCTGGCTCGCGCAGACCTGGGAAACCAAAATCAAGCCACCGAAGCAGTGGAACGACCTACACCAACGCGCAATGCAGGCACCGAAGTTCTTCCACGACCTCGCACGCCAAGAACAGCAGGCAAGCCGCGACGCCCTCGTAGACGCCCTGGTATCAACCAACGTTGACCAGTGGGACAAGACCATCACCGCCCACGTGGAAAAAGCAGCTACCCCCACCTACCTCGCGGACGGGGGTGGGGTCTCCCCACTCGAACGCGCCACCACCGCCGCCCTCCGCAGCGCAGCCCGAGGGGTAGCCAACAACCGCACCACACGCCTACAGATCGCAGCACAGCTCGACACCGACACAGTGCAGCGCAACTTCCAAGAAGCAGCGCGCGCACTCGGACAACTCGCATGGAGCACAGACCACAAGGCACTGGCAGCACGCGGCAACGACTACACAACCTTCATCACCAACGGAGCTAAGCTGCAGGCGCTCCAAATCTACTTTGCGCAGCGAGGAGGAGCCGAAGCACAGCGCGTGCCTGGCATCTGCCTGTTCGCCAACATCACACCACTTGAACCACTGCAGCAGGTCAACAACGGCATCATGACCGGATGGGAATCAACCCAACACGACATCGCCGAGCACAGCAGCCGCACGAAGATCGCAGCCGAAGCACGAAGCCACTTTCCAGACTTCCTCGTAAAGCTCGCACAAGGCGAATACGACGGAATGAAGCTCGACATCTCAACCGACGAAGAAACCATCAAGCAGCGCATCAAGGCACTGGACAGCTGGGGCAAAACCGAAGTACGCGAAGATGCAGCCGCCCGCGTGAGCCTTACCCCAGGAGACCACCAGCGCGCAGCAGAACAGCGAGCCGCCTTCTACTAGCCCCTTCATCTCACCCCGCCTAGTGGCCGCCACCGCATCACACCAGATGCCCGTGACGGCCACTTTTTCATGCACAAAACCTATCAGCGAAACTGTTGATACAACACCTAAAAACGGGAACACAACCGGGGAACGCGAAAAACACCGCCAGGGAACACAGGGAACACATTTGGGAACACGGAGGGAACATGAATTGCAGCCCCTCTACCAGCGGGAACACGGGGAACATGGGGAACACGTATTTTCATTAAACTCTCTACGGTATATAGACCCCAATAGGTAAAGCCTTAACCCTCTAGGGCTTCACCGATGCCAACCCCTGGGGAGGGAACCCTAACCAGGCCACGGAAGCAAAAAGGGCACTGCATTGCCGCGATACCTCCCCCAGTCTCTCAGCGCCACAACGGTGTCAAAAATAGAGCCGGGGGAAGGTTAGATTTTCCTTAGTTTCTGCAGGTAGTGACACCTTTTTCATTAGGATGAACCGTAAAGTTAACGAGCCCAAAAGTGTAAAGTGAATGGGCTCTAGATCAGGCACCTGTAATTACCTGTGGATTAAGTGTTGAGGGTTAAGGCTCAAAAAGTGTGTCCGATTGGGCTGATTTTTAGCAGTTGATCT
>NZ_CAMQAZ010000049.1 GCF_946998835.1 uncultured Corynebacterium sp. | reverse complement strand
CAAGCAGGAGGTCAGGGGTTCGATTCCCCTAAGCTCCACAAGGAACAGAATCCCTCGGTCGTAAGGCCGGGGGATTCTTGCGTTCTGGGCATGCGAGTTACTGACCGCGTTTATGTCAAAAATGGCCTGAAAAATGGCTTGAAAGTGTCATAAACTCGCACAGTTTCACATTTGCAGCCCGTCTTTTGAAGTTGTCAGGTTTGCTGCTTAACCAAAAACGCCCGACCGTCTGCGCACCTACTGCACAGAACGATCGAGCGTGAAAAGGATTTTGGCTTATCTAGCCGCAGCCGCCTATTTACTTCTTGCGAGCCTGACCCGGCTTCGGAGCCGGCTTGGACGGCTTGGAAGAGATCTTCTTAGCGTCCTCAGCGTTCTTCTTCTCGGTCTTAACCTCGTCGACCTTAATCTGAGCCTGCTTGGAAGCCTCAGCAGCCTTCTCCTCTACGGTCTCCTTTACCTCTTCAGCCTTTTCCTCGACCTTGTGCTTAACTTCTTCAGCCTTCTGCTGGTACGGAGCCGGGTCGACCGGGAGCTTGTCGTCCTTGCGGAGCTTCCAGACGATGACACCGACAATCGCCGCAACAACAGCGAAGACCAGGGAAGCGGTGGCAATGCGGCCGTTCTTGGCGCGCTGCTCTTCCTTGCCGGTCACCTTGTCGATGGCCTTCTGGGTGCGCACCTCGAGGTCCTTGCGGGCCTTCTTGGCCTTCTTTTCAGCCTTCTTAGCCTCGCAGCGAGCCTTGCAACGGGTCTTCTTGCCCTTGCGCTTGGCATCCTTGGACTTCTTCTCAACCTTGCCGGTCAGTTCTTCAGCCTGCTCAGCGAGCTGATCGCGAGCGTCGGAAACCTTTTCCTTAACATCTTCTGCCCAATCGGATGCCGCGTCCTTTGCGGCCTCGTTCTGTGCAGCTGCCACCTTCTTAGCCTCCTGCATCGTGTCGTAGAGCTCTGCAGCCTTCTTGTCCCGGTAATCCGAGTAGCTGTCGTAGGCGGACTTGAGTCCCTTCACAGCCAGCGAGATCGCATTCGGGTTCATGACTCTCCTTAATTAGTGCGTCGCCAACTGGCTTCGCCTTTAATTCTCAATCATCGATTAATGCTGCTGCGGCACTTGGGTTAATTGACCCAATAGGTAGGCCCATCTTTCCTAGCACCGAAATTTCTACAGCAGGGTCACATTCCAGCTTAGGCACTATTTGATCTTCATGGGGGTCAACGCAGAAGTCTTTTCGTCGCACCTTCTCGCAGAGAAGCTGACTAGTTGGCGCAAATGGCCACCAAGGTCGGTATCCTAAGGGGCGTGACTATTAAGACTGCTACTGCAACTGTGCACACCAACCATGGCGATATCGTGATTGACCTATTCGGCAATCACGCGCCGAATACCGTCGACAACTTCATCGGCCTGGCAGAGGGCACGAAGGAGTACAAGGGGCAGAACGCCTCTGGCACCGAGTCCGGCCCGTTCTACGATGAGGCTATCTTCCACCGCATCATCGCCGGTTTCATGATTCAGGGCGGCGACCCGCTGGGCACTGGCACCGGCGGCCCGGGCTACATGTTCGACGATGAGATTCACCCGGAGCTCCAGTTCGATCGTCCGTACCTGCTCGCCATGGCAAATGCCGGCAAGCGCGGCGGCCGCGGCACCAACGGTTCCCAGTTCTTCATCACCGTTGTTCCGACTCCGCACCTCAATGGCGCTCATACCATCTTCGGTGAGGTCGCTGATGACGCCTCGAAGAAGGTTGTCGACGAGATCGCCCGTGTGGCCACCGACCACTGGGATCGCCCGCTGGAGCCGGTCGTGATTACCTCCATCGACATCGAGAAGTAATCCGCCAGCTTCTTCGCCTTTAACCCGCCCGCTCGTCCGGGCGGGTTTTTTCATGCTCATTTTCGCTTTACGACGGCCCGTAACTTCAATGTTGCATTTAGGGGTAGTGGGGGTAGTAGTAGATTTAGTTGATTCTCCACATGTCCACAGACCTGTGGACAAAATTCTCCACTGTTCACCTAGGTGAACACCGGCCGATTTGAACGTTACGGGTCCCAATTTTCACAAATTACAACAATCCACAGTTGTCCACAGACTTGTGCACATGTGTGGATAATCCCATTCTTGTAATTTACGAACCCTCGTTCGAAAGTGGTCGAACACTGCAGAATATTGGAATTATACACAGAATGACTTGCAAGTATGTTACTTGTTCACAGAGTTATCCACAGGCTGTGGATACTGTGGACGCAGGGGAGAGGCCGAAAAATGTGATGCTTTACGGTTTCCGCCCCGTAACCCGTGGGAAATTTGAGACGAAAACTCTCCACAGTTATCCACAAATTACATGATTGTTACACAGGTTTCTGTGGATAACTTTTCCGGCCTTCATATACAGCTACATGCCAAGATTCGCGAAAATCGTGTGGGAATCGGGTGTATTAGCAGGGGTAAAATGACCTGCGGTTTTAGATATCAAAAAAAGGCGCACCCAAAATTGGATGCGCCTTAAGAGATGCGGAACCTGAAAGCTGGCTAGCGCCAACCCATGGTCATCAACAGACCAACAATGAAAAGACCAAAGCCAATGAGGTAGTTCCACGCGTTCAGAGAAACCATGAATGGAATATGCGGCCCTGCGATGTAGTTGACCAGCAGCCAGCCCAGACCAATCAGCATGAATCCGAACATCAGCACCTTGTACCACACCGGAGTCTGGGTGCTATTGATCTTCACCGGGGTACGGCTGATGGAGGAGCCGCCTGATTGCGGCGAACTAGTGCTTTCGATCTTTGCCTTAGGCATAGCGCTTTAAATTCCTTAAGTTGCAGTTAGCAGATTGCGGTCAGCGCGGTATCTACACTCCCGCGATATATGCACAATTGTAAACTTTGCATCCGAACTTACCAGTGAACTTCGCAGGCAGTAGAATTCCCAGTTATGCAGATTCTCGTCGTCGATAATTATGACAGCTTCGTGTTCAACCTGGTCCAGTACATAGGCCAGCTCGGTGAAACGGTTACTGTCTGGCGCAATGATGATGCGCGTCTCCGAGATGTTGACGACGTCGTAAAGCAATTTGATGCGATTTTGCTGTCGCCCGGTCCCGGTGAGCCATCGAATGCCGGATGGACAGAGGATATCATTCGCGCGGTGACCAGGCAGGATGATCCGACGCCGGTGCTGGGCGTGTGCTTGGGACATCAGGCGATTGGTGAGGTCTTCGGTGCGCGAGTCGTGCGTGCCGACGAACTGTTGCACGGCAAGACCTCCCCGGTCACGCATGACGGCACGGGTGTTCTGGCCGATGTACCCAGTCCTTTTATTGCCACGCGCTATCATTCGTTGACGGTGAATCCGACAACGTTGCCGGAGGAGCTCATTGCCACGGCGTTCACGGATTCGGGCATGTTGATGGCGATGCGTCACCGCGACCTGCCGATTCACGGTGTGCAGTACCACCCGGAGTCGGTGCTCACCCAGTATGGGCACCGCATGTTGGTCAACTGGCTGCGGTTGGCCGGCGGCGAGTACTCCGAGGAACTCCTGGCGGAGTTGGAAGAGCAGCAGGCCGTGTACCAGCGCGCCTTCTCAGACGTGCTGGCACACTAGCCGCTAGCTGCAATTAGTTAGGCAGCAACTCCGGCAACCTCAGGCCGGGCTCCGGGTTGTCGGGCTCTTCCGGCGGAGGAACACCTAGGCGGTAGACGCGGAGGGTAACTTCGCCGTCCTTGTTGACATTGTCCCCGGCCGATGGGCTGGCCTTCTCCACTCGATCGACCTTAGCCAGGTCGAGGGTGGTGACATCCTCAGTGCGGATGTGACCTTCAAAGCCAGCATCCGAGAGTGCCTTTTGCGCGTCGGCCAAGGTTTGGCCTTCAACTCGTGGCATCTTAATTTGGTTGCCGCGCGAAACGTGCAGCTCGACGGTCGTGCCGACCGTAAGCTCCGTGCCCTTTTGCGGAACCTCCACAACCGTGCCCTGCTTCTCGGTGGAGTCAACTTCGACCACCTCGACGATGAATCCAGCGGACTCGAGAGTCGTCCGAGCCGACTCTAAGGTCTGGCCAGTGACATCCGGAACAGTCTTGGTCTCCAGCCCGGATGAAACCGTCAGAGTTACACGAGTGCCCTTCGACACCTGAGAACCAGCAGCTGGGGACTGCTCAATGACGTTGCCGCGAGGAATTTCTTCATGCGGTTCCTCGCGCAGCTTTGGATTGACGACGAGTCCCGCCTCTTCAAGTAGACGGCGCGCCTCCTCGGCCTTCTTGTCCCGAACATCCGGCACGTTGGTCAACTCCGGTCCGGAGGAAACGCGCAGCTTGATGCGCGACCCCTCTGGAAGGCCGGAACCCACACCCGGTTCGGTGGCGATGACCGTGTCTCGCGGCACATCTGGGTTCGGTTCGTCGACACGGTTGACGACAAAGCCCGCCTGCTCGAGAACCTGCATGGCCTCATTGACATTCATGCCTGCGACCTGCGGGATGGCAACGGTCTCGACCTTGTTGGCCGAGTCGAAAATCTGGTAGGCACCGTAGCCGACACCGCCGAGAGCCACCATGGCAGCGGCTACCAGCGCGATAGTTTTGCCCGTGCTCTTCTTCTCTTCGGGCTCTTCAGTAGCAGCAACCTGCGCTGGAGCTTCCGATTGTGGAGCTGACTCCTCCGGCTGAGGAACCGGAACCGGAGCCGGAGCCGGAGCGACTCGAGTTTCGGCATCCGATGCCGATGCCGGAAGGAATTCGGTGGTCTTGGCGTCGTCGGCATGCGCGCCGTGATGCGCCAGAGCCAACGGATTCTCGCCGCGAGCGAGACGACGCAGCTCCTCGGCGAACTCTTCCGCCGAGTCATAGCGCTCCATCGGGTCCTTGGCCATCGCGGTCAGCAGCACCGCGTCGAGAGCCTGTGCCGTGGCCGGATCTGTGTTGATCTGTTCCGAAGGCCGCGGTGGTTGATCTTGAACATGCTGGTAGGCGACAGAAAGCGGGGTTTCGCCGGTGAATGGCGGGGAGCCCGTGACGGCCTCGAAAAGGACGCAGCCGACAGCGTAAATATCGGAGCGGGCATCAGCGGTCTTGCCACGCGCCTGTTCCGGGGAGAGGTACTGAGCGGTACCCAGCACCGCAGCCGTCTGTGTCATCGCGGTGGAGTCACCGAGCGCGCGGGCGATACCGAAGTCCATGACCTTCACCTTGCCGGTGTTGGTCAGCATGATGTTCGCCGGTTTGATGTCGCGGTGAATGATGCCGGCCTGGTGGGATGCCGTCAGCGCGTCACACACCGATGCCATGATTAACGCGGCTTTCTTCGGGTCGAGCCGGCCCTCACGACGAACAATATCGCGCAGAGTTTCGCCCTGAATCAACTCCATGACGATAAATGGCACAAGCCCCATCGGGCTTTCCGTCTCGCCGGTGTCGTACACCGAAACAATGGACGGATGGTTCAGCAGCGCGGAGTTTTTCGCTTCACGACGAAACCTTGCGAGGAAGTTCTCATCTCTGGCAAGGTCAGCCCTCATCATCTTGACCGCGACGGGGCGCCCCAGAACAGTGTCTTCAGCTCGGTAGACATCGGACATGCCACCAACGCCAATGAGCTCGCCCAGCCGATACCGGCCGGAGAGGAGATCGTCATTGCCAGACATTGTTCGTCAGTCCCTTCGGAAGGATTTCCACCAAAACTTCTTGTACGTGAATATTACTGTGCATCTGGGTTCCCCAAGGTATTACCACCGCCATTGCTCGGCGGTGTCTGAATACCCGGTAGTCCACCACCAGTGGAGCCATTACCGCTATCGGTACCTGAATCCTGCGTCGAGTCGGAGGTGTCCGGAGCGGACTCGTCAGCCCCCTGGTCAGTCGGGTTACTGGGCGTCCAGCTGTTGTTGCCGCCGGAGTTGCCGCCGTTAGTACCCCAGTTACCGGAATTACCGCCCGACCAATCGGAGTCAGAACCATCGTCGGAGTCGGTATCTTCCTCGGTGGTCTGCTGCGATTGGCTTGGAAGGTACTGCTCCAAACCAGGGATGTTCGGCAGAGAACCGGTCGTCGATAGTGAATAGACCACTGCGATGGCACCGGCCAGAAGCACGAGAAGTACCAACAGCACAATGCTGCCGCAACCACATCCGCAGCCGCTGCTCTTCTTTTTCTTCGCAGGCTTGCGCTGTCCAGCGGGCTGCACTGGTCGCTGTGGTTGCCGCTGTGGCTGAGAAACCGGCATCGGTGGCCGTGTCATGGCGCCCAGTTCGGTCGTCGCCGGGTTGGCGGCGTTGGACTGTCGGTGCACCGTAGGAGTAACACCTCGAGGTTGAGGCGGACGGTGTCCCGCGCGCACCCGTAGCACGGCTTGGGCCAGCTCACGGCCGTCTGCATATCGACGTTGCGGGTCCTTGCGCAGCATAACGCCGATGAGTTCGCGGATATGCGGATTGACCGTCGGCGCCAGCGCCGGTGGAGCCTCGTTGATGTGCGCCACGGCAACAGCAACGGTGGAGTCGCCCTGGAAGGGGCGGACACCGGCCACCATCTCGTAGGCGACACAACCGAGCGAGTAGATGTCCGTTGCCGGAGTTACCTGCTTGCCTTGGGCTTGCTCCGGGGAGACATACTGTGCGGTACCGACGACCATCCCGGTGCGTGTCAATGGCACCGCTTCGGCTGCCTTGGCAATGCCGAAGTCCGTAATCTTCACGGTGCCCTCGGGAGTCACCAGCAGGTTTCCCGGCTTGATGTCGCGGTGGACGAGGTTCGCAGCGTGGATTGCCGACAGGCCGTGCGCGGTCTGTTCCAGCACATCGAGCATCAGATGCTCCGGCAGCGTGCGACGTCGCTGTAGCACCTGCGACAGGGATTCGCCGCGGATGTACTCCATGACGATGTAGCACGCGCCGTGGCTACCGATGTCGCCTTCCTCGTAGGTGACAATCTTCACCACGTTCGGGCTGTTCACACTGCGCGCAGCCGAGGCCTCATTCTTGAAGCGCTGCCGGAACTCGTAGTTGTCCGAGTATTCCTGGTTCAGCAGTTTGATAGCAACCAGTTCGCCGCTGGCGGAGTCGTCGGCAAGCCAGACGGTGGACATACCGCCACGGCCGAGCAGACGGCGAACGTGATAATGGTTGCCGACGATGTCTTGGACTTGATGGGCATCCATGCTTATCGACCTGCCTGTTCGACCGCGCTAATGAGCGCGCGGCCAATTGGGGCAGCGACGGAGGCGCCGGTAGCTCTCTGGCCCTGACCGCCACCGTTTTCCACGACGACAGCCACGGCGACATCGGAGTCCGGAGCAAAGGCGATGTACCAGACGTGCGGTGCGTACTCGCCGCGGACGGCACCGTGCTCCGCAGTACCGGTCTTGGAAGCGATGTGTGAACCGTTGCCGCCGGAGTGCGACTCGGAACCGCGCATCAGCTCAGTCACGGTCTGCGCAATCTCCGGCGTGACTGCCTCGTCGGCCTTGATCGGCTTGAAGGACTTAATCTCGGAGAGGTCGGCACCGCGCACGGACTTGATGATTTGCGGTTCCATGCGCACGCCACCGTTGGCGATCGTGGCGGCGATGATTGCGTTGTCCAGCGGCGTGAAGGACACATCGCGCTGACCAATTGATGTCTGTCCCAGCGAGGACTTATCTGGAATCTCGCCGACAGTAGACGCCTCAATTGGCAGGCCCGCGTTGTCGTGGGTCTCACCGATGCCAAAACGCTTAGCGACGTCCTTGAGAGCATCGGCCCCGTACTGCATACCGAGCTCAGCAAATGCCGTATTGCAGGACTGCGCGAAGGCCTGGCGGAGCGTCGTAGTGTCCCCACCGCAGGTCGAACCACCGTAGTTTTCTAAGCTGGTAGTCGTATCCGGCAGCGTAATCTGCGGTGCGCCGGTAACCGACGTCTCCGGAGAGGCACCTTGCTCCAGAGCCGTGACCGTGGTCAGCACCTTGAAGGTGGACCCCGGAGGCAGCGGACGCTGAGTGGCGTGGTTGAGCAGTGGTGCGCCCTCGTTGCTATTCAGGGATTGCCAGGTGCCCTCGTCGCCGGCGGCGATGTCATTCGGGTTGAACGACGGCGTGGAAGCCATCGCGAGAATTTCACCCGTCGATGGGCGAATAGCGACGGCGGAGCCGACGTAGCCACGCTCGGCGAGCTGGCGGTACGCAGTCAGCTGAGCTTCCGGCAACAGCGTCAGCTCGGTCGAGGCACCCGAGGGTTCCTTGCCCGTGACCATGTCCAGGGCACGGGAGGTAAACAGCGACGGATCGCTGCCATTCAAAATTTGGTTCTGAGAGCGCTCAATACCGGCAGAGCCATAGATGTCCGACAGGTATCCGACCACTGCGGCGTACGCCTCCGGGTCGGTGTCGTAGCTGCGGTCATAGAAGCCCTTGTCGTTCTTCACCGAGTGCGCCAGGATTGCACCGTCAGTGCTAATTTGGCCGCGAGGTTTGGACTTTTCCTCCAGAAACTGGCGGCTGTTCAGCGGGTTGTGGGCGTACTTGTCCTGCTGGAAGCCCTGAATGTAGGTCAGGTTGGCCAGCAGAAGGACAAAGAGTCCAAGCACGACAACAAAGATTTGGCGAATGGTCTTATTCATCTACTGGTTCACCTCCTGTGTGGCGTGGGCGGCATCATTGGAACCGGAGGGGCTGCTCGGAATACCCCAAGGACGGTTGGCCTCATCGGAGATGCGCAGCACGATGGCCAACATGATGTAGCTGGCCAACAGAGAAGAACCACCGGCGGACATGAACGGTGTGGTCAGACCAGTCAGCGGCATCATCTTGGAAACACCGGCTGCGACCACGAACAGCTGAATGGCCATCGAAAATGCGACACCGGCTGCCAGCAGCTTGCCGAAGGAATCGCGCACTGCCAAGCTCGCCGCTATGGCGCGGGAAATCAAAATTGCGAACAGCAGGATGATGGCGCTCAACCCGATGAAACCGAGCTCCTCGCCGAAGGCGGAGAGGATGAAGTCAGAGTGCGCCACCGGGATGTTCTGCGGGTAGCCCTGGCCCAGGCCGGTGCCGCTGATGCCGCCCCAGCTCATGCCGAACAGTCCCTGCGAGAGCTGGTAGCCGCCCACGTCGTAGGAACCTAACGGATCCAGGAAGTGCGTGACGCGGTCCTGAATCTTGTCCGAGACCTTATAGACACCGACACCGCCGATGGTCACCAGCACCAGGCCGATGATTAGCCAGGAGCCACGACCAGTTGCCGCGTAGAGCATCGCCAGCACCGTGCCGAAGAGCACCAGCGCCGGGCCAAAGTCATTCTGCAGAGCCATGATGATGGTGGCAATGCCCCAGATCAACAGAATCGGGCCGAGGTCGCGAACACGCGGGAAATCAATGCCCAGGAAACGCTTGCCCGCGACATTGAACAGCGAGCGCTTATTCACCAGTAGTTGTGCGAAGAAAATCAGCAGCATGACTTTGGCGAACTCGCCCGGCTGCATGGAGAACGGGCCGATGGAAATCCAGATGCGAGCATCAGATTCAATCGACGACGGCCACACCAGCGGCAGCGCCAACAGGATCAGTCCACCGAGACCCAGCAAATACGAGTACTGCGACAGCGAGTGATGGTTCCGCAGCAGAATAATTACGCCGACAAACAGTGTCACGCTGAGCACGGTCCACATGATTTGGTTGCGCACTAATGAGGTGCCGTTAGCCAGGTCGAGGCGGTGAATCATCACCAGCCCCAGCGCATTGAGTGTGGCCGCAACCGGCAGCATCACCTGATCGGCGTTGGGTGCCACAACGGTCAGCGCGATATGCGCCACCGCAAAAATCACAAAGAATCCACCGATGATGTAAAAGACATCGGAGGTCAGGGAGTTACCCTGAGCCAGTTCCAGCGAAATAAGTGCCAAAAGCAACAATCCTGCCGACAGCAGCAGCAGGAGCATTTCCTTCATCCGAAGCTGTCGCTTCGTGGTAGTTTCACTCATTTTCGCACCTGCCTACAGTTGACTCCTGGCTTCGAGCCCAGCTTTTCATCTTTCTTGTCGGCGGATGTGGCGTCCTTGTTGCCATTGGTGCTGTCATCGTCGGAAACGGACAGACATACCGGCAGTGCCGACTCTGCCAAACGGCC
>NZ_CAMQAZ010000048.1 GCF_946998835.1 uncultured Corynebacterium sp. | reverse complement strand
TATTGTTGTGTGTGGGGCGTGGTTGCCTACCTCCTTGTTGTTGTGGGGGTGGGTGACTGTGCCCCACACTTTTTACACCTATGGGTAAACAAGATTCACCTGGGGTTGGTCCGGTCGGCAGCGGAAGGTGTACCTACCGGAGTCTCGGGCGCTCAACGGCAAGGCTACCTGTGTTGATGGACAAAAGCGTGTCCTCTTACCGGATTGCCCGGTAGGTTCCTTTCGCTGCTTGCTCTAATGCGAGTTACTGACCGCGTTTATGTCAGAAATGGCGCGAAAAATGGCTTGAAAGTGTCATAAACTCGCACAGTTTCAGATTTGCAGCCCGCATCCGCGTCAGCTGCCCGTATCCATGTTCGCAGCCCGTATTTACACGTACAGCCTCCAATCGCGCGTACAACCCCTCCGTCATACTTACAGCCCTGATTCACATGTAAAACCCGTAAACGGATTCGCAACTACGCTCATCTAGGCCCAAGCATGCTTCGATAGTGCGCAGCTTGCGTTCGACAGTGCACCAGTTACCCCCGTTACCGAACGCTTCAAACAGGTCGCTACCAGTACAAATTAGCCAACGCTAATCCAAGTTCGAAACATGCCCTAAATATCCGGTAATTTCACAGCGCATTTACTTGTTAAATAGGGAACCCTAAGCTAAGGTAACGCGGGTAATGATTACCTAAGTAGGCGATTGGGTGATGGCGTCGTCGTGACGCATATTTAACAATCCTACTGTGACCGAAGGGATGCCTGTAAGTGGCGCGTTCTAACTCCGGCCGAGTCCGCAATCTTCGCAATATCGTAGCTGCATCTGTTGCCAGCCTTGGACTTGTTCTTGGCGCATGTTCTGCCGATGGTGGCAACGAGGATAAGTCTGCAGCTGCAGGTAACGAGTCAACTGTAACCGTTACCGACAATCACGGTGAGCAGACTGTACCGGCCGAAATTGACACCGTTGTAGCCACTGATAACCGTTCTTTCGAGATGCTTAACCAGTGGGGAATTGAGCTGGCCGCAGCTCCTAAGCCGATTATCCCGTTCACAGTTTCCGACTACAAGGACAATCCTGACATTCAGGACATCGGCAATCACCGCGAGCCGAACCTCGAGATCGTTGCGGCTGCCGACCCGGATGTGATTGTCACTGGTCAGCGTTTCGACAAGTACTACGACGACCTGAAGAAGCTCGCTCCGAACTCCGCCATCGTGGACTTCGAGCCGCGCGAGGGCAAGCCGCTGGATGAGGAGCTTAAGCGCCACGCAAAGGGCATGGGTACCGTCTTCGGTAAGGAGAAGGAAGCCGACCAGCTCATCGCGGACTTCGACAAGGCTCTAGAGCGTGCTCGCAAGGCCTACAACCCGGATGTGAAGGTCATGGCGCTGAACTCGTCGGGAGGCACTCTCGGCTACATTGCGCCGACCGTTGGCCGTACCTTTGGTCCGCTGTTTGATTTGATTGGCATGAAGCCGGCGCTGGAGGTCGACAAGGCTAGCGATGATCATCAGGGTGATGAGATTTCCGCTGAGTCCATCGCAAAGGCGAACCCGGACTTCATCATGGTGCTTGACCGTGACGCTGGAACCTCGGTGCGTGGTACCGATGAGTACCGCTCGGCACAGTCTGTGGTCGAGGAAGCTGCTCCGCTGAAGAACGTGAAGGCCGTCAAGGAGGGCAAGATTTACTACGCCCCAGAGGACACTTACACCAACGAGTCCATTATCACGTACACGGAGATTCTGAACGAGCTTGCCGACGCCTTCGAGCAGGCCTAATAGTTCTCTGACCAGTCACAGGAGTACCTCACCAACTCTATGCAGAAGTTACTGGAACCCCGATTAGCCATTGGGATTGCCGTTGTGGCAGTCCTGGTGGCTATGTCGCTGTTTGTAGGCCAATACGACATCCTGGGCGCCGACGACGGCTGGGAGATGTTCGCCACCACGCGTATTCCGCGCACCATTGCGCTAGTGCTCTCTGGTGCCGCGATGGCGATGTGCGGCCTGGTCATGCAGCTGCTTACGCACAACAAATTCGTCGAACCCACCACGACGGGAACCACGGAATGGGCTGGGCTTGGCCTGATCTTCGTGATGTATTTCTTCCCCTCGGCGTCGTTGCTCGGCCGCATGAGCGGCGCGATTATCTTCGCTTTCATCGGCACAGCAGTGTTCTTCCTGTTCTTGCGCCGAGTCACTTTGAAGTCGAGCCTGGTCGTGCCCATCGTGGGCATCATGCTGGGCGCGGTAGTCAGTTCGATTTCGACTTTCTTTGCGTTGCAGACAGACATGCTGCAGTCGCTGAGCGTCTGGTTCGCGGGCTCCTTCACCGATATTTACAAGGGGCAGTACGAATTCCTGTGGCTGGTCGTCATTGTGGTCGCGATCGTCTTCGTATTCAGCGATCGGCTGACGGTAGCGGGCCTTGGTGAGGACATCGCGACCAACGTTGGCCTGAACTACAGGCGGATTGTGTTCCTGGGCACGGGACTTATTGCCGTTGCAACGGGACTGGTCACGGTCGTTGTGGGCAACCTGCCGTTCCTGGGCCTTGTCGTCCCGAATATCGTCTCCATGTTCCGCGGCGATGACTTGCGTTCCAACTTGCCGTGGGTGTGCCTGGTGGGCATTGGCATCGTGACAATTGCGGACCTGATTGGCCGCGTCATTATCGCTCCGTTCGAGATTCCGGTATCGGTGATTCTCGGCATTCTGGGTGCTGCCATTTTTGTCTATCTGATTGTGGAGCGGCGTCGTGCTTAATCTCAGTTCAACTACTGCTGCAACCAACCAGGCTGGGGCGCAAACGACGTCGTTTAGCACGGGCGCTGCGGCGCGCAGGTACTGGATCATCATTGCTGCGCTGGCAGGCTTGGCGACGTTGTTTACCGCAGGCCTGCTCGCGTGGGACAACCCGTTGCCATTCGGCACAGATGGTTTTTGGCTTATCGCGCGTCGGCGTTTCGATGCCGTTATCGCCATGATTGTGGTTGCCTGCTGTCATGCTGTCGCAACGGTGGCGTTCCAGTCGATTGCGAATAACCGAATTATTACGCCGTCGATCATGGGCTTCGAGGCGCTGTACGTGGCTATTAGCACCGCCGCGGTGTACTTCCTCGGTGCGACGGGACTGATGAAGGCCGGTTCAGTTGGTGCGTTTGTGCTGCAGCTTACGTTGATGGTGGGGCTGTCGCTGGTGCTGTATGCGTGGCTGCTGACCGGGCAGGGTGCGGATATGCACAGCATGCTGCTGGTGGGCATTGTCATCGGCGGCGGGTTGGCTTCCCTTTCGACGTTCATGCAGCGCATGCTCACACCGTCGGATTTTGACCTGCTCACGGCGCGGCTGTTCGGTTCGGTCAACAACGCTGATCCAGAGTTTTTCCCGGTAGCTATTCCGTTGGTGGTTGCAGCAATCGTGGTAGTTCTGCTGCATTCGCAAGCGCTCAATGTCATGTCGCTGGGCCGTGAAGTCGCGACGAATCTGGGTGTCAATTACCAGGCTCGGTCCATCACTGTGCTGGTCGCGGTGTCGGTGCTAATGGCGGTGTCGACGGCCATGGTTGGCCCGATGACCTTCCTCGGATTCCTGGTCGCGACCATTGCCTACCAAGCCGCGGATACCTATGACCACCGCTATGTGCTGCCGATGGCGGCGTTAATTGGCTACGTCACGTTGGCCGGCGCGTACTTCATTCTCAATCACGTTTTCTACGCCCAGGGCGTGGTATCCATCATCATCGAGCTGGTTGGCGGTTCGATCTTCCTCTACGTCGTTTTGAAGAAGGGACGGCTATGATTCTCCTCGACAGTGTGCGCAAGAGCTATACCAGTGAAGTGTCGATTGGCCCCGTTGACCTGGAGATTCCCTCCAACTCCATCACGGCGCTAATCGGCCCGAATGGTGCGGGCAAGTCCACGCTCTTGACTATGATTGGTCGCCTTCTAGCCATCGACTCGGGCGACATCAACGTCGGTCCGTACAACGTGGGCAAGACCAAGTCGAAGGACCTGGCTAAGGTGCTCTCGATCCTGCGCCAAGACAACCACTTCGTCACTCGTCTTACCGTGCGTCAGCTGGTCAGCTTTGGCCGCTTCCCGTACAGCCAGGGGCGGCTGACCGTCGAGGATGAGCGCATCATCTCCAAGTACATTGAGTTCCTCAATCTTGAGGCGCTGCAGGGCCGCTACCTCGACGAGCTCTCCGGTGGTCAGCGTCAGCGCGCGTATGTCGCAATGGTGCTCTGCCAGGAGACGGATTACGTGCTTCTCGACGAGCCGTTGAACAACCTGGACATTTCTCATTCGGTCGACATCATGTCGCACCTGCGCACTGCAGTGCGCGAGTTGGGGCGCACCATGGTGGTGGTGTTGCATGACATTAATTTCGCGGCTCGCTACGCGGATTACATCTGTGCGGTGAAGGACGGCCAGATCGTTGAGCACGGCCCAACTGTGGAGCTGATGCGTTCGGAGATTCTAAGCCCGATCTTCAACACCCAGATCGACATCGTCGAGGGCCCGCACGGCCCGGTCGCCTGCTACGGCTCTTAAGGCAATTCCTGGCTGGCCCCGCGCAGCCGATACAATCTAGCCTCATGACTATTACTGCTGCCGTTGACGGTTCCGCCCTGCACAACCCCGGACCTGCCGGGTGGTGCTGGTATATCGACGACAGCTGCTGGGCTGCCGGCGGATGGAAAGAGGGAACCAACAACCGCGGGGAGCTCACCGCACTTGCCGAGCTGCTCCGCGCCACCGCGCACATCCCCGACGAGCCACTGTTCGTCCTGTGCGATTCGCAGTACGTGATTAACTCCGTCACCAAGTGGATGCCGGGGTGGAAGCGCAAGGGCTGGAAGAAGCGCGACGGCAAGCCCGTCCTCAACGTTGATATTTTGCAGGACATCGACCAGCTGCTCGTTGGTCGCAATATCCACCTCGAATGGGTCAAGGGCCATTCCGGCCACGACATGAACGAGGCTGCTGATCAGCGCGCCCGCGCTGCCGCCACTGCGTATCAGAAGGGCATTGCCGTGCCCGAGGGGCCAGGTTTCGCTGGCACGGGTAGTCGCGCCCAAGCCAACAGCTCGCAGTCGAAGGCCGCGCCTGCCGCCTCCGCCGCGCCTTCTTCCGACCTCAAGGCGCCCAAGCCCGCCACCTTCGAGCAGGAGGGCCTCTTTGACTTCGTCGCCGACACCACCGTGACGCCCGAGGATGCCGCCAAGGAAGCTCTTACCGTTTTCCGTCGCGCCGCACGGCGCGCTGAGCAGGGCAATATCCGTGCGCTGAAGGCATTGCTTAACGACGCCCTGGGCTCAGACCTCCCCGTGCCAGACGGGCTTTCGGATGCCGAGCATGAGCTCCGCGTCGAGGGAACCACCGCCACCGCGCAGTTCACCACCGAAGACTGGGTTGGGCTGGCTGTCTGGGATTTATCCGAAGCAGTGGGGAAGGCCACAGGTACCGCCCGTTTGCTGGGCTGGAATGTGGGCAGGTCTTAGCAGTAATATGAAAGTTTGGCTTTTAGGTAGACCACCAGGCAATCCGGGGTTACTGGTAGCCTGAAAAACACATAAATTCTTTTTCTCATTACGTATAAGGAGCTCCGACTTCATGGCTGAGCACGAAGGTCCTCGTTCTGGCGAAGGCCGAGAAAATCGCGGAAACCGCGGGTCTAACCGTTCCCATGGTCGTGGCGAGGGCGGATTTAAGGGCCGCAACCGCAACGATCGTCGTGGACAGGGTGGTGGCCCAGGTGGTCGCGGCCGTGGCGGTCACGGTGGTAACCGCAATTCCCGTGGCTCACGGGGCTTCCGTCGCGATGATCGCGATGATCGTGACTTTAACCGCGGCGATCGCAATGAGCGCGGTGGCCGTGGTTACGACCGCAACGACCGCAATGATCGTGGCGAGCGTCGCGGCCCGGGCGGACGCGGTGGCCAGGGAGGTCGCAACTTCGACCGTCGTGGTGGTAAGCCGCGTCGCTCCAACCGTGGTGGCCGCTTCCAGGATGAGAAGCGTACGCACCGCACTGGCCCGCAGCGCCCAGGTTTCCGCGAGGAGCGCATTGAGGCCCGCAAGAACGAGCCGAAGCTGCCAGATGACATTCGCGCAGACGAGCTCGACCCGAGCGTGCGCCAGGATTTGAAGAGCCTGGCTAAGGACAACGCCGACAAGGTCGCTCGTCACATGATTATGGCTGCAATCCTGATGGCTGAAGACCCGAAGCGTGCCCTGGAACACGCTCGTGCAGCGAAGGATCGTGCAGGTCGCGTCGGTGTCGTTCGAGAGACCGCTGGTGTCGCCGCGTACCACGCAGGTGAGTGGAAGGAAGCTCTAGCTGAGCTGCGTGCTGCTCGCCGCATCTCCGGTGGCCCGGGCATGCTCGCAGTTATGGCTGACTGTGAACGCGGCCTCGGCCGCCCGGAGAAGGCCATCGAGCTGGCTCGCTCCGAGGAAGCCAAGCAGTTGGACAACGAGTCCAAGACTGAGCTGGCTATCGTCGCCGCAGGTGCCCGCCGCGATATGGGCCAGATTGATGAGGCTCTGGTTGAGCTGGAGACCCAGGATCTGAACCCGGACCGCGAGGACTTCGAGGCTGCTCGTTTGTTCTACGCTTACGCTGACGCGCTGGTGGAGGCCGGTCGGAAGGACGATGCCAAGGTGTGGTTTACCCGCTGCGCCAAGATTGATGTCGACGAGATGCTCGATGCTCGCGAGCGCATCGAAGAGCTGAACAAGTAATTAGCCGCCGCCAACGCACCGCTGACGCAATCCGGCTGCGCATCTACAATTCGTCGTAAAGCGTTCCTATTTCGTAAAAGGAGAAATGCACCTCATGGCTTCTGTCGCTTCTTCCTATGATGCCGCTCTGTTGGATTTGGATGGCACGATTTACGAAGGTGGCGCGGCGATTCCGAACGCGCTGGAGGGGCTGACCGAGGCGGCGTTGCCGATGGTGTTTATTACGAACAACGCCTCACGCGCGCCGCAGACGGTGGCGGATCAGCTCAATGAGTTGGGCTATGACGTTCACGCGGACGATGTGATGACGTCGGCGCAGGCGGCCATTGAGATGGCGGCGGAGGTCATTGAGCCGGGCTCGAACGTCTTTGTGTTGGGGGCGGAGTCGTTTAGGCAGTTGGCTCGTGAGGCGGGGTACACGATCGTGGATTCCGCTGATGATAACCCTGCGGCGGTGTTCCAGGGGCTCAACCGTGAGATGACGTGGAAGCAGATGTCGGAGGCGGCACTGGCGGTGTCGCGAGGTGCGCGCTACCTGGTGTCGAATTTGGATACGACGTTGCCGTCGGAGCGCGGTTTCCTGGTCGGCAATGGTTCGGTTGCTGCCGCGATTTCGACGACGACGGGTGTCGCACCGCTGTCGGCGGGTAAGCCGAAGCCGCCGATGTTCATTAAGGCCGCGGAGCGCGTGGGCGCGAAGAATCCGTTGGCGATTGGTGACCGCCTGGATACCGACATCGCGGGCGGAAACGCCGCAAAGATGGACACGTTTATGGTGGTCACGGGAGTTTCCACGCATATGGATGTTGTCGCGGCGCCGCCTGAGCACCGACCGACGCTCATCGGTGCTGATATGACTGCGCTGAATCGTGAGCTAGATCAGGCACGTCCGGCTCCGCAGGCTGGTTTCACCGCGCGTTACGACGACGCGGAGGCCGGTGTCATCGTTCTTTCTGGCGGTGACACGGAAGATCGCCGGTTGGCGAACCCTGCGGAGGCTGCGGTGGCGGCGCTGCTGACGGTCGTGGATGTGGTGTGGAACTCTGAGGCTGGTCGTGCTGGCGCAGTGGAGGTCGCGCAGGTTCGTGCGGATGGCCCGGCTGCTGCAGCGGCGCTGGCAGCCTGGCGGATGTGATAGCCGATGAGTGAGGTCGCACCGAAGCCGGGCCCCAAACCCGCCCCCGGCCCTGCACCTAGCCCGGCGGCAATGCCCGGTGCACGCGAGGTAACTCCAGAGGATGTCCGGGAGCAGGTTGCGGCCGCGCTGTCCGCGCCAGCCCCGACTCCGCAGGAGAGAGTCGCGCAATTCGAGCGGGCGCATGAGATTTTGTATGAGGCCCTGGGCTCGTCACGCAGGGAAGGAAAGTGAACGCGGTGGCAAAGAAAGCCCCTAAGCGCAGGCTCGATGCTGAGCTGGTGCGAAGGAAGATTGCTCGCTCCCGTGAGGCGGCAGTGGATATGATTAAAGCCGGCCGAGTGGAGGTCGGTGGCTTTGTTGCCTCCAAGCCCGCAACTGCGGTGACGGGGGATGTGTCCATTCGCGTCAGTGGCCTGGAAGAAGACGAGAACTGGGCATCGCGCGGTGCGCACAAGCTGCTCGGAGCGCTGGAAGCTTTCGAGCCGCAGGGTCTGGGCTTGAAGGGCCGGAAGGTGCTGGATGCCGGTGCCTCAACGGGAGGTTTCACCGATGTGTGTCTGCGTCGCGATGTCGAGACCGTCTACGCCGTTGATGTCGGCTACGGTCAGCTGATTTGGCGCTTGCAGGATGACCCGCGGGTGGTTGTGCTCGACCGAACTAATGTCCGCACGCTAACACCTGAGATTCTCGGTGGCACGGCTGATGTCATGGTTGGTGACCTGTCCTTTATTTCTTTGAAGCTGGTCCTGCCAGCGATTGTCTCCTGCCTCGACGAGGGCGCTGACCTGCTGCCGATGGTCAAGCCGCAGTTCGAGGTGGGCAAGGAGCGCCTTGGTTCCGGTGGTGTCGTGCGCAGCGATGCGCTGCGCCAGGAAGTTGTCCAAGAAGTCGCCGAATACGCCCGCACACTGGGGCTGTCCTTCCGAGCGGCTGTGGCCAGCCCACTGCCGGGCCCGAGCGGCAACGTGGAGTTCTTCCTGTGGCTGGTGAAAGACGGCGGCGCCAGCGATATTGGTGATGAGGCTATGGCTGCGGCCATCGCCAAGGCCGTCGAGGAGGGGCCGCACAATGACTAGCTCACCGACCAGCTCACCAACGAGCTCACCGACCAGCGCGAAGACTAGCTCACGGACTAACAACTCCAAGACCAGCGCAGGCAAGCGCGAGATTCTGCTGGTTCCACACACTGGCCGTAGCGCCAACCTGGAAATGGCCGCCGAGGCCGCCGAGCTGCTCGGAGCTGCGGGCATCGATATCCGCGTGCTGGCCGGTAAGAACCCGGAGGCACTGGCCGCGCACCCAACGCTTGGTAAGTACCCGCGCTACTGGCATTCCCCGCAAGCGGCGTCGGGATGCGAACTCGTCCTCGTCCTCGGCGGTGACGGCACCTTCCTGCGCGCCGCGGATATTGCGCATTCGGCTGATCTGCCGGTGCTCGGCATCAACATGGGGCACGTGGGCTTCCTCGCCGAGTGGGAGCAGGAGTCCATGACGGAGGCGATTAATCGCGTTATCAAGCGTTCCTGGCGTATCGAGGACCGCATGACCATCCGCGCCACCGTCCGTGACACCACCGGCCGCGTAATTGGCTCGGGTTGGGCACTGAACGAAGTCAGCATCGAAAACGTTAACCGCCGCGGCGTGCTGGATGTCATCCTGGAGGTCGATGGCCGCCCGGTGAGTTCCTACGGCTGTGACGGCGTGCTAATTTCCACGCCGACAGGCTCCACCGCGTACGCCTTTTCCGCAGGTGGGCCCGTGCTCTGGCCGGAACTCGACGCCATGCTGGTCGTGCCCAATAACGCCCACGCGCTGTTCTCCCGCCCGCTGGTGATCTCCCCGCATTCGACCATCGCCATTGAAACCAACCACGACACCGCCGAGGCAGTTGCGGTGCTCGATGGTTTCCGCAATATCTCTATGCCTCCGGGCAGCCGCATCGAAATCGAGCGTGGCGTGCAGCCGGTGCGCTGGGTGCGTCTGGACGAGCAGCCGTTCGCCGATCGTCTGGTGCACAAGTTCCGCTTGCCGACGTCCGGGTGGCGCGGCCCCGCCGAAGCTCAATAGCCCCTAAACACGGCAGACAAGACCCGACACTTCAAGGGAAGGACTGATTGCAAGCGCCATGCTGACTGAGATTTCCATCCGCGACCTCGGCGTAATCCCCGATGCGACGCTTGAATTCAGCCCAGGCCTGACCGTACTCACAGGCGAAACTGGCGCGGGCAAGACCATGGTGGTCACCAGCCTCAAGTTGCTCTGTGGCGCGCGTGCCGACGCCGGCCGCGTGCGCACCGGCGCCGACAAGGCCCTGGTGGAAGGCCGCGTGTCCACCGAACACCTCTCCGAGGAAGAGTCCGCCACCATCGATGCTGTGGT
>NZ_CAMQAZ010000047.1 GCF_946998835.1 uncultured Corynebacterium sp. | reverse complement strand
GTGGTCGCCGAGCTCGGCGGTGAGCGTGATGAAAATGATGAGTACCTGCTTGCCCGTCAGGTCTCCGCGAAGGGACGCTCCCGGGCGTGGGTTGGGGGCCGCAGTGCCTCGGCTGCGGCATTGGCGGATGTCTCCACGCGGCTCATCGCCATCCATGGCCAGAATGATCAGCTGCGTCTGCAAAGCGCTGATGAGCAGCGTGCGGCCATCGACCGCATGGATGCCGACACCATCGCACCAACGCTGGAGACCTACCGTCAGCAGCGCGCACACTGGCGCTCCCTGGTCAAAGAACTGGAAGAGAAGACCTCCAAGCGCCGCGAGTTGGCCATGCGTGCCGACCAGCTCAGCTTCGCCATCGAAGAAATCGACGCAGTCTCACCCGAGCCGGACGAAGACCAGGACCTGGCCTCCCAGATCCGCCGCATGCAGGACCTGGATGGCCTGCGCGATGCGGCTGCCGTGGCGCTTGCCGCCATCGACGGCGCCGCTGCCGTGAGCACGACTGGCATGGACACCGCCACCGAGGACTCCGGTGCCGCCGAACTCCTCGGTGCCGCCGCGAACGAGCTCGCCGCCGCAGACGACGAGGAACTCACCGAGTTTTCCAACCAGCTCAATGAACTGACCAGCCAGCTCTCGGAAATCTCCGCTGGCCTCGGCGCGTTTCTCTCTGGCCTGCCGGAGGAAACCGAATCCCTGGACAAGCTCATGCAGCGCCAGGTGGAGATTAAGAATCTCACCCGCAAGTACGCCCCGGATATCGCGGGCGTGTTGGCCTGGCGGGATAAGGCGGAGCGTAAGCTCGCCACGCTGGATGTTTCCGGCGAAGCCCTGGACAAGCTCACCGCGGAGATCAAGACCGCGGAAAGGAAGCTCGGCACCACCGCGCGGAAGCTCTCCAAGGCTCGTGCAAAGGCCGCAAAGCACCTGGAAGAGGCCGTGACCAAGGAACTCAAGGGCCTGGCTATGCCACACACTTCGCTGGTGGTGGAGATTACCAAGGCCGACACCTTTGGCCCCGCTGGCGTGGACAACATTGAGTTCAAGCTCCGCGCCCATGAGGGTGCCGAGCCGCGCCCGCTGGCCTCATCGGCATCCGGCGGTGAGCTCTCCCGCATCATGCTGGCATTGGAAGTTGTCCTCGCCGAAGGACAGGCCGGGCACACAATGGTTTTCGATGAGGTCGATGCCGGTGTTGGTGGGCGCGCGGCCGTGGAAATTGGTAAGCGCCTGAAGCAGTTGGCGGTGAATAACCAGGTGATCGTCGTCACGCACTTGCCTCAGGTGGCGGCGTTTGCGGATACCCACTTGGTGGTCAGTAAGGATGCGCGCTCGGGTGCGGTGTCGTCGAAGGTGACGAGCCTGGGCGATGAGGAGCGTATTGACGAGCTCGCGCGGATGATGGCGGGCTTGGACGATTCGGGCTCTGGACGGGCGCACGCGCAAGATCTTCTGGATCAAGCTCGGCGCGCCTTCACGTCCAAGTAGCTGCAGTTATGTTTCACTAAGTGCCATGAGTCTGTTCTCTCGGAACGAAAAAGATCTTCCTGGCATTTCGGGGACTGTGCGTGATGGTTCCCGCCTGGATCGTGCGCTCAAGCGCATGGGCGAAGGCGACATCGTGGTGATCGATGCGCCGGATATCTCGCGTCCATTGGCACAGCAGTTGATTGACGCCAAGGTCGCCGCGGTAGTGAACACAGGCGCGTTTACCACGGGTTTTGTGCCGAATTACGGCCCGCAGATGATGCGCGATGCCGAAATCCAGATGGTGCAGAACGTCGGCGACGAGGTCTTTGGAAAGCTCAAGGACGGCAAGAAGGGCAGGCTTGACGACGGCAAGCTCTACCACGGTGACCGCCTGATTGCTCAGGGCGATGAGGTGGACCAGGCTGAGCTTGAGCGCGCCTTTGATGAGGGGCGCACCAGCATGATCGACCGCCTGGAGGCTCTCTCCGGCAACTTGGTGGAGTTCGCCAAGATTGAGTCCCCGCTCTACATCGATGGCCTGGGCATTCCGGACGAGACGGAGCCGCTGCGTGGCCGCAAGGTCGTTGTGGTCAGCCCTGGTGCGGGACACCGCGAGACGCTGGAAGACTTGAAGAACTTCATCCGCGAGTACGAGCCGCTTCTCATCGGCGTCGCCACCGGTGCCGACACGCTCTTTGACCTGAAGTACGAACCGGACTACATCATTGGCGATCCGGAGAACATCAACTCCGAGGCGCTGCGGTCTGCCGGTTGCGTGATTCTACCCGCTGACCCGGACGGTCACGCGGTGGGTCTTGAGCGCATTCAGGACCTCGGCATTGGTGCCATGACCTTCCCGGCGCTGTCCGATTCCGCCACTGACTTGGCGCTGGTGTTCGCCGCGCATCACGAGGCCGACATGGTCGTCTCCGTCGGTGCCCCGCAGAACATTGACAGCATCTACCACGCTGAGAATCAAAGCGGTGTGCCGTCGGCGTTGCTGTCGCGGTTGAAGGTTGGCGAGAAGCTCGTCGACGGTCGCATGGTCGCCGACCTCTACCAGGTCAATAGCCGTGGTTTCGGTGTGGCCTGGGCAATCCTGGCTATCTTCGTGGCTATAGCGGTGATTTTCGCTATCGCTGGTACCTCCGGCGATGGCTCTGTCACTGAGAATCTGATTGATACGTGGAACTCGATTGCACTGTGGTTCCAGGGGCTGTTTAAGTAGTTTTAGCGGCATTTAGAGCACTATGAGCGCCTAAAAGTTTTCGGCTGTCAGAGCTGATTGAGGCGTCGGCGAAAGGAAAAAGGGACAGGCGATGGCGAAGAAGCGCAGGAGCGGGAAGTTTACAGCCGGTGTGACAGGCGCTGCCCTCGGCGTTGCGGCAGGTGCTGCGCTGGGTGCTTATGTGTTAAACCCCGCTGGTGCTGGCATTGATTTTGGTACTGGTGCCGCCTCTGAGCGCGATGAGGCCGTCGCACGTGCTGATGCACAGGAAGCGCGTGCTGATGAAGCCAACCGCATCATCGAGCCCATCGTCGGGGAGATTGTCAAGGACTCCTTGAAGGACGTACCGGTCCTAGTTGTCTCTACTCCCGATGCCACAGAGGAGCAGGTTGCAGGGGTTTCCGAGACTCTGCGCGCTGCGGGCGCCCCGGATGCGGGTGTGCTGAAGCTGACCGATAAGTTCCTCTCTTCCGCGGGTGCGGATGAGTTGAAGGATATTGTCGCTACCTCGCTGCCGGCCGATGTGCAGCTGGATGCGGAGCGCCGTGAGCCGGGCCGCCAGGCTGGTCAGGCGTTGGCTCCAGTGCTGGAGCTGGATAAGGATGGGGGAGAGCGGGCTTCTGCCGCTGACCGAAAGCTACTGCTGGAGGCCTTAAAGGGCGGCGGCTTTGTCGAGTATGACGAGGGTACGCTACGCCCGGCTGCTGGCATTGTGATTGTTGGTAATCACGGCACTGTCTCGCGCGCCGCGATTGACAAGGGCGAGGACCCAGAGTTCGGTGCTGGCCTGGTTGCCGATTTGGCGGTGGCGCTGGCTGAGGGCTTCGGTGCTGGCGACGACGTGGCTGGTCACGTTGTGGTGGGGACGGACGGCTTCGGCCGCGAAGGCGTTAGTGCTCTGCCAGACGAGCGCTGGGGTGCTGACCCCGCTGTGAAGCGTGTGGACGCTGTGTCTGATGCTGCGGGACAGGTTGGGGTTGTTGGGGATCTTAAGAGGTAAAGGGGCATGTCGAATCGAGCGGCAAGTGGCCCTAATCAACCTGCTTCATTTAGCGGAAGCATGGAGTCGCCAGGAATAAGTTTTGGCGAAAGTCTTTCCAACCATCAGGCAAAGTACTTCGCTCACGAGTTGGAGCGGAGCTACGCCAACGACCATGTTGGTAAGCTCGCTGGTCTGCTTTTCGACGCTCAGGTGGAGCCTAAGCCCCACCAGATTGAAGCAGCATTGTTCGCGTTGAAGGGGAATGCGACAAGAGGCGTCATACTGGCTGATGAAGTCGGCCTCGGTAAGACGATCGAGGCGGGCATTGTTATTACGCAGTATTGGGCGGAGCGTAAACGCCGGATCCTTATTATCGCGCCCGCGAGTCTTCGCCAACAGTGGAAACAGGAGCTTTACGAGAAGTTTCTAATCCCATCCGAACTGCTTGACTCGAAGTCCAAGGCCTCACTCTTGGCTAACAAGGAGCCTGGTCAAGTCCTGATTGCTTCCTACGAATTTGTTCAGCAGAACAAAGCTGACCTGATGCGCACTTGGGACTTGGTGGTTGCCGACGAAGCGCATCGTCTGCGCAATGTTTATAAAGGTAAGCAATACGCCAAAGTAGCGCATTCGGTCGGTGAGGTTTTTGATGGCGCAAGCAAAGTCGTGTTGCTCACGGCGACCCCACTTCAGAATCGCCTTGAAGAAATCTACGGGCTTGTCTCCATTTTCGATCCGGAGTATTTTCGCTCAATTGATGTCTTCCGCGAACGGTACGTAAAAACAGGGAGCACGGAGTTCAGCCCCGATGACTTAGCGGAACGCGTTGGCCAATTAACTAAGCGCACCCTACGGCGTGATGCTGAGAAATACATTCGATTTACAAAGCGTGACCCATTGACTGTGAAGTTCCAGCCTTCACAGACCGAGCAGGATCTTTATGACCTTGTTAATACTTACCTCCAGCGCGATACTTTGTATGCTTTCAACGATTCGCAACGAGCGCTGTCCTCGCAGGTTTTGCGCAAGCGACTGGGGTCTTCGACGTACGCCGTAGGGATTACTCTTCGCAGAACCGCGAATCGGCTGGCGGAGGAACTGGCAGCTGGTCAACTCCAAAAAAGACGTATACCGTTGTTCGATTTCGATAGCGATATGCTTGATGAAGAACAAGCAGCTTATGAGGCCTTCGGTGACCTCGTCGAGCGGAGTGAAGACTGGTCGGATCCAACGGCCCGCAAGCAAGTACAGCGTGAGATTGATGAGCTCAACGAATATGCATCATTAGCAGAGTCCATTCACCAGAACCAGAAGTCGCTGAAGCTCGGGGAGGCCATTGAGCGTGGCTTCGCGCGGCTGCGTGAGGTCGGTGCCCCGGAGAAGGCCATCATCTTCACCGAGTACAGCGACACCCAAAACTTCATCGCGGAAACGCTACGGCAAGCAGGGTACGGGGAAGGGCTGGTGCTGTTCAACGGCCAAAACGATTCGCCTGAGGCGACTGCGATTTACCAAGAGTGGCTCACAAAGAATGATGGTAGCGACGTCATTACCGGCAACCCGGCGGCAGATCGTCGAAAAGCTCTTGTTGACTACTTCCGTGACTCCGGCACGATCATGATCGCGACCGAAGCCGCATCCGAAGGCATCAACCTGCAGTTTTGCTCGATGCTGATCAACTACGACCTGCCGTGGAACCCGCAGCGGGTGGAACAGCGTATCGGCCGTATTCACCGTTATGGACAGAAGCACGACGTCGTCATCGTCAATTTCTTCAATGAAGGCAACGCGGCTGAGGCGCGTATCTTGGAGCTGCTGGAGAACAAGTTCCACCTCTTCGACAGCGTATTTGGAGCCAGTGACGAAGTACTGGGCCGCATTGAGAGTGGGTTCGATTTCGCTCAAGAGATTGCGAAGATCTACGACAGCTACCGCACTGCTGACGAGATTAATCAGGCGTTCAAGGAGCTTGAGAAGAAGTACGCCGCCACTGTGAGCAAGGACATGGCTGAAGCGAAAGCGAAGGTGTTCGACAACCTTGATCCGTCAGTGCGTGACCGCTTGAAGTCCTACGACGAGCAGTCTGGCGAGGTACTGAACAAGTTTGAGCGCCTACTCCTCCTACTCACCATCAACCGTTTGCAAGGCAAGGCAACGTTTGAAGGCGACGGACGCAACTTCGTCCTGAACACGTCACCGTCTGTCGGCATTGCGACTGGCCGCTACCACTTCAAGTCTTCGCCAAGCGGTAATTCCAAGCAGTACCGCTATCACAGCGATCTTGCGAAGTACGTCATCGATGGCGCTTTGACGGCGGACACGCCGTGCCAGACGCTCGTGTTCGACATCAGCAAGTCCGACCGCGTCAGCTCCCGTATGAAGGAACTGGCCGGACAGTCTGGATCCCTGGTTGTCCGGGGTTTGACATTCAGGATGAAAGCCAACGACAGCGATATTTCCGAGAGCTACTTACTCGCTGCAGGCATCACCGATTCCGGCAAGGTACTGAACCAAGAAGATGCAGCAGAGATGATGGATCTGCGCGTCGTCGACACGTTGGATATAGCTGGGCCGCTCAACGCGGACCTGTTTGCGGCAGCGATCGAGCAGCAGCGGGATTCTCTGGAAAAAGAAGTCCAGCACCGCAACTCGAGCTACTACAACCAGCAAGAGGAGCTGCTTGAAAGTCAGATCCTTGACCTCGACACGGAGCGCAGGAAAGCTGTCCGCGAGCTTGAGAAGAAGCGGAAAGACCTACGCAGGAAAGCTACTCACGCCGACGACCCGATGGAGCAGCTGAGGTTTAAGAAGAAGGCGCGAAATCTTGACGACGAGATCGATTCGGTCGAGGACAAATATCGAAAAGAGAAGCGAAACCTGCGCGACAATGTCGACGAGTTGCTTATTCTGATTAGGCAGTCGCTTCAGGGCAAGAGGTCTGAGAAAGAACTGTTCACTATCCGGTGGCAGATCAAGGCGTAAACGAAGGTAGTCAAAAGGAAGAATGATGAGCGAAGAGCGAGATATGATCAACGAAGTTCCTGGCAGCAGCCCTAATTTCCGTACCGAGCTAGCCGAGCAGCTCGCTGATCTGGTGCCGGAAGCGGTTGCCGACGGCAAAATTGACGTCGAAAAACTCCAAGAATTACTAGGGGGGGGGGACGTAGCAGACACCAGCGAACGCTTCGGCCTGTTCTGGCCAGGTAAGAAGCGTGCGATGCGCGCAGCGCAGACCCCAACCACTGCGACGCTTCGCCCGGATAAGGAAAACTCCAAAGACTGGGACACCACAAAGAACGTGTTCATCGAGGGCGACAACCTCGAAGTGCTGAAGATTCTGCAGAAGCACTACCACGGCAAGATCAAGATGATTTACATCGATCCGCCGTACAACACCGGCAAAGACTTCGTGTACCCCGACAACTACAAAGAGGGCCTACAGACCTACCTCGAGTGGTCTAAGCAGGTCAACGAAGACGGCAAGAAGCTCTCGTCCAACTCCGAGTCCGAGGGCCGGTACCACTCCAACTGGCTCAACATGATGTATCCGCGGTTGAAGCTGGCTAAAAATCTTCTCCACGACGATGGAGTAATTTTCATCAACATAGGTAATGCCGAAATCGCCCACCTTCGCAAAATCTGCGACGAAGTATTTGGAGAACGTAATTTCATAGCAGATTTTATCTGGGAGAAGACGCAGCACTTCGGACGGCAAAAGATAAATACGTATTCGAACTACGACCATACGCTCTGTTTTGCTAGAAACTTATACGACCGAAAGACCGCAGGGAAAAAAGAACTCTTAGTTGAGTATGTTAAAGAAGAGTTTGAGGACGCTCCTCTTTTCAATAGATCAAACCCTGAACGAGCGTTGGTTTTTCCTGCAGGATCAGTAAAGTTCAATCTATCTGATGGCGTTTACAAAAGCTCAAAGGATCCTAAATATGCACTCCTGGCGCCAGTTGAGGTCAAAAATGGCTGGAATACAAACGATCTTCGGTTGAAGTTCTGTTCACGATGGTCTCAGACGACAATTGATGAAGAGGCCCGCAAAGGAACAACCTTTTGGGTTAAAACGCAGTCATTTGCGATCCGCGCCATTTATGCTGATGGTAAAGCCTTTAATGAATCACCTAGAGAGATAATTTTCACCAACGGATCACACGCCCCTTCAAAAAGAAGCTCCGGAGTGAAAGTTGGCACCAATGAAGAGGGGTCAGCTGAAGTAGACCGCATTTTAGGCGAAGGGAAATTTGACTATCCAAAACCTGTGTCATTAATTGCATACTTAATTTCGTTAACCAAAGCCGACACAATTCTTGATTTCTTCGCGGGATCCAGCAGCACAGCCCACGCCGTGCTCGAATTAAACGCGGAGAGTAACTCCAACCGCAATTTCATCATGGTCCAACTTCCAGAGCCAGCTGCAGAAGGAACCGGTACATTAGCTGATCTCTCGCGTCAACGAATTGATCTTTCAGGGGAAATCGTAAAGACAGATTTTCTGGGTAAGAACACATCCGACAACACCCCACTAGACATAGGCTTCCGCTCCTACAAGCTCGCCGACACCAACTTCACCAAGTGGCGTACCGGCTCTGACACCGATGCGACTGAACTCGAGCAACGCCTGTTGGATCTCCGTGAAAGTGCCGATGACAACGCAACCCCTGATGATCTTCTCACCGAGATCCTAATCAAGCAGGGCCACTCGTTGGTCGAGCAGATTCGCGACCGCGATATCGACGGTCTGTCGTATAAGGCGGTGGTCCGAGTCGATGACGAAGACGGCGAAGAAGACACCCTGGTGCTCGCGTACCTCGACGAACACACCAAACCAACCCTGGCACAGCTTCGTGAAGCTATGGAGGTCAAGCCAGCTCAGTTCATCATGCTCGAGGATGCCTTCCAAGGCGACGACCAGCTGAAAACTAACCTGGCGCAAATCTGCAAGACCAACGGCATCGAGCTCTGGACGGCGTAAAGGATCAACATGAAATTCAAGTTTGATGCCAAGCAGGAGTACCAGGTTCAGGCGATTGATTCAGTCACCGACCTGTTCGAAGGTCAGCCGAACGACGCCGGAGATTTTCTCACAACGTTCCACACCGAACGAGTTCTGCCAGAGACCAGTAACCAGGCGCTTGACATAGATCTCAGTGAAGAG
This sequence comes from uncultured Corynebacterium sp., assembly GCF_946998835.1. GTDB lineage: Bacteria > Actinomycetota > Actinomycetes > Mycobacteriales > Mycobacteriaceae > Corynebacterium. Next base: position 1,930 of record NZ_CAMQAZ010000047.1, on the reverse strand, counting down.
GTTGGGGCCGTCGGCAACAATTTCTTGCTGGATGAAGCAACGGTGCTCGAGAACCTCAAGGTCGTGCAAAACGAGCAGGGACTAGAACCTGCAAAAGAGCTTATTGACGGTCTCCAGTTCGACATCGAGATGGAAACCGGCACCGGCAAAACCTACGTGTACCTGCGCACGATTTTTGAGCTGGCGGAAAAGTACAACTTCACCAAGTTCGTCATTCTTGTCCCCAGCGTTGCTATCCGTGAAGGTGTGAAGACAAGCATCGAGCTGATGCACGATCACTTCCGTCAGCTGTACCCCGCGTCGCCGTTTGACTACATGGTCTACAGCGGTAAGAACGCCGAGGAGGTGCAATCCTTTGCGACGTCGACAAGCATTCAGATCATGATTATGACGATCGGCTCCGTGCGTGGCCGCGCGAAAAGCTTGATCATGAACCAAACCCGCGACAAGCTCAACGGGTTGCGACCGATCGATTTCCTGCGCGCAACACGACCGATTCTGATCATGGACGAGCCACAGAACATGGAGTCTGAGCTGTCCAAGACGGCTCTGGCAGGAATGGACCCAGCGTTCATCCTTCGCTACAGCGCGACACACCGCGAAACCCGAAACGTCACCTACCGCCTGGATCCGGTTGATGCTCATGAGTTGGGCCTGGTCAAGCAGATCGTTGTGGCGGAAGCGACGGAGCATGGTGGGGACGCCAAGCCGTACATCAAGCTTCTTTCCGTCGACAGCAATCCATGGCAAGCGAGCCTCGAGCTCGTGTGCCGTAAGAAGGACGGATCGCTGGACCGCCAAGTGAAGAAAGTGAAGCAGAATCAAGACCTCGAGAAGATCACGGGTAATCCCGCATACGAAAACAACTGGCGAATCAATGAGATCAACCTTGACGGTCCCGGGTTTATCGAGCTAACCAACCACGGCATTCTCCAAGTCGGCGAAGCGATCGGCGGCAACGACGAGACTGTGTACCGCGAAATGATCCGCGAGACCATCCGCGAGCACTTCCGCAAGGAATCGCTGATGCGACCGCTCGGCATCAAGGTGCTGAGCCTCTTCTTCGTGGATAAAGTGGCTAGCTACCTCGGAGACGGTGCCGACAACACCACTGCCAACGGCAAGTTCGCCCAGTGGTTCGACGAGCTCTTCATCGAAGAACGAAACCGATTCCCGAACTACAAAGACCTGCTTCCTCAGGATCCGATTGAGCTGCGGCGCGCATACTTCTCGCAGGTAAAAAAGGGAGTGTTTGGCGATACAAGAGGCGATGAAGCTAAGGATGATGACTCCTACGACCTGATTATGAAAGACAAGGCCCGACTGCTAAGCGAAGACGAACCCGTACGGTTCATCTTCTCTCATTCTGCGCTGCGTGAAGGTTGGGATAATCCGAACGTATTCCAGATTTGTACATTGCGTGAAATGGGATCTGAGACCGAGCGCCGCCAAACAATCGGTCGCGGTCTGAGACTACCTGTGGACCAGAACGGTGAACGAGTAGCAGACCGCTCTGTTGCCCAACTTACTGTCGTTGCTAATGAGTCCTACCAAGAGTTCGCCTCCAACCTTCAGAACGAATACAAAAAGGCCGGTGTAGCGATCGGATACATCCGCAAAGGCGACTTTGCCAAGCTGCCGAAACCCGACGCGGAAGAGCAAGAAAACTTAGGGTTCACCACATCCGCTGAGATTTGGGAACACCTGAAACAGCGTGGCTTCCTCAACAAAGACGGCTATGTCACCGCATCCTTCACCCCGGATGCCGATGACTTCTCCCTAGGCCTGGCAGCAGAGTACAGCCCCGTGGAAGAGGCAGTCATCGAGGTACTGCGCCGTGCGAATATAGAGCATTATGTAAAACCGAAGCGTGCTCGAACGACACGCAAGCTGAACAAGCAGCTGTACTTCCAGTCGCGCGAATTCGAAG
>NZ_CAMQAZ010000046.1 GCF_946998835.1 uncultured Corynebacterium sp. | reverse complement strand
TCCTCGGCCTTCGGCTTGGCAGCCGGAGTTGCCTTGCGTGCGCCACCCGGGACCGGAGCGCCCTTGCGTGCGCCGCCTGGAATTGGAGCGCCCTTGGCTGCCTTCGAAGCCTCAGCTGGAGCCGCGGTTTCCGCTGCAGCTGCTGGCTCAGCCTGGGCAGCTGGCTTGGCGGACTTGGCGCCGCCCGGAACCGGAGCGCCCTTCTTAGCGCCGCCTGGAACCGGAGCGCCCTTAGCTCCGCCTGGCTTCGGAGCGCCACCTGGAGTTGGGGCACCGGACTTAGCACCGCCTGGCTTTGGAGCACCGCCCGGAGTTGGGGCACCGGACTTAGCACCGCCCGGCTTTGGAGCACCGCCTGGCTTCGGAGCGCCGGACTTAGCACCGCCCGGCTTTGGAGCACCGCCTGGCTTCGGTGCGCCACCCGGGGTCGGGGCACCGGACTTAGCGGCAGCGCCTGCAGCAGCACCAGCGCCAGTAGCAGCGGCACCGGCAGCGGCAGCCTTTTCTGCCTTCTTCTTTTCGGCGGCCTCAGCCTTCTTGCGCTTAGCTTCCTCTTCCTCGCGGCGCAGGCGCTCTTCCTCTTCAGCCTTCTTCGGGTCGACCCAGCCACGCTCTGGCTGCTCGATCCACTCCGGCTCACGTGCCTGTGGCAGCTCGCCGTCGACCTTCACAGAGTCACGGAGCATCTGAGCGATGTCCAGGACTTCCGGCTTCTTCTCGTCGTCCTCGATGACGTTGTTGACACCGTCATTCATCATCGTCTTACAGAACGGGCAGCCGATGGCAATTGCCTCAGCGCCAGTGCCGACAGCCTCTTCGGTGCGGTTGACGTTGATGCGCTGGCCGATGGTCTCTTCCATCCACATACGCGCGCCACCTGCACCACAGCAGAATCCGGTGTTCTTGTTACGCGGCATTTCGACGAGGTTAGCGCCGGATGCGCCAATCAGCTCACGCGGAGCCTCGAAGACCTTGTTGTGGCGACCCAGGAAGCACGGGTCGTGGTAGGTGACCTGGCGGCCCTGGCCAGAAGCAACTGGCTGGAGGCGGTTAGCGCGAACCAGCTTGTTCAACAGCTGGGTGTGGTGGACAACCTCGTACTGTCCGCCCAGCTCCGGGTACTCGTTCTTGAAGGTGTTGAAGCAGTGCGCACAGGTAACAACAATCTTGCGCTGCTTCGGCGGCACACCGTCGAAGACCTCGTCGAGCTGCTCGATGTTCTGCTCTGCCAGCATCTGGAAGAGGAACTCGTTACCAGCGCGGCGAGCAGAGTCACCAGTACAACCCTCAGCCTGGGAGAGCACAGCGTACTTCACACCGGCGGTGTAGAGCATTTCTGCGACGGCCTTGGTGGTCTTCTTCGCATTGTCGTCGTAAGCACCGGCACAGCCGACCCAGAACAGGTACTCGGTGTCGTCGAAGCTCTCGACATCCTCGCCCCAAATCGGGACAACGACGCCTTCCTTGCGGACCTCGTTAATCCAGTCGGCACGAGTAGAAGCGTTCTGGCCCCACGGGTTGCCCTTGGTCTCGAGGTTCTTGAACAGGCCAGCCAGCTCGGTCGGGAAGTCCGACTCCACCAGAACCTGGTAACGACGCATATCGACGATGTGGTCGATGTGCTCAATATCAACCGGGCACTGCTCGACACAGGCACCACAGTTGGTGCAGGACCACAGAACGTCCTGGTCGATGACGCCCTCGTCGCCATCGCCCACCAGCGGCTTAGTCAGCAGAGCTGCGCCAGCGCCCTCACCCTCGCGAGCAGTCTGGATGGTCTCGCCAGCCAGCAGGTACGGAGCAGAAGCGTATGCGTGGTCACGAAGCTGATTAACCAGCAGCTTCGGAGACAGCGGCTTGGAGGTGTTCCATGCCGGGCACTGCTCCTGGCAGCGACCACACTCAGTACAAGAGGTGAAGTCCAGCAGGGCCTTCCAGGAGTGGTCGGTGACCACGCCGGTACCCATGGAGTCAACCTCCGGGTCAGCCTCTTCCAGGTTCAGAATCTCGCCGTTAGAGGTCATCGGCTTAGCGCCAGCCAGGGCGTTGTAGCCGTCAGCGTTACGCTTGAGCAGGATGTTGGCGAACGCCAGGAAACGGTGCCATGCGACACCCCACGTCAGGTTACGGCCAACAACGAAGAGCCAAATCATGCCGGACAGCAGCTTGATCAGCGCGAAGATGGACACCATGACTTCGGAGGACGGCAGAACCTGCGCAATGCCGCCGGTGACGAAGTTCGCCCAGTTCCAAACTTCCGGGCCAGTCTGTCCGTGGTCGCCGTAGGTAGCCAGCTTGGCTGCCTTAACGAACATCATGCCCAGGCCCTCAATCAGGACGACAGCCTCGACGAAGTAAGCAGCACCAGCGTTAGAGCCGTAGAAGCGGCTCAGACGCTCCTTGCCCAGGTTGGTCTGACGAACAAGAATCAGGGTCAAAATACCAAGGGTGGTACCGACACCGAGGATTTCGTCGATGAAGTGCCAGGCCGTGAGGTCCCTGAGGATTGGCCAACCGCCAGCTGGCCAGAACGTCTGAATGTAGGCCTCGAACCACACCAGGGAACCGAGGAGGAAGCCCACCATCACGAACCAGTGAGCCACTGCAACGCCGGGCTTCTTGGACATCTTGGTGTGGCCGATGATCTCGCGGATCATGGTCCAAATACGGGTTCCCCAGTCACCGGTGTGACCGTACGTCTTTTGGCCCACCATGATGGTCTTCACCATGTGGGTGAAGCCCTTAATGAAGATGAACCAGCAGGGCAGGGACAAGAGGACGCCAATAACGCCGACTGCCACGGTGAACCCGGTCGATTCCGGGACCCCTGTGTCAGCCGCCGCCTGGGCGAGGTTGAGCACGCTCATAATGTTCCTTCTAGGCTGGCTCAGCCAGGGTGATGGCTGAGTGAAAATAGTTCTCTTGTGAGTTCTATCACGAGCCGCAGATGCTTACCTAACTAATGTGAAAAATAGTGCTGATTTCATGGATACATGGTGTAACCAGCGGTTATTTGGGGAATTACGCAAAAAATTCGTTGTTTTATTCGGGGAGGGCTAACGTCTTCGCTTGGCGACGGCGCGCGGCACCTTCGTCGTTAAGCGTGGAAGCGCGGAGCGGTGGCGGGGGTGGTGCGGTGCGGCGTGAGGAAGGGCTGTGTTGTGGAAATGTGGGGAGGGGTTGGGCTGGGTCAATCCTTGAAAACAAATTGAAGCCAGAGCATATTCACATACACAACATTCGTAACATAAATAACAATAGAAACTTCAGATTCTATTGTTTGGCGAATAGTGCGCATGCGAGCCCTTGAATTTTACTAATCTATGCGCTCTTCAATACGGGTTGGTAGTCGTTATCTCGAAGATTTGCCTGGTAGGAGGCTTGTGAATTCTGCTGTATGGCGCGTGTCTTTCTACCCCCAGCGCCATTCTTATGTAGGCATTAGATTGTTTGGTGTCTAATATTAATGACGTTCATAAGCGGATTTATCCGCCTGATGCTAGATGGCATGCGGGGTGCAATGTCCCCGATATGCCAATTCTTTAGAGGGGGTCTTTAATGGTGCGATTTTTCCGTGCAATTGTTGGGACTGGTGCGAGCGTTGTTTTTGCAGCAGGTGCTGTTCTCGGGGCCGGTACGGGTGCCGTGGCAAACGCCAATCCGGTTGGTGATGATGTTGTCAGGGTCTTGAATAACTCAATTGTGACACCGCTGGTGGTTTCCCAGGTCGGACGCACAGCTGCTGAAGCTGCACTTTTCGATCCGCAGGTGCCGATTATTGTTCTCGGCGCACGTCTGAATTCTGACTGCAGCGCTCCCGCTGTCTTGGATTCCCGGGTGGAGACCGCTCGCGCGCTGGCACTGCGCCACCCATTGAATCCAATCATCGTCACGGGTGGACACACTCAGCCTGGCTGCCAGGCCGAAGCGGAGTACATGCGTGATGCGCTCGTGTCCGGGGGAGTGTCGAAACAGCGCATCACGGTGGAAACTAACTCCTACTCCACCGTTGGAAATGCGGCAGGCACTGCACACTTCGCTTCGTCGACAACCGGCATCATGCGGGCCGGCGTCATTGTCAGTTCGCCGACTCACCTGCCGCGCGCACGCGATACCTACTCTGCCGCTGACGGCTCTGCTCTGTGGCTGGCTGTTCCGTCGGCTGTGAATTAGCCGTTGGCTGTATGAAACCAGCGGGGTCGGAGCTGCGCGCCCGGCGTGTAAGGAACTGGGGGAGCGCTAGGAATTAGTGAAGTTCGCCTCGCGCTTTTCGGAGAAAGCGGCCATGCCTTCCTTCTGGTCATTGGAGGAGAACAGGGAATGGAAGGTGCGTCGCTCAAAGAGCAGGCCCTGCGACAGTGTCATCTCGTAGGCCTGGTTGATCTGCTCCTTAATCTGGGTAGTGGCAACCAGTGACTTCGACGCAATGGTGTCGGCGACCTTCAGGGTCTCGTCGATAAGCGCCTCCGGTTCGACGACGCGGGCGACCAGTCCTGCGCACTCTGCCTCTTCGGCACCCATCATGCGGCCGGTGAGGCACATTTCCATGGCCTTAGCCTTGCCGATTGCGCGGGTGAGGCGCTGGGAGCCGCCCATGCCCGGGGAGATGCCGAGGTTGACTTCGGGCTGGCCGAACTTAGCCTTCGATCCGGCGATAATGAAGTCCGCCATCATCGCGACCTCGCAGCCGCCGCCGAGTGCGTAGCCGTTAACGGCGGCGATAACCGGGGTTCGGACGGAAGTTAGGACATCCCAACGTGCGAACCAGTCCGAGACGTACATCTCCGTGCCGGATTTGTCCGCCATCTCCTTGATATCCGCGCCTGCGGCAAACGCCTTCTCGGAGCCGGTGATAATAATTGCGCCGATGCCTGGATTGTTGTCGAAGGCGGTGGCTGCTGCGCCAATCTCTTCCATTGTCTTGTGGTTTAGCGCGTTGAGAGCCTTCGGGCGGTTCAGGGTGATAATGCCGACGCGGCCTCGAGTTTCGGTAAGGATGTTTTCGTAATCGGACATTAGGTACTCCTTCGTGCGGGCTTGGTTGTTAATGAAAGCCGGATGTGCAGCCCAACTCTTCAAAAATTGAAGAACGTGGCTGCGGCTTGAAAAGCATTTCCTGTATGTGAGGGTACCTGGGGGTGGTGGGTGCCGTCAGGCTGTTTGGGCTGATGGATGCCGTGTGGGGCAATTTGGAGTGTTTTGTTCGCCCCGGTGCTCATCGACTCCATTAGCCAACTAGACAGCTTAGTCTATATACTTCGCCTTATGTCGAACGAAAAAACCACGGATTCACATGAACTATGGGACATTGCCCAACAGCTCCGGAAAAATCACACCTATGTTGACCTGACCCATGCGTTTCATGCCGGTCAGCCAAAATTCCCCGCGCTTCCCGACGAGCAGCGGACACGACTATTCACCGTTGCTGACCATGGATTTGAAATTGACCAATACCAATTTGTTGGCCAGTGGGGAACACACGTGGATCCGCCGGTACATTTCGTCCAAGAGACGAGAACACTAGACAATATTGACGTCGATCAGATGATTCTCCCTTTAGTTGTCCTAGATTTCACCGCTGACGTTGCTCAGGATCATGATTTCTCCCCTTCGATTGCTGATGTCCAGGCGTGGGAGAAGCGCAACGGCTTGATTCCAGACGGCGCATTCGTCGCCTTTCGCAGTGACTGGTCAAAGCGGTGGCCCGACGCTGAGGCAATGGCGAACGCGGATGAAGAGGGTGTGACCCATTACCCAGGGTGGAACGTAGAGGTCGTCGAATGGTTGATAGACAACCGTGGCGTTGTGGCGATTGGGCACGAGACTACTGATACGGACCCCGGCATCGTGGCTCATGGTGGCAGCTTGCCGACGGAACTCTATCTATTGGGGCGTGACCGCTGGCAGATCGAACTTCTGGCTGGGCTCGACCAGGTGCCAGAAACGGGAGCTCTCGTGGTCGCATCTTGGCCAAAGCCAAAGGATGGGACCGGCTTCCCGGCTAGAGTTTTTGCAGTTTTGCCAGCGTAGTCTCATCTATCTTTAGATTCTCAGATAAAACAGCTCTGCATGTGGTGAAATGCAGGCAGGGGCCAGCTCGGTAAACGGGTGGGCGGATAGGAAAGGAAAAACATCTGATGACCGATCAGAACCCGTCTGATTACAACAACGACAGCTACAACACTGGAAATCACAGCAGCAGCGGTGACAGCCAGAACAGCCCGTACAGCGAATCGGCGAATAGCGCCGGAACTGGAGGACAGTCGTACGACACCTGGGCGCAGCAGGGTAACTACAACTACGGAACTAGCAATAATGCGGGTACCCCGGGTGCAGCTGGAGCTGGTGCTGGCAATGGGTACCAAACCGGGTCTAACAGCCAGTATGGGCAGTCAGCTGGATTTCAGGCAGCAACGGTGAAAGCAGAATCGCGTGGGTTTTTCCAGGCGCTTTTCGATTTCAGCTTTTCCAGCTTCATCACCATTCAGTTTGCCAAGTTCATCTACATCATCAATATCGCAATTGCCGCGTTGATTTATTTCTTCTTTGTCATCGCAGGTTTTTCCGGGATGGGCGAAGATGTTGGTGCCGGTTTCCTGGCTGGTTTTGGCATCCTGTTGTTTGGCTGGATTCCTGCTCTACTCCAAATCGTCGCAGTCCGGTTGGGGCTTGAAGGTATGATTGCCGTGATTCGAATCGCGCAGAATACTGCAGCCATTCGTGAGGCTAGTGCAGGTAGATAGCCTCTTAAGTTGCTGACTAACGTCGAGCTAGAACTTCTGCTTGGAAGAGCTAAGTAGAAGTCCTAGCTCGACTTTTGTATTTAGTGTGTGGAAATGGCGCCTTCGAACGGTTTTCGAATACGTCAAAAGTTCCGCCTGACTCAATCCGGGCCTAATTATATGATGCAGGTGTCATTGCTCGAGGGGGCATAACCGCTGGTCGGGTCGTGAAGACCTTGGGGTATCGGTCGTCGTAAAGCGACTGGCACTATGAGCAGCCGAAAGTCCCAACGGATTAGAGGAGACAAGCTATGGCTCATACGGCGGGCTACAGTGCATCGGTTGGTTTCGATATTTCCAGCAAAGACTGGTCGTGGGCGTACACGACGTTGGAGGGGACTTTTAGTCGGGGCCAGGTGACGCAGGTTGATTTGGTGCCGTTGCAAGACGACGAAGACGGACGTCCGATTCTTGCCCGAATGGCGGTGGACGCATCGGGGGCGGCTGTCAACGTGGGGGTATTGAATGTGGTGCCCGGGTTCTTTTCCCATGAAAATAAGGCTTTGACCTTTGTTGCAGCGGTCGATGGTGGAGAGGAACACGGCAATTTAGGGCAGTGTTTCTTCGACAGTGGTGGGCTGATTCCCTTCGACGAAAACTATGAAGACAATGAAGCCGCGTCTGATTCCTCCACCTTGCAGGTTGACCTGCAGTGGCTTGATGTGGATTCACCGACAGTTGAGGATTCTTCTGAGATTGAGGCTGCGCTGAAGTACGTGCCGCTCAACCTTGGCGCGCACCTGCACGTATCCGACCCATTCGAGGGGCCTGGTGAGTTCTCCATTGTGGACTCCCTGCTGGAGGGATATATGGAGGAAGGCGAGTTCCCACAGGTGCCCCTGAAGTCCACTGTCGGCCAGCTTGGATATCTTGCGCTGACCGCGCTTTTTGACGTCGCATCGGTGCGCGTCTTCCGCTCACAGCTGTGGGAAGAAGGGTTCAACTCGTGCGAGGAAGCCGAGGATGAGACTGGGGTGGAGTGCACGAATCTGTCGGAGCTCACCGGACCGGAGGAAGAAATTGCCGCGCTTGTTGTCAGCGCCACCCGGCATCAGAACGCAATGACTGAAAAAGAATTCTGGGAGTTGATCCTGCGGTTTAAAGACGGGAAGGAGCTGCACTGTTGCGCACCGCACCCATTCGCTTCGGGCACTTTTGAAGCGGTCGAACCGTACCCCGTGGGGGCGATAGTTTCCGGAAAAGCACTGTTCACCGGGCACTTCCTACCGCTGGAGTGGGGCGGCAGCTTTGGGGCATCGCGCTTACAGTTCCCCATCGCAATCGACAGGGAATTGCTGGATGGAAGTTTCCCGTCGCAGGTCGGTGTGCCGTCGGCAAGCAATTACCCGCTGGCCGCCAGTTTCCAAGAGATCAACGAGGATTTTAGCTTCGGTCGCATCATGACAGATATTGGCGGTTGCCTCGGGTTTTCTATCACGAGAGGTAATGAAGCACTGTTGTCGATGATGGACCGACCGGCGAGAGCGCAGTGGGCGTCGGCAAGCAGATTTCTAGAACTTTTGGGTGACGAAGGGCGGTATGCCCGGGCGACGATGAGCCTTTCAGCTCGAACTGAGACGATGCCGGAATGGCGGCGCGTGCTGTTTGGGGTGTCCCTGCCCACGCTGTCGTGGGGTGGGGCAATCAGCACAGACGTACACCATGACCCCTTCGACCACTATGCGGCTGTGGATTGCCAGCTTTGCTCCAAGGCTGACATCGTGGGGACGAGCTTCGGGCAGTTGCTCGATACTGAAGTGGATACTGGCCTGCCTATTTACGGGCAGGCGGTAGTCACGGCATCATACTTGTGGGAGCCCGAGATTCACCGCAACCCGTTCAGTGGGAGTCGATTCCTTTCAGTGCACGGGTTTATTGGCCGAGAGGCGTTGATTTACTTCCCCTGCCCTGACTGGCTTGAAGAGCTCTGTGATGAACACGGGGATGATGGCGCCGAGGTCGCGTATGCGCTGCAAAACCTTTCCGGCAAGGTGTTGGTTGGACGTTTCGACCACTGCCGGGTTGACTACGGCGGGCAGAATGTTGACCTCGACTGCTTTGATGAGGCGATTTACTCGCGAATCCCGGAGTCGCCGTTGAAGCGCATGGATAAGCGAGCAGTGGAGGATATCGAAAGGTCCTGGAGGAACCCGGAGGTAGCGCTGAATACGGAGGCTGTGTTTGATGCGTATGCCTCCGAGAAGTGCACAACCGCAGATTTGATGACGAGTCTGGTTACCGGACCGAATGGCCTGAACGTCCGCCGGGCGGACATATTCGACACTCGTCTAGTGAACCTCTATGAGGCAGCCCCCGACGACTGGCGCGTTGAATGGCCAGAAGGAGGGGACGCCATCATGCTTTTATTGGACACCCAAGAGATGGATGAGTCGGACTATTTGGAGGAGCTTCCCGAAGGTTACGGTACCGGCTCAAGCGACCCCTCCGTACGCGACTACCTCACCGGCGAGGACTTGTTTGAGCAACACGTGGACATGGTTCGAGCCGGCATTGCAGAAAGGCGCTGCTTGTCCATCCTCTATGGCGACCGAAACGACGAGCCGACAGCGCGGATTATCCGCCCGGTGCGCATTGTCGACCTCGGCCGTCCCTACGTGCTCGCATGGGATGAGCTCCGCGACGACTGGCGAACATTCCGACTCGACAGGTTTAAGATGTGCTCCACCTTGGACCGTTGGTTCAGTCCCATAGAGGTCCCGCTTCCCGACGACATGGATGACGACAGCTATGAGCGGGTGCAGGAGGCGCTGGGTGGTTCCGCCGATGCGGCGACAATCCGCGTTGCCTGGTCAATTGGGATTGGGCGGTAGGCCGGGACAGAGGGGAGGTCGAGGTGGAAGCGGAGGCAGAGATAGCGGTGCCGTGATCGTGGTCGCCGTGGCTGCTGCTGCCGTGGTGACCGTTCCCATGGTCGTGTCCGTCGTCCCCAGACTTCTCGACCAGGTCCACAGTCGGAACGAGGTAGGCATCATCGTGGCCCTTTTCGACCCAGTTCATAGACGGATGTGGGAATGCTTTTCTTCAGGCATGGAAAACTCCCAAATATGCGGGATGAATTCTTGGCTCGATTGCCCCGTCAGGGAAAATTGGACGTGTATTGCGGAGTCGCCAGAGCTGATTCGGAAGGGTGGGGTTGGGGTTGGCCAGCCCTGCGCTGCCGATGAGCCGGTAGCTGCACAATGTGTCAGGGGATTAGTCGGTTTGTATTGCAGGAAAGTTCCCGGGGCAAGTTACTAAAAATTATTTTGTGGCCCGGACCTGCAAGTATGTAGAACTTTCCAGAAAAGTTGAGTCGGGTGGGAATAACTTTGCTCTATAGCCCGTTGCACTGCATGACAAACATTGAGTCGGACACGCTCAAGTTTGCTTGACAGATTTTCTACGGCAATGCAGACTTGAGCGCGTAAGACTTAAGGGCAATTCTTTTACTTCTCTAGAAAGGTGTTCATCATGGGACGCGCTGTTGGTATTGACTTGGGTACGACGAACTCCTGTGTCTCCGTCCTCGAGGGCGGAGAGGCTCAGGTGATTGCGAACTCCGAGGGTTCGCGCACCACCCCGTCGGTGGTTGCATTTGCAAAGAATGGTGAGGTCCTGGTTGGCCAGTCGGCTAAGAACCAGGCTGTCACTAACGTCGATCGCACTATTCGTTCGGTCAAGCGCCACATGGGTACTGACTGGAACATTGAGATTGATGACAAGAAGTACACCCCGCAGGAGATTTCCGCTCGTACGCTGATGAAGCTGAAGCGCGACGCTGAGTCTTACCTGGGTGATGATGTCACTGATGCGGTCATTACCGTTCCGGCTTACTTCAACGACGCTGAGCGTCAGGCAACTAAGGAAGCAGGCCAGATTGCTGGTCTGAACGTCCTGCGCATTGTCAACGAGCCGACTGCTGCCGCGCTTGCTTACGGTCTGGAGAAGTCCGACAAGGAGCAGACCATTCTGGTCTTCGACCTCGGTGGCGGTACCTTCGACGTCTCCCTGCTGGAGAT
>NZ_CAMQAZ010000045.1 GCF_946998835.1 uncultured Corynebacterium sp. | reverse complement strand
TTCACTTGTGGCCAGGCTATAGCGAATCGATGGGTGAACTATGCATCGATAAGACAACGAACCAGCTCCCTTGTTTCAGCAACGCGCAGCACCAGGCAGCAACGCGCAGCACCAGGCACCAACCCGGACCTGCCGCCCGACTCACCACCTCCTTGAGCCACCACGGCCGTACCTCCAACACCCCCGCGCAGCCTTTGCTCGGTCGAATCCGATTAGCCTGGCCTTGTACTTGGTCAATCGGGGCTTCCGCCAAGCGCCTTCCACCTCACGCACTGGGGAACATTTTCCTATCCTGAACAGTTGCAATAGACTTAGACCCCGGTTGCCCTCCCCGTAATTCGATAGGAGCCTTGATGGACGCCCGTCTAGCCGTTCGCCGTAAGCCCGAGTTCCGCAACGAGGAAGCTACGCTGCTGTCCTCGATCGGCCAGGACGGCGAGGTGGCAATCTACTATCTCTACGATGCTTTCGATGCGACGGAGGAGGATCTTGTCGCGCTGCGCGAGTCGGTAGTTGCTGATTCGCGTGTCGACGAGCTGGTCGAGCTCCCAGCCCCCGCCGAGCTGGGTAACTACCTCGCAGTTGAGCCACTTCCAGGCCAGTACGACCAGCGTGCCGATGCCGCCGAGCAGGCCCTGCGCCTGCTCCGGCCGGAAACCCGCACGCAGATTACCTCGGCCACGCTCTACGTTTTCGACGCACCGGTGAACGACACCGTGCGTTCCTTCCTCATTAACCCGGTCGAGTCGGGGGAGAAGGACCTGAGCGTTCTGCGCCGTCCGAGCATGGGCGAAATTGAGCCGCTGAAGGAGTACCCGGGCTTCACCGAGCTGGATGACGAAGACCTGACCGAGCTGCTCGCAGCAGATGGCATGGCCATGTCGCTGGCCGACCTGAAGACCATCCAGGATTACTTCCGCTCCGAGGGCCGCACTCCGACCGAGGTGGAGCTGTCCGCACTGGACACCTACTGGTCGGACCACTGCCGCCACACCACCTTCAACACCGAGCTGACCTCCATCGAGAACAACGAGCCGCGCTTTGCCGCACAGCTCGACCGTGCGCTGCGTCGCTACGACGAGCTGCGTGAGCTCAACGGCCGCACTCACAAGCCACGCACCCTGATGGACATGGGCACCATCATGGGCCGCGAACTGCGTCGCACGGGCGTTATGGACGACCAGGAAGTCTCCGAGGAAATCAACGCCTGCTCGGTCTACGTCGACGTCGAGGGTGACGACCGCAAGTGGCTCCTCATGTTCAAGAACGAGACCCACAACCACCCGACCGAGATCGAGCCGTTCGGTGGCGCCTCCACCTGTCTCGGTGGCGCGATCCGTGACCCGCTGTCGGGTCGCTCCTGGGTCTACCAGGCCATGCGTCTGTCCGGCGCAGGTGACATCAACACCCCGCGTGAGCAGACTCTCGAGGGCAAGCTGCCGCAGCGCGACATCTCTTCCCGCGCCGCAGCTGGCTATTCCTCCTACGGCAACCAGATCGGTCTGGCCACCACTGGTGTGCGCGAGCTGGTCCACCCGGGATACGTCGCTAAGCGAATGGAGCTCGGAGCCGTCGTCGCCGCTGCTCCGGCAGACAACGTCAAGCGCCTCGAACCCGCGCCGGGCGATGTGGTGATTATGCTCGGTGGCCGCACCGGCCGTGACGGTGTCGGCGGTGCGACCGGTTCGTCGAAGGCTCACGATGAGGACTCGCTGGGCCGTTCCGGTGCCGAGGTGCAGAAGGGCAACCCGGTCAACGAGCGCAAGATTCAGCGCCTGTTCCGCCGCGAGGACGTCGCCACCAAGATTGTCCGCTGTAATGACTTCGGTGCAGGTGGCGTGTCCGTCGCGGTCGGTGAGCTGGCTGACTCCATCGACATTCACCTCGAGCGTGTGCCACTGAAGTACGCCGGTCTGAACGCCCGCGAGATTGCAATTTCCGAGTCCCAGGAGCGCATGGCGCTGGTCGTGCGCCCGGAGGATGCCGACTTCATCATCGCCGCCGCTGCCGAGGAGAACATCGAGGCAGTCGCGCTGGCCGACATCACCGACACTGGTCGTCTGCGCATGTTCATGGGTGACGAGGTCGTGTTCGACCTCTCCCGTGAGTTCATCGACACCAACGGCGCCGACCGCGCCCAGAACGTCGAGATGGTTGCTGGGGAGGGCGGCGTCGTAAAGCAGGCTCCGGCGAGTGTGCTTGAGTCGCTGCGTGCGGCGACGGCGGGCTCCCAGGAGGGCATGATCGAGCAGTTCGACTCGACCGTCGGCCGCTCCACCGTGCTCATGCCGTACGGCGGCGCGTCGCAGAAGACCGACGAGCAGGCGTCGATTCAGACGCTGCCGGTCGATGGCGGCACGACCACCGCATCCATCATGACGTGGGGTTACTCGCCATCGCTTGCCGACGAGTCCCCGTACCTCATGGGTTCCTACTCCGTGGTGGAGGCTCTGGCTAAGCTCGCAGCGGCCGGTGGCGATCCGCGCGGTGCCTGGCTGAGTGTGCAGGAGTACTTCCAGCGCCTGGACCAGGATCCACAGCGCTGGGGTGAGGTTGCGCAGGCGCTGCTCGGTCTGCTGGAAGCTCAGGATGGCTTCCAGGTTGCGGCCATTGGCGGTAAGGACTCCATGTCCGGCACCTACGGTGAGGACCTGCACGTGCCGGCGACCCTGGTGACCTTCGCAGTCGCTGCGATGGACGAGACCGACGCCGTATCCGCCGCAATCCCGGCCGGTAACTTTGACCTGTACCTGTTTGCGCACAAGCCGCTCGAGTCCGGGGAGCCGAACTACGAGCAGCTCAACGAGCTGTTTGCTGCTGTGCGCGAGCTGCGTCCGGCTGCTGCTTCGGCTGTTGCCAATGCAGATTTGGCTGCGACCCTGGTCAACATGGCTGTGGGCAACGGCGTGGGCCTGGAGGCATCGCTGCCGGAGGCTCCACTGGGCTCCATCGTTGTGGCTGTTCCGGCTGGTCAGGCTGTTGAGGGGGCTATTGCGGGGGCCGTTGAGGGTGCCGTGAAGATTGGCGCCACCGATGAGTCGGGTACCTTGTGCTTTGGCGAGGAGTCCTTCACTGTCGCCGAGGCGCTGGAGGCGATGGAGTCCGGTTACCGTGACGTCTTCCCACTCAATGAGTACGAGGGCGCGGCCCTGCCGGAGTTCGCTAATCAGGTCAACGAGACCGAGACCGACCTGCAGAGCCCGGGCAAGAAGGATGTCCACGTGCTGTTGCCGGTCTTCCCGGGCACCAACTCCGAGTACGACATGGCCGAGGCGTTCGTCGCGGCTGGCGCTGCCTACGAGTTCCACGTGATCCGCAACCTGACCCCGGCAATGCTGGCGGAGGACACGAAGGCGTTTATCGAGAAGCTTCAGGACGCCGATATCCTCGCCTTCTCCGGCGGCTTCTCCCTGGGTGATGAGCCGGACGGGTCCGCCAAGTTCATCGCCGCGTTCCTGCGTTCCGACGATGTCGCAGCCGCCGTCAAGGAGTTTGTGGCCGACAACGGTCTTGTGCTCGGTATTTGTAACGGTTTCCAGGCTCTGGTCAAGTCCGGCTTCCTGCCGTATGGCGACCCGGCGCAGCTCCGTGAGGACTCACCGACCCTGGCCCACAACCGCCAGCTGCGTCACGTTTCCCGTATCGCCACCACCCGCGTGGCTACCGTGGATTCCCCGTGGCTGCGCGGATTCGAGCCGGGTCAGACCCACCTCATGCCGGTTTCTCACGGCGAGGGCCGTTTCGTGGTTTCCGAGGACGAGGCTCGCCGCCTGTTCGAGGCCGGCCAGGTCGCTTTCCAGTACGTCGATACCGATGGCGATGCCGAGGGCGTGCCGACGATGGAAGCGCCAGCCAACCCGAACGGTTCCTCCTACGCCATCGAGGGCATTGTCAGTGCTGACGGCAGGATTCTGGGCAAGATGGGCCACCCGGAGCGTTTCCGCGAAGGCCTGATGCGCAACATCCCGGGCATTGGTGAGCAGGACATCTTCGGCAACGCTGTCCGCTGGGTTCGCGGCGAGTAGTTCCTCGGTTTCTCCGGTCCGCGCCGGTGCCGGCCTCCGGGGGCCGGTTAGACCGGGGTAACCGCAACGAAACCTGTTGTTAATGTGCAACGAATATGTACTTGAATAAGTGCCCAAAAAGGTTGCTTGAACAGGCGATTTTGTAAAACTTCGCAGGATGAGTAAAGTATCTATTCGTTGCAGGGGCTGAGGGAATTACCCCAGAGTCGCTGAATAACAACATAATGCGCCCGTAGCTCAACGGATAGAGCATCTGACTACGGATCAGAAGGTTAGGGGTTCGAATCCCTTCGGGCGCACAAAGCAGGCCCGCACCGATAAGGTGCGGGTCTTTTTGTCTGCCCGACTTATCGATGGTTCTCCGGCACTTATGCGCGCGGTATTGGTTCTGCCTGCGCTCATATCGATGAGCTATTCACTTGTGGCCAGGCTATAGCTCATCGATGTGTGAATACCTCATCGGCAGGTGAGGGTCGGAATTGACAGGTGAGGGGCGGAGCGGAGAATCAAGCAGGGAACTAGATTATTCGTGCCTTTTCGTACGCGAAGCCGACGCGAAGTTCGCATTTCCGCCTACCCGCACCCGCCACCGTCACCCGCACCCGCAAACCGCACCCATGAGCCCGTCCACCCATGAGCCCGTCCACCCACGAGCCACCCCAAACCCCAGACTCCAGCGCCTCAGTATTCGAAACATCTCAAACTCGCAATATCCGCATAACGGTCTACACTGTGGAACCATGATTCGTACTGAGTCCATTCTTGACCTAGCGACCGTAGCCTCGGGGCAGTCCCATGCCGATGCCCTGCAAGGCTCCATCGATTTGGCGCAGACTGCGGAAAAGGTTGGTTATCAGCGTATTTGGTACGCAGAGCACCACAATATGAACTCCATCGCGTCCTCGTCGCCGGCAGTTCTTATCGCAGCCGTGGCTGCAAAAACCGAGAGCATCACCCTCGGCTCCGGCGGCGTCATGCTGCCGAATCATGCACCGCTGACGGTCGCGGAGCAGTTCGGCACGCTCGCGAATCTGTATCCGGATCGCATCGAGCTGGGGCTTGGTCGCGCGCCGGGCACGGACCAGGCCACTATGCGTGCGCTGCGTCGTGACCCGCGCTCTTCCGATTCCTTCCCGCAGGATGTGCAGGAGCTGCGCGGTTACCTCTCCGACGAGTCGCTGATTAAGGGCATCAACGCGATTCCGGGCCGCGGCACCCATGTGCCGCTGTACATTCTGGGCTCCTCGCTGTTTGGTGCTCAGCTCGCAGCGGCACTCGGCTTGCCGTACGCATTTGCTTCACACTTCGCGCCGGACGCGCTTCTCGATGCCATCGCGGTCTACCGCGAGCAGTTCCAGCCCTCAGAGCAGCTGGATAAGCCATACGCATTTGCGGCTATGAACGTGATTGCGTCGGAAAGCGAAGAGGACGCGCAGCAGCAGTACTTTGCTACCCGCAGGAATATGGTCCGGCGGTTCCTCAGCCGCGGTGGGCATCACCTCACCGACGATGAGGCGGAGATTCTGATGGATACCCCGCAGGGCCGCCAGGTGCAGAATATGTTCCGCCACACGGCCGTCGGCACGGTGGCGCAGGTACGTGAGCAGATTGCGCAGTTCGGTGAGTACTCGACGGCGGATGAGCTGATTGTGGCTCACCACTCGTTGAAGGTGCCCGACCGCCTGCGCTCCGTGGAGCTCACCGCGGAGGCCGTGGGGCTGAGTGCGTAGGCTGAGCGCGTAAGGGGCCAGGCCCAGGATTACCTCGAGGCGCGCAGCCCTAAGC
Source organism: uncultured Corynebacterium sp. (assembly GCF_946998835.1). Taxonomy (GTDB): domain Bacteria; phylum Actinomycetota; class Actinomycetes; order Mycobacteriales; family Mycobacteriaceae; genus Corynebacterium. The sequence goes on along the minus strand of NZ_CAMQAZ010000045.1, from coordinate 5,055 downwards.
TGCCCTGTTACTCCACCGCAGCCAGCGGCAGCGCCTTTTCGCTGGCCAGCTGCATGATTTCGGCGTTGGTGCGTTCGCTGAGGAAGGCTGCAAGTTCCTCGCGATTGCTTGCACCCGTGGCCTCCGTCAGGGCGGCGGCGAAGTGCGGCTCCAGCGCAGCCACGGCCACATAGCCGTCGGCGCTGGGGTAGAGTCCATACGCCCACAGTCCGCCACCGAGCAGCCCGCCAGGCACCGTCATGCCGTACTTCAGCGGCGCAGCACCGGCCTCACCGGCTTGCTTCAAACCGATTCGGCAGTGCAAACCAGAATGCTTTACGACGTCCGCCCCAGCACCTGCCCGCTTAATCAACCCGGCAAGGGCAGCGGTGACTGCAAAGTGTGCGCCCAGGATGTCGCCCAACAGCACCGGCGGCATGGCCGGAGGTGTGAGGGTTCCGGCCTCTGCCTGGTAGGTCAGGTCGTGGCCGGGGGTTTCCGGAGCTTCGGTGTCGCCGACGATGTCGATGTGCACCGGCCCATTTGGGCGCTCGTGGAGGCCTGCCAGCCCCATGCGCTCCAGCGCGGAGGGACGAACCGAGGTGATGACCACGTCGGCCTCGTCGATCAGGGAGCTTAACTGTGCGCGGCCCTCATCGCTCTTCAAGTCTGCCTGGATAATCTCGTGACCGGCGGACATAGCTTCGTACCAAGGGCGGCCGAAGGCTCCGAGTGGGTCGCCCGTTGGTGGCTCGACTTTAATCACCCGGGCGCCTAGCTGGCCCAAGTACTGTGCGGCCAGTGGCCCTGGCACGTTAATAGCGAAGTTGACGACAGTGATGCCTGCGAGGCTGGTATGCAGCTCGGTGGAAAACATAGTTCCACACTAGAACATATCTACCTGCCCGCCGACGTTTTCGGCCAACTTCAACTGATTAATCCAGTCGCCCTCGCCAACGCGCAGTCGGAAAATCGGGCGGTGAGCGGGGCGGGCCTCGTAGCGGACACGGGAAATCTGGCCGACTTTAGCCAGGTCCATAGCGGTTCCCTCGGTGGCCAACTGTGTGCGGGCGGCGGTGAGACGCTCGATGACGTCGTCAAGCGCGGCGAGCACGGGTTCGGTGTTGTTCTCGCACCAGGACATGACCATGTCGGGAGCGGCGGCGGCCACGCGGGTGCAATCGCGGAAAGAACCGGCCGCCAGCGAGATAGCCAGGGGGCCTCCGGCTTCACCAGCGGCAGCAATGGCGTAGGCCGCCAGGTGTGGCATGTGGGAGATGCGGGCGACGCTGGCATCGTGGTGATCGCTCAGCGCTGGGATGAGCTGGCTGCCGAGCGCCGCGCCCAGGTTTGCTACCTGCGAAAAGACCTCAATCCAGCGCTCCGGGACTGGCTCGCCCGCAGCGTCGGCAGCAGCTGCCAGGTCGTAGGTGATGACCCAGGGGGCGCCGTCGAAAAGCCCTTCGAGCGTGGCGGACCAGCCCGCCTGCGCCGAACCCGCCATCGGGTGCGCGCCGACGAAGCGTTCCTCCATCCCACGCGCGGTGACCTCAGCGGCGACGGCGGCCTTCACGGAGACCACATCCGTGATGCCACAGCTGGGGGCGTGCTTGTTGATGGCGTCGAGCATCGCGCCGACGGCCGTCATGGGGGTGCCAATCACGATGAGTGCACGGCTGGCCTCAGCGCGTTCGAGAGTGGCCTGAAGATCCGTGCTGGCATCGAATCCCTCCTTCGTGGCTTCCTCGACCGTTGTGGACGAACGATTCCAACCGAAGCATTCGACGTTGTGAGCCCGCAGATCGCGCATCATGGAGCCACCGATGAGGCCCAGACCGAGGATGCATACCGCGGGCAGCTGTGCGGCTGACAGGGAGGACGAAGCAGGGGAGGGGGACTCGAAATTGCTCACCTGACAAGCATGACATACAGCGACTAGCGTTGTGGGTTATGAGCACGACCTTTTCAGGGGGATACACCTCCGATGACGACCGCTCCTTCGCGGTTGCCGTAACTATGGGGGAGCGCGGTTGGCGCGTCGTCGACCTCGGGGACGACGCCACCGATTCGCTCGCTGACGCTGCACAAGCGCTGCGCAATCTGCGCTCGGAACGCGCCGCTGTCGGAATGCTCAACATCGACGACGACTACTTCATTCTCGTGCGCCAGGGAGTGGGGTCGCTGCGCGTAGTGCTTTCCGACGCCACCGCCGCCGTCACCGACGACATTGCGGCCGATGTCTTCGACGAGTTGGATCTGGACATCCCCGACATTGATGAAGACGAGCTTGACGACGTCGATGCCTGGGCCGAAGGCGACATGGATATCCTTGCTGACCTGGGCTGTTCGGAGGAGGTGCTGTCCTCCATCTGCGATGACCAGTCGCTGTGGGCCTCCGAGCAGCTCTTGGCCATCGCCGAGGAGTTGGGGTGTGCCGAGGAGCTCGCCGATGTCGCCGACCTGGATTATGACGGCGATGATGACGACTACGACCCCTATGACGACTAACCCTGAAAAAGGTCATCTGACCGAGCGGCCAACCGACCGTGCGGCCGGCCAGCCAACTGGTCGGCCAAGTGCTCTTCCTCGTCGCGAACAGGACATTCTCGACGAGGAGTGGATGCGTCTGGCTATTGCCGAAGCTGCTTACACGGCACCCGGGGATGTCCCGGTGGGAGCGGTGGTCGTGGATGCCGAGGGCAGGGTTGTGGGCCGGGGCTCGAACCGTCGGGAAGCGGATGGGGACCCGCTTGCCCACGCCGAAGTCATCGCGCTGCGTGAGGCCACCCGCGCCGTCGGCGATGGTTGGCGGTTGGAGCAGTGCACACTGGTGGTGACGCTCGAGCCGTGTGTGATGTGTGCCGGAGCGTGTGTCATGGGGCGCGTGGGGCGCGTGGTTTTCGGTGCGTGGTCGCCCAAAACCGGCGCGTGCGGCTCCATCGCTGACGTCATCCGAGATCCGGCCCACGCGTTCACGCCGCAGGTGCGCGGCGGTGTGCTTGCCGACGAATGCTCTGTTTACCTGCGGGAATTCTTCGAAAGGCAGCGACAGTCGGGAGCATGAGCGGTATTACAGTTGGGTTACGATTCCCGCTGTGTCCGTGCCGGACCTTCATTTTCACGTACCGTCGGAACCAGTGGAGCTGCTAGACGGTGGCTCTATTGAAATAGATTAAGTCGTTTACATAGGAGGCTTACATTATGAGCGAGCTGCAGAACAAGGCCGACGAGCTGGGCGGCAAGGTTAAGGAAGCTGCTGGCGACGCCGTTGGCAACGAGGACCTGGCAAACCAGGGCAAGGGCGAGCAGGCTGCGTCCAAGGTCAAGCAGGGTGCTGAGGACCTGAAGGACAAGGCTACTGAGACCCTGGGCAAGCTGACCGACAAGTAAAGCTTGTTAGCCCTTAAGGTTTTTTCCCTTAGGTAAGAAATAACCCCAGCCATTTCCGCTTCTGATGTGCGGAGATGGCTGGGGCTCTTTGTGTTTCGATGGTCAGCTGTTGGCGGTGATGCCCGTTTTTAAGCCGTGCGCCTGGCTGTGCACGGTGGAGTGACTACAGCTTCTGCGCCACCAAATCATCCAGCGGTTCTGTGGACAGTAGGTACGGGGCAATCTCGAAGACGGTGCGGGCACCGGTCTCGCCGGCCTGCTTCAGACGGTAAGCAGCGCGACCGTAGGCAACCTGGACAGCTGCGGTGAAGTCGGGGTTGCGCTCCAGCCCGAGGCCGAACTCGATGACGTGACCGGAGGTGCCAGCCTGGCCGCGGGTAATGACCTGGCCGCCGTGCGGCATACCCTGGTGATCGCGCTCGAACTCCTCCTCGGAGATGAAGTCCACGATGGTCTCGTAAGGAGCAAAGTAATCCGGCATGGTCACGATAGTTTCGCGAATCTGCTCCTTGAGCTTGGCGTCCTCGTCGGCGTCGCCGGTTTCCTCAGCGACGACGAAGCAGTGGCGCAGGTGGCACTCGTTACCCTTCAGGTCTGCGCCCTCGCCCTTCTTTACGGCCTCGATGGCCTCTGGGTTTGGCTTGGTGTACTGGACACCCTTCTTCACTCCCGGCACGCGACGCACAGCGTCGGAGTGACCCTGCGACAGGCCTGGGCCCCAGAAGGTCATCTGGTCCGCACCCGGCAAAATAGCGGTGCCCAGGACGCGGTTCAGGGAGAACAGGCCCGGATCCCAACCGGTCGAAATCATTGCGATGTTGCCACCTTCGCGGGCGGCAGCGTCCATGGCCGCACGGTGCTTCGGAATCTCGTGGTGGTTGTCGTAGGTGTCGACCGTCGTAAAGCTCTTTGCCAATTCTGGGGCCTGCTCTGGGACATCGGTAGCCGAGCCGAGGCACACGAACAGGATATCTACCTCGTCGCGGTACTTTTCGACATCCGCCGCCGGGAGTACGCGGGCCTCCGTGTCCAGCGAATCGCGGCGGGAGAAAACGCCGACGAGCTCCATGTCCGGCTGGTCAGCGATGACCTTTTCGACGCTACGGCCCAAGTTGCCGTAGCCGATGATGGCGGAACGAATCATGAAGGAGAACCCTTTCTGTGTGGCTGCACTTTCCGTGTTTTAGTTTCTAGATTTCAAGCTACAGACTATTCCTTCATATCTCAGCAGGCTTTGGCTACCTCGGCTAGGGCGGACTGGTCCGGATGGTGCGGTGGCTTTAGGGGCGAGTGGTCTGAGTGGTTCGAGCAGTTGACGCGGTCAGAGGAGCTTGGCGCGGTCAGAGGAGCTTGATTGCGCCGGCCGGGTGACTGAGATCGGTCGCGTGAGCTGTCAGAAAGGTGGGGTGTGTGTCTTGACCTGGGGATTTGGTAGATAAAGAGGCTACCTGTAACGTTTTCTAGCGGTGACGTGTCCGAGCGGCCGAAGGTGAAGCACTCGAAATGCTTTGTGCGGTAACCCCGTACCGAGGGTTCAAATCCCTCCGTCACCGCCAACGAGACCCCCGGTGGTTCCTTTAAGTAGGAGCGCCGGGGGTTCTGTATTTCCGGTAGTGGCCGCCTGGGTAGGCAGGGGTTAAGGCTCAAAAAGTGTGTCTGGCTCGGCGTGTCGCTGGGGTTAGATGT
>NZ_CAMQAZ010000044.1 GCF_946998835.1 uncultured Corynebacterium sp. | reverse complement strand
AGACTTCGGGGACTCCACTCCGCTCGACTTGGTCATGAGAATTGTGTTCTTTCTAGATTAGTTTCGCCCGTAAGGTCCAGGGCGGCGCTGCAAGCCACGGTGGCGACGCCGTTGTTGGCGGCGCTGTTATGGCAAAAGAGCCTGCCACAGCAGCAAAACTGCAGTTCGTGTGCCCAAATAGATGAAAGGCCACGATGTCGAAATTGACACTCTTAACTTGAAATTATGAATTTTCACGGGCTGGGTGGAGCCGAATGCGTGAATGAAGTTGCGGCTTGTACGAACCGTCTTTGTGAATTTTTAAAGGGCTTCGACGGCATTGGTGGTGCTGCCGAAGGCACTCTAATTAATCCTAATGGGACGTGTAAGAGAGGGAAAATCAAGAATTTGCTCAGAAAACCCGCGGTCTGTGGTACTGCGAGCGCTAAGAGACAGCAAAGAGAAAAAGAGACAGCAAAGAGAAAGAGCCTGGAGCGCGGTATCACGCCAATAGCGTGTGCGCTCCAGGCTCAGCCTTACTTTTCTGCGTTCTACAGTAAAACTTGCTCTACAGCAGGTCCTTCACCTTCGGATCCACCAGTGCAGTCACAGCAGCCTTGGCATCAGCCGCAGTTTCGGCATCGACAGCGTACGCTGCCATCTGCTGACAGGTAGTGCGATCGTGGAGGCGAAGGGCGGCGCGCACGGCAGGCACCTTCTTGGAGGCCATAGATAGCGAGCTCACGCCGAGACCGACCAGCACCAGTGCCAGCAGCGGGTCACCGCCAGCTTCACCACAAACGCTAATCGGCTTGCCGGTAGCATCGCTGCCCTTGCAGGCGGACTTAATCATCTGCAGCACCGCCGGTTGCCACGGCGAAAGCAGATCCGCCAGAGCACCCTGCATGCGGTCGGCGGCCATGGTGTACTGTGACAGATCGTTTGTACCAATCGAGGCAAAGTCCACAATCGACAGCAGTTGCTTCGCGCGAATTGCTGCTGCGGGCACCTCGATCATGATGCCGACCTTTGGCAGGCCACGCTCACGTGCCTTGTCTGCAAACCACTTCGTCTCCTCGACAGTCGCGACCATTGGTGCCATCACCCGCAGGTCAGACTTGCGGCCGGTAGCTTCAAAAGCAGCGGCGAGAGCATCCAGCTGAGTATCCAGCAGATCTTCCCGAGCCTGCGACAGACGCAGACCACGGCGTCCGAGCGCCGGGTTTTCCTCTTCACCGAGGTCGGCAAAACTCAGTGGCTTATCCGCACCGGCATCGAGTGTGCGCACCACAACGCGACGCTCGCCGAATGCTTTCAGTACGCGAGTGTAGGTTTCCGTCTGCTCTTCCAGACTGGGGGCCTTGTCCCGGTCGAGGAATAGAAACTCGGTACGGAACAGGCCAGTGCCCTCATTATCCTTAGCTGCCGCGGCCTCACCGTCTTCGGCTGTACCGATGTTGGCCAGCAGATTCACCGGGTACCCATCAGCGGTTTTGCCCGCGCCCACAGATTGCGCCAGAGCAGCCTCTCGGCGACGTGCGCGTTCCTCCAACTCAGCGACTTCATCGGCGGTCGGATTCGCAATCACTTCACCGGCGCCACCATCAAGGGCGACGAAGGTACCGGCTTCAAGCTCCATGACGCCCTTCGCCTTAACGACGGCCGGAATTCCCAGCTGAGCTGCGAGGATAGCCGTATGGCTGGTTGGCCCACCACCAGCGGTGGCAATGCCCACGACCAACTCTGGGTCAAGTCCCACGGTTTCGGCGGGCGCGAGATCGTCGGCAAGCAGAATGGTCGGCGTGGAGATGTCCGGCACACCTGGTTTTGGTAGACCGCGCAGCTCGCAGATGGTGCGGTCGCGGACATCGTAGAGGTCGGTGACACGTTCGGCCATGTATCCGCCGAGACTTGCGAGGAGCTGTGCGTAGTCCTCGACGGCATCATGAACAGCCTGGGTGACACCGGATCCCGTCTTCAGCTTCTTCACCACGGCCTTGGCCAGCGCCCTATCTGAGGCCAGCTGTGCGGTGGCCTCCAGAATTGGGCGGGCCTGCGGGCTGGAGTGCTCAGCCTGCTTTTTCAGCGCCTCAGCGACGTTGCTCATCGCTTCGCGGACGCGCTCACCATCGGCGACGGGATCGGTCGACGGCGGCTCTTGAGTATCAACCCCCGGGGCGGGGAGTACCTTTACTACTTCAGCGCTGGCCGTACCGGTCGAGACACCGATGCCATAGATGACAGTGTGCTGCTCGTTCATTGCTTCCGATCTCCTTTTCGGGACCTCTGCGGGTTACCCGTCGTCGGTCGTGGTGTGTGCCGTGGTGTTATCCAGGAGCGTGCTAGTCGGACTTACTCGGCATCCAGGTCGCGCTCGAGCATCGCAGCGAGCTCGTCCAGGGCTTCAGCGGCGGCGTCGTCCTCGCAGCTCAGAGTGACTTCGTCACCGTGTTTTGCGCCAAGGGTCATAACCTCCAGGATCGACGCGGCGTCGGCCTCTTCGTCATCGAGGGAAATGACAATGTCGTAGTCGTACTCAGCGGCAGCCTGCGTGAACAGGGAAGCCGGGCGAGCGTGCAGGCCGACGGAGGAGCCGATGGTAGCGGTACGAGTAATCATGGTTGAATCCTTTCGGGTTGAATGCGTATCTTGTTTTGACTCAGGCACAGTGCCTGTAAACCCCACCACAGGTGCGCTGTCCGCCGGTGTTTCCTCAGCACCGACACTGCGCACACTCCGAGATTTCTCGGAAGCGGTGGGAGATACAGCCGCTGCCTGCACAATGCGTGCAATGTGCAGGGTGAGATAGGAGATTTCGTCCTCCGTCAGCCCCGACCCCAAACGCAGTTCAATGACAGCGGCGATGCGCTGTGCACACTGAAACGCCTCCGGGGAGGAGTCACGGATCGCTTGCCCAATAGCGGAGGAGTGATCTTTCAACTGCTCATGCTTGGCAATCCGGACGAACAGGTAGCGCAGGTGCGTGATGAAGCGCCCCACGTTGACAGTCTCTGGCACCAGCGTGATGTCAAAGTCACTCTCAATAATTGTGAGCAGCTGCTGCAGCACGCCCGTCATGGTGTAGGTGAAGCTCAGGTCACCAGTAGCAAACCCGGCGTTGACCAGGTGCAACGTAATGGCCACTGCTTCAGAACGGGGCAATGGCGCTATACGACGGTCATTGAGAGCGCGGTTGATATGCGACAAAATCGCCTGCGCCTGTGCGTACTCTTCACTATAAAGTTGGCTGACTTCCGCGAGCAGCGGGTAATCGGCTCGCTGCCCGCCTGCTGCCCTCGTAATTGCGAAACCAATGTGATCGGCCAACGCCACAAGAAGGGAGGCGTTCTTAGTCGTTGATTCCGGCAGACCAGCTGCGGTTACCGCATCGGTTACAAGAGTGATGTGAGCCAGCGGAATTTCTGTGAGCATCGTGGCAATATGGTCCGGATCGCGGCCTTCTGCCGGGACGAAGATTCGGACTACTTTGCTCGAATCAACCGGCTGTCCCGGGCGGGCCTTGAACCCAATTCCGCGGCCGGTGATGATTTTTTCACCGGTCGCGTCCTTGGCCAGGACCACATTGTTATTGAATACTCTCAGGATTTCCATGTCGGTAACCGTGAACTCCTCCATAAGTTGAGGGATTTCAGGCCGGTATGCCTTCTAGAAATCAATTATGGCTGAACTTCGATGACCGTGTCGCCGGCTTGGACGGAGGTGCCGGTGACCGGCGTGACCTTGGTCAACTTCTTGGTATTGGTGATGGTCATCAGCGTCGTGGTCGGGTAACCAGCTTCCTTGACCTTGTTGAAGTCAACCTCGGCCAGAACGTCGCCGGCTTGAACTTGCTGCTTCTTGGCAACCCGGACGTCGAAGCCCTCACCGGCCATCTTGACCGTGTCGATGCCGACGTGGACGAGAACCTCCACGCCGTCATCGGTCTTGATACCGAAGGCATGGCCGGTCTTGGCCACGGTCATCAGAGTGCCGGACACTGGTGCGACCACGGTGGAACTGGTTGGCTTGATACCGACACCGTCACCGAGAGCACCGGAGGCGAAGACTGCGTCCCCGGCCTCGGCAAGAGTGATAACTTCGCCGGCAACTGGGGCCTGCACCTGTGCGGGCTTGGTGGCTACAGCAGTCGCGACACCACCGGCACCTGCGGCTGCGGCAGCCGGAGCGGCAGCCTCGCCGTTGACACCAGCGTCACCGGAAGCCTCAGCCGGAGCGGAACCGGAGTCACCTGGGGCAGCTTCCGGAGCGTCCTCGCTGGGCTCGTCGTCAAGCTCTGCAGCGCGTGCGGCCTCGGCCTCAGCCTTCTCCTCCGGCGTGCGGTAGTCGGTGAGAATGATGGCGAACATGGCAACGAAGAACGCCACAGCGATGGAGATCAAGTAGACCCAGATTGGCTTGAACACGACAGTGGTGATCAGAGAGGTGAAGACGAAGGCGTTGGTTGTCACGCCACCGTACGGAGCGGAGAGGATGGCGATAGTCAGACCGCCGGCGAAACAACCGAGCAGCATGCGCGGGTAGATTCGCTTAAAGCGCAGGTGAATGCCGTAGAGGGACGGCTCGGAGATACCACCGAAGAGACCGGCAGCGAGTGCACCCGTTGCAGTCTGGCGCATCTGAGTGTCATGGTCGCGCATGGAAAGAACCAGCACACCGGCAGTTGCGCCGAAGCAGGCGAAGTTCCAAGCGCCCATTGGGCCTTGAATGAAGTCGTAGCCGAGAGTCTGGATATTGACCAGCATCAGGGCGTTCAGTGGCCAGTGCAGACCCAGCGGTACCAGGAATGGGTAGAGCATTGGGATGAGAATTGCGAACACGAACGGTGCGTTCGAGTTCATCCATGCCAGGCCGGAGCCGATGCCGTTACCAAGCCAGATGCCCAGCGGGCCGATGAGGAAGGCCGTTAGCGGAATCATGATCAGCATAGAGATAAACGGCACGAAGACCATCTGGACATTCTCCGGGAAGACCTTCTTCAAGCCGTGGTAGACCACAGCAAGGATGGCGACCATGATCAGCGGTACGAATACCTGTCCGCCGTAGTCATTGAGCTGCATTGGCAGGCCGAAGATGTTAGCGGTGAAAGTCTCGGTTCCCAGTTCTGCGTTAACTGTGCTGATGGTGTCTGAGAAGCGGTCAGTATCCTGCAGACTCATAAATTCCGGTGTCATTAGGGCAGCCATGATGGCTGCGCCCAGCCATGGGTCGACCCGCAGCTTCTTCGCCGCGTTGTAGGCGACCATGATTGGCAGGAAGTAGAAGACGCTGCGCCACATGGCATCGACAAAGACCCAGGTAGCGGACTTATCCTCAGCGCGGAAGTCGACGATATTCAGGCCGTCGAGGACTGCGGCAATCGCGATAATCAGCGATGCACCCAGCAGCACGCCCAGAATCGGGCGGAAGGAATCGGAGAGGTACTCGAAGAAGTTATCCAGCCAGGAATACTTGCCGCGGGCCTTCGAGCGGGCTTCTGCCTTTACGTCTGCATCAGACTTAGTGGCAACTGCGCCTGCGACCTTCATCTCTGGCAGGTGCTTAATTGCCGTGTACATTGACTCGACACCACCGCCACAGATGACCTGGTAGCGGTTATCGCCCTGGTGAACGACGCCGAGCACACCCGGCACCTTGTCAATCTTGTCCTCGTTGATCTTGGAGACATCACCGAGTTCAAAACGCAGACGCGTCGCACAGTGCGTCATGCTGGTGATGTTTCCGGGTCCACCGAGGTTTTCAATTATTGCCCTCGCGCTGGAATCTTTTGATGATCCCATCGTGACCTTCTTTCACGGTAGAACAGGGCCGTTAAACGCAAAAAAGACCCGAGGCACCACGAACTGTGGGCCTCAGGTCTTGCCTCAAAAGAGTAACAACCCTGGGTTGATATCTATTGACTCCAACCTTACTCCGCTCCCCATAGTGTTGGCAAGGACGTAGCGCAAGCCCAGTGTTTGCATTTGGGGATAGCTCAGATTGCTTGTGGACAACCTCATTCAACCTCCTTCGCCTTCTACGCTGAGGTCGTAAGGTGGCAGCTATGAGGATCGGAATTTTAGGTGTAGGAGCCGTCGGCGGTTGGTTTGGCGGTCGCCTCGTTGAAGCTGGTTATGATGTCGTCTTTCTCGCGCGTGGTGAGACCCTGACACGTCTTCGTGAGGTGGGGCTCACGCTTTTCGACGAGCACGGAGAGCGCAGCATCATCCCAGTGAAGGCAGCCGACAACTGGGATGAGCTCACCGCTGATGGCATTGATGTCGATGTTGTGATTGCGGCGACCAAGGCGCTGCCGGGCAACGATCCCTTCCCGCAGGTTCCGGCCGGTGCGGCGGTGGTGACCACTCATAACTCGGTGGAAATCCCGTATTTGGCAGCGCAGCGTTTCGGCGAGGACAAGGTGTTCCCGGGCGTTATCCGCGGCTTCTTTATCCATACTGGCCCTGCGGAAGTCACGTTCCGTCCGGGGCCGATGAGCTTGAACATCGGCACATTCGATGGCTCTACCGATGACCTCGTAGGAGAGGTTATCGAGGCGCTGCATGGGGCTGGCCTCGGCGGTGAGCAACTGCCGGATATCTGGGTCGATATCTGGGCAAAGGCGATGTTCGTGGCTAACCTCGGTGCGCTCGGTGCCCTGGCAGATAGCCCGATTGGCTACCTGCGTGAGGAAATGCGCGGCAGCCTGACTCGGATGTTTGAAGAAACCGAGACGGTTGGTCGCGCTTGCGGTGTCGCTCTGCCGGAGGACATCGTGCCGCGAACCTTGGCCTTCACCGATGCGCAGGGCTACGACAATACCTCGTCGATGCAGCGTGACTACACCGCGGGGCTCGCCAATGAGCTCGATGCCCAAATCGGCGCAATTCGCCGTATGGGGCAGAAGGCGAAAGTGGAGACACCGACATTGGATTTGGTGCACGGCGCTCTGGTTGGACGTCAGCATGAGCATGAGAATGACCACAAGAATTAAACGCTGCGCTGTGGCGTGTAGCGTTGCGGCGTGATAGTCGAGCGCTGTGGCGTATGGTGCTTCGGCGTGTGATGCTGCGGCGTTCAGTGAAGTCAAACCGAAATTGGGGGAAAGGAAAGACTCATGAAAATTGGATCGGATTACACGGAAAACAATGGGCTCATCGTCGGTGAGGATGGATTAGCTCGACCTGCTTGGGCATCTCACAGCGAGCTACTGCGGGAGTATTACGACACCGAATGGGGGATGCCGGTGCGTGACGAGCAAGGGCTGTATGAACGGCTCAGCTTGGAGGTATTTCAGGCGGGGCTGTCGTGGGAGACAGTTCTGAAGAAGCGTCCTGCTTTTCAGGAGGCCTTCGCAAACTTTGATCCTGATGTAGTTGCCGATTTCGGCGATGACGATGTCAAACGGCTGATGAATGACGAACGCATCATTCGGAATCGCCGGAAAATAACTGCAGTGATTAATAATGCTGCGGCGACAATTGCCCTGCGGGAGCAAGGCGGGTTGGCTGACCTCATGTGGTCTTTCAAACCGGAGAAGTCGCCCGAGCCACACTCCATCGAAGAGGTTCCGAGCTTCTCTGAAGAGTCGAAGGCGCTTGCGAAGGCATTGAAGAAAGCCGGCTTTAAGTTCGTCGGCCCCACCACGGTCTTTGCATCAATGGCTGCCGTGGGAATTGTCGATATCAATATTGTCGGTGCACATCGACGCGGTGCCTCTGGTGTCTTTGACTAGCTGAGGGGGGGGAGAGAAGGTCGACTACCTGCGGGAGAGAACCAAAAAAGCGCGCCGCGAGGCGCGCTTTTGTGAATCTGCTCTTGTTGAACTACTTATTCTCGTAAGAGTCGGTGTAGTTCTGGCCATCCTCAGAGGTCCACTTCATGGTGTCCTTGGTGAACGGCTGCTCCCAGCCGTTTTCAATCTCGGACTCCGGAGCGGTCGGCAGACCAATCTCGTTCTCCAGTGCACCGTTGGCGACCCAGGTCTCACGAATCTTACCAATTAGAGGCTGTGCACCACCGGTTTCCGGGGACTCAACGAAGGTAACGTTCTCGTACTCAGCGGCAACTGCGTCGCCAACCTTCTTAGCGGACTTGAATTCGCCAGCTTCAGTACCGTACGGGGAGGTGAAGGAAGAAGCTGCCTCGGTGATGGACGCAGGCAGGTCAGCTTCTGCCACATCCTCGCCAGCAGCGTCGCCCAGGCCCAGACCGTTCATAGCCTCGTTAGCTTTGTCCTTAGCACCATCCGCAGCCTCGCCAGCCTGATCCTTGGCGTCGTTCATAGCGTCGCCAGCCTTGTCGGTGGCATCGGTTGCTACCTGACCAGCCTGGTCCTTGGCATTGTTAGCAGCGTCCTGGGCTTCGTCGGAAGAACAGGCAGCCAGGCCGCCGAGAAGAGCAGCGGAACCAACGATTGCGGTAGCGATACGGGGCATCTTCTTGTTCTGCATTACAAATTCACTTTCTTTGTCGCTAATTAGGGAAATATTTGATTATTGAAAATTCTCGCTATAGCGAAAATTGAATTCAAGAAGAACGGACAATTCTTTTGAATTTCATGCAATAGAAGGCGATAGAAGAATGTATTGCGTCTTCAATGCCGTACAGAAGAGACCTTAGGTAATTTTGGAGTGAGTGCAAGTCAGATGCGGTAAATCCGGCGGCTTTTGTACAATTCGTTATCTAATTTGCGCGGTTGCGAAATTGGATTAATGCTGGTGAGGGCGCTGTGAGTAACGGAAGGATATCAATCTTATTAAGCTTGACGGCTATTGCGTATTTGCTTTTCCAGTGGAGTTGGGGTCGCTTGGGTCGTCGTCAAGCGTGTACGTACCATCTGGCAGGACGAACCAGGCCAAAAGGTAAAGCACCAGGAATCCTGCGCCAATTTCCCAGCCAATCATCGCGGCCACGCAGGGGAGGATGACGTAGACCATTCGCGTGAGGGGGATATCCCAGCCTTGGCTTTCTGCGATGCCGGCGAGGACGCCGCCGAGGAGGCGGTTATTTCGTGAGCGGTAAATTTTCTTTGTGGATTTCTTGGAAGTTGTGTCATTCAGTAGATAAATGCTCCAAGGTTTGGCTATGTCGATTCCTCTTGTGTGGCACTTATGACGGCACCTTTCATGTGGATGCAGATTGTGAAAATACAAAACCCCAGACTCTGTTGTGATGTCAGAATCTGGGGCAACCTGAGGGCGGGAAATTAATGGGACGTGCCTAGAGGTAATTATCCTTCGGCATGATAATCCACGCTGCGATGTAGATAAGAAACTGCGGGCCCGGCATCAGGAAAGAGGCGACAAATACAACGCGCAGCAAAGTCGCATCCCAGTTGAAGTACTCGGCAAATCCACCGAGCACACCGGCAACCATCTTGTTATTGGTGGAACGAGTTAGTGACTTGTTGTTCATAACAATCAAGGGTAGCTGCGATCTGTCTAGCTCGCAGTAGTGCTAGCTCTACTAAAAATGCTTAACAAAAACCATGCACCGACGAAAACACCGCTACCCCAAGACCGTTAGGTAGGGCAGCGGCGTGGGAACCGTCGTCAAGCGAGCGTTACTGGGGCGCGTACTAGCAGTCGTAGTAGAGCTCGAACTCCTGCGTCGTCGGGCGCAGACGTGCCGGCATAATCTCCTGCTCGAACTTGTAGCGGATATGCGCGTCGATGAGATCCTGTGTGAAGACATCGCCGGCAAGCAGGAACTCGTGGTCCTCCTCCAGCGCCTTCAGTGCACCTTCCAGCGAATGCGGGACGGTTGGGACGTCCTTGAGTTCCTCTGGCGGCAGCTCGTAGAGATCCTTGTCAATCGGCTTGCCCGGCTCGATGCGGTTCTTGATGCCGTCGAGACCAGCCATCATTGCAGCGGTGAAAGCCAAGTACGGGTTGCCCGACGGGTCCGGAGCGCGGAACTCAATGCGCTTTGCCTTCGGGTTTGCGCCGGTAATCGGGATACGGATGGCGGCCGAGCGGTTCTCCTGGCTGTAGACGAGGTTAACGGGAGCCTCGAAGCCCGGAACCAGGCGGTGGTAGCTGTTCATCGTCGGGTTGGTGAAAGCCAGCACCGCGCCGGCGTGCTTCAGGATGCCACCGATGTAGTAGCGCGCCATGTCCGACAGTCCACCGTAGCCGTTTTCGTCGTGGAACAGCGGCTTGCCGTCCTTCCACAGTGACTGGTGGATGTGCATACCGGAGCCGCCATCGCCAGCCAGGGGCTTCGGCATGAAGGTGGCCGACTTCTGGTTGAACTTGGCAGTGTTCTTCACCACGTACTTGAAGGTCTGCATGTCATCGGCGGCGTGCAGCAGGGTATTGAAACGGTAGTTAATCTCCTGCTGCCCACCCGAACCCATCTCGTGGTGGGAGCGCTCAACATGGAAGCCAACATCCTGCAGGTGCTCGCCGATTTCATCGCGAAGATCCTGCATGTGGTCATACGGAGCGGTAGGGAAGTAGCCACCCTTGGTGCGCACCTTGTGCCCCAGGTTGCGGGTGCCGTCCGGGTTCTCCTTCACACCGGAGTTCCACCAGCCCTCCACCGAGTCAACCTCGTGGAAGGACTTGTTTGAAGTGGAGTCGTAGCGGACCGAGTCGAAGATGTAGAACTCCGCCTCGGCGCCGAAATTGCAAGTGTCGGCGAAGCCCAACTCGTTCAGGTAGTTCTCGGCCTTGCGGGCAATGTTGCGCGGGTCGCGGCTGAACGGCTCGCGGGTGTGTGGATCATGGACGAAGAACTTCACGTTCAGCGTCTTCGACTTTCGGAACGGATCGATGAAAGCCGTGTCCAGGTCGGGCAGCAGCATCATGTCGGAGTTATCCACCGAGGTGTAACCCGCAATCGACGAGCCATCGAATGCGAGGCCCTCGTAAGCGGAGTCCTCATCGAACTCGGATGCTGGGACAGTCAGGTGCTGTTCGATGCCGGGAACGTCGGTGAACTGGACGTCTACCCAGCGGATGTCATTGTCCCGGATGAACCGTTGGATTCCTTCCGGAGTTGTCTGGTCGCTGCTGGGTTTGAACTTACCCATTGGTAAAA
>NZ_CAMQAZ010000043.1 GCF_946998835.1 uncultured Corynebacterium sp. | reverse complement strand
GCGCTGACCTCCAGATACATTACACACACCCCACCAAAGAACGCAAAACCGCAGGAAAACCACTAAAACCACCACAAATCCAACCGGAAGATAATCTCCCTACAGGCCTAAAACACCCAGACCCAGGATTTGCGATGGTTATCAGTTATGCATCTCAGATATGCATCTCTTGAGTATGCACTGCCCTGTTACTCACTGGCCAGTTATGCAGCTGCCAACAAACGCACGCCTAGCTAACCCGCTCGACAGATGCACCGAGAGAATTCAGTGTCTCTACGAATCCCGGATAACCGCGGTCGATGTGATAAACATCGTGCACCTCGGTCACATCCCCTTCCTCGGTACACAGTCCAGCAAGCACCAGACCGGCCCCGGCGCGAATGTCAGAAGACCAAACAGGAGCAGAGCTTAAGGCTTCCTTCCCACGAATCATCACGTGGTGTCCATCAATAGTGGCATCAGTGCCGAGGCGAATCATTTCGTCGACGAACCGGAAACGCGACTCAAAAACATTCTCGGTAAGTACTGATGTGCCTTCGGACACCGCGGACAGAGCGATGGCCATGGGCTGCATGTCCGTCGGAAAGCCTGGGTATGGCAGCGTCTGATAGTTCACGCCCTGCGGACGTCCGTTCATACGGACGCGGAAACCCTGCGGATAGGTCTCGACCTGGGCGCCGGCGTTCTTGAGCTTTTCCAGGGGAAGGTGCAAATACTTCGGGTTGATGCCGACGACAGTAATATCGCCACCGGTCATAGCAGCAGCGTAAGCCCAGGTACCCGCGATGATTCGGTCGCCGACGACCTTGTGCTCGGTCGGGTGCAGCTTCTCGACTCCCTCAACCGTGATGGTGTTGGATCCCGCACCGGAGATGTTGGCGCCCATTTCCACCAACATCTCGCACAGGTCGACAATTTCGGGCTCACGGGCAGCATTATCCAGCACTGTCGTTCCTTCAGCCAGCACAGCCGCGGTCAGAATATTCTCGGTCGCACCGACAGACGGGAAGTCCAACTTGATATTTGCACCGGTCAGTCGATCTGCTTCGGCCACCACACAACCGTGATGAATGTATGTACGTGCGCCCAGTTTCTCCAGGCCCGCCTGGTGCATATCCAACGGACGGGAACCAATCGCGTCACCGCCGGGCAACGCGACAATCGCATTACGAGTACGCGCCGTCAGTGGCCCGAGCACGCAGACCGAAGCGCGGAATTGACGCACGGCATCGAAGTCAGCGTGATGCGAGAGATCTTCGGGCACCGTGATTTCAATCCGGTCACCCTCGCGCGTCACAGAGCAGCCGAGGCCTTCGAGGACCTTCTGCATCAATGGCACGTCATCAATTTCAGGGCAGTTCGTCAATACAGTCGTACCCTCGGCGAGAAGCGCCGCACCCATCAGCTTCAGGACCGAGTTCTTCGCCCCGGAAACCTGAACCTGTCCGTTTAGCGTCGCTCCGCCTTTAACCAGAAATCGCTCATTTCCCACTCCCCCAGCCAACCACATTTCGCAATATTGCGCTTAGGCTTGAGAGTATGAGCGTTCACTTAACTCGCATTTACACTCGCACCGGCGACGACGGCACGACCGGATTGTCCGATTTCAGCCGCGTCCCGAAGGACGATTCCCGCCTTATCGCCTACGCCACGTGCGAGGAGGCCAACGCCGCACTCGGCCAGGCGCTCAGCTTCGGCACGCTTGACGACGAGATCTCGGCCGTCATCCGCTACGTTCAAAATGACCTCTTCGATGCCGGGGCGGACCTGGCAACACCTATTGAGGAAAATCCAAAGTACCCGCCGCTGCGCATCGAACAGGACTACATCGAACGGCTGGAGCAGTGGTGTGACCAGTTCAATGAGCAATTGCCGAAGTTGGATTCCTTCATTCTGCCGGGCGGCACCCCGGTTGCGGCACTGCTGCACACGGCTCGAGTGATTACTCGCCGGGCCGAGCGTGCGGCGTGGGCTGCGTGTCGAGAGTTTCCCGACACCACCTCAGTCCTGCCGGCGAAGTACCTCAATCGTCTTTCCGACCTACTGTTTATCCTTTCGCGGGTAGCCAATGACGGCAACGATGTTAAGTGGGTTCCCGGTGGCGAACGCGAAAACGGGTACCAAGCAGACGGTAAGTAGCGGGCTAAGCGGCAAAACTAATAACCCCAAATACTACGGGCTGCAAATTACGGGCTGCAAATGTGAAACTGTGCGACTTTATAGCACTTTCAAGCGATTTTTCTGGCCATTTTTGTCATAACCGCGGTCAGTAACTTGCATTCGCCCGCTGCCGCCAAACAGAACCGCGGTCAGTAACTTACATTGGGGTGGGTAGCAAAAGGTGTCCGCTCGGCAGCACGCCGGCGGACACCTTTTGCTACTTACCCTAGGTATGCTGGTTTGCTACGTAACCCAAACTTGTGGGGAGCACGGCGATTGCCCCCGTGGCAACCAGGAACACCCGAAACAACTGCAGGTGTCGGACGCAGCGCCCGTCGTCAAGCGGTTTACGGCAATGCGCCGATGCGACGGGCGGCGTTCACCGCCTCGTAGCGAGTGTGGGCACCCAGCTTACGCATAACGGAGCGGAGGTAGGACTTGACGGTCTCGGCGCCGATACCCATCTCTTCAGCGGCTTCGACATTGGTGTGGCCGAGGGCGACACAGGCAAGAACGTCGAGCTCACGAGCAGACAGCTTGGTGGTCTGCTTGACGCGGACCGGCGTGACCATCTGATCGCAGAGAACTTCGAGCTCCTGGCGCAGCTTCTCGTCATCCACACGGTTGGCGAGCATACGTAGCTTCGAGTGCGTGGAGCGGACCTGCTCCCACTCGGCGCCATTCATGATACGACCGCCCTTGCCGTTACCGGAGCGATCCATGTTGCGGCAGGCATCGACGACTGCCAGGTCCTGTTCCAGGCAGCGGGCGGTCATCGTGACCTCTTCGAGAACCTTGTCCCCCAGGCGCACCGAGGAGTGCACACCACCGTAGAGCACACCGCGGACGAGACGAGAAACAATCACCGGCACGGCGACCAGCGAGTGCAGGCCCTCGTCACGAATCTTGTCGTCGTACTCATGGGTAATGACCTTGGCGCGCAGGTAGTCACTGACACCCACCGGGCGGCGGGTGGCCAATACGCGACCACCAACACCCGCGCCCGATTCCACAGTCAGGTTCTGCAGAGCCGGGGTGCGCAGACCAACCCAGTTGTTAATCTGCATCTTCGAGTTATCGGTGACTTCCGCATACATTGTGACCGGAATACCAGTCGCATTCTTTAGGGCGACCAAGGACGACTTAATAACCTCATTGTCGTCCAGAATGCGGTGGGGATCCATCTCGCGTCCTCCTGCGTAACGGGCAAATTGCTTCACTGGCGCCCACGGGGGCACCGTCAGCCTGTGACTTCACGCCGACTTACACACCAACGAAATAGCCAACTACCGCTCAGCGGCTACTGACCCTTTCGGGGGCTGTAAACCGTACAAAGTAGATAGTACCCTCCGAACGGGTACACCTGCATTAAGGCATCCGTCACACAATCTTAGGAAACAACTAGGTTTCTCTACAAGTATGTACAGAAAACTCCTGGATAAAGACTGCCATCAGCCCCGCTATTGCCCGGCAAATACGAGATAGGGGTAATTGGTTTTCCGCCAGAGAACAGCAAAAATATCATTCATAGAGGGTACTAAATCGCGTTTTACCCCCAATGCGGGCATTTCCGAAATAAGCCTTCGCTTATTTGAATCGGTGCGCTATTGTTATCACTGCAACAGGTTTTGTTGAGTTCCATTTTTTACTGCTACGTCCTCCACGTCGCAGACCAAAGATGGTGCACAGCAAACGCAAGAGGGAATCCGGTGCAATTCCGGAACTGTCCCGCAGCGGTAATCTGGAACGAAATTCGCCAACAGCACTGAAGTTGTTTCAACTTTGGGAAGCGGCGAAAAGTAGGAAAAATCGACAATAAGGTTCTGCCCGCAGGCACTAAAGCAAGTGGCAGTCGTCATCCCCTTATTGTTGGCCACGCCAGGAAGTCCGAATACCTGCCTGATGCGCCGGAGGACACTGCAAAGTGCCACGGCCACGGAGATCGCCCGCGGACAGGTGTGACGTGAAATGGAAGCGAAGAAATGCGACAGCTTCGCCAATATTTCTAGGCCTATTCACATAGGCATTACGCCCTGCCCGCGGGCGTTTTCTCATTTTTAGCCTCATTTTTAGCTTGGTTTAGCTGCACTTATGGCCACGTTTGGCCAAGTTTTTCATCGCTGATGCGTACGCTACCGATTGTGCCAATCCTCTAAATATCCTCCGGATAGAGCACATCCCGCCCAATCGCTTTGGAGACCACAGGCGCCCAGGGCAAAGTCAATCGAGCTTCTTCGACCAAGCCCTGATTGGCCAAAATGTCTCGTTTGGAGCCGACGCGCAGTTGACCGTCGGCAAGCACTGCTGCCCTATCGGCGAAGTTCCACGCAAAGTCGATGTCGTGCGTGGCGACGACAACCGCCGTGTCCTGATCGCGCAATTGATCGAGCGTGTGCGCGAGCTTCCGGGTCGCCTGCGGGTCCAGGCCGGCGGAGGGCTCGTCGAGAAGCAGCACGCGCGGGTGCATCGCCAGCGCGCCTGCGAGCGCGACGCGTTTGCGCTGACCATAGGAAAGCTGATGCGGGACGCGTTCCGCAAGATCAGCGATTTCAGCAGTGACGAGAGCCTCCCGAACGCGCCGCTCTACCTCCTCGTTTCCGAGCCCCATGTTGACGGGACCGAAGGAGACATCAGCAAACACGCTGGCGGCGAAGATCTGCTCGTCGGGATCCTGCGTGACCATCTGCACTGAGCGACGGACAGTATTGCGGCCGCGACGGGAGTACTCGTAGACAGCACCATCGAGACGAACCTCGCCGGTATCCGGCTTGAATGCTCCCGCGAGCATCCGCAGCAGCGTGGACTTGCCCGAACCGTTCGCGCCCAACAGCGCCAGGCGTTCCCCCGCCGAAATTGTCAGATCCACACCTTTCAGGACGCGGGTTTCGTCGTAGGCGTATGTGACTGCGGTCGCTTCCACAATGGCGCCGCTATTACTCTGCACGGAACCAGCACTATTCTTCCTGCCAACCGGCATTCTTATACACCCCATTTCAGCAGTGCCCAGGCTGCAATTAACGACAACAGTAAGGCACTAGTTTTCGCGATGAACTTCGGCTGCCTGGGCCGCGAGATCACTAGTACTTTCATTGCGCTCGGATCGGCGCGCAGCTCAATCCCCTCTTGCATCTTGCGCGCACGGGTAAAAGCAATGACAAAGAGGCTGGCGGACTGTGCCGCTACATCTCGGATCATCGCCCGGCGCGTGGAGTGTCCCAGACGCCGTGCTTGGGCTTCCGTCATCGAGCGCGCGGAGTGAATCAGCACGCCGGTCATTCGATAGATCACCTCGGCGAGGTAAGTGAGATACCGAGGCATGCCGTGCTTATCGAGCCACGCAATGAGCTCCGAAATCGGAGTGGTCAGCGCGAACACCATCGTGCAGCTGATACCCGCAAACGAGCGCATGACGACCTGCGCCATTCGCTGCGGACCGTCCGGCGACCACGCAAGGCCGTCGGAGGTAAGCGCCACTAAGAGCGGAAATGCACCGACGAGCACAAAAGCCGCCGGCGCCAGTACCATCGCCACATACAGCTTGCGGGGCACCCGGGCAATATACGCAATCACCCAGGCAATCACCGCAATGACCGGCGCAAAGGGAACTGGCGGTAGCGCGACCGCCAGAATCAGCAGCCCTCCGAGCAGCAGGATTTTTTCACCGACATTGCGGCGTGCCCAAGCACTGCGCGCCGCTGCGGCTTCTAGCGCATTCACTACTCTTTCTCGCGCTTGTCAGTGCGCGCAGCAGCCTTCCCTCGGTAGTAACCAATCACATAGAACAGCACACCAGCACCGATGACGGCCTGGAGCGCGAACAGTCCCGACTCCACCTCGCCCGGCAGTTCACCGACGAGTGGCTCAAACCACGGCTCATAGCTCGGGTCGATTTCCTGAATTGTCTCTGTCGCGGTGGCGTCTGTGCCTGCGAAGGGCTCCTCGGCGTCGTCGTCCCCGTAGTTGAAGAACAGCGGGAACATGGCAATCAATACAACTAGGACAATGAGCCCAACGCTGACCCACACGGAGTTTTTCTTCGGCTGGCCAGCCGCCTGTGCGTCGACAATCTGTGCATTGTTTTGTGCATTCATAATCGTGCTCTCTTTCGCTTCTTTTCGCTTGACGACGGCTACTGCTTCTGACCTGGTGCGGCGGCAGCTGCAGCATTCTGCGACGTAGCAGCTCCTGCAACAGCGCCGTTAGTGGCACCTGCGGTGTTTGCCTCCAGCGCCGGAGCATCGCCGAAACGGGACAGGAAGCCGAGGTCGAGAAGTTCAGAGTGAGCCACTGCCAGCAGGGTACGCATGAGGATGACGGTGACCAGAGCCTCGATGATTGCCAGCGGAATCTGCGTGATCGCGAAGAGGCCGAGGAAGGTTGCCAGCGCGCCGCTGACACCGCCCGGGTTCGCCGGGTGGGCAAGAGCGAGCTGCATGGAGGTCACGACATAGGTGGAGAGGTCAGCGAAGAACGCGGCCATGAACACGCCTGGCAGCAGACCTCCGCCGAGCTTGCGGGTCAAGACGTAGAAGGCGTAGCCAACCCATGGGCCAACGATTGCCATGGAGAAGATGTTCGCACCGAGCGTCGTAATGCCGCCGTGGGCGAGCAAGATTGACTGGAAGAGCAGCACGATGGAGCCAAGCAGCGCCATTACCGGCGGTTTGAAGATTACGGCGCCGAAGCCGGTACCCGTCGGGTGCGAAGTAGAGCCCGTCACGGACGGAATCTTGATTGCGGAGAGCACGAAGGTAAACGCACCAGCGGCACCGAGTAGCATGCCGCTGCCGGGATGCTCCTTCATAATGCGCTTGACTTGAACTGCGCCGTGGATGACAAAAGGAGCAGCAGCTACGCCCCATCCGATGCAGTGAGTGGCTGGGAGAAATCCCTCAGCGATATGCATGATGTAAATCTTCTTTCTACGGCGCTATTCACCTCGACAGCGCCGCTCGACCGCCAAACCGCGGGCGCGGATTGGATGATTTACAGTCGGTCTCCTGGCTAATGGGCTGAGGAAAGCTACTTTGCCTTCCGATAATGCCTCGACTCCCTTCCCCAAAGGCTTGTGCCCTTGAGTGGCTTCGACGAAGCACCGCGATTGCCTGGCGCATTAGCTGCGTTGCCGGTTATCACAGATAACCGCTGCGCAGATAGCTGCCGCAATCGCGCCCAATCACAGTGGCGAGGGCCGCTGCCTATTCACAAGGCATTCCCGTGCACCGTAAATCAAGTTTCAGAATAGCGGAATCTAAGAAACTTTAATGTTCTTTACCCTCACAATGGAGGTAAGGACCATGGCCAAGGTAATGGCATGGCGTTAACGTGACGGAGACAGGGCAAGTGCGGTAGCAGCGGGGCGGCTGCAACAGTGACAGCAACGGTGGCTGTAGCGGCGGCTGTAGCGGTGACAGCAACGGCGCCTGCGCAGGAATTAACTGACCCCCTTCCCCACGCAATTCCCAAAATAGACGAACTGGTCTGTACTAATTGCAGCATCAGGCGTACACTACGGCTACGTACGAAAACTCATTAGGAAGTCCTCTGCGATTTCCAGAATGGATAAGATTAATGACTATTTATAACGATGTCACTGAACTGATTGGCAACACCCCGCTGGTTAAGCTCAACCGTGTTACCGAGGGACTGCCGGGCAACGTGATTGCCAAGCTGGAGTTTTACAACCCTGCCAACTCGGTCAAGGACCGCATCGGCAACGCAATTATTGACGCCGCTGAGCGCTCTGGCGAGCTCAAGCCGGGCGGCACCATTGTGGAGGGCACCTCCGGCAACACCGGTATCGCCCTCGCTATGGTCGGCGCAGCCCGCGGTTACAAGGTTATCCTCACCATGCCGGACACCATGAGCCAGTAGCGCCGCGTCGTTCTGCGCGCATTCGGCGCTGAGCTTGTACTCACCCCGGGCGCAGACGGCATGCGCGGTGCGGTCGATAAGGCCAACGAGATCGTGGCTAATACCGACAATGCAATCCTGGCCTCCCAGTTCGCCAACCC
This sequence comes from uncultured Corynebacterium sp., assembly GCF_946998835.1. Taxonomy (GTDB): domain Bacteria; phylum Actinomycetota; class Actinomycetes; order Mycobacteriales; family Mycobacteriaceae; genus Corynebacterium. The sequence continues at coordinate 3,239 of NZ_CAMQAZ010000043.1, read as the reverse complement.
GGCCAACCCGGCTATCCACGAGTCAACTACCGGTAAGGAAATCTGGGAAGCTACCGACGGCAAGGTTGATTACTTCGTCGCCGGCGTCGGCACCGGCGGCACCATTACCGGTGCTGGCCGCACGCTGAAGAAACACAACTCGGACATCAAGCTGGTTGCTGTCGAGCCGAAGGCCTCTCCGCTGCTGACTGAGGGCACCGCCGGCCCGCACAAGATCCAGGGCCTGGGCGCTAACTTCGTCCCAGAGGTTCTCGATCAGGAGCTTCTCGACGAAATCATTGCGGTTACCAACGAGGACGCTATTGAGGTCTCCCGCAAGGTCGCTGCAGCCGAAGGTATCCTCGGCGGCATTTCCGCCGGTGCAAACATCAAGGCCGCACTCGAGATTGCAGCCCGACCGGAGGCTGAGGGCAAGAACATCGTCGTAATTGTTCCTGACTTTGGTGAGCGCTACGTCTCCTCCATCCTCTACGAGGACCTGCGCGACTAAACCAAGCGCCTAAGGCGTGAGCTCCAAAAGCGCTCGTAATATTCCCCGCAAAGCCCGCTAGCTGACAGTTTTCCGTCGGCAAGCGGGTTTTTGCGTTGTTCCCACTTGTAACCAGATAGAATTAACGGCCATGAGTGACTTTTTCCGAATCCTCAAAGAGGATCTGGACAATGCCCGTGCGCATGATCCAGCTGCGCGTAGTGACGTAGAAAATGCCATTGTCTACTCCGGCCTACACGCAATCTGGATTCACCGATTCTCGCACCGCCTCTGGAAGCGCGGCGGGATTTTCAAGGGCATTGCACGAGTCCTCGCCCAGTTCGCCCGTTGGCTGACTGGTATTGAGATTCACCCGGGTGCCCAAATTGGTCGCCGGTTCTTCATCGACCACGGCATGGGAATTGTCATTGGTGAAACCGCAGAGATTGGTGACGGCTGCATGCTCTACCACGGCGTGACCCTCGGTGGTCGCTCGCTGGAAAAGGTCAAGCGCCACCCCACGCTGGAGGACAACGTCACCGTCGGCGCAGGTGCGAAAGTCCTTGGTCCGATCACAATTGGTGCTGGCTCGTCGATTGGCGCCAACTCCGTGGTCACCCACAGCTGCCCACCCGATTCCATCGTGATAGGAATTCCGGGCCGCGTACGCCCTGCCAAGCCCGGCGAACACAAGCCGTTGTGCGATCCGGCAGTGTACGTCCAGGGTGACGGGGACTTTATCTAAGCCCAGTATCTAACTCAGCTAACTCAGCACCAGCACCCGACGCAGCCTTTGCGCGAGCTCTGCATACAGAAAAGCCGATCGGTTGTTCTGCCCTGAACAGCCGATCGGCTTCTTTGTATTTTTCTATGTCGTCTCTTTTGACCTTTTCAGAGACTAATCAGCCAGCAAATCCTGGTACTCCGGATTCTTCTCCACGAACCGGGCAACAGCAGAGCAGCTGGTGCGAATCTTACGATTGTTCTTTCGAACATCATCCAGCGCACCTGCGATAAGCGGCTTGGACAGCCCCTGGCCACGGAATTTGTCATCCACAACCGTGTGGTCAAAATCCAGAGCGCCTTCCACCGGGGTGTAAGCGGCGAAGCCGGCCTCCTCCCCCTCTACGGTGAGAACATAGCGCTGTCCGGCCTCATCGTGCGAAATAGTGTGTGCCATTGTCGGAGTCACTTCCCTCTTGTGGTTTTGGATTGTGGTTTTAAAACATCGTCCTTGTAAACGACTCTCAGGATGTAACCCAGACAACAGCCGCTACGCCGGATTAATTCCGAATCCTGGCTAATTCTGCACTAGAGGGGGCTCGCCTGGGTGCTCGTCGGCACGCCCGACAGCGACACGGCACGGAACATCGCCCTTCGCGACCTTGGTCGCAGCCTCACCCTCAGCCCAACCGGGGCTGATGGCCTCGGCGAGCGGACCTGCAAGATCCGCCATTTCACAGTGAGACAGCCCCGGCGCTACCACGCTGATTCGATAGCGCTTACGATCGCCCGGATCCACACCTGGATTGGCTTCCGCCCACAGATCAGCGAGCGAGGACGTGCGCCCCACATCGGGCATGACATCCTCGTAGACGTTAACCTCCTGATCCGGAATCAGTTCCGCGAGCACCCCGCGAACCTTCTCAGCAGCCGATTGACTGCCCGCAGCATCCGTGTAGACGAAGATGCGCACGACCCACGGCAATGTCTCATCGTGGGACAGCGTTCCTGCTGAGGCGAATTCCTTACTCATGCACCACATCCTATCCGCTAGGGCGTGTACGCGGTTCAATTTCCCCCACTTTAAGGTTTTCGCTCGGCTCAACGCACTTTGCTTTACGACGAGCCCAGCGACAAGCACCCGGAAAACAAAGAATCCCCAGCCCGTTTCCGGACTGGGGATAAATTGTGGCCAGAAGCGGGATCGAACCGCTGACCTTCCACTTTTCAGGCGGACGCTCTACCGACTGAGCTATCTGGCCAGACTTGAAATTAATCAAGTGGCGACCCTGACGGGACTTGAACCCGCGACCTCCGCCGTGACAGGGCGGCGCGCTAACCAACTGCGCCACAGGGCCTTAAATGCCGTGCTCAACTTTCCGGATTACCAGCGCTGCGCACGAGTTGTTACTCTACAGAACAGCGCTAAACATAAGCAAATCGCCAGCTCATGGCGGATATTTTAAGTTGAAAAATGACATCCCAGCCCCGGGGGCTCGGGGCAACCTAGACTGTGGTGCCCCCGGTGGCGACTACGGGTTAATAGACAAAAGCATGTCCGCTCAGCATGTCACCGGGTGGCCCCTTTTGCCACTTAACCCTTAATGCGAGTTACTGACCCCGCTTATAGCAAAAATGGCCCATAAACTGGCCTGAAAGTGTCATAAACTCGCACAGTTTCACATTTGCAGCCCGCAATTTTTCGGGTTGTCAGTTTGCTACTTAACCCCGGGTTGTGGAACTGCCTCAGTTGGGGCCTGACCAGTAACTATCTTGAGAATCAGACACACTTTTAGTCTATTACCCCCATTTTGCCCCCACACACAGCGATGCCCAACACATCACTAACCAGAAGCAAAAAACACCAGCTCCAACCGGAACTGGTGTTTAGAATTGCGACCCTGACGGGACTTGAACCCGCGACCTCCGCCGTGACAGGGCGGCGCGCTAACCAACTGCGCCACAGGGCCATTATGAATTTTTAGTGGTACTCCCAACGGGATTCGAACCCGTGTTGCCGCCGTGAAAGGGCGGAGTCCTAGGCCTC
>NZ_CAMQAZ010000042.1 GCF_946998835.1 uncultured Corynebacterium sp. | reverse complement strand
TCTCTACGACGAGGACGACACCGTTGACGTCGGCGAGGTCATCGCCCGCGTCGGCAGCGGCCAGCCGAAGAAGGCCGCTCCGAAGAAGGAAGAGCCAAAGGCTGAATCCAAGCCGGAGCCGAAGAAGGAAGAGCCGAAGGCCGAGGCTAAGCCGGAGCCAAAGAAGGAAGAGCCGAAGAAGGAGACCCCGAAGGCTGAGTCCAAGCCGTCCGCCAACAAGGACGTTCCTTACGTCACGCCGCTGGTTCGCAAGCTGGCTGACAAGCACGGCGTTGACCTGACCAAGGTCGAGGGTTCTGGCATTGGTGGCCGTATCCGTAAGCAGGATGTCCTGCGCGCCGCTGAAGGCGGCCAGGACACCGCTGCCAAGTCCGGCTCCAACTGGTCGATCAAGGGCGTTCGCCCTGAGCTCGCTGAGCTGCGCGGCACCACCCAGCGTGTCAACCGCATCCGCGAGATTACGGCTGCCAAGACCCTTGAGTCTCTGCAGACCTCTGCACAGCTGACTCAGGTCCATGAGGCCGACATGACTGCCATCTGGGACCTGCGCGCTGAGAAGAAGGCTGAGTTCGAGAAGAAGCACGGCGCAAAGCTGACCTTCCTGCCGTTCTTCGCAAAGGCAATCGTCGAAGCACTGGTTAGCCACCCGAACGTCAACGCTTCCTGGAACGAAGAGTCTAAGGAGATTACCTACCACGAGCAGGTCAACCTGGGTATTGCTGTCGATACCGAGCGTGGTTTGCTCTCCCCGGTCATTCACAACGCTCAGGACATGTCTCTGCCGGAGCTGGCTGCTGCAATCGCGGACATCGCAGACCGCGCCCGCAACAACAAGCTGACTCCGAAGGATCTGTCTGGCGGCACCTTCACCATCACCAACATTGGTTCTGAAGGCGCCCTGACCGATACCCCAATTCTGGTTCCGCCGCAGGCTGCAATGGTCGGCACCGGCGCGATTAAGAAGCGCGCAGTAGTCGTCACCGAAAATGAAGCAGATGCCATTGGCGTTCGCGCCATGGTCTTCCTGCCGATCACCTACGATCACCGTCTCATCGACGGCGCTGACGCAGGCCGCTTCATGACCACCGTTGTTGACCGCCTCGAGGTTGCTAACTTCGAATCGGATTTGCAGCTCTAAGCTGAGCGGTTAAGTGCCCTGCGCCTCACACGGGGAACGCGGGGCACTTGTGGAAATCCAGGCAGCCACCGGCTGAAGGTTACTTCTTCCCTGCCCGCGTCCGTCGCATATGCGGCTGACGCGGGCTTTCTTATGCGGTAGGCCTGGGTTCAGAATTTATGAGACCACTTGGCAGATGTCGCCACCTTTCGACACAGAGATTTTACGCGCTGTTTTTCCGTCGTTAAGCCAATAGCGGCACGCGAAAGTAGTACCCACGAGCGCGAGTAAAAGTGGCCAATAGACAGGCTTTTAGGCTATGGAAATGCGAAAATGTCATGTACCCGAACTCGCATTAATCACCTCTATTCTTCAGCAATAGAAACCAATGCCGGAATTGAAGATAATTAAATTCATTATCTGTTAACCTGGCGGCCATCTAGTTAGCTATTAGCCTTTACCAATCTAAGAAATCATTAGACAGCAGGCTTCTTTGGCGTGCCTATTTTTACTCTCTGTACGTAACTTAGAAAGGTGGAGCATGTCCTCGGCTCCAGCGGATACTAGTTCGTCGACCGGGGCCACATCGTCTGAGCAATCGAGTTCCTCAGACAAGTGGTGGCACCTCTTCTTCGGCGGCCTACTCGCAATCAACATCGTTATCTTTGTCTTCTGGGCTTATGACTTTGTCGGCCCACAGGCAAATACGGCAATTCTCCTCATTACCATCGCGTTCGCTGTCTTCATGGCGTTCAACATTGGTGGTAACGACGTCGCTAACTCCTTCGGTACCTCGGTCGGTGCCGGCACCCTGAGCATGAAGCAGGCACTTGTTGTCGCTTCAGTCTTTGAGGTTTCGGGCGCTGTCCTCGCTGGTGGCGAGGTTACTGACACCGTCCGTTCCGGCATCGTGGACTTGAACGCAATCGATGGCCTGGACCCGATGGAGTTTGCCTTCATCATGATGTCCGCGCTGCTCGGCGCGGCAGTCTGGCTCCTCGTTGCAACTCGCATGGGCTGGCCGGTTTCCACTACTCACTCCATCGTCGGCGGTATCGTCGGTGCTGCACTGACGGTCGGTTTCATCACCGGCAAGGGCGGCTGGAGCATGGTCCAGTGGGACCAGATCGGTCAGATTGCAATTTCCTGGGTTCTCTCCCCGGTCCTTGGCGGTTTAGTCGCGTTCCTTCTGTTCGGCGGAATTAAGAACTCAATCCTCGTCTACAACGACAAGGCTTCTAAGCAGCTGCAGGCCATCCACCAGGAAAAGGCGGATCTTAAAGCTCAGCACCGTGAAGAGTTCGAGAAGCTTCCTGAGCACGAGCAGATTGCTTACACTAACGCAATGCTTCGCGACGCGACGACGATGCGCGACAGTGATTGGACTCCGAATGACCTGGAGTCTGATTACTTCCGCAAGCTCGTTGACATCGAGTCCAAGGTTGATGACGTCCGCGCTCACCGCGCGCTAGAAGCCTGGGTTCCAGGCCTGGCCGCATTGGGCTCCGTCGTCATCTCGGCGATGATGCTGTTCAAGGGTCTCAAGAACCTGCACCTAGGCCTGTCCGGCCTGGACAACTTCCTGATTATGGGCATGATTGCCACCGCCGTGTGGCTCGCCGTTTACATCTTCGCCCGCACTTTGAAGCGCCAGGATTTGGATCGTTCGACCTTCCTGCTGTTCAGCTGGATGCAGGTCTTCACCGCTTCTGCGTTCGCGTTCTCCCACGGCTCGAACGACATCGCTAACGCGCTTGGCCCGTTCGTGGCAATTCTGGATGTTCTGAAGACCAACGAGATTTCCTCCGAGTCCGGTGTTCCGCTGGCAGTCATGGCCACCATGGGTGTTGCTCTGATTTCCGGTCTGTGGTTCATCGGCCGCTACGTCATCCAAACTGTCGGTTCCGGCTTGACCAAGATGCACCCGGCATCGGGCTTCGCCGCAGAGCTCTCTGCTGCTGTGGTCGTTATGATTGCTTCCTTGCTGGGTCTGCCAGTTTCCTCCACCCACATTCTGATTGGTGCAGTTCTCGGTGTTGGTATCGTTAACCGCGCCGCTAACTGGAACCTGATGAAGCCGATTGGTCTGGCCTGGGTTATCACCCTGCCGGCCGCTGCAGGTATCTCGGCAATTACCGTTTCCATCCTGCGCGTCGCCTTCGGCTAAATCTAACAAGAGCACGCCGCTTTCGCCCCGGCCGTCACTGTCGAGTGACTGTCGGGGTGTTTTGCATTTTTGTACTTCCGACTGCCCAAAGATCTGTTCGCCCGACCTCTAATCTGAGGCCGCCAGAAATTCGGCGTATCCTATAAAACACCATGACTGCCCCAAGAAAACCTTTTACCCGCGCAGATGAATCCATTCGGGAATCAAACTCCGACATCGAGATTCAACACCTGGGCCTGGTCGACTATGAGGAGACCTGGCACTTGCAGGCAGACCTTGCCGCAAGGCGTGCAAAAGACGAAATCCGTGACCAAATTCTCGTGCTGGAACACCCGAGTCTCTACACAGCGGGAAAACGCACACAGCCGGAAGACCGCCCCACAAATGGGTTACCGGTTGTCGATGTCGACCGCGGTGGACGAATCACCTGGCATGGACCGGGACAACTGGTGATGTACCCAATCATCAAGCTCGCCCAGCCGGTCGATGTGGTGGACTACGTCCGCAGACTCGAAGAAGCCCTCATTCAAACTGTTCGCCGGGCTGGCATCACAGCTGCGGGTCGTATCGATGGCCGCTCTGGGGTCTGGGTTCCAGCTGGAAACGAAATGACCGACCGCAAGATTGCGGCGCTGGGCATCCGCGTCACTCATGGCGTGACCATGCACGGGCTGAGCCTGAACTGCGACAACTCCATGGAGTTCTATAACTACATCGTGCCATGTGGAATCTCAGATGCTGGGGTGACCACCCTGTCCAGGGAACTTGACCGGGATGTTAGCGTGTCGGAGTTGACAAAACCGCTTCTGGCGGATCTGCGAGATGCGCTGGAAGGCCGGCTGACCGTTGCCGACCATTCCTTCGGCTCCGCGCCCGACCCCACGAAGGGCCTGCCACACCGGGTGAAACACAACTCCACTACCGGCATATTCGAGTACTCATCAACAAACAAGTAGGGTGAAACTGTGACTGTTAAGCCAGAAGGACGTAAGTTACTGCGCGTCGAGGCACGAAATGCCGAGACCCCTATCGAAAACAAGCCACGGTGGATCCGCAACCAGGTTCGCCCGGGCCCCAGCTACAAAGACATGAAGAACCGTGTCTCGGGCGCCTCCCTGCACACAGTTTGTCAGGAGGCTGGCTGCCCAAACATTCACGAGTGCTGGGAAGACCGCGAGGCCACCTTCCTCATCGGCGGCGACAAGTGCACCCGCCGCTGCGACTTCTGCCAGATTAACTCCGCCAAGCCAGACCCCTTGGACAAGGACGAGCCGCGCCGTGTCGCCGAGTCCGTCCGCGAGATGGATCTTCGCTACGCGACAATCACCGGTGTCGCCCGCGACGACCTGGCCGACGGCGCATCCTGGCTCTACGCTGAGACCTGCCGACAAATCCACGAGCTCAACCCGAATACCGGTGTCGAGCTCCTGGTCGACGATTTCCGTGGCGACGAATCCGCCGCACAGCAGGTCTTCGACGCCAAGCCTGAGGTCTTCGCTCACAACCTGGAGACGGTGCCGCGCATCTTCAAGCGCATCCGTCCAGCATTCCGCTACGAGCGCTCCTTGGAACTCATCACTCGCGCTCGCGAAGCTGGACTAGTTACCAAGTCCAACCTCATCCTGGGCATGGGCGAAACCTACGACGAAATCATCTCCGCTATGGAGGACCTGCACGGCGCGGGCTGCGACATCCTCACGATTACGCAGTACCTGCGTCCCACTCCGCTGCACCACCCAATTGACCGTTGGGTCAAGCCGGAGGAATTCGTCAAGCTCTCCAAGGCTGCCGAAGAGATGGACTTCGCCGGCGTCATGTCCGGCCCGCTAGTCCGCTCCTCCTACCGCGCCGGACGGCTCTACGCCCGCGCACTGACACACCGAGGTCAGGAGCTGCCCGAACATCTCTCCGCGCTTGCCGACGAAGGAGGCAGCGACCTCGCTCTGCAGGAGGCCTCTACTCTGCTCGACCGCTACGGCGCCTCGGAGGATACGCCAGTTACTTCGTCTGCTCCTGTCTCCTAGAGATTGACGGCCGTGGGACCGTCGTAAAGCGAAATAACGCCTCGGCGCGGTCTATTGCCTAAAACTGCATCACATGCCCTAGAGTTGGTGATTATGGCGACCAATGATGCGAAAGAAATGAAGAAGGCGAACCGCGCCGCCAAGCGCGCTCAGCGTAAGCAAACCCGCAGCCAGATGTGGCAGGCGTTTAAGCTGCAGCGTTCGCGGGACAACAAGCTCGTGCCGTACATGGCGTTGGGCTTCTTCGGCCCGGTTATCCTGCTGTTGCTGCTTGGCCTGCTCATTGGCGGTGTGTGGCCGTGGATTCTGACGATTATTGGTATTTCGATTGGCTTTATGGTCGCGATGTACATCTTCACCAAGCGCCTTGAGGCCACTTTCTATACCGAAGCAGAAGGTCAGGCTGGCGCTGCAGCGTGGACGCTGGATAACATGCGCCAGGGCGTTGGTTATGTCTGGCATGTCAAGACCGGTGTTGTCGCTAATCAGCACATGGATGCTGTTCACCGTGTTATTGGTAACGCCGGCATTGTGCTGGTCGGTGAAGGTGACCCCAACCGCGTTAAGCAGATGATTGCCCGCGAGAAGAAGTCGCTGGCACGCATTGCGGGCGAAGCTCCGATTTACGACATGATTGCTGGTAGCGACGAGGGCCAGGTGCCGCCGAAGAAGCTGCAGCGTGAGCTCATGCGCCTGCCGCGCAACCTGAACAAGGACCAGGCGAATGCGCTGAATGAGCGCATTCAGTCGATGGACCGCATCCGTGACGCGCGCGCCAACATGCCAAAGGGGCCGATGCCGAAGGGCGCTAACCCACAGGCAGGTATGAACCGCCGTGCTCGTCGTGCGGCAAACCGCGGCAAGAAGCACTAGTGGCTTAGCTAGGGTGCTGGTGCTAGGGCACTGTTACTACGGCGCTGTCGCTAGGGCCTTCGGGCTTAAGCCATTCGACCAAGAGCAATCTGCATGGCGCACAGCTGCATGGCGCACAGCTGCACTGTAAAAAGGGGCCTTCGGGCCCCTTTTTTGCACTCTAAAGCCAGTTGATATTGCGGCGCTAAAGCCCAGTTGCTGGTATGGTCTTGAAGCAAAATTAATGCCCCGTCGCCGGAGCGATTCCCCGCCATCAGCGGGCTGCGGGTAAGAGCTCTATTCTTGCTGGAAACAACGCTTAATGAAGATTCCCGACAGTTGTGCCACGATGGGGTATGTGCAACTCTTGGCTGAAAATGAACTCTTAGCGCTTCTAGTGATTCTGTTTCTTGGCCTGGCAATTGGCCAGATCAAGATCTTCGGCTTCAAGCTCGGTGTGGCCGCCGTTTTGTTCGTCGGCCTTATCCTGGCGACGATTGAGCCGGAAATTCAAATCTCCCCGTTGATTTACATCGTGGGACTGGCATTATTCGTCTACACCATCGGCTTGGAGGCGGGCCCCGAGTTCTTCAGCTCGCTACGCTCGCGGGGCATCAAGCACAATCTGTTTGGCATAGGCGTACTCGCGGTCGTCACCGTCGAGTCGTTCCTGCTAATCAAGTTTCTGCCTATCGACCCGGTGGAGGGCGCAGGCGCATTTACAGGTGCCCTGACCAATACTCCGGCTATGGCCGCGATTGTTGATGCCCTGCCAAGCCTGATTTCGGATAAGGGCGAGCTGGCCGCTGCTCGAGATATGCCAGTGATTGGTTATTCGCTGGCCTACCCGATTGGTGTGCTGGCAGTGATTGCCTCCATTGGCATCATGTCGAAGGTCTTCCGCGTCGATCACGACCAGGAAGCCATTGACGCAGGTGTCGCCGCACTTCCGCTGCACACGCGGGACATCAAGGTCCTCAAGGAAGATCTGCCTTCCGTCACTGACCTGCCCTCGAAGTTCAACCTCGACATCACTGTCTCGCGTATCGAGTACAAGGGTCACCTCTACATCCCCGCTCCGGGGGACACTGTCTCGATTGGCGATGTCATTTCTGTCGTCGGTACCGAAGAGGAAATCGCTCGCGCCGCTGAGTTCATTGGTGAGCTCATGCCGGGTGACCCGACTCACGATGGGCGCCTGGACTTCCGCCGCATTTTCGTCTCCGCACCTGATGTGGTCGGTGTCCCCATCGCGGAACTCCAGACTCGCATGGACGGCATGATTATCACGCGTATCCGCCGCGGCGACCACGATATCGTCGCCGAACCGAATATGCGTCTCGAGCTTGGTGACCGCGTCCGCGTGGTAGCACCGCCAGAGAAGATCAAGGATGCGACAAAGTTCTTCGGCGACTCCTACAAGAGGCTTTCCGACGTCAACCTGTTGCCACTCACCCTTGGTCTTACACTGGGTGTCCTTGTGGGTCTCATCAAGATTCCGCTGCCGGGTGGCAGCTCGCTCGCCCTGGGCTCCGCAGGTGGCCCACTGGTTGTGGCGCTGATTTTGGGTGCTGTCGGCCGCACTGGTCCGTTGGTCTGGCCTATCCCCTACTCGGCTAACCTAGCCTTCCGTACGATGGGCCTGGCTCTATTCCTGGCCGGTATTGGTACTACGGCTGGTAAGGGGTTCCAGGCTGCACTGTCCGACCCGGCATCGCTGACGGTTCTGGGTCTTGCTGCCATCATCGCGTTCAGCTCCGCACTGCTGACCCTCATTGTCGGCCACCGAGTGCTGAAGATTCCGTTCGGTCAGACGGCAGGTATCCTCTCAGGCCTACAGACTCACCCGGCAGTGCTCTCATACGTCAACGACCAGGCCAAGAACGAGTTGCCAGCAATGGGATACACAACGGTGTATCCGATGGCCATGATCATGAAAATCATTCTCGCCCAGGTCCTGGTCGTATTGGTGCTGTAGCGCTCGTTCGTTGCAGCGCCCCCGGTTGCTGAAGCGCTAGCCGAAACTGCGGCTAGCCCAAAATAACGGCCGTGCCGGTGGCACGGTCGTGCATGCCACGCATGTCCGAGTCGGTGATTGCCGGTGGCAGCAAAAAGAGCGTCAGCAAGCTGCGGAAGAAGGCGCGGACAAAACCGACTCGCTCTCCTGGCTTGTCCACACGGGCGACGCCCATCTTCATCATCCACTGGCCCGGAGTGCGCGCGAAAAGCCAGACCGATACCGTGCCGATAATGAGGAAGATAACTGGCGTGTAGGTCGCAAGGAACGACTGCCAGGCGATGAACGCATCCCCGAACTGATCAATCTGCTCCTGGCTTGGGCCAAAGAACGTTGAGAAAGCGCCAGCAATCATCAGGGAGATCACCCAGTCAATGAGAATGCCTCCGACACGACGCATCAGCGTCGCCTGCGAGCCTGGGCCGTCGGGGGCAAGACCCAGTGCCTGGCCGGGATAGTCCGAGAGTTTGTCCGGGTTATCGAATTCACCCGGAATCTGAGGGCCATCGAGCCAACTGTGCTTTTCTTCCATGGGTCAATAGTCTAATGCAGCAATCGATGTATCAAATCACAGGCTAGAGCAGTCACTCCGCGCATGCGGGGGTAATTCGGGGGCGATGCTGTACTGCCTTTTCCAAAATTTTTCGGCAAGTGGGTCGAAGGCTCGTCGTAAAGCGGGCGTATTGCGAATGCCCAGGATATTGCACTGTTTCCGTAAGTAGGTAGCTAGTTCCCTATTTGCGTATTCTGTTCCGTATTGCTGAATCCGCGACCCGCCACGTCAGAAAATCGTCGTTCTAATTCCAGAATGAATGCGCGGTTCGTTAAGCTTAAGAGCGTCAACCGGCCAGTCCTTGACAACGTGGCAGGCGTACGAAATGTCGTGCAAAAGTCCCCTGCTGCGTATTAAACAAGGCCAACTAAGGAGACCGCACATGTCCTTCAAAACTCCCGAGGAAGTAGTCGCGTATATCAAGGAAGAGGGCGTCGAGTTCGTCGATGTCCGCTTCACGGATGTTCCCGGCACCGAACAGCACTTCACCATCCCGGCATCCGCATTCGACGAGGACGCGATGACCGAGGGCCTGGCATTCGACGGCTCTTCGGTTCGTGGCTTCACTTCCATCGACGAGTCCGACATGGCGCTGCTGCCTGACCTGAGCACCGCGCGCATTGACCCGTTCCGCAAGGCGAAGACCCTCAACGTCAAGTTCTTCGTCCACGATCCGTTTACCCTCGAGCCGTTCTCCCGCGACCCGCGCAACGTCGCCAAGAAGGCAGAGGAATACCTCATCTCTACCGGCATCGCCGACACCTGCTTCTTCGGTGCTGAGGCAGAGTTTTACATCTTCGACAACGTCAAGTTCGAGACCGACACCAACCGCGGCTTCTACGAAGTTGACTCCGTCGAAGGCTGGTGGAACCGAGGCAAGGACGAGAACCCGGACGGTTCCACCAACCTGGGTTACAAGACCCGCCTGAAGGGCGGCTACTTCCCGGTTGCTCCGTATGACCACTACCAGGACCTGCGCGACAAGATGTGCCTGAAGCTGGCCAACGCCGGCTTCGAGCTCGAGCGCGCGCACCACGAGGTCGGCACCGGCGGCCAGCAGGAAATCAACTACAAGTTCAACACGATGCTGCATGCTGCAGATGACCTGCAGTCGTTTAAGTACATCATCAAGAACACCGCTTGGGAAGAGGGCAAGTCCGTCACTTTCATGCCGAAGCCACTGGCTGGCGACAATGGTTCGGGCATGCACGCGCACCAGTCGCTGTGGAAGGACGGCAAGCCGCTGTTCCACGATGAGGCCGGCTACGCAGGCCTGTCGGACATCGCTCGCTGGTACATTGGCGGCATCCTGCACCACGCAGGCGCAGTGCTGGCCTTCACTAACCCGACTCTGAACTCCTACCACCGCCTGGTCAAGGGCTTCGAGGCTCCGATCAACCTGGTCTACTCGCAGCGCAACCGCTCCGCCGCTGTGCGTATTCCGATCACCGGCTCCAACCCGAAGGCAAAGCGCATCGAGTTCCGCGCTCCGGACCCGTCCGGCAACCCGTACCTGGGCTTCGCCGCCATGATGATGGCCGGCCTGGACGGCATCAAGAACCGCATTGAGCCGCACGCTCCGGTCGACAAGGACCTCTACGAGCTCCCACCAGAGGAGGCCGCAGACATCCCGCAGGCTCCAACCTCTCTCGAGGCCGCACTTGAAGCCCTGCGCAATGACCACGAGTTCCTACTCGAAGGCGATGTATTCACCGAGGACCTCATCCAGACCTACATCGACTTCAAGTACGAAAACGAGATCGAGCCGGTTCGCCTGCGTCCGACTCCGCAGGAATACGAAATGTACTACGACTGCTAAAGCGTTCGCTTTACGACGGCCCCAGCGAGCATACCCCCTGCTCCTAGTGGCTACCTAGTGGCTACCCAGCGACCTTGAAGTGAATACCCCAAAAAACCGTCTGACCACAGTTCATTGTGGCCAGACGGTTTTTCGTTGCGGCCATGCTGGCTGCGGGGTGCCTGGGCCCGCATACGCGCGCGTATCTGAGCACGAATTTGTGCGCGGTTCCGGGCCACTTCCCTGAACAAATCCATACACCACCACAAAAGGGCCACACCTCCTGTACGAGTAGAGTCGCACACTCTCCTCCCCGGTCTTATCGATGCAATATTCACTTGTCGATGCGCTATAGCGTGGCCATAAGCGAACAGTGCATCGACAAGTGACTGAGTGGGGAGAATACCGTGCGCATAAGAGCCGGAAAGTCGTCGATAGGTGACGAAAAATCGTCGACAAGTGAAGGAAAATCATTGATAAGTGCCAGAAAACTGGCCATAAGTGCGAGGGTGGCGCTAGGGACAGTCACGAGGAGCGGCCACGAGGAGCGGCCACCAAAGGTGGATGGGGCATGCTGCGAAGATAGGATGCCAGGCAATCACGCCCGTTGAACCAGAAATGTGTCGCAGATTAATGACATGTGACAAATTTCATAAACACTGATGCGAGGGAGGATAATTCACTCATCGGTAATCGTTCTCAATACGAATCAATTGTGCATGTCGAAGCCGTTATTACGACTGGCTTATTGACGCAAAAACGTTGTGTCGCTGTGACCGTCGTAAAGCGCGAATGGCACGCCCGAAATTGCATGAAAATAGCTATTTGGCCGTACACCGAAGTGGTTTTTCCGTATGGTTAAACAACATAGCCCTCGGAAATTGGCGTTAGCGCTTCAGCCTAAAACGCCCTGTGGACCAGGGTGTGGCCTGACTTGCGGCCCCTCAGGGCTGTCGGGAGGAGACCGCGCCGAGGCATTTGATTGATTCTGGAGAGCATGCATCTGGAATTTCTTAAGCACAGCCGCCGTACGTGGTGGCCGATGAATATTAAGAAGGATTTGAGCATTCTTGACTAACGAAAACGCTGCCAACCCAGAAAACGCAACCCGCATTGATTTTCTCTACCTCAG
>NZ_CAMQAZ010000041.1 GCF_946998835.1 uncultured Corynebacterium sp. | reverse complement strand
TCGGCGGGTTTGCTTCACTACTTCTCCTGGTCGAAAGTGGTGATGCATTCACCGCCTGAACCTACCCCAGTTAGTGACCCCGCTTATAGCAAAAATGGCCCGAAAAATGCCTTGAAAGTGCTATAAACTCACACAGTTTCACATTTGCAGCCTGCGTTATTTCTGGTTGTCAGTCTTGCAGCCCGTGATTTTTGGGTTAATAGCGGGGCGCTAGACAAAAGTGTGTCCGCCAAGCACTTAGCCTGGCGGGGCACTGAGATGATGCAGCCACGGTTACGCAGGCCACGGATACCCGCAGCCCCGGATACCCGCGGACAAGGAGGCTGGGTCCGCAGGGGCCGTCGTCAAGCCCGGTAATCCAGGAGCTAAACCCCAGCGTGACGGATACGGCGTGTACTGGGCTGTCGAGCGTTACTTGCGGGTCAACGCGATCGCCGCGCCGACGACCACGGCTAGCAGGACTCCACCGATAGAAATCCACATCATGTTGAAGGAACTGTCGTCCTCCTCCGCTTCGGTGGCCTTCGGTTCCTGCTGGCTACTGGTCGAGGTCTCGCTACTCGGCGACTTGTGTGCGACCTGCTCAAAGCTTGGGCCAGGAATCTTCTCGCCGACCAGCTCCGTGGTCAGCTGGTAAGTCACCGGGACGTTTTGAACATCCGCGACATCATGGGACTTGCCAGCGCCCCAGCTGTTGTTGAAGAAGACAACGATGTACTGGTCACCATCCAGCCACGCTCTTTCGGCCTCGTAATCGCCTGACTTTTCATCATCTTCGCTAATCCGATTGCGGTAGTTAATCCGCGCCGCGTTACCGAAAGTGGTCTCGTCGCCGATCTGGTGCTTGTTCACCGGGCGGTTTTCCTCGCTGCCGGAGAGCTGACGCGCAGAATTCAGCGTCTTAATATCCAGGCCGGAAATCTGCGCGAGCTTATCGGCTTCCGGAGCGTCAATAAGTTTGACGGCACCGCGCAGCTGCTGACCATACTCGGACTTGATCTTGTAGACATGCGTCTCACCAGGAACAATGTCTGCAGTGACGCTGCTGATGTTGTCGGCAGTAAGCTCCGTGGCGTCATCGAACCAGGAACCCGGGGTGACCTTCTTGGCCTGGTCTGCCTCCGGTGTCGCGGGCGGAGAGTCAAGGCTCTCCTTATCGGACGGGAATGCCTCCGGCACATCCTTCAGGTTCTCGTTGGCGAAGCGCTTAATAGTCACTTCTGCTGGAATGTCCTGGCCTTCGAAGGGGCCGCCCTTTCGGGCAACGGAGAACACCATATTCCCCGGTTTACAATCGCCGTCGGCTCCCCCGGCCTGCCTGGTTATCAGGCCTGCGAAAAAGGGGCCATTGGAGTCGATGACTCCATTACCGAAATCATTAGCAAGGTAGCAACTGTTATCGTCCAGGTGCATGGTGAGCGCGAAACTACGAACATCAAGATCCGTCAAAGTCGCGCCTGACGACGCTCCCGGCACGGTAGCCGCACTGATCACAATCCGCTCTCCCTCAGCAACTGAAACGGAGAAGTACTCAGCACCGTCGCCCTCCTGATTACCGATTCTACGCTCGGACTCAGGTGTCTTTTCGCGCAACTTGGTGGAGAACGTTTCCACGTCGGCAGGCACCTTTGTAGCGCTCGTAGGGGCGTCGCCACCTAGTATCTCTTTCGCACTGGACTGCGCAGTGCGTGCGGTGCGGGTCGCCAGCGTCTTCATGGAATCCGCCAACGAGTCCGAGTCCTGAGCGGACAGATACTGACCGCCGGTGGCCTCGGCAATGCACTCCAGTTCGGCACGCGCGGCGGAATCAACAAGGAAACCAACAGTGTTGATGACCAGGTCAATGCCCTGCTGCTTGAGTTCCTTGGCTACCTCGCACACCGGTGGCGGAGCACAGGTGTCTTCGCCGTCAGAGACCAACACAATGGACCGCTGACCTTCATCCGGCAGCTCTTCGGCGGCCTTCCGCAGCGCCGGCCCCATCGGAGTGTGTCCGGAGGCTTGGACCTTACCTACCTCGTCGGCAATCTTGCCCGCATTCCCGGCCTTTACTGGGAGCAAGGTGGTGATGTCTTGGCAACCGGCTTCTCGCTCCTCAGGAGAGTTGCCGATCTCGGTGCCGTAGACCATGAACCCCACTTCGGAGTCCTCTGACACAGTCGCTGCGAACTTCCTCGTTGCGTCTTTCGCTGCTTCCATGCGGGTTTGGCCACCTGCATCGTCGGCAAGCATTGACCCTGAGGCATCCAGTATCACCATGGTTGGCGGGATAGAGCTCGCGGCTTCTTGTGCCTGTGCACGCCCAGCGGTGACTCCTGCGAATGAACCTGCGAGGGTCAACAGCATGGAGATGATGAGCACGACCGCGGAGAATTGTCTTCTAATCATGTGGTCGGTTCCTTTTCTTCAAGCTTAAAAGGAACGTTACATGACAAAAGCATCCCCGCAATGGAAACTCAATGGAAGTGCAGAGATTCCTAAAATCACGGGGTAGAAATGTGAATGCACATCTGAATACACATCTGATGCGGGCTGCAAGTGTGAAACTGTGCGAGTTTATAGCACTTTCAGGCCATTTTCCGGGCAATTTTTGCTATAAGCGGGGTCAGTAACTCGCATCGCCCCACCACCCCTAGTGGGCTTCCAGCCACGCCAGAATGTCGGCGTAGACCTCTTCCTTATTCAGCTCGTTGAGGATCTCGTGGCGGCCATCCGGGTAGACCTTGAAACGCACGTCCTTCTTGCCCGCATTCAGGTACTTGCCCACGACCTCGGCCACGCAGGCAGCGCCGCCCGCCGGGTCGACGGCACCAGAGACCACGAAAAGCGGCAGCTCATCAGGCGCTTTCTCGTAGGCTTCGGCCGAATTCGCGTAGCGCGTGCCGACGAGAAGGTCGCGGAAGAAGGCATTGGTGGGAATGAAGCCGCACTTGTCGTCTGCGATGTAGGCATCGACGATCTTCTGGTCACGGGTCAGCCAATCGAACTTCGTGCGGTGTTCAAAGCCCTTGTTGAAGTCCGCAAAGCTGAGGGCGTTGAGAAGCTTGCCCGGCGCGGTGGGACGAGCCTTGGCCAGCAAGTTTGCCACCTTCATTCCCGCATCACCCTTGGCTCCCAGCCACGGCACAGTGCCCATAATGATGGCACCGTCGAGCCCTTCACCGTACTTAGCGATGTAATTTCGGGTTAGCAGCGAGCCCATGGAGTGGCCCAGAATAACGTGCTTGGTGCCTGGGAATTCCGCGTCGACATACTGACGAACCGCGTGGAGATCCTCCAGGATGAGGTCCCAGCCACCGTAGTCAGCGAAGTACCCCGGAATACCAGCATCGGTTTGGGTTAGACCGTGGCCGCGGTGGTCATGGGCAACGACGGCATAGCCTTGTGCCACGAGGTACTCGGCGAACTTGGCATAGCGGTTGGCATACTCGACCATGCCGTGGACGATCTGCACGACTCCCTTAGGAGTGACGGGCGCGCCCTTGTCAGTTTCTGGAACCCAGCGCAGCACGTTCAACGTGGCACCTGGTCGAGAGAGCGAAGTCCTAACAGCCGATGTCACCTCGGGCACCTTTCGCGTAGAGGTTTTGGATACTTACAGCTCATCGTACCGCCGAATCTGGCTGTTCACCGGCGGTTTCGCTGACAAACGAAGCTACAGAATCTCGCCCGGCTTGTAGGCTGCGGCCTCTGGGTACTTGTCCACGACCGCCTGCACACGTGCAACAACGCGGTCAACCTGGGATTCTGCGGCTCCGATGAACGCGTGGCGGTTTGCCAGGGCGTCGGCAAGCCCTGCGGCATCCAGCGGGAAGCGCTCATCTGCAGCGAGACGTTCGGTGAGGTTCTGCTCGGCGCCCTTTTCGCGCATATCCAGTGCGGTGGCGACGGCGTGCTCCTTAATAATCTCGTGGGCTTCTTCGCGGCCCATACCAGCGCGAACGGCTGCCATCAGGATCTTGGTGGATGCGAGGAACGGCAGGTAGCGCTCCAGCTCGCGGTCGATCATGGCCGGGAATGCGCCGAACTCGGATAGGACGGTGAGGAAGGTTTCGAACATGCCGTCCATGGCGAAGAAGGCATCCGGCAGTGCGACGCGGCGGACCACGGAGCAGGAGACGTCGCCTTCATTCCACTGAGTACCGGCGTACTCGGAGAGCATGGTCATGTAACCGCGCAGGATGACCTGGAAACCGTGGACGCGCTCGCAGGAGCGGGCATTCATCTTGTGCGGCATTGCGGAAGAGCCGACCTGACCTTCCTTGAAGCCCTCAGTGACGGTCTCGTTGCCTGCCATCAAGCGGATGGTGGTGGCCAGCGACGCCGGGCCTGCGCCGAGCTCAACCAGCGCAGACAGCGCGTCGAAGTCGAGGGTGCGCGGGTAGACCTGACCCACCGAGTCAAAGACACGGTCGAAGCCGAGGCCTTCTGCGATTTCGTTTTCCAGGGAGGCCAGCGCGGCCTCGTCACCGTCGAGGAGATCCAGCATGTCCTGGGCAGTACCCATCGGGCCCTTGATGCCGCGCAGCGGGTAGCGGGAAATCAGGTCCTCTACGCGCTCGATGCCCAGCAGCATCTCGTCCGCCGCGGAGGCGAAGCGCTTCCCCAGAGTCGTTGCCTGCGCAGCGACGTTGTGGGAGCGACCTGCCATGACCAGCGACTGGTACTCGGAGGCCTTCTCCGCAGTGCGGGCGGCAACAGCGACGGCCTTGTCGCGCACGACCTTCAGCGACTGCAGAACCTGCAGCTGTTCGACATTTTCGGTCAGGTCACGCGAGGTCATGCCCTTGTGAATGTGCTCGGTGCCAGCCAGGTCGCAGAACTCTTCAATCCGGGCCTTCACATCGTGGCGAGTAATACGCTCACGGGCGGCAATGGAGTCGAGGTCAACCTGGCCGATGACCTTCTCATACGCCTCAATCGTGCCCTCCGGAACCTCAATTCCGCGGGCGACCTGAGCCTTCAGAACGGCAATCCAGAGCTTGCGCTCGAGGATGATCTTGTACTCAGGGCTCCACAACTCCGCCAGAGTTGCGGAGGCGTATCGGTTAGCTAGGACGTTTGCGATCTTCTTTTTCTCAGCCACGCCCTCAAGTATTCCATGACCACGGCGTCCGCGGTTATCTAGGCCATGGTTGACCACGCATTTCTTCCACACCTTCGTTGAATTTGCGCATTAGTCGCACGAACTCCGCGAGTTCCCCGTCTTCCCAGTCGCTTGTGATGTCATTGACGGTTTCTTTGCGGGCCTCGATCTCCCGGTGCAGCAGCTCCAGCCCCTTATCGGTCGCGCTGTGCACTTTTGCGCTTGACGACGGCGCGGACCCCTTCGCGATAAATCCCTGTCGGATCGCGGCGGCCAGCTGGCGGTGCACCGTGGAGATGTCCAACCCCAGCGCGTCGGAAAGCTCTGCGACCGTCATATCTGGTTGCGCTTCCAGTCGTGCCAATAGGGCTGCGGCGGAGCGGTCTAACAGGATATCTCTGCGATGTGGCCGGTAACCGCTGGAGCTCACTCGGGTTAGCAGCATGTTTTCGTAAACGAGCGCGGCCAGGTCGTCGTTTCGCACGGTGGCAGTCAGTCCTTTTGTCGGCGCCTTGTTTGGGCATTCACTTCGGCCCTTATCGAGCCCGTGAGATGTCTCTGTCTTCTTATCGACCCCATTCTAGCGGGCCGCAGATGGGGTGAAGCTTTCCCAATTCCTTTTGCACAATACAAATCTATTGTTAGGATTCGACTTCTAACTGCATTTTTGCATAATACAAACGAGAAAAGAGACCACACCTTCAGCATGACCACGCACACGACCACGCAGAACAGGAAAACAGCACGCGAACTGGACCAGCAGCGTGGACAAGACAAGCTCTTCTCCCCCGCGTTCATCATCAGTTGGCTGATTAATTTCAGCATGTATATGGTGTTCTACCTCTCGATTACGGTGATGGCTCTCTATGCCGTTGAGCGTTTCTCCGCCTCCGATGCCGCCGGCGGTTTCGCCGCCAGCTCCTTCGTTGTCGGTGCCACCATCGCCCGCCTCTTCTCCGGCTACTTGGTGGACACCTTCGGTGGTCGCAAAATCATGCTGGGCTCACTGGCCGTCATTGTCGCGGCCTGTGCTGCCTATATCTGGGCGGCATCGCTGCCGATTCTGATTACAATCCGCATCATCCACGGCCTGACTTACGCTTTCGCCTCCACTGCGGTAATGGCCGCCGCACAGACCGCCATCCCGGCTTCGCGCCGCGCGGAGGGGACCGGCTACATCTCACTCGGCACTACTCTGGCCACGGCCATTGGCCCGGCTCTCGGCTTGGCACTGATCGGCTCGGTTGGCTACAGCATCCTCTTTGCCACCGCTCTCGGCTTGTCCGTTGTGGGACTGCTGCTGGCGCTCGCGCTTCCCCACCCCGCCAAGGCCACCGATACAACCGCCGAGGCCACCGACGCAACAGACGGGGCCACTGAGGAGACGTCGGCAAGCGGGACGAAGCGCGCGTTTTCCTTCCGCGATATCATGACGCCGAGCGTTGTGCCGATTGGACTTTTCATGCTGCTCATCGGCCTAGCGTACGCGGGTGTGATTACCTTCCTGAACCGATACTCGCAGCTGGGTGGTCTTGCTAAGGGGGCCAGCTTCTTTTTCATCGCCTACGCGGTTGCGATGATGGCGGCGCGCTTCTTCCTGGGGCGCCTGCAGGATCGCCGCGGCGACAACCCGGTGATTG
Source organism: uncultured Corynebacterium sp. (assembly GCF_946998835.1). Taxonomy (GTDB): domain Bacteria; phylum Actinomycetota; class Actinomycetes; order Mycobacteriales; family Mycobacteriaceae; genus Corynebacterium. The sequence continues at coordinate 5,000 of NZ_CAMQAZ010000041.1, read as the reverse complement.
CCATTGGCCTGGTGTGCTTCACCATCTCGCTGCTGGTTCTCTCCCTCGCCACCGCTGACTGGCACGTCATCGCCGCTGGTGCCCTCTGCGGTCTGGGCTACGGCACACTGATGCCTGCCTGCCAAACGATCTCCGTGCACCTGGCGCCGGCGCACAAGTTGGGTACGGGCATCTCGACGCTGCTGTTGCTTGTCGACGCGGGCATCGGCCTCGGCCCGATCGTGCTGGGTTCGGTAGCCGCCACGATGGGCTTCGACACAATGTATGCAGGCCTGGCGGTTGTGGTGGTTCTCGCGGCCGTTTTCTACTGGTTCGTGCATGGCCGTAAGCCTGCCGCGCGCCGCCACCACGTAGATATTCAGAACTAGGTGGCGTTTAGCCCCTCGGCGGAGAGGCCACCATCACCGCTAGCTGTCGCGAAAGAAACACCGATAACAGTTATGTGCAGTGCGTCACCTATACTTTTCCCCATGACTGAATCATCCACACCACAGAGCATGATTTCGATTGCCGGGGTGAACAAGTACTACGGCGACTACCACGCTTTGCGTGATATCAACCTGGAAATCCCAGCTGGTCAGGTCGTAGTTATCCTCGGCCCCTCCGGCTCCGGTAAGTCCACACTGTGCCGAACCATCAACCGCCTGGAAACCATCGACAGCGGCGAAATCCGCATCAACGGCAAGCTTCTGCCTGAAGAGGGCAAGGAGCTCACCCGCCTGCGCGCGGAGGTCGGCATGGTCTTCCAGCAGTTCAACCTCTTCAGCCACATGACCATTCGCGACAATGTCACGCTGGCACCGCTGAAGGTCCGCAAGCTATCTAAGGCCGAGGCGCGCGAGCGTGCGGACAAGCTGCTCGCTCGTGTCGGCATTGCGGAACAGGCTGACAAGTACCCGGCACAGCTCTCGGGCGGTCAGCAGCAGCGCGTCGCCATCGCCCGCGCCCTGGCCATGGACCCGAAGGTCATGCTTTTCGACGAGCCCACCTCCGCGCTCGACCCGGAAATGATCAACGAGGTCCTCGATGTCATGACCGACCTTGCCAAGGGCGGCATGACCATGGTTTGCGTCACTCACGAGATGAGCTTCGCTCGCCGCGTAGCTGACCGCATCCTGTTCATGGCCGACGGCGTGATTGTCGAAGACACCGACCCGGAGACCTTCTTCACCAATCCACAGAGCGATCGTGCCAAGGATTTCTTGGCCAAGATCGTCGGGCACTAGGCGGGGCTGGTCATCATGAAGTTTTCACTATTTCAAGGAGGCCAGGGGCGTGGTCGCAACCGGGGCCGCCGAGGTGTCGTCGGCAAGCGAGTTGCGGCGGCTGTCGTAACTGTTGCCACGACGGTGAGCCTCGCGGCCTGTGGCAGCGGCGGACCCCGTGACCTTCTGGCCGATATTGAGGCCGGACACGTGACGCTGGGCACGAAGTTTGACCAGCCGGGCCTCGGTGAGCGCACCCCGGACCGCGAGTTCGCGGGCGTGGACACCGATGTCTCCCGCTACGTCATCGAGTACATCGCCAACAAGAACGGTTGGGATGTGCCCGAGATGGAGTGGCGCGAGACCCCGTCCGCTCAGCGCGAGACGCTGATTAACAACGGCGAGGTCAACATGATTGCCGCCACCTACTCCATCAACGCTGGCCGCCTGGCTGCCGTCGACTTCGCCGGCCCGTACCTGGTCACGCACCAGGCACTGTTGGTGCGCGGGTCCGAGGGCATCCAGGGGCTTGACGACGTCGCCCCGGGCACCCGCCTGTGTTCTGTTTCCGGTTCCACCCCAGCGCAGAAGGTCAAGGACGCTCTGCCGGAGGTACAGCTGCAGGAGTTCGATACCTACGCCGCATGCGCCGAAGGTGTGAAGCAGGGTGTCGTCGATGCCCTGACCACCGATGCGACCATCCTCGCCGGCTTCGCCCAGCGCTACAAGGAACGCTTCGGCGATGACTTCCGCGTGGTCGAGCTGCGCAACCCCGATGGTTCCTACTGGACCAACGAGTACTACGGCATCGGCCTGCCCAAGGGCGATGATGCGAGCCGCGAGGCCATCAATGAGGCACTGGAGTCGCTGTACGACAGCGGCGAACTGCAGAAGATTGTTCAGAAGCACCTGGGCGACAAGTTCGAGCTCGACGAAAAGCCGGCAATCGGCGATTTGTCGTTTGTAGAGAAGAAGTAGGAAGGGGTGCGAGAAAACAATGAATCCAGAACTATGGAGTGAAATGGGACCGGAGCTGCTTCCGGCTTTCTGGGTGACCATCAAACTGACGGTCGCCTCGGCAATTGGTTCCCTGATTTTTGGCACACTTCTCACCGCTATGCGTGTGAGCCCCGTGGGAATCCTGCGTACCCTGTCGACCTGGTACATCAATATTGTCCGCAATACGCCGCTGACATTGATTGTGCTGTTGGCCTCGATGGGCCTCTACTACAACTTGGGCCTGCTGCTGGCTGCGGAGAATGACTCCTTCATTGTCAAGCAGAATTTCCGGCTCGCGGTGCTAGCCTTTGTTGCCTACACCTCGTGTTTCGTAGCGGAGTCCCTGCGCGCCGGTATCAATACTGTGCCGTTCGGACAGGCCGAGGCCGCCCGTTCACTGGGACTTAGCTTTGGCCAGAGCTTCCGCTACATCATCTTCCCGCAGGCATTCCGCGGCGCTATCGTGCCGCTCGGCAATACTCTGATCGCGCTGACGAAGAACACCACGATTGCTTCGGTGATTGGTGTGGCTGAAGCATCGCTGTTGATGAAGACCATGACTGAAAACTACGCCAGCGATATTCTGATTATCTTCGGCATTATCGCTGTCGGCTTTATTATTCTGACTCTGCCGACCGGCCTGTTCTTCGGCTGGGCAGGCAAGCGATGGGCGGTGAAGCGCTAATGGCTACTCGCGCAACAGTTCTTTACGATGCGCCGGGCCCCAAGGCTCAGCGCTTCAACCGAACCCTCACCTGGGTTGTAGCCGCCATCGCGGTTGCGCTCCTGGCGTGGATGGGAATGACGCTGGCCGACAAGGGCCAGTTCGAAGCCAATAAGTGGTCGTTCTTCCTCGAATCCACCACCTGGACCACCTACATCCTGCCCGGCCTGGTCAGCACCATTATCGCGGCTGTGGTCTCTATTATTCTGGCGCTGGTAATTGGCGCTCTCCTGGGCGTCGGCAGGCTGAGCCCGGTTGCACCGGTGCGCTGGCTGTGCTCGGTGATTGTCGAGTTCTTCCGCGCCATCCCGGTGCTGGTGCTCATGTTGTTCGCCTACTCGGTGTTCGCTATCTGGCAGCTGTTCCCGTCGAACTACCTCGGTTTCGCCGCCGTCGTGTTTGGCCTGACCATGTACAACGGCTCTGTGATTGGTGAGACTCTGCGCTCCGGCATCGAATCGTTGCCGAAGGGCCAGCGAGAGGCCGCCATCGCGTTGGGTCTCTCCCACCGCCAGACGATGATCACTATTTTGCTGCCGCAGGCAGTCGCCGCCATGTTGCCGGCGATCATCTCGCAGATGGTTATCGCGCTGAAGGACTCCGCACTGGGCTACATGATCGGCTACGTCGAGGTTGTCCGCTCCGGCCGCCAGCTTGGCGAGTACTACGGCGCCATGATTCCATCGCTGGTCGTCGTGGCAATCATCCTCATCGCCATCAACTTCGGTCTGGCCAACCTTGCCGAGCGCATCGAAAGCCAGCTCCGCGCCGGCCGCGCCCGCCGCAACATCATTGCGAAGGTCCCGCAGCAGCCTGACGTCGGTGTCACCACCAAGGACCAGGCCAACGTCGACTGGCACGATGAGGACTACAAGGACCTCCGCGGTACCTACGAGTAAAGCTAGTCACGGCTTAACGCCTCATTCGCTTTACGACGAACATAGCGACGCCGCCCATGGAAACTGCTAAAGGTTTCCCCTGGGCGGCGTTTTTGTTTGTCTCCGGTCTTTGCCTTCGCTCCTATCGATGAACTACTCACTGATGGACAGGCTCCCGTGCACCGATAGGTGAATAGCGTGGCCACAAGTGGCGGGCACCTTTTGCTGCTTACCCCTACTTAGCCCTACATAGCCCCCAATGCGAGTTAGTGACTGCGTTTATGTTCGGCGGCAGCGGGCCAATACGGGTTACTGACCGCGTTTATGACAAAAATGGCCAGAAAAATGGCATGAAAGTGCTATAAACTCACACAGTTTCACATTTGCAGCCCGTATTCACATGTGCTGCTCGTAATTTTTTGGCTTGTCAGTTTTCGGTTTGTCAGGTTTTCTACGCAACCCCGGGTTGTAGAGCTGCAGCAGTTGGGGTTTCGAGTCATCTGGAAAGCACACCAGCGCCCTGTTACCACATGCGGGTGCCATTCCGGTGAGTTGAATGAAAAATAGCGGGAATACAGGATTCCTCCTGCATTCCCGCTATCTCCTATTGGAAGCTAGCCATTCGGCTCGAAAGCCTTTTTATCACTAGTTTTCCTGCTGGGAGCGACGCTTAGCCGCGGCTACCAGAACTGCGCCAGCCAGCAATAGCATTGCGGCAATTCCTAGCGTGCCCGTTACCTTAGCTCCTGTACGGGCCAGAGAAGACCCGCTCGTGGAAGAGGAGCTGCCAGAGGTGCTGCTGCTTCCACCTGCAGAGCTGTGGCCGGAGCTACTGCCACCGGAAGAGCTGTGGCCCGAAGAGCTACCGCCCGTAGAGCTGTGGCCGGAGCTGCTGCCACCGGAAGTGCGGTGACCAGAGCTCGGAGTCTCGCTCGGATCAGTCGGCTCACCTGGCTTGTCCGGCTTGTCAGTCGGCTCACCCGGCTTATCCGGCTTATCGGTCGGCTCGCTCGGCTTGTCCGGCTTATCGGTCGGCTCACCCGGCTTATCCGGCTTATCGGTCGGCTCACCCGGCTTGTCAGTCGGCTCGCTCGGCTCACCTGGCTTGTCCGGCTTGTCAGTCGGCTCACCCGGCTTGTCCGGCTTGTCAGTCGGCTCACCCGGCTTGTCCGGCTTATCGGTCGGCTCACCCGG
>NZ_CAMQAZ010000040.1 GCF_946998835.1 uncultured Corynebacterium sp. | reverse complement strand
GAGTACCGCGATGTCCCAGCCGGTGACATCGGCGTCGGCGGCCGCGAGATCGGCTACCTGTTCGGTCAGTACCGTCGTATGGCTAACCAGCACGAGTCGGGCGTTCTCACCGGTAAGGGCCTGACCTGGGGAGGTTCCCTGGTGCGCACCGAAGCCACGGGTTACGGCTGTGTCTACTTCACTGAAGAGATGATGAAGGCCAACGGTGCCGACATCAGCGGCGCCAAGGTTATCGTCTCCGGTTCCGGTAACGTCGCCATCTACGCCATCAAGAAGGCTCAGGAGCTCGGCGCTACCGTCGTCGGTTTCTCTGACTCCTCCGGTTACGTCTCCACCCCGAACGGCGTCGATGTCGAGCTGCTGCAGGAAATCAAGGAAGTTCGTCGCGCTCGCGTCTCCGAGTATGTCGCTGAGGCTGAGGGCGCTGAGTTCCACGAGGCCGGCAACATCTGGGAGCTCAAGGCCGATGTCGCACTGCCGTGTGCAACTCAGAATGAGCTGAGTGGTGAGTCCGCTAAATTGCTGGTCGACAACGGCTGCCGTTTCGTCGCCGAGGGCGCAAACATGCCGTCCACCCCGGAGGCTATCGATGTGTTCCAGGCCAACGGTGTCCACTTTGCGCCGGGCAAGGCCGCTAACGCCGGTGGTGTTGCTACCTCCGCACTGGAGATGCAGCAGAACGCGACCCGCGATTCCTGGTCCTTCTCCTACACCGATGAGCGCCTGAAGCGCATCATGACCAACATCTTCAAGAACTGCGAGACCACCGCAGCTGAGTACGATCACGACGGCAACTACGTGCTCGGTGCCAACATCGCAGGTTTCAAAAAGGTCGCTAACGCAATGCTGGCTCAGGGCGTCATCTAGTCCGCTAAAGATTCCGCTTTACGACGGATCCCCGGAGACCCCGCCTGTCGAGTAGGCGAAAAGTCCACGCTGTAAACTCCCTCCCATGGAGTTATCAGTGTGGGCTTTTGTCTTTATCGTGGCAACGATTTTCATCGGGGCACTGATGCAGCGAATAGCCGGCATGGGACTCGGCCTGCTGGGAGGCCCGGTTCTCTCACTGATTGCAGGTCCCGTAGCAGGTATTTTGATTATCAACGTGCTCGCCACCGTCAATGCGGTCATGCAGACCATCTCGGTGCGGGAAAACGTCGACTGGAAGAAATTCTGGCTGATCGGTCCGGTGATGGCCTTAGGCGCGCTGCCAGGCGCTTGGGTGGTCCACAACACTCCGAGTGGGCCACTCCAGGTCTTGGTCGGTGGGCTAGTGTTGCTCGCGCTGCTGGTGACCTCTTTCATGCCGCAGCGCATGCGTGTCGACGGCCCACAGTACGCCGTCGCCTCAGGCGTGGCCGGAGGCTTTATGAATACCCTGGCCGGCATTGCCGGCCCTGCTATCACCGTCTATGCACAGGCATCTCGTTGGCCGGCGCAGACTTTTGCAGCCACGCTGCAGCCGCTTTTCTTTGTCTCCGGTGCGCTGTCTTTGGCGTTCAAGGAGCTCAGCGCTGACGTCTCTGTCTTCGCCACCACACCGGTTATGCTCTGGCCGCTGTGCCTGATTGCCATGATTGTGGGTATATTTTTGGGCACTCGCATTTCTCGGCGAGTGCCCATTATGCAGGCGCGAAAGCTCGCGGTCATCCTGGCTACCACTGGCGCGGCGGTAACCCTGATTCGCGGTATCTCCGCAACTTTTGGTGGCTAGGCTTGCTGTTTGACCCGCCAGCCTTTCCTTGCTCTTACTTCCACGGCTCTTACTTCAACAGGGATGACAGGAAGTTGCGGGTGCGCTCGTGCTTCGGGTTACCCAGCACCTCATCTGGGGTGCCCTTTTCCACGACCACGCCGTCAGCCATGAACACGACCTGGTCGGCGACTTCGCGGGCAAAGCCCATCTCGTGCGTTACGACGATCATGGTCATACCCTTATCGGCCAAACCACGCATGACGTTGAGAACTTCACCTACGAGCTCCGGGTCGAGAGCGGAAGTCGGCTCGTCGAAGAGCATCAGTTTCGGCTCCATGGCCAGTGCGCGAGCAATGGCAACACGCTGCTGCTGACCACCTGAGAGCTGGACAGGGTAGGCATCGGCCTTGTGTGCCAGCCCAACAGTCTCCAGCAGCTCCATGGCACGCTTTTCAGCCTGTTCCTGAGAGACACCTTTTACCAGCACTGGTGCCTCGGTAATATTCCCCAGCACTGTACGGTGCGGAAACAGGTTGAAGTTCTGGAACACCATGCCGATATCGCGACGCTGGCGCGCAGCTTCTGCGGCGGAGATTTCGTAGAGGCTGCCGTTTTTCTCACGGTAGCCAATCAGGGAACCGTCGACATAGAGGCGACCGGCATTGACCTTCTCTAGGTGGTTGATGCAGCGCAGCAGCGTGGACTTACCGGAACCAGAAGGGCCGATGAGGCAGGTGACCGTACCGCGTGGAACTTCCAGGTCGATGCCCTTGAGGACCTCGAGACGACCGAAGTTCTTACGAACCTTTCGCGCCTCAACCATCAAATCTTTGGTAGTCATTTACTGCGGATCCTCTCGGTAGAAGTGCTCTTCGTCCTTATCGACAACACGAGCATTTGCAAGCGGCACACCTTCGGCGTCGGCAAGCGCGGCCAGCTGACGGGCGGTGAGCTGACGTGTGGCGCCGCGGGCGAAGTAGCGCTCAAGGTAGAACTGGCCGACCATCAGAATCGAAGTGATGACCAAGTACCATGTGGCAGCGACGAGCAGCATCGGCACCGGTAGGAACAGCGCGTTGGCGATGTCCGTGGAGCGGCCGTAGAGCTCCAGCGAGAATGGCACCGCGATGACCAGGGAAGTGGTCTTTAGCAGGGAAATGAACTCGTTGCCCGTCGGCGGGATGATGATGCGCATGGCCTGCGGCAGGATGGTGCGGCGGACGGTCTGCCACCAGCTCATGCCCAGTGCCTTCGATGCCTCGGTCTGGCCCTCTGGGACAGCCTGAATGCCGGCACGGACAATTTCAGCCATGTACGCGGACTCGTTCAGTCCGAGACCGACGAATGCCAACACGAAGGTGTTGGAGAGGATGGTGCTGAGATCGACCTCGGTCACGCCCAGGTTAATTGTTGAATAGATGGTGCCGAGTAGACCCCAGAAGACCAGCTGCACGTAGACCGGAGTTCCTCGGAAGACCCACAGATAAATCCAAGCAACGGTGGACAGCACAGGGTTTTCTGACATGCGGAGCACGGCGATGATAGCACCGCCGATGATGCCGATAAGCATGGCTAGGACAGTCAGTGCAATGGTCCAGCCAGCGGCAGCGGCAATTCGCGTGTCGAACAGGTACTGGAAGTAGACATCCCAGTGGTAGGCCTCGTTGCGGGCGGCACTGATGACGAACCACAGGAAGAGCAGCAACAGGACAGCTGCGGTGATCCAGCGACCCGGGTGCGGCAGTGGTTTTGCCTTAATTTCTTCGTTGAGTTCCGCCTGTGTGGCCTCGTAGCGGGCGCCAGACGCAGATGAGTCGCTCACTTAAAGTTCCTCTCCGTTAATTGTGGCGCGTTCCAAAGCACCGTCTTCCAAACCCCATGTGGTCAGGATTTCCTTGTACTGGCCGTTGTCAATGAGGTACTGCAGTGCCTCCTGCAGGAGCGGGCCGAGTTCCGAATCCTTCGGAATGGCGAATCCGAATGGGGCACTGTCGTAAATGTCGCCAGCGAGCTCCAGCTTGCCTTCAGAGCGGTTGACTGCGTAGGCACTGACTGGGGAGTCGGCGGCCAATGCATCCGCACGGCCCAGCACCACAGTGGTAGCGGCAGTGCCGGCGTCCTGGTAGGCCAACTTATCGATTGGCGGCAAACCGCGATCCAGGCAGTCCTGGTTCTTTACCGGCAGGTCGTCCATATCCGCGACAGTATTGCGCTGAACGGCAACAGTCTTACCGCAGTAGTTATCAGAGCTGGCGTCGCTGCCTGGGCGACGTGCCCACTGCAGGCCGGTATCCAGGTAGTCGACGAAGTCGTAGGTCTTGCGGCGCTCCTCGTTCGAGGTGAAGCCGGAGGCGCCGACATCAACTGCGCCGGCCGACAGTGCTGGCAGAATCAGCGCGAAATCCTGTTCCTGGATTTCCAGTCGTAGATCCAGGACGCTGGCAATAGCCCGCATGAGATCAATGTCGAAGCCGATGATGTTTCCGGCGGAATCCTTAAACTCTGCCGGGGCGAAGGTGGGGTTGGTGCCGATGCGTAACACTTCGCGTTTACGAAGATCTGCCGGGACCTGCTTCGCCAGTTCGGGGACCGCTGCCGGTTTGATCTCCGACCAGCCCTCGGGGTTACCGCTTTCGTCATTGGTGACGCAGCCTGTAAGCCCTAAGAACAAGGTCGCAGTCAGCGTGGCAGCCGCCAATGCGATGGGTCTTTTCATATCTGAATATGTTACCCAGGCTCAGTAATTCCTTAAATTCCGGTACCCCTATTCAGCTGCAGCAAACCCAGAGCCGGTGACGTCGAGCGGACCGGCCGCGCCGGATGCCGGGTCACTCAGTGCGGCATCGCGGACAGCCTTCGCCACAGCCGGCATGACGCGCGGATCCAGCGCCGACGGGATAATGCGGTCGGCACTCAGGTCTTCGACGCCGACACTTGCAATGGCTTGGGTGGCGGCCAGCTTCATGGTCTCGGTGACGCGCTTGGCGCCTGCCTCCAGTGCACCACGGAACAGACCCGGGAAGGCCAGCACATTATTAATCTGGTTCGGATGATCCGAGCGGCCGGTGGCGACCACTGCGCCGTACTTGCGAGCGATTTCCATCGGAATTTCCGGAATCGGGTTGGCCAGCGAGAACAGAATCGGGTCAGCGGCCATCTGGCTAATCGCATCCTCGCCGATACGGCCGGCAGAGACGCCGATGAAAACGTTAGCGTCGACAAGCGCATCGTTGATCGAGCCGGTGATGCCGCGGGGGTTGGTCATGCCGGCGACCCACTGCTTGATGTCGCTCAGCGGCTCGCGGTCCGGGTGGATGATGCCGCGCGAATCGACGACAACGATGTCGGACACGCCAGCGGACAGCAGCATCTTCGTCGCAGCGACACCAGCGGCACCAGCGCCGGAGATGACCACGCGGAGATCCTGGAAGCTGCGGCCTGTCAGCTTGCAGGCGTTGATTAGGCCGGCGGCGATGACGATGGCAGTGCCGTGCTGGTCATCGTGGAAGATCGGGATGTCGAGCTCTTGGTCGAGACGCTGCTCAATCTCGAAGCAGCGGGGCGCGGAGATGTCTTCGAGGTTCACACCGCCAAACGACGGTGCCAGCGCCTTGACCGTCTGGATGATTTCCTCCGTGTCGAGGGTATCCAGGACGATTGGCACTGCGGAGATACCGGCGAACTGCTCGAAGAGCTGGGCCTTTCCTTCCATAACTGGCAGTGCAGCCTTGGGGCCGATGTCGCCGAGGCCAAGCACTGCGGTGCCGTCGGAGATTACCGCGACGTTCTGACCGGTCCAGGTGTAGGTGCGGGCCAGGGCCGGATCTTCGTGGATGGCCTCACAGACGCGGGCGACACCTGGGGTATAGCCGATGGAGAGGTCGCGAATCGTCTCGAGCTTCATGGTCGAGTGCGAGCGGAGTTTACCTCCGCGGTGTGCCTCAAAGATCTCCGCATCAGTGATGGTCGACGGATCGGTGGGGGCGGTGTCCTCCGGTACTGCGTGAAGCGGCGTCTTAGCGGAGTTCGCGTTCGCAGTGTGGTCGGAGGAGCTAGAGGAAGAATTCGCAGCAGGCATGATGACAGTCCAAAACGTGTTGAGTACTGAGTACCGTGTTGAGTACTGAGTACTTTGTACTTTGAGAAAACTCGACCGCGGCGAGAGCTGCTGGTGGGCAGCGCGCAAAGCCGGGAGCAAAGCCTGGCAGGTGATACGTAGTGGTGTGCGTAAAAACTAATCCAGTCTTGCTATACGGGATTGGTATCTCATTATATGGACGGTGGGGTGGAAAATAAAACCGGCGGTTGGGGAGCGGGGGCGGAACCTTTCTGCTGAAGCTCAAATTGCGCCACTTCGCGCCCTATAATCAGAATTCAATCGATTGAAAGGTCCATTTCGTCCCATGCAAGATCAGACCAAGCTCATCCACTCCGGCTACGTTCCAGGTAATAAAGACCCACGTCAGGTGCCGATCATTCAGTCGACGACCTACACGTTCGACTCTTCCGACGACATCGCTGCGGTCTTCGACGAGCCAACTCACGCACTGATTTACTCCCGCTTCGCCAATCCAACGGTTATGGCCGTCGAAGAGAAAATCGCCGACCTTGAGGGCGGCGCCGCAGCAATGGCTACTACCTCCGGCCAGGCGGCAACTGCACTCGCAATCATGAACCTTTGCTCCGCGGGCGACTCGTTTGTCACCTCGTCTGAGATTTACGGCGGTACCTCCAACCTCTTCGCTACCACGCTGAAACGCTTCGGTATCGAGGCAATCTTCGTCGATCAGAATGCCTCCGAGGAGGAAATCGCCGCAGCATTCAAGCCGAACACCAAGGCGCTATTTGGTGAAATTATTGCCAACCCGGCGATGAGCGTGCTCGATGTCGAGAAGTTCGCCCGCATCGCCCACGGCCAGGGGGTACCGCTGATCGTCGACAGTACCTTCGCCACCCCAATCCTGTGTAAGCCCATCGAGCACGGCGCAGACATCGTCGTCCACTCCACTTCTAAGTACATGGACGGCCACGCAATCCAGGTTGGCGGCGTCATCGTCGACTCTGGCAAGTTCGACTTCACCAACGGCAAGTTCCCCGACTTTACCGAGCCCGACGAGTCCTACCACGGCGTTATCTACACCAAGGACTACGCCGTCGCGCCGTTCGTCATTAAGGCGCGCATGCAGCTACAGCGCGACTTCGGTGCATACCCAGCTGCTCACTCTGCCTTCATGCTGAACCAGTCGCTCGAAAGTCTCGACGTCCGCATGCGTCGTCACTGCGAGAACGCACTGAAGGTCGCCGAATACCTCGAATCGCGCACGGATTTGCTTAACGACGTTCGTTACCCCGGCCTGAAATCTTCTCCATACTACGAGCTTGCTCAGAAGTACCTCGACGGAGCTTCCGGTGTGGTCACGATTGATCTCAAGGGTGGCCGTGAAGCTGGTACGACCTTCATGGATGCGCTGAAACTGGTGACCCGTCAGGTGCACGTGGCCGACTCTCGTTCCTGCGTGCTGCACCCGGCTTCCACCACGCACCGCCAGGTTCCGGATGAGCAGCTGCCGGCGGTGGGAATCACCCCGGGTCTTGTCCGACTGTCCATTGGTTTGGAAAACGTTGACGATATTATTGCCGACATCGAGCAAGCACTGGCCAAGGTTGAAAGCTAGTTTGTCGAGAGTTTAGCCAGGTCTGATCCCTGTTTGGCGGGGTAGGGCCTGGTTTTTCTTACCTTCAGCGGGGGCGTATAGTTCGTGAATCGAAAATGTTTTTGTAGTGCGGAGAATCGGATCCGGGGTTGCTGAGATAGTTCCAACTGACGACAGAGAGCTGTTCGTTTATTGCAACTTCTACGTAGGAGGCTTCTTACGATGTCCGATTCCACTTTCCCTCAGAACCCGCAGGGCCCACAGAACTCGTATGGCCCCGAGGGGTCATATGGTTCCCAGAATCCGTATGACTCCCAGAATCCGCAGGCTTCGCTGGGGCAGCAGTCCTACCAGCACAACCCGCAGGATCCGCTCGGCCAGCAGCCCTACGCTCAGGGTTCGTCGGCGGCTGGGCAGGTGCCTCCGGCTCCGAAAGAAAAGAAGAAGGGTGGCTGCTTCAAGTGGGGTGGTATCGCCGCGGGTGCTGTCGTGGTCCTAGCCGTGGCGGCCAGCTTGACTGGTGGCGGCGATGCCGATTCGAGTGCCGATTCTGAAGCTGCGGCTCTCTTTGGTTCGGATACTGCAGTTGCGGCTGATTCTGGCTCTGTTGAGAATGCCGATATCGCTGAGAATCCTGAGGCGGCTGTAGAGGAGCAGCAGGGCCAGGCGGAGGAGCAGGAAAAACAGGAAAAGCAGGAAGAGAAGGTTCCGACCGAGTACAAGAATGCTCTCCGCAAGGCCAAGAGTTACTCGGATTTGATGCACATGTCCAAGGCCGGCATCTATGACCAGCTGACCTCGGAGTATGGCGAGAAGTTCTCGCCGGAGGCTGCCCAGTATGCAATGGACAACCTTGAAGTGGACTGGAATAAGAATGCACTGGAAAAGGCGCGCTCTTACCAGGATTCGATGGCAATGTCCCCGGATGCGATTTACGATCAGCTGACGTCGGAATATGGCGAGCAGTTTACCCCGGAGGAAGCTCAGTACGCGGTGGATAACCTGTAGTTTCTGAGTGTGGCTGAGTGGTGGTACGTAATTGTGAGATATGAACTTTGCTGACTACTGAAATCACCAAAAATGGTTGCTGAGGCGGAAGCGTGATTAGAGATATCGGAGAGTTGCGTGCAGTTGTTGCAGCTCATGCGGGAAAAGTGTGGATCAGATTGCCGATTATGCATATTTCTCTAATGGCTCGTGGATGATTGGTGCTGCTGAAGGCGAGCCTGAAGGTAGTCCAGCTTATTTATTAACTGCTGGAGGAAAATGCATTAAGAAGACACACCAAGATTCACCAGAGATTGATGAGTTCATATCTCGTGCAGTCAAGATGACCAAATGAGTAGTCGTTAATGAAAATAGCCGTGAAAATGCTGCAGTATGGGCCGGATAATACCTTTTATAAAATGTGCCGTACGGAGTTTGGTTACCCGCTAAAATCTCCAGGTAGCGGCACATCCGAGGTAAGAAAGGGAGGGAAAATCGTATGGCACTAGATGATGTTATGCCGATGAAGGTGACGTACATCGACCCTAGCCGAGTTCTCCCCGTTGACAATGAAATCGAGTACGAAGCATTTGACGCGGTAGCCGACAAGATTCTCTCGCTGGTTAGTGAAGCTAGCCGCAAAGACGCACTGGAAGATTACGAAGATGGTGGATATCCCGCAAGTGCTTTGTCGTCAGTGCTAATTGCTATCGAGGTTCCCTTACCTCGAAGTGCTGTTGACGTTATTCGGTCATACATCCCGAAGTTGGATGAGTTCAATGGTGACTGGTTTCGCGTTGAGGAAGCGCTTGACAACGCGATTGAGCGCTGCGGAATTGATGAGTCCACATAGTTAGCAAACCAGTTTCTTAACCCCGTTCCACTTGAACTGCTCCCCACTAGGCGGTAGCTGATTTCTCAGTCCAACTAATGGGGAGCAGTTCAAAAGCCTAGTGAAAGTGGGTTTTAAAATTGTGCCCTCGGCGAGACTTGCGCGAAACAGTCGGCGGTCTGGCGAGGTTTCACGACATCTGCCGATGCGTAGGTATCGAAGTCAAAGATGATTCGCAGTTGCCGCAGATTAACAGGGGATTTCGAAGAGCCCTGGAAGGAGGCAGGCAACAAGGCCAAGTTCGATGAGTTGATTAAATGTCGGCGTGCGGCGGCCTGCGGAAGAAGATTGGATACCAACGTTAAGGCAATCCAGAGATGGAAGTTCGACAGGGGAATGGTGAATAGGTCGATTCCTTACAACCATATTCACCAATGGAAGGTACGTGGAAAGTCGATCTGGGGGGAGTTCCAAATCATGCGACCTTGCTGATATGGCGGAGCATGTTTGCCGGAATCGGAAACACTTGCGTCAAGTCGACAAGATGTTCTTTCCTTCAATACCAAAACATGTATTGGCCTCGTGGCTGGGTAGTGCTGGCGGAGTTCATGCAGTAATTGATGAACCTGAAGTTTTCGCTACAAGAGCAAGTACGGGGTATTACTGACGAAGCAAGTAATAGTTCCTCGGGGTAACGAACTCGATCTGGTTGTCCAGCTGGCTCCGGCCAAGCCGACGAGCGGATATGACCTCAAAATTACGAGTGTCTTTTTCCGCACGAGGAGAACGCGTACGCGGAATTGACGAAGATGGAAACATACGGGAGGTGACCTTCAACGATGGGTATCGTTTCGTTGTGTCAGAAGATCGAGAAGGAGTCTAGCCCGCGGGTGCAGTTCGACCGGCTGCATGGAGCAGGCGGCGACCTGACCCTCGAAATCTTCCTCAACGATCTCGTCGACGCCCGAGCTCATGTGCCTGAATCTCTCAAGCGTGAGTTCCTTATGACCTGGGCCGATGAACCAATCGTCTTCGATGCAACCCCGGGGGAAGGGGAAGAGGGCGTTACTCACGACCTCGTTGTCGAGTTCGCCGCGATGGACCCGGTAATCGACCTCGGCCCGAACTGGACCTGATCAAAATCACGCCCTAATCAGCCCGGCCGCCCCACTACGGGGCGCGCCGGGCTTCGTCATGGAAGGTCCCGCCCGTGGTTGGCAACCGGTTTCGAAAACTGGCATGGGGCGTCACGGCGTCGGGGTTCGATTCCTCGGCCTTCCGCGACCCCACACCCAGGTTGGTAGCGGAGTTTTCTTATGGCTAAGAACAGGTCTCCTAGACGGGTAGTGCAGGGTGCAATTCCTTGTATGGCCACGGCATTGACCCCATATTCCGCTGGCTGGCTCTGTGGGGTTTTGCGTACGCGAAGTGTTTTTCTCCCAGGAGGGGAAAACAGATTTATGTCTACGAATGAAGCGGCCGCTGATGTACCGGCTTCCGGTTCCATGCCAAATGCTCCGGCGCAGGCTGAACCTGCTCGCGAGGATCACGGCGCGGAAGAGAAGCAGGAAATGACCATCGAGGATTACAAGTCCGCGTTGGACAAGGTTCGTCGTGAGGCGGCGAAGTATCGCACGGAGAATAAGGAGCTGCGCCCGTTGGCGGAGCGCGCTAAGGAAGCTGAAGAAGCTGGCAAGAGTGAGCTGCAAAATGCCCACATGGCACAGCTCGGTTTAGAAGTAGCCCGGCACGAATCCAAGGCTACGGCCCCCACGCCACCTACGACGCACTGGCTAGAGCCGCCGGCTTTGGAGAGAAACCATCAAACATCATCCTCGAGCTCGTTGACGATGAGACCAAGGAACTCATCAAGAAATCCGTAGCGGCCTTTGCATTCCCCAATCATCGCCAGGTCATCGAGCAGATGAGCGCACGCCTGACCCGCACCCTCATGCGCCACACCCTCAACGCCGGCCGACAAGCAGTCGCAGACACCGCACGGCTCGGCAGAGTCCGCAACGCAACAACCAAACGCCCAATCGGACGCCGAATCGGCTACGCCCGAGTACTCACAGGACGAGAATCCTGCGCTTTCTGCGCAATGCTCGCCTCTCGCGGTCCCGTCTACTCAGAAGATACCGCCACGCGCCGGACTGATGGGCGTCGTTATCACGATGGGTGCGACTGCCGGGCGGTTCTTGTTATTGAGGGACAGCCATGGGCAGGGGAGGAAGAGTATTACCGTCTGGAAGCAGCGTGGCGAGAAGCAACATGGGAAGACGGAAAACCAGCTAATGATCAGTGGAATCGATGGAAAGAGTTCGTGTCCGCTGATGGGTTAACTGCAACAGGTGAAACTGGGGCGGCACCACCAAAGCTTGGGCACTTGTCGAGAAAGCGCTCCAAAACGACGATTAACTCAGCGATCTCAGGTGCCAATCCCACAGGAGATGAAAAGAACTGCATCCGATGCGTTAATGCGTGGGCATTAAGAAAACTCGGTTACGATGCTAAGGCTGCACCGGGAGAATATTCAGTTCCACGTGAGATTCGTAAAGGGCGGACATCAGCGGAGCACGCTGCTTCACTATGGCGGGACGAAAAAGGGAACTCGCCTATATGGGAAACCGCAGCAAACGATGATGGTGCCCTCCGATGGCATGAAGTCCGCCATCAAATGGAGGAAAAGTATCCTGTCGGGGCGTACGGCTTTATACGTGCGAGTAAACCGGGCGCTGCATCTCACGTGATGGCCTGGGAGCGATGGGAAACTGGTATCGTGATAATTGATTCCCAGGTAAACACTATCGGTGATGAATCATACTTGTCCCGTTCTGTTGCCGATTCTGTGAGATGGGTCAGAATTGATGGATACCGTCCGGGGTTGGCAGTCATTGATGTAGTGGAGGGTGCATAGCATGGATAGTTATCGTGAAGCTTTTGACTGTGTCATGAGCGAGCTTCCCTCAGCGCATCCGGCCGACTCTGGTTATGAAACGGATAGTATGTTTATTCTTCCCCCAGAGGAACCTGAGGAGGAGGGCAGTCCGTTCTATTTCGTAAGCAAAAAGGACTCGAGTGTGCTTTCACTCGGATCCGGGGCGTGGCGGAAGATTGATCAACTCATGGCTGACCCATCTCGCCGTCCCGCATCAATTGGGACTTAATTAAAAGCCATGGAGTAGCCACATTTTGCGGGGGGGGGTGTCCCTATGTTTTTGTCAAGTGTCAGGCCGATGTTGGCGAGTACAGTCTTGGGGGTAGTTTCTTAGGCGTGCCTAGGAGCCGGCCAGCGTGTGCTGGTCGGCTTCGTCT
>NZ_CAMQAZ010000039.1 GCF_946998835.1 uncultured Corynebacterium sp. | reverse complement strand
ACGGGGCACGCACGATGAATTGCTGGCGAAGGGCGGCCGCTACGCCGAGTCGTGGGCGTGCCGGACGGGGAGCTCCCCGGGCGCCTGATCCTCATCACCTGGTTGATGCCCTCACGGGCGCCCTGCCGCAGCTTCCCGAATCCCACCGCCAGGCGCTCGGTGGACAGAGCGAAACCGCCGACGAAAACGCCGAGCAGCACGAACACCGACGAGCTGTAAAGAATGAAGCTCCCGGGAACGCGAAAATAGCCCCCTTTTCTCATCCCAGTGAAAGTTGGGAGGGAAGGGGGCTCGTTGCTGCCATTTGCCTCTATC
The DNA here is from genome assembly GCF_946998835.1 of uncultured Corynebacterium sp. GTDB lineage: Bacteria > Actinomycetota > Actinomycetes > Mycobacteriales > Mycobacteriaceae > Corynebacterium. The sequence goes on along the minus strand of NZ_CAMQAZ010000039.1, from coordinate 14,534 downwards.
TGCTACCGCCCGTGCACCTGGTTCTGAGCAATTTCCAGCCCGTGGCTGGCGATTAGCTCCACTGCCTCCGCCGCGGTGGGCAGGGTGAAAGCGAGTTCCTCGCGCTCCTTGGCATTGAAGTTGCGCAGCACATAATCAGCTGGATCCTGGCGGCCCGGAGGACGACCAATGCCAATGCGCACGCGCATGTAGTCCTTCGTGCCCAATGACTTCGAGGTCGAACGCAGCCCATTGTGGCCATTCTCGCCACCGCCACGTTTGAGGCGGACCACGCCCGGGTCCAGATCCAGCTCATCGTGGACCACCACGACGTCGGTAGGTGCGATGTTGAAGAACTTCGCCAGCGCCGCGACCGGCCCACCCGACAGATTCATGTACGTCCGGGGTTTAGCCAGAATCACCTGTCGCTCGCCACCATCGGAGGTTTTAAACCGAGTCTGCACAATCTCAGCGTTGGACTTCTTGTGCACGCTAAACGACGACGGCATCGGAGAAGTCCGGCTAGCTAGTTCATCTAGCACCAGATGTCCGACGTTATGGCGGGTGAGTTCATATTTGGGCCCAGGGTTGCCGAGGCCCACGACAAGTAGAGGCGTGGTGGAGGCGTTCATGAGTTCAATCTTGGCACACTGTGCACGGTGTTTTGATTTTGGGGAGTGCAAAAAAGGGACGGACAAGAGCGTCCGTCCCTTTTTTGTTAGCTAAGCGTGAAAGCCTGTATTGGCTCAGTCAGCTAGAGCTATTCAGCGCTTACATTACTCAGCGGATTCCTCAGCCGGCTCATCCGGAGTCTCAGCCTCGCCCATGCCCTCGATGTCGGCATCGACGTCACCAGCCGGCTCCTCCTCCGGAGCAACGATGTTGAAGATTAGCAGGTCGGCATCGTCGGTGAGGACCAGGCCCTCCGGCAGGGTAACGTCGCCAGCGTGAACCATGGTGCCGACCTCGGCACCCTCGACGGAGACCTCGATTTCTTCCGGAATAGCCAGAACCGGTGCGTTGACCAGAATGGTCTCGGCATCCTGCATGAGCAGGGCACCCGGGGCGACCTCGCCAGTCGGAACGACCGGGACCTCAACCTCGACCTTCTCGTCACGGTGAATGGCGAGCAGGTCAGCGTGGTCGATGTCGAGGGTCAGAGCGTTCTGGTCAACAGCCTTGACCATGGACAGCTGGGACTCGCCCTCAATGTTGACGTCCAGAACAGCGTTGAGACCGTGGTTACGGATAACTGCGTGGAAATCCAGGGTGTCAACGAGGATGTGCTTCGGGGCATCCAGGTCAGCGCCGTAGATGACAACCGGGATGTCGCCAGCAACGCGGGCACGGCGAGCGGCACCCTTGCCGAACTCGGTGCGGTTACGAGCTTCAATCTTGATGATGTTGGGCTTTGCCATGAAAATGGACTCCTAAACGATTCGATACTGAGTCGTCGAGTCGAGCACGTGCCGCATCCATGCCCACCGTGGGCGCAAAAGTTGGGCTGCGAGCGTCGCGTCGATAACGGCAACCACTCATTGTGGCCGCCCTCGCCGAGACTTACCGGAGAAATTGTAGTGGACTCGTGGCTCAAACAGCAAACCCCGCCACCACCAGCAATACTAGGTTGCCGGTCGCGGCGGGGTGCCCGTCGTCAAGCGGAGAAAAACTAAGCCTGACCCTCGAAGAGAGTGGTGACGGAGCCGTTTTCGAAAATCTCGTGAATCGTCTTAGCCAGCAGCGGTGCGATTGGCAGGACGGTGAGGTTGTCCCAGCCCTCGGTGGACTGCGGCAGGGTGTCCGTGGTGATGACCTCGCGGGCGCCGCACTTGGACAGGCGCTCACGGGCCGGGTCGGAGAAGACACCGTGTGTGGTGGCGATGATGACATCGGAAGCGCCAGCCTCACGCAGCACGTTGACAGCGCCGGCGATGGTGCCGCCAGTGTCAATCATGTCGTCGATGAGCAGGCAGGTCTTACCGGAGACCTCGCCGACAACGCGGTTGGCGACAACCTGGTTGGCGACATCGACGGAGCGAGTCTTGTGAATGAAGGCCAACGGGGCACCGCCCAGGGTGTTGGCCCATTTCTCGGAAACCTTCACACGGCCGGCGTCAGGGGAGACCACGACCAGGTTATCCAGGGAGTAATTCTCCTTGATGTACTCCGACAGAATCGGCATGGCGTGCATGTGATCGACCGGGCCGTCGAAGAAGCCCTGAATCTGGTCGGTGTGGAGGTCCACGGAGACGATGCGGTCGGCGCCTGCGGTCTTGAACAGGTCAGCGACCAGACGAGCGGAAATCGGCTCACGGCCGCGGTGCTTCTTGTCCTGGCGGGCGTACGGGAAGAACGGCAAGATAGCGGTGATGCGCTTGGCCGAACCGCGCTTGAGCGCGTCAATCATAATCAGCTGTTCGATGAGCCACTTGTTCAGCGGTGCCGGGTGTGCCTGCAGTACGAAGGCGTCGGAACCGCGGACGGACTCCTCGTAGCGAACGAAGATTTCGCCGTTGGCAAAATCACGAGCGGTCATCGGAGTCAGCTCGATGCCGAGCTCCTTGGCAACTGCCTCGCCCAATTCCGGGTGTGCCCTTCCGGAGAAGAGCATGAGGTTCTTCTGGTTATCAATCCACTGGCCGGTCATCTGCCGTCTAGCCTTCCTGGTCTTCCTTGTTGTCAGCGTTGTCAGTCGCCTGCGCCGCCTGCGCTGCCTCTGCAGCAGCGGTCCCTGGGCGCTTCCGCTCGACCCATCCCTCGATGTTGCGCTGACGGCCACCACTGACCGCCAATGCTCCCGGAGGAACGTCGTCCTTAATAACAGTACCTGCACCTGAGTACGCGCCATCACCCACGGTCACAGGAGCGATGAACATGGTGTCGGAGCCGGTGCGAACATGCGAGCCGATGACGGTGCGGTGCTTATTGACACCGTCGTAGTTCACGAACACGCTTGAGGCGCCGATGTTGGAGTGCTCGCCGATCTCCGCGTCGCCCACGTAGGTCAGGTGCGGAACCTTCGAACCGTTGCCAATCTGCGCGTTCTTCGCCTCCACGAAGCCACCGAGCTTCGCGCCGACACCGAGCTTGGTGTTCGGGCGAATATAGGTGAACGGTCCGACCGTCGCATCCTCGCCGATTTCCGAATCGGAACCGTGGGTACGCACGACGCTGGCGCGCTTGCCGACGATCATGTTGGTCAGTGTCGTGTCCGGTCCCACGGTGGCCCCATCGCCGATTATGGTCTTGCCGTGCAGCTGGGTGCCCGGCAGAATCGTGACATCGCGACCAATTTCTACCTCAACATCAATCCAGGTGGTGTCCGGATCGACGATAGTGGCTCCCGCACGCATAGCTGCCTCGCAGGTGCGACGGTTGAGCTCGCGACCCAACGTGGCCAGCTGGACGCGGTCATTGACACCGGCGACGACGGTGGCATCGGCGAGGCGGTGGCCACGTACTGAGCGGTCGGCTTCGCGGGCAATGCCAATGACATCGGTGAGGTAGAGCTCGCCCTGGGCGTTGTTGGTGTCCAGCTGCTTGAGCGCGTTGGCCAAGGTCTCGGCGTCGAAAGCGTAGACACCGGAGTTGACCTCGGTGATTTCGCGTTCTTCGTCGGAGGCGTCCTTTTCCTCTACGATGCGCAGGACTTCGCCGTCTGCGTTGCGGACGATGCGGCCGTAGCCGTGTGGGTTGTCAGCAGTGGAGGTCAGCACGGTCACGGCAGCGCGTGGCTTACGGTTGTGCTCTTCAAGGAGGGCCTGGAGGGCCTCGGAATCCAGCAATGGAACATCGGAGGTGGTCACCAAAATGGTGCCCTTGAAGCTCTGCAGTTCAGGGTGCTCGAGCGCACACTGAACAGCGTGGCCGGTACCGTTTTGCTCTTCCTGTGGCGCAATGACGACGTCGTTGGAGTGCTCGGCCTTCTCCGTCCACGCACCGATGGCGTCAATTACCTTCTCGCGCTGGTGGCCAACGACGACAGCAATCTCATCTGGATTAATGCCCTTGGCGGCATAGAGCGCGTGCTCCAACATTGTGCGACCGCCGAGAGCGTGCAGCATTTTCGGCGTATTGGATTTCATTCGGGTGCCTTGACCCGCGGCGAGAATGACCACAGCGGTGGCCGAACCGTTCGACATGAAACTTGCTACTCCTCAGTCAGGGTGCATCACGGTCACGGCGGGGCGAAAAGTCACTTCTTAACAAGGGGCCGGCCCCCCGCTTGCTCTCCCACCAGGACTCGAACCTAGAATGCCGGTACCAAAAACCGGAGTGTTGCCATTACACCATGGGAGAATGGCACAAAGCGGACCCGCTTGTGCCTGCGATATACGATAGCAAGACTTTAGCCACTAATCTAAAAGCATGGCCTCCAATTCTCCGAGACGACGTATGACCGGTCCACAGCGCAAAGCTCAGCTGACAGAAGTCAGCCGTGGAATCTTTGCCGCCAAGGGGCCGGATGCCGCCTCAATGGAGGAAATCGCTGCCGCAGCCGGGGTATCGAAGCCGGTTGTGTACGAGCATTTCGGTACCAAAGAGCGGCTCTACCAGGCAGTCGTCGACCAGGAGATGAAGACTCTCGAGGCCACGATTACGGAGGCGCTGTCTCTGGGGCGTTCTCGTTACCGCATTGAGCAGGCGGTATTGGCACTGCTGACTTATGTGGAGGAAAATCCGGAGGGATTCTCCATCATTTCTCGCGACCCCGGCGTGGCGGGTGGCTATGAGACGCTGCTGAATAACGCCACCGAGTCGGTTACTCCGATCCTCTCCGAGGCTTTCAAGCGCGCCGGCTTCGACCCGTCCATGTCGGTGCTCTACGGAAACTGCATGGTCGGCATGGTTTCGCAGACCGCTCGCTGGTGGCTGGAGAAGCGCAGTCCGGATAAGGAGACAGTCGCAGCGCACATCGTCAATCTGTGCTGGAACGGGCTGGCCGGTATGGAGGGAGCCCCCATTTTGCACGGTTCCGCTGACGTGCCCGAAGCTGCGGAGGGCGCGAAGTTCGGCGCAGGTGCTGCTGCCGATCCATTGCAGGTGGCTGAAACGGGTAACTAGCCACGGCTAACCAGCACGCAGGGCGGGTCCGGGGTGCATGGTTATATTGGGGCTATGCCAACTTCTGCGTCTTCCTCGGCGAAAGCCACACCCAGCATTCTGCCGAACCCGCTGTCCGGGCTGGAAAGTCTCGTCTCTACCGATCCTCAATTTGTCGGTGTGCTCGGGCGCATCGGCGAAGACGAACTTGCGCTCACAGGTGCGGATGCAGTGCGTTCGCACCTTATTTACGCCATGTCCACAAAGGCGCCGGTGCTGGTCATTACGGCTACCGGGCGTGAGGCGGAGGACCTGACCGCCGAGGTCAAGTCCATGATTGGCAACCGAGTCGCCATGTTCCCCTCGTGGGAGACGCTCCCGCACGAGAAGCTTTCGCCGGCGGTGGACACCGTGGCGCAGCGTCGTAAAGCGCTTTACGACGTTCGCCGGGGCAAAGTCGACGTTCTGATTGCGGCGGTGCGCTCCTTGGTGCAGCCGATTGTGGATGACCTCGATGCTGAAACCAGCGCGCCCATCCACATCCAGCTGGACCAGGACTGCGAAGACCTGGTCGAGCGGTTGGTGCATCACGGCTATTCGCATGTGGATATGGTCGGCAGGCGTGGCCAGTTCGCCGTGCGCGGCGGCATCGTCGATGTTTTTCCGGCGACCGAAGAGCTGCCGGTGCGTATCGAGCTCTGGGGTGACGAAGTCACCGATCTGCGTGCTTTCTCCGTCGCTGACCAGCGCACGATTTCTGAGGTTGAAGTAGACCAGCTGGATATCTTCCCGTGTCGCGCACTGCTTATCGACGACGACGTGAAGGCCGCCGCCGAGAAACTCGCCACCACGCGCTCTGGGCAGGTCCAAGAAATGCTCACCCGCATCGGTGATGGCCAGTGGGTCGAGGGCATGGAGTCGCTGATTCCACTGATTAGTCAGCATCCGATGAAGATGCTCACTGAGGTCATGCCGGAGAAAACGCATGTGCTCATGTGCGGTCCGGAGCGCATTCGCTCCCGTGCGCAGGACCTCATCAGCGCGGGCGAGGAGTTTATGGCCGCAGCTTGGGAAACCGCAGCGATGGGTGGCTCGGCCCCGATTGCCACCGATGGCCTGGAGCCCAGTGCGTACCGCAGCTTGGCATCCATTCCTATGCCCACCTCGTGGCATATTTCGCCGCCCGGCATGTTGGAAGCGGGAGTTACCGAAGATGATGTGCTGCCGCTGACCTTTGAGCCTGGGCCCGCGCCGCGCGGTGACTTAAAGGAAATTGGTCACCTGATGAAGCAGCTGCGCGATGCCACGGTCGCGGGGGAGCGAGTGGCGTACGTGGCGGCCACACCCGCGGGGGCGCGTCGTCAAGCGGAAAAGTTCAGGGAAGCCGGAATTGCGACGCGCATGGCGGCCGGACCCGAACAGCCGGAACCCGGGCGCATTACCGTCTATCAGGGCGTTTTGCACGGCGGCCTGGTGTTTCCGCGCATTCCTGGCGGCGCACTGACACTGATTACAGAGCAGGACATCACCGGCAACCGCATCGCGGAGGGCGCACTTGGTGGGCGCCGCAAACCGGCGAAGCGCCGCGGTCGGGTGGACCCATTGGCACTGAAGGCCGGTGACTACGTGGTGCACGACACTCATGGCATCGGCCGGTTCGTGAAGCTCACCGAGCGCACTATCGGCACGGGCGAGGATCAGGCGCGCCGCGAGTACGTGGTGCTCGAGTACGCGCCGAGCAAGCGCGGAGGTCCCTCCGACCAGCTCTACGTGCCGATGGAGAGCCTGGATCTGCTGTCGCGCTATGTCGGCGGCGAAAAGCCCGCGCTGTCGAAGATGGGCGGCTCGGACTGGAAGTCCACCAAGCGCAAGGCCCGTGGCGCCGTCCGCGAGATTGCGGAAGAGCTGGTCAAGCTCTACGCCGAGCGGCAAGCCGCGCCGGGCCATGCATTCGCGCCGGATACGCCGTGGCAGCAGGAGATGGAGGACAACTTCCCCTTCACCGAGACTGAAGATCAGCTGCAGGCCATCGACGAGATTAAGTCCGACATGGAAAAGCCAGTGCCGATGGACCGCGTGCTCATCGGCGATGTCGGCTACGGCAAGACAGAGGTAGCTTTGCGCGCCGCGTTCAAGGCGGTTCAAGATGGTCGCCAAGTGGCGGTATTGGTGCCAACGACCCTTCTGGCGCAGCAGCACTTGGCCACCTTCACCCAGCGTATGGAGGGCTTCCCGGTCACCATCCGCGGCCTATCCCGCTTCACCTCACAGAAGGATTCCAAGGAGGTTCTGGAAGGGTTGAAGAACGGGACGGTCGATATTGTCATCGGCACGCATCGCCTCTTGCAGACCGGCGTGCAGTGGAAGGAACTCGGCCTGGTCATCGTCGACGAAGAACAGCGTTTCGGTGTCGAGCACAAGGAGCACATCAAGGCGCTGCGTCATCACGTCGACGTGCTCACCATGTCCGCGACACCGATTCCACGCACACTCGAAATGTCGATTGCCGGCATCCGTGAGATGAGCCAAATTCTCACCCCGCCGCAGGACCGCCATCCGGTGCTAACATACGTCGGCGCGCAATCCGACAAGCAGGTCGCCGCTGCTATCAGGCGCGAGCTGCTTCGCGACGGACAGGTGTTCTACCTGCACAATAAGGTGGCAACCATTGACAAGGTCGCCCAGAATATCCGTAATTTGGTGCCTGAGGCTCGCGTGGTGGTGGCCCACGGCCAGATGGGGGAGGAGCAGCTGGAACGTACCGTCGACGGCTTTTGGCAGCGTGAGTACGACGTGCTGGTGTGCACCACCATCGTGGAAACCGGTCTGGATATTGCCAACGCCAATACGCTGATTGTGGAAAACGCGCACCATATGGGTCTTTCCCAGCTGCATCAGTTGCGCGGTCGGGTAGGCCGTTCGCGTGAGCGAGCCTATGCTTATTTCCTCTACCCGGAGAATCAGACGCTGACTGAGACTTCATACGACCGTCTGTCCACCATTGCGCAGAACAATGATTTGGGTGCCGGTATGGCGGTGGCCATGAAGGACTTGGAAATGCGCGGTGCCGGCAACATTCTCGGCGCAGAGCAGTCCGGCCACATCGCAGGAGTCGGTTTTGACATGTACGTCCGACTTGTCGGCGAGGCCGTGGCCGCGCTGAAGGCGGTGGCCGATGGTGAGACTCCGGATGCTTCTGATAACGAACCGAAGGAAGTTCGAATCGATTTGCCGGTGGATGCGAATATCCCGGCTGACTATGTGTCGTCGGAACGCTTGCGGCTGGAGGCGTACCGCAAATTTGCTGCCGCCAGTGCGCTGGACGATATCGATGTAGTGCTAGAGGAGCTCGTCGACCGCTATGGAACCCCACCCATTGAGGTGGAGAGACTGGCGGTTATTTCACGACTTCGAATTATTTGCAGGGAATTCGGCGTGCATGAAGTTCAAGCTATGGGTGCGCACATTAGAATAGCCCCTATGGAGCTTGCTGACTCCAAGCAAGTGCGCCTCAAACGCCTGTATCCACAGGCGACCTATCGTGCAGCAACACGCACGGTTTCCGTCGGAATGCCGAAGGAAGGGCGAGGGTTGCGGGCAAAACCTGTCCGCGATATTGCATTGGTGCAGTGGGTAGCAGACTTCTTGACATCGATGGCGGGAATTCCGCGTATGGACATCTCGCACATGGGAAAGGACTAGAAACCGTATGACTATCATCAAGCTCGATAGCCGCTTTCCAACCGCGATTCCGCTGGAAGCCGCTAGCCTGCTGGCCGGTGAAGTCAGCTACACCGAAGAAGTCCCGATTCGTGTGCGCTGGGCAATCGCGGATGCCGGTGGGCACTCGGTGTCTCAGGCGGAGATTCTAGTCACCACCGATATGGAAAACGACGAGGTGCTCGATCGCTTGGATGCGGGCGAGAAGGTGTACTCGGTCGAGCTGGACGAAGCACCGGACCCGGTTGCGCCGGTAGCTCCGGTTGCTGCAGCCCCGACCCCGACCCCGACCCAGGTGCCGGAGCAAGAGCCGGAATCAGTGCCAGAGCCATTGGTAGATCCGGTGCCAGAAACGGTGACCCCACAGGAACAGATTGCCGCAGCTCGCTTGCCGCATGTCGTCGAGGCCGTGGATATTATGGCCGCGGCACGTCGAACCGGGCAGTGGGAAGCACGCCAGACGCACAAGAGCCTACTGCCGTACCTCATTGAAGAGACCTACGAGTTTGTCGACGCTGTTACTGAGGGCGGCGACATTCGCAGTGAGTTGTCAGACCTGCTGCTCCAAGTTCTCTTCCATGCCGAAATCGCGGAGGACTTCGACCTGGATGACGTGGCCACCGACTTCATTTTGAAGATGCGTGCCCGACAGCCCTATCTCTTTGATGGTTCCGTTGCAGAGGGAGAAATGGTTTCGGAGGAAGAGCAAGAACGACTGTGGGCCTATGGTCGCGGGCGTCCGCGCTCGAACCCGGCCACGCAGCTGCCGGCGCTGGCTCTCGCTGAGGAAGCCATCCGGCGTGCCCGCGCGCTTGGTCTTTCCGATGCGGACATTCCAATGGAAATTCTGGTTCCGACTCCGGGGCTAGAGACTGAATCCGGCGCAGAAGAGCGCACCCGCCAGGCCTCGCGCGAATTCTTGGCTGAGCTGGCTCAGCTGGAGGAGGAGAAGTGGGCGTCGGAAAGCGACAGCTAGATTCCGGCAAAAGGTACAGCTGTCCTTGGGATTGAGTGATTTTTACGGTTTACCCCGTAAGGTAATTCTCCATGCCATCGAATTCTCCCTTTGACGAATACGCGCACCCCGCACCACGCGGGGAAAATCCGCGTGGCCGCGGTAAGGGGAGGAAGAAGCCCTCGCAGGGCTGTGGCTGTCTTGGTCTGACTTCTCTGGCTGTACTCATTATCATCGGCACGGTTGGAGCACTGGCGATGTTCACCGGACCGGTTATTCCATCGCTGACTAAGCAGCCGATTCCGGACAATGTGCCACCCGCTGCAGCGGAGCCTCCGCCGATGATTGACATCAATGCCCCTGGGCGCACTTCAGAACAGCTCAGACAGTGGGCACAACCGATTTCGGCGAAGACGGGGATTCCGGAAGATGCTCTGCGTGCGTACGGCAATGCATACGTCATTGCGGCTGTTCGGTTTCCGGAATGTCATCTGGGGTGGAACACGCTGGCGGGGCTGGGGAAAGTGGAGACGCACCACGGTAGCTACTCGGGAAATTGGCTCAAACCGGCACAAATTGATGCTGATGGGGTAGTGCGCCCGACAATTATCGGTCCGGCGTTGGACGGCACGAACGGGTTTGCTGAGGTCCTGGATACCGACAATGGCGAACTCGATGGCGATACGCAGTACGACCGCGCCGTGGGGCCGATGCAGTTTATCCCTGAGACGTGGCATCGCTTTGCGGTGGATGCCTCTGGCGATGGAGTTGCTGACCCCAACAACATCGACGACGCGACCGCGACTACCGCGCGGATGCTCTGCAGTGGGGAACGCGACCTTGCCACCCCGGAAGGGTGGGCATCCGCAATTCGCTCATATAACCAGTCTGAGCAGTACCTTCGCGATGTGCGGGATGCTGCGGCGAACTATGCGCTGAATCAGCCGGCATAGGGTGAAAAAGATTTACGGCGAAGGTTGCCAAACCGTGCCACAATTGGAGACAAGTGCCGGAACGGTTCCGGCGGAAAGGTGACCTATGGCTGCAATCATCGAGTTGAACGCACGCGAAATTCTGGACTCCCGTGGTAACCCGACCGTTGAGGTTGAGGTGCTCCTGGAAGACGGCGCTGTGGGCCGCGCTGCGGTTCCGTCCGGTGCCTCCACCGGTGTGCACGAGGCCCACGAGCTCCGCGACGGTGGGGATCGTTACCTGGGCAAGGGCGTCGAGAAGGCCGTCCGCGCTGTGCTCGAGGAGATTGAGGACGCAATTATCGGCCTCGAAGCTGAGGACCAGCGTCTCGTTGACAAGACCATGATTGAGCTGGACGGTACTGACAACAAGTCCCGTCTGGGCGCCAACGCTATCCTCGGTGTTTCCATGGCCGTTGCCAAGGCTGCTGCTGAGTCCGCTGGCCTTGAGCTCTTCCGCTACGTCGGCGGCCCGAACGGTCACGTTCTGCCGGTCCCGATGATGAACATCCTCAACGGTGGCGCACACGCCGACTCCGGTGTTGATGTCCAGGAGTTCATGATTGCTCCGATTGGTGCTCCGACCTTCAAGGAAGCACTGCGCGTCGGCGCTGAGGTTTACCACGCACTGAAGAAGGTCATTAAGGACAAGGGCCTGTCCACCGGTCTCGGTGACGAGGGTGGCTTTGCTCCGTCGGTTGACTCCACTAAGGCTGCACTGGACCTGATTGTCGAGGCTATTGAGGCCGCTGGCTACAAGTTGGGCGACGACGTTGCTCTGGCTCTGGACGTTGCTTCTTCCGAGTTCTACAAGGACGGCAAGTACCACTTCGAGGGCGGCGAGCACACCGCTGAGGAGATGGCAGCTGTCTACGCTGACCTGGTTGAGAACTACGCTATCGTCTCCATCGAGGATCCGCTGCAGGAGGACGACTGGGAGGGCTACACCAAGCTGACCGCTCAGATTGGTGACAAGGTCCAGATTGTCGGCGACGACTTCTTCGTCACCAACCCGAAGCGCCTGGCTGAGGGCATCGAGAAGAAGGCCGCTAACGCCCTGCTGGTCAAGGTCAACCAGATTGGTTCTCTGTCCGAGACCTTCGAGGCCGTCGCAATGGCTCACAACGCCGGCTACAAGTCCATGATGTCGCACCGCTCCGGTGAGACCGAGGACACCACCATCGCTGACCTGGCTGTCGGCTTGAACTGTGGCCAGATTAAGACTGGTGCTCCGGCACGCTCCGAGCGCGTTGCTAAGTACAACCAGCTGCTGCGCATCGAGGAGTACCTCGGTGACGCCGCAGTTTACGCTGGCCGCAGCGCTTTCCCGCGTTTTAAGTAAACAGCTCTTACGCTGCGAAAGTAGCGTGTAGCACTGCCCGCCCACAACCACGCGCGTGGTTGTGGGCGGGTTTTTCTTATTTCATTGTTCGGTGGTCGGGTAGAGTGTGGGGCATGAGTGCATCGGACCGATCTCGCCGCGGAACACAATCGCGCCCTGCAAGGGTGGGGCAGCGTTCGGCATCGGCATCGGCCATTGCATCGGGTATGCGCTCGCTGAGCACAGCACAAAAGATTGGTATTGGTCTGCTGGTGCTTTTCCTGGTGGCCACTCTTGCTATTCCGTTGCGGACTTTTGCGCAGCAGCAGGCGGATGTGGCCGAAACTCGGGACAACATTGCTCGCATGGAGCAGAGAATCGAGCAGCTGGAGGAAGAGAAGGAACTCTACTCCAATCCGGCCTACGTCAAGGAGCAGGCGCGTCTGCGCCTGGGGTTGGTGGAGCCGGGGGAGACCCCGTTCCGCATTCTCGATCCGGCGGTCGGCGAGCAGCCTATGACGCAGCCGGAGGAGATTCCGCAGCACCAGGCCAAGAAGTGGTACGCCACCCTGTGGGATTCCATTTCCATTCCACCTGAGCCGGATTCGACTCGCTCTAATCCGGGGCGCGAGCAGGCGACGAGGCCAGAGAGCTTGCCGACGGTGCCGGAGTCCTAAATCTCGGAGAGGCTAGTTGAGGCCCCCGGTGAGGTTGCGTGCGCGGTGGAGTGTGCCGTCGTAAAGCGAAACAACGCGCTTGTTGGGTGCCTGTGAGATTATGTGTCAGTAAACGGAAATGAAGGAGTGTGACCGATGTCTGTGGAAACCGCAGATTTGGACGTGATAGCGGAGCAGCTCGGGCGTGAACCCCGAGGTGTGGTGGATGTTTCTTACCGCAGCCCGGACGGTACTCCTGGTGTGGTTAAGACGAAGCCGCGTCTGGACGATGGCACTCCGTTTCCCACCCTCTTTTATTTGACTGATCCGCGTCTGACCGCGGAGGCTTCCCGGCTGGAGACCACCGGTGTGATGAAGGAGATGACCGCTCGGCTGGAGAGCGACGAGGAGCTCGCCGCCGATTACCAGCGTGCGCACGAAGCGTTTTTGGCAGAGCGCAATGAAATGGAAGACCTGGGCACGGACTTCTCCGGTGGCGGTATGCCGACGCGCGTGAAGTGCCTGCACGTCCTCATTGCCTACGCGCTGGCCAAGGGGCCGGACCACTTCCGTCTGGGGACGGAGTCGGTGGCGCTGGCGGCGGAGAATGAAAAGCTGCGCGGTACCGCAATTCCCGCGGATTGGCCGTCGATTGCTGAGCTCGGAATCGAGTATCCGGGGGTGGAGGGGTAAATGACAACGCTCGCTGCTATCGACTGTGGCACTAACTCGCTGCGCCTGCTTATCAGCCGAGTCGAGGTCGTGGATGGGGTTCTGGAAATCACAGAGCTGCACCGACTGATGGAAATTGTCCGCCTCGGCCAAGGTGTAGATGCGACAGGCATGCTCGCCCCGGAGGCGCTGGAGCGCGTGCGGGAGGCTCTGACGAAGTACGCGGAGCTCATGCAGGTCGAAAAGGTGCAAGCAGTTCGGATGGTGGCGACATCGGCGACACGTGACGCAAGTAACCGCGACGATTTCTTCGCCATGACCCGCGAGATTCTCGCCCCCTGGGGTGTGGAGGCCGAAGTCATCTCCGGTGACGAGGAGGCCGCGCTGTCTTTCCGCGGCGCAGTCGATGACCTGGACCCCGAGCTCGGCCCCTACTGCGTCATCGATGTGGGCGGCGGCTCTACCGAGGTTATTGTCGGCGACCATGACGGCACCGTGGCTGGTTCCGATTCCGTAGCCATGGGCAGTGTGCGCTTGACCGAGCGTTTCCTGCAGACCTCGCCACCGACGGCGGAGCAAGTCCAGGCAGCACGCTCGTATGTTGCGGAGTTGACTGACGAGATTGTCGCGGAGGTGCCCGTCGATAAGGCTCGTACCATTGTCGGCTGCGCTGGAACCTTCACCACGCTCTCTGCACTGGCACAGGGGCTGGAGACCTACGATCCGGCAGCAATCCACCTGTCGCAGCTGCGTTTTGCTGCTCTGCGCGCTCTGACAGCGTCCGTGATTGAGACCGATGCGGAGTCGCTCGCTGCCAATCCGGTCATGCACCCGAAGCGTGCAGATGTCTTCGCCGGTGGCTCAATCATCGTCGACGGGCTGATGGACATGTTTGAGGCGCTGCCGCGTTCTGAGATTGCGAAGGAAGAGCAGGGTTTTTTCTACATCAGCGAGAAGGATATCCTCGACGGGATTGTGGCGAGTTTGGTGGACACCCATATCGCCCATTAATCTTTGTTGAGGGCCCCTATAGCCCAATTGGCAGAGGCAGAGGACTTAAAATCCTTTCAGTGTGGGTTCGAGTCCCACTGGGGGCACCAAAAGGCCAGGTAGAAGCGTTTTTCTACCTGGTCTTTTTGACGTAAACGCCAAAAGTCAACACTGGGTTAAGGCTCAAAAAGTGTGTCTGGCTCGGCGTGTCGCTGGGGTTAGATGTG
>NZ_CAMQAZ010000038.1 GCF_946998835.1 uncultured Corynebacterium sp. | reverse complement strand
ATGGAAACTACAGGGCAAGTAAGCCATACCGGGACCAGCGACTATCCCCATTATCAGGGACACTCACAAGGTAACGGGGCGAGTCCTGCCATGGCACTACTCCGCACCACAGAAGTGGTGGCGGGGTTTTCTTATACCCGAAAACTGATTCACCCAGGAGCTAACGCAGGACCTAGCACGTAATACGCGGCTCATTTTTGGCTCAAAATACCCGTGAAAGTACGTGAAAGTGCGTGACAAAGAGTGAAAGATAGTGAATACTAACCCAAGCAAAAACCCGCCCCCACCAGGCTAAAAGCCAGGTGAAAGCGGGTTTTAAAATCGTGCCCCCGGTGAGACTCGAACTCACACTGGACGGGTTTTGAATCCGTTGCCTCTGCCAATTGGGCTACAGGGGCGCAAAGCCGTCGATAAGCGAAAATGCTCTATCGAAGCGACTTTGACTAGTTTAGTCCATCGACCCCGAATTAGAAAAACGGCGCTGCGCATAAGCGACGACGCTGACGATTGCGGCGCCGAGAATGAACAGTCCGAGGGCGAGTCCCCAGTCGGAGCCGATGCCCTGGAGCTCGTTGTTTTCGGTCTGCCACGGCCAGAGAGCGCGCAGAGAACCGAGCATGAGTCCGGACATGGCGACCAGCGTGAGCGCCTGGTGTGTACTCAACAGCCATTCGAGGAGACGGATGAACAGGACGATGCCAATCAGTGCGCCGACGAAGAACGTGCCGATGTAGGCGACGTCACGATCATGAATTGCGCCCATGGTCGGCGCGTAGAGGCCGATGACCAACAGGAAGAAGGAGCCGGAAACGCCCGGCAGAACCAGCGCGCACACGGCAATCGAAGCGGCGATGAGCACAAGCCACAGAGGCGGCTGTGTCGGAGCGGCCTGCGGTAGGGAAGTCAGCGCGAACAGGGCGACGCTGAAAAACAGGAATACAGCGATGGCCTTGCCGCGCATTCCTGGCTGACGCAGAGCACCCGGCTGTAGCTCGTTCAGCGGCATAGTAATCGAGGCGGCGATCATGCCCATGAACAGTGCTCGGGAAGCGACTGGCTGGTTGGTGACGAAGTCCTCCATGATGCCGGCCATGGAGAAGACCACGGCAACCATGCCGATAGCCACCGGAATAAGCAGCCACCAGTCAATCCTGCGTAGGTCCTCCTTCAAGGTGCCCTTCGAGATTGCCCGCGGCAGGTCGGTGATGCGCTTTGCCGATTCAATCAGGCGTCCGTAGATGCCCGTGATTAGTGCAAGGGTGCCGCCGGAGACACCCGGAATCGTCTCGGCGAGACCAATGAGGCCACCACGTACCGCGTTGGCGATGACACCCAGCGGGGTTGGCTTCGGGATTTCGGAGTAGGGGCTCGTGGTCGGCAGCGTGGTCGACTCTGCGCCAGGAGCGCTCAAATTTTCAGTAGACATCGCAGGCCATTGTATGTCTTCCACCTGAGAAGAAGCGTATTTCCACGTGTGTATAAGTGGCGTCGGGGTGCGATTAAGAACACAAAATAAAAAAGCAGCGCCTGGGGAGGCGCTGCTGGTGCAGTGAGTTACGCAGGGGTAGGCGGTATGAGGTGGGTGGTGGAGCTGCTCCCTGAGCTGTGCTCGGACCTTAGCCGCGCTCGATAATCTGCTGCAGGCAGTTCCCCAGGGCCTCTACCGAAATCCGCGGGGCGTTGGCCTCGTCGATCAAACCGGTATCAGAAAGAACCAGGTATCCGACGCAGAGGGAAACAACCATCTGGCTGCGGTACACAGCCGTGTCGTGGCTGATGTCCTCTGGGCCGTCCTCTTCGACGCGACGAATCAGGTCGTCTGCAACAGCCTCGTTGAACCGCTCAGCGATGACTTTTGCAGTTTCCTCGGAGTCGAGGGATCCGACGATTAGCGGAATCATGGACTGTCCCGCCAGACCTTGACCAGTCAAAACTGCACTGGCCATCCGCGGGCCAAGTTCATTGAAGGGAGCTCGGCTGAGCGTGCCTTTGAACTGGCTGAAGTCAATCAGTTCGGCCATGAGGCCTTCTTTGGAGCCGAAGTACTTAATGATGAGCGGGGCGCTGACGCCCGCATCGCTGGCAATTTCCTTCAGTGGCACGCTTCGCAGCGGCTTGCGTGCGAAGTGCCGAGCTGCAGCCGCGATAATGCGCTCGCGGGTGGACTGGGCGCTCTGTTGGAAATTGGTCGAATCGAACTCACTCATGCTGAAGAGTCTAAAACTACGGAAGTGAAACTACGCCAATTGATTTCGGGTATATGCGCAGGACGTGGCGATTTGGTTTCGCGACCACCTCAAAGAGGGGGTAATTTCTAGGTGCCTCATTTCGGGTCGACTGCGTGCATGTTGTTGAACAAAGGTTGGAGAATATGGAAAAACTCCAGGAAAAATAAAGCGAATCTTGAATTTGGGTTACAGCATTTCGGAAACTGCAACCAAGCGCCAAGCGACGCTTAGGAGGCGTAACCTTGCGAAGCATTGTTCAGGTGGACTAAAGGGCGTTTGAGTGCTTTTCAAAATGCCGCTTGATTACCGTAATTATTGTTCACTGAAGCAGGCCGACCAACAACTCATCCACCGTAGCCCGCGAATCCCAGCGGGAATCTCAGTTTTCCTACGATGTTCAATATTTTCCTACACTGGGATGTCATGAAGAAGACCCTCATGCTTATCGACGGTCATTCCATGGCCTTCCGCGCGTTCTTTGCCCTTCCGGTGGATAACTTCTCAACCACTGGTGGTCAGACAACGAACGCGGTGTACGGCTTCCTCTCCATGCTGTCCAACATCCTCAGCGAGGAAAAGCCCACGCACGTGGCGGTCGCCTTCGACGTCGCCCGCGAGACCTTCCGTAATGAGATCTTCCCGGAATACAAGGCCCAGCGTGAGAAGACTCCTGAGGAATTCCGTGGTCAGGTGCCACTTATTCAGCAGGTGCTGAAAGAGATGGGCATCGTCACGCTGGAAAAGGACAACTACGAGGCCGACGACATCATCGCCACGTTGGCTACCCAGGCCAAGCCCGAGGGCTTCGAAACGCTCATCGTCACCGGCGACCGCGACTCGTTCCAGTTGGTCAACGACACCACTACGGTGCTCTATCCAATGCGCGGCGTCACTACGCTTCATCGCTTCACGCCAGAGGCTATTGAGAAGAAATATGGTCTGACACCGACGCAGTACCCGGACTTCGCGGCCCTCCGCGGTGACCCTTCCGATAACCTCCCGGGCATTCCGGGGGTCGGCGAGAAAACTGCGACGAAGTGGATCGTTCAGTACGGCACGCTGGCAAACCTCATCGACCACGCCGACGAAATCCGCGGCAAGGTTGGCGACAACTTCCGCGAGCGCGTCGCAAATGTCCAGCTGAACCGCGACATCACCGAAATGGTCAAGGACCTGCCCTTGCCATACGGCCCGAATGAGCTCGAGCTCCGTCCCGCCGACGCCCAGGGAATCATTGACTTCTTCGACCGCCTCGAATTCGGCGACAACCTCCGCGAGCGCGTCTTCCGCACCCTTTCTATCGAAGGCGCGGGCGTCACCGCCTCCACCAGTGACAGCGCGACAAAGCTCGAGGCTGTCTCGCTTGACGACGGCACCCTGGCCGCCTGGCTCGATGAACTGCAAGAGCCGGCCGCGTTGCAGGTCGGGGAGCACACCCTGATGATTGGCTCCGCCGATGAGAAGGGCAAGACCTCCGGTCAGGCCGTTTCTCTCGACCTCGGCGAGCTATCCACAGAGGATGCCGACGCACTGCGTGAGTGGCTCGCTGGCGACCACCCGAAGCTGGTGCATGACTGTAAATCGGCCATGCATGCGCTCTGGAACTACGACTTCGAACTGGCAGGGGTTATCCACGACACCTTCCTGGCCGCGTATCTGCTGCGCCCGAGCCAGCGCAGCTACAGCTTGGACAACGTCGTCCAGCGTCACTTGGGCCAGACTCTCTCGCAGACCGATGGTCAGATGACCCTGCTCGATGGCCCGACCGAAGACGCTTCCCATGTCGCCGCCGTCATTGACCTAGCGGAGCGGTTGGCTCTCGAACTCGATGAGGCCGGACTCTACAGCGTGTATGCCGACCTGGAAGTTCCGCTCGCTCCAGTGCTTGGCCGAATGGAGCGCGCTGGTATCGCTGTGGATGTTGATGCCCTCGAGGAGCTCCGCAAGCAGGCGCAGGCGGCCACCGATGAGGCGGAGAGTGAGGCTCGCAACCTCGTCGATAAGCCTGAGCTGAATCTCGGATCGCCGAAGCAGTTGCAAGAAGTCCTGTTTGACCAGCTGGGAATGCCCAAGACGAAAAAGACGAAGACTGGCTATTCCACGGCGGCGAAGGAAATTGAGGGGTTGGCGAAGGTCAATCCGCATCCGTTCCTGGATTACCTGCTGAAGTTCCGCGAGTCGCAAAAGATGAAGTCGACCGTGGAAGGATTGATTAAGGCCGTCGCCGATGATGGCCGTATTCATACGACCTTTAATCAGACGGTCGCGGCGACGGGGCGTCTGTCGTCGACGGAGCCGAACCTGCAGAACATCCCGGTGCGCACGGAGTTCGGGCGACGGATTCGTGAGGCGTTTGTGGTGGGCGATGGCTATGCGCAGCTGATTACCGCGGACTACTCGCAGATTGAGATGCGTGTGATGGCGCACCTGTCGGAGGATCCGGGGCTGATTGAGGCCTACCGACAGGGCGAGGACCTGCACAATTACGTCGGCTCGAAGGTCTTCGGCGTCGGCATTGATGAGGTCACGCCTGAGCTTCGTCGTCGTGTGAAGGCGATGAGCTACGGTCTGGCCTACGGTCTGAGCGCTTTTGGTCTGGCTCAGCAGCTCGACATTCCGCAGCGCGAGGCGAAAAAGCTCATGGAGGACTACTTCGAGCGTTTCGGTGGCGTGCGCGATTACCTGCACAAAGTTGTTGAGCAGGCGCGCAAGGACGGCTTTACGGCCACGATGTTCGATCGGCGCCGCTACCTGCCGGAACTCAACGCCGACAACCGCATTGCTCGCGATAACGCGGAACGCGAGGCTTTGAACTCACCGATCCAGGGGTCGGCGGCAGACATTATTAAAATCGCGATGCTCCGGGTCGACGATGCTTTACGACGAGGCGGGTTGCGCTCACATGTCCTCCTGCAGGTTCATGACGAGCTGGTTGTGGAAGTTGCAGATGGGGAAGAGGCGGCCATCAAGGAGCTGTTGCATCGTGAGATGGACTCGGCGGCTGAATTGCTGGTGCCGTTGGATGTTTCCATCGGTGCTGGTGTGAACTGGGATGCTGCTGCGCATTAGTGGTGCGCAGGCGGGGCGGCGGTCGCGACCGGCAGACCTTTTGCGGACTTGCCGGGCATGAGTTGCGGACTTGAATGTCGCAGCTCAAATCGGTATTGTTCGCTAGGTATGCATTAGCGTGCCGACTTTGCAGCCTCGAGCTTCAGGGATGCCGGGTTAACTAATTGCCAATGGCGAGATTCGCCGAAAGCGGATTTGGCCCGGTTCACCAGGAGTTTCTTTGAGGGGCAAGGCCGAAATTGTCCGTTTTTCGATTTCTATCCGCTTCGGAGCACATCTTATATGTCCACTTCTAACGTCCCTCAGGTTGCCATCAACGACATTGGCACCGCTGAGGATTTCCTGGCCGCTGTCGACTCGACGATGAAGTACTTCAACGATGGTGACATCGTTGAGGGCACCGTCGTTAAGGTTGACCGCGACGAGGTTCTTCTCGACATCGGCTACAAGACTGAAGGTGTCATTCCTTCCCGCGAACTGTCCATCAAGCACGATGTCGACCCTGATGAAGTGGTCGAAGTTGGCGATGAGATCGACGCGCTGGTCCTGACCAAGGAAGACAAGGAAGGCCGCCTCATCCTGTCCAAGAAGCGCGCTCAGTACGAGCGTGCCTGGGGCACCATCGAGCAGCTCAAGGAGAACGACGAGCCGGTTACCGGTACCGTCATCGAGGTCGTCAAGGGCGGCCTGATTCTCGACATCGGCCTGCGTGGCTTCCTGCCGGCTTCTCTCGTTGAGATGCGTCGTGTCCGCGACCTCCAGCCGTACATCGGCCAGGAGATCGAGGCCAAGATCATCGAGCTCGACAAGAACCGCAACAACGTCGTTCTGTCCCGCCGTGCATGGCTCGAGCAGACCCAGTCTGAGGTCCGCTCCGAGTTCCTGCACCAGCTGCAGAAGGGCCAGGTCCGCAAGGGTGTCGTTTCCTCCATCGTCAACTTCGGCGCATTCGTCGATCTCGGTGGTGTTGACGGCCTGGTTCACGTTTCCGAGCTGTCCTGGAAGCACATCGACCACCCGTCCGAGGTTGTCCAGGTTGGCGACGAGGTCACCGTCGAGGTTCTCGAGGTCGACCTGAACCGCGAGCGCGTCTCCCTGTCCTTGAAGGCTACCCAGGAAGACCCGTGGCGCGTCTTCGCCCGCACTCACGCAATCGGCCAGATTGTTCCGGGCAAGGTCACCAAGCTGGTTCCGTTCGGTGCGTTCGTCCGCGTCGAAGAGGGCATCGAGGGCCTGGTTCACATCTCCGAGCTGGCTTCCCGCCACATCGACGTTCCGGACCAGATTGTCTCCGTCGACGAGCAGGTCATGGTCAAGGTCATCGACATCGACCTCGAGCGTCGTCGTATCTCCCTGTCCCTCAAGCAGGCTGACGAGGACTTCACCGAAGAGTTCGACCCGACCAAGTACGGCATGGGCGACTCCTACGACGAGCAGGGCAACTACATCTTCCCGGAGGGCTTCGACCCGGAGACCAACGAGTGGATGGAGGGCTTCGAGACCCAGCGCGCAGAGTGGGAGGCTCGCTACGCAGAGGCAGAGCGTCACCACCAGCTGCACGCTGCCCAGATCGAGCGTCACCGCGCTGCAGCTGCCGAGGCTGCAGAGACCGCTTCGAACTACTCTTCCGAGTCCGGTGAGGCAGCACCGGCTGCTCCGGCCGCACCGGCTGCAGACAATGCTGGCGGCACCTTGGCTTCCGATGAGCAGCTCGCTGCTCTGCGTGAGAAGCTGGCTGGCAACTAAGCTAGACCGCTTTGGTAGGCGGCTTTAAGAGCGCCTACATTCGACTTCGGAATCGCCCCGGCGAGGTTTTCCTCGCTGGGGCTTTTTCGTGCCTTCTTTGCTTTACGACGGGCACCTGCTCGGCCCTGTTTTCCTTAAGGCGACTTGGGTGCTTGCTGGATCTTTGGTCCTGGTGGTCGGAATTCGGGCCATGAATGTGGCACCGCTGTTGCCTAGGGCGGGCTTGCGCTTCACCGGAAGTGGCTTGCTGCGCAGTAACCTGCTGCTGGCGAAGCGCAAACCGTCCTAATGGCCCTGGTGACCCTGTTTATTTGGGTGTTCCTATCGATTTTGGTGGCTCTCGCTGTCTTGACCGCCGTTGACAGCCTGTCTGCCTACCCATATGATTGGTGACATGACAACAAAGTATGAAGTTAATCAGGTAGATAACGCTAATCAGGTAGAAGATTCCTCCCATTCCACCGGAGGTGTGTACTCCCAGGAGGGCAAAGACTTTAACCGCGATACTCGCTATATCAATGACCGCATTGTCAAGAAAGGTCGCGAGGTAGACGACGGGATTAAGACGTGGCCAGTCGAAGCTGGTCGCTACCGCCTTATTGCGGCTCGCGCGTGTCCGTGGGCACACCGCACGCTTATCGTTCGCAGGCTGCTCGGCCTGGAAGATGCAATTTCGGTCGGTATTTCCGGGCCGGTCCACGATGCTCGTTCCTGGACTTTCGACAAGGGGCCAGGCGGCCGAGATGAAATGCTCGGCTATGAGCGTCTTCAAGAGGCATTTCTCAAGCGTTACCCTGATTACCGGCGGGGCATTACCGTCCCGGCCATCGTCGAGGTTGAATCGGGCGAGGTTGTGACCAACGACTTCCCCTGGATTACCTTGGACTTCATTACCGAGTGGACGGAGTTCCACCGCGACGGCGCCCCGGATCTCTACCCAGTGGAGATGCGTGAGGAAATGGATGAGCTCATGCAGTTCATCTATACCGAAATCAATAACGGTGTCTATCGCTGTGGCTTCGCGGGTTCGCAGGAGTCCTATGACAAGGCTTACGACCGACTGTTCAGCGCCCTTGACAAGGTTTCTGAGCGCTTAGAGGCCCGCCGCTACCTCATGGGCGACCACATCACTGAGGCCGACATTCGCCTTTACACGACCCTCATCCGCTTCGATGCCGTCTACCACGGTCACTTCAAGTGCAACCGGAGCAAGATCTCCGAGATGCCGGTTCTATATAACTACCTGCGCGATCTCTTCCAGACGCCGGGCTTTGGCGACACCACTGACTTCGTCGACATCAAGCGCCACTACTACGAGGTCCATCGCGACCTCAATCCGCTTGGCATTGTCCCGAAGGGTCCGGAGCTTTCCGGCCTGCTCCAGCCGCACGGCCGCGAGGCCCTTGGTGGCAGCCCATTTGGTAACGGTACCGCTCCGGACCCCGTTAACCCTGATCCCGTTGAAGAGGGCCACCGCATCGAGGATCTCGTCGTAAAGCACTAACGTGCGGGGGCGTGTCCACGTACCCTTAGAGACATGCTCAAAGTAGGACTAACCGGTGGCATGGGCAGTGGGAAATCTACGGTCGCTCGTAGGTTCGCCGAGCTCGGTGCCGTCATCATCGACGCCGATCAAATTGCTCGCGACGTCGTCGAACCCGGCGAACCGGCACTGGCCGAACTCGCCGAAGCCTTCGGTGAGGATATTTTGCTTGACGACGGCTCCCTCAACCGCGGCGAACTTGCGAAACGGGCCTTCGTATCCGCCGAGAAGACGGAGCTGCTGAACTCGATTACCCATCCGCGAATTGAGCAGCGCACTGAAGAGCAGTTCAACGCGGCAGGCGATGCCATCATCGTGTTTGACTCGCCGCTGCTGATTGAGATGGGGCAGTCGGAAGCACAGGACCTCGTCGTGGTTGTGCACACACCGGTGGAGGTCCGTCTCGACCGCCTGGTGCAAAGCCGCGGTGTGGACCGAGAGGATGCGAAGCAGCGCATCGCTAAGCAAATCAGCGACGATAAGCGTTTGCAGTTCGCCGATGTCGTCCTGGAAAACTCGGGCACTGAGGAGGACCTCGTGCGCCAGGTTGACCGGATTTGGGAGCGGATCATTCAGCCACTGAATCAGATCCGCCAGCTGTAGGCTGGTCAGAAGCAGACTGGTCAGCAGCAGACCGACCAGTAAACAGCTCCGCCAGTAGGTCAGCCAGCAGAAGCCCAGCTAAGAGACAGACCGAGCAGCGAGATAGTTCCGCAGTCGAGCGATAGCCTCCTCAATCACCTCGGCGCGCTTGCAGAAAGCGAATCGCACCAGGTAGCGGTATTTTTCTGACTCCGGGTCGTCTACAAAAGCGGTAACGGGGATGGCCGCGACGCGGCATTCCTTGACCAAGCGGATGCAGGTCTCCAAGGCGTCGCCAAGCTCCCAGCTCGAGATATCGGCGACGACAAAATACCCAGCCTGGGGCGTGAAAACAGGGGCACCAAGGCGCTCCAACCCATCGACGAGGAGACGCATGTTGCTCTCGAGTTGGCCCGCTAGCTCATCCACCCACGGAGCGCATTCCTGCAGGCCACGGGCGACCGCCGGCTGGAGGGGAGTAGCTCCGACATAACTTAAGAACTGCTTGGCCTTGACCACACCATCGAGGAGGTTAGCCGGGGCGAGCGCCCAGCCGATTTTCCAACCGGTGACGTTGAAGGTCTTTGCGGCGCTGGACACGACAATGGTGCGCTCACGCATGCCGGGCAGGGCGCTGATGGAAGAGTGTGACAATCCGTTGAAGTACAGGCGTTCGTAGACTTCGTCGGCAAGCACGAGCAGATTGTTTGCGATGGCGACATCGGCGATGGTCTGCAAGTCCTCGTTCGTGAGGACGGTGCCGGTGGGGTTGTGCGGCGAGTTGATGATAATCATGGCCGTGTCATCGGTGATGGCATCGGCAAGTGCGCTGCGATCGAGCGACCAGGAGCTTGCTGTATCAGAAACCGTGGGAATGAGTGGCACCGCGGTATAGGTGCAGTTCGCCAGCGCGATGGCGGCTTTGTAGGAATCGTAGTACGGCTCGATGACGATGACGTGGCTGCCGGGTTCTAGTTGCCCTAAGGCAGTGGCGGCAATCGCTTCCGTGGCGCCGACGGTGACCAGGCATTCGGTGTCGGCATCGTAGACCTGCCCCGTGCGGCGGGCGCGGTCAGCGACGATGGCATCGCGCAGCACCTTCATACCGCGGCCAGGGCCGTACTGGTTATTCCCGCTGGCTATCTGATGCTGCGCCTCAGCGAGCACCTCCGTCGGCCCATCCCAATCGGGGAAGCCCTGCCCGAGATTGATTGCCTCGTGCTCGGTAGCGAGGCGGGACATGGTGGCGAAGATGGTCTCGCCGAAGGGGCGCAAGCGGGAAACAGTCATGGTTTCACTGTAGGCGGGAGATTGTGCGCTTGTTGTGATTCCCCGTGGATTGCAGCAGGCGGCCGGCAGTTGCACCACCTGCCGACCGCCACCAGGTTCGCTAGAACATGTAAATCTTTGCGTTGTTGCCGCCGGTGCACACCACTACATCGTCTTGTGTGCTGCAGCGGAGGTCGTAGGTTTTGCCGGTCGCGGGGCTCTTGGCCTTGATGTTTGGCTGCAGATGGTCTCGAATGTTGTCCTCCGAGGCATTAAGGCCCTTGGTCTGCTGATTGAACACCGCTTTCGCAAAGTCGCAGCTGGTATTCGGACCCGCCGCGATGAGGTTGAGGCCGTACCCATCGCCATAGATGCAGGTAGTTGCCTGCTCACCGCCCGCCATGAACGTTGATTCCGGGTTGGGGTTGTTGGAAATCTCAGCAGTCATGTCTTCGCGAAGCCCGCCGCTTCCGTCGCTTTCGCTTGACGACGTCGACGTGGCACCAGCATCCTCCGTCGGTTTCTTACCGCTCTGTTCTGGTGCCGTACCGGTGGGATTTGGCATGTTGTCGTTTTCAGTCTTTGATGCCCTGGTTTTCGTCTCGGTGACAGTAGCGGTTTCGGCAGCGGTTGCGTCAGCGGCGGTTGCTTCGGCATTAGTGTTGTCAGCGCTGGCGGGGTCCGTTGCTGCTTCGTTTCCCTGTGTGGAACAGGCGGAGAAGGTCAATGTGGCGGCTGTGAGGATGCAGGCGACAAGGGCCCGGTGTGAGGTGGTTTTTCGAGTGGCGGAACCTGTACAAGCGGCAGGGGGAGTGTGGGCGTGTGGGAGGTGCGAGGTGTTCATAAGCGCCAGGCTAGTTACTATTCATGCAATTTTCACTACAAAAGTAATAACAGTTCGATGAAAATAAGCGGTGATTATCTGGGCATATTGACAGTTATCCCTGTTTGTTTGCGTAGCCAACAGTTGGATTCCACTCCCAGACCTTCTGGCAAGCTGGCCACCCTGGTTTATAGTCCGCGCGGGGACGGCGTTTTTGCACCCATCGAATTGCCTGCTCGATTTCGTCGAGGACGCTGTCGAGATTCCAATTGATGCATGAGTCCGTGAATCTCAGGACTATCCAGCCGTGCAGTGTGCCAGAGTTGGCCTTCCAACGATCTGAGATGAATGATTCTGCGTTGGCGTGGTACTTTTCGGAGTCGACCTCGATGGCTATTTTCCACTGGTCAAGCAGGATGTCGAAGCAGTACGGGCCGATGTATTGGTTCATTCGGACGCGGTAGCCACGCTTGATTAAAGGGCGGACCAGTTTGCGCTCGAGTTCGCTGCATGCGCCGATTGGCGTGGTGGCGATAGTTTCACGCAGCCATGCGGGAACTTTCTGCATCCGACTGAGGTCGTGGTTGAGGCGTCGCTCGCCGTCTCTGCCGAAATAATGCTTTTCCAGAATCAGGCGTGCGAAGTCTTTCGAGGCTCGTGCTGCCCAAAGGGCTTCGACAACTGGGATGCCATTGATGCTCGTGCAGGCCGGCAGACGGCTGTGCCTAATGGAGAAAGCCTTGGCCTGAACTGATCCCGTGCCTTCTGCCTGGATAGGAAGTGTCAGGGGAAGTCTCAAGTGGATTTGAGCTGCGCTTTTGCCGCTTAGCGCAATATTTTTGTAGTGTCCCGTGATTGTTCGGGCGACTGAGGCGGGAGAGTAGTCGTCAATGTAGAGGCCGCGTACTAAGCGGAATAGCTTGCCTTGTTCTAAGAGAGTTCTGGTCTTTTTCTCGCCGATGCCGAGTGTTCGTAGCTGCGCCGTGGTGAAACTTCCCATGGCCGGGGACTTTAAACTTTCTCAGCTCTGTTCTTTCTCTGAGGGAGGAACTCTAGGTCCAATCTGTGGACAACTTTCAGAGTGTGGATAACCACTGTCGCACGCCCAGGAAACCCCGCAGATCCAGCCGCAGACAATCGGTAAGACGGCTTGCGCTTCACCAGGATCTGCTTACTGCGCAGTAAGCACCCGCTGGTGAAGCGCAAGCCCGCCTTTGCTGGCCTGACGCCGACTTTATGACAGCCTTGTACCCGACAACCTCAGCCCTGCCCCAACCGCAGCCCCACCCCAACCGCAGCCCCGCCCCAACCTCAGGGAAGAGAGCGTAACCGGCCGATGTAAAGCACCCTTCGCTACGCTGGGAACTATGGCATTTGCAGCAGAGCAACCCGTCCTCGCACACTCGGAGTTCCGGCCCGTCGGTGAAGTCGAGCGCGCTGAGGGAACCTTCGAGGTCATCAGCGAGTTCGAGCCCTCGGGCGACCAGCCGCAGGCAATCGCGGAACTGTCGGAACGCCTGGACAGAGGCGAGCGCGAGGTAGTCCTGATGGGTGCCACGGGTACTGGTAAGTCAGCCACCGCGGCGTGGCTGATCGAAAAGGTGCAACGGCCAACCCTGGTCATGGCACCGAACAAGACGCTGGCGGCTCAGCTGGCCAATGAGCTCCGCAGCCTGCTGCCAAACAACGCGGTCGAGTACTTCGTTTCCTACTACGACTACTACCAACCCGAGGCCTACATCGCGCAGACCGATACCTATATTGAAAAGGACTCCTCCATCAACGAGGATGTGGAGCGCCTACGCCACTCGGCTACTTCAGCGCTGCTGTCGCGTCGCGACGTCGTCGTCGTCAGCTCTGTTTCTTGCATCTATGGCCTGGGTACCCCGCAGTCCTACCTCGACCGTTCGGTGTGGCTGAAGGAGGGCGAAGAAGTCGACCGCGACCAATTCCTGCGTCTTTTGGTGGACATTCAGTACGCCCGCAATGACATCGCCTTTACCCGTGGCACCTTCCGAGTAAAAGGCGACGTGGTTGACATCATCCCGGCCTACGAAGAAAAGGCCGTGCGCGTGGAATTCTTCGGCGACGAGATTGATTCGCTGTACTACCTCAATCCAGTCACCGGAGATGTCATCGACCAGGTCCCTGAGCTGCGCATCTTCCCAGCTACGCACTATGTCGCAGGCCCGGAGCGCATGGAACGAGCCGTCGCGGACATCAAGGCCGAACTCGCCGAACGCCTGGCAGATCTGGAAAACCGCGGCAAGCTGCTGGAAGCACAACGCCTGCGCATGCGCACGGAGTACGACCTCGAAATGATCGAGCAGGTCGGGTTCTGTTCCGGCATTGAGAATTACTCGCGCCACATCGATGGCCGCGCGCCGGGCTCGGCCCCCGCGACGCTCATTGACTACTTCCCGGAGGACTTCCTCACCATCATCGATGAGTCACACGTCACCGTGCCGCAGATTGGCGGCATGTTCGAGGGCGATGCCTCCCGCAAGCGCAACCTCGTCGACTTCGGTTTCCGCCTCCCATCGGCGCTGGATAACCGCCCGCTGACGTTCGACGAATTCGATGCCCGCGTCGGCCAGGTCGTGTTTATGTCCGCAACGCCGGGTGACTATGAGCTCGAAAAGACCGGTGGCGAGGTCGTGGAGCAGGTCATTCGTCCGACGGGGCTGGTGGATCCCAAGATCGTCGTTAAGCCTACTGAGGGACAGATTGATGATCTCATCGGCGAGATCCGTAAGCGCACCGAGCGTGACGAGCGCGTGCTCGTGACCACCCTGACGAAGAAGATGGCGGAGGACCTGACCGACTACCTGCTCGAAAATGGCGTGCAGGTGCGGTACATGCACTCGGATGTGGATACGCTCAAACGTGTTGAACTGCTGCGACAGTTGCGTCTCGGTGAGTACGACGTGCTGGTCGGCATTAACCTGCTGCGCGAGGGCCTCGACCTGCCCGAGGTTTCGCTGGTGGCGATCCTCGACGCCGACAAGGAGGGGTTCCTGCGTTCGGAGCGCTCGTTGATTCAGACGATTGGTCGAGCCGCGCGAAACGTCTCCGGCGAGGTGCACATGTACGCCGACAAAATCACCGATTCCATGCAGTTCGCCATCGATGAGACGGAGCGCCGCCGCGAAAAGCAGATTGCGTACAACACGGAGCACGGCATCGACCCGCAGCCGCTGCGTAAGAAGATTGCGGACATCTTGGATCAGGTCTACGACAATGCTGACACCGATTACGAAGGCAAGACAGGTGCGGCCGCCGACGCGCTGCTCTCGCGTGCCGATGGCTCGGGCGCAGCCGATGGTGCCCGCGGTAAGCAGATGCCGCGGGCTGAGCTCGAGGCTCTTATTGCAGATCTGTCGGAGCAGATGGCCGCGGCTGCGCGTGAGTTGAAGTTCGAGCTCGCGGGGCGCTTGCGCGATGAGATTTTCGACCTCAAGAAGGAACTTAAGGGCATGATTGAGGCCGGTGTCGAGTAGTTTTTTGCTACTGTTGTGGGAAGTAAAACAGTGTATGCGCGAAAGTGTCTCTGGCCAGTGGGTTCGGGACAATTAAAGCGTGTACGCACGATGAACTGTTTTAATGCAACTTCCACAGTGAGGGATAGTTTTCATGAGTGATTACAAGACCATTGTTGTCGGCACGGATGGTTCTAAGTCGTCGCTGCTCGCGGTAGAGCGCGCTGCTTCGATTGCCGCTGCTTTCGATGCGACCCTGGTTATCGGCTGCGCTTACTACGAGACCCAAGAGGATGCGTCCAAGACCCTGCGCCAGGATTCGGTTCAGGTCCTCGGCGACGATCCGGCTCAGAAGAACCTGGCCGCTGCCAAGGAGGCCGCAGAGGCCGTTGGCGCTACCAATGTTGAGACTGAGGTTCGCTCGGGCTCCCCGGTTGAGGCTCTGATGTCCCTGGTCACTGACCGTCGCGCTGACCTGCTGGTGGTTGGTAACCGTGGTATTAACTCGCTGACTGGTCGTCTGCTGGGCTCCGTGCCGGCTGATGTTGCTCGTCAGTCGGATTGTGACGTCATGATTGTTCACACTGTGAGCTAATAAAACCGTGAGTTAGAAAAACGGTGAGCTAATAATTTAGCTTTCGTTTTAAACCGGCACTTCTGGGTTGGGGTGCCGGTTTTCTTTTTGGGGTTAAGGCTCAAAAAGTGTGTCTGGCTCGGCGTGTCGCTGGGGTTAGATGTG
>NZ_CAMQAZ010000037.1 GCF_946998835.1 uncultured Corynebacterium sp. | reverse complement strand
GAAAAGTCAATGTAGCGTGAGATTGAAACTGTCCAAAAAAACGTCCGCATCCCCTTTTGAGCCTTAACCCGTAGGCAGGGGTGGGGTCGCGGGGTTCTCGTCGTAAAGCGGGCGCGAAACTCCGAATCACAAAAATCACACTAGTAACACGCACCTCATTGTTCACGTTGGTCCGAGAAGTCCGCTACGCTTAGCAAAAGTATTTCCGGTTCTTTGTCGTGCCCGCCCCAACGCCGATGTCAGCAACCGAGTTGGCGTTGGTCAATCCGGGGTGGGCGCTAGCATCGGAGTAGCGAAGAGGCCTCAAACTGCAGGTGACGTTCCGGGCAAGTGTTTGTCCAGTTCAGCACGGGCTCGGTTCAGCAGTAGTTGGGGCGGTCCAGGCGAAAATTAGACGTGAGGGAAACTTGACATGGCAAAGGCCTTGTTCAAACTCGGCAGGTTCTCCTACCTGCACAAATGGACTGTGATCATCGCGTGGTTCCTTATTTTGGCGGGGCTGGGCGGCGCAGTTGCCGCGTTCCAGAAGGGGTTCATCGACCAGTTCTCAATCCCCGGTATGCCGTCGGCAACGGCTTCACACGTGATTGAAGAGAAGTTCCCCGATGTGCCGAACCCCATTCGAGAGCAGCGTGTCTACGTCGTCTTCGAAGCGCCCGAAGGTCAGCAGTTGGCTGACCCTAAAAACAAAGAAGCCGTTGACCAGGTAATTAACGGAATCCGCGACAATGTCGGCCAAATCGCCGACGACCTGCAGCTCCACAACCCCGTGGATCTAAACCCGAAGATGCAGGAGATGGTCAAGGAACAGGGCATGGCTGCTGGCCTGCCGAAGGATGTCGCGGAAGCCGACGCCAACGCACTTCGCACTGTGTCCGATGACGGTCGATTCGGTATCTCCACCTTCGTATTTGATGCTCTGATGCCACAGGACATCGAGCCGGAGAACATGCAGGCGCTTCTCGACGCCATGCAGGCCGGGCGTGACGCCGGCATCAAGGTCGAGGCCTCTGGTCCCGGTATGCAGCCCGCAATTGAAGTCGCGCCCACCTCGGAGATTATCGGTGTGACCGTGGCGTTTATCGTTCTGGTCGTTACCTTCGGTTCTCTGGTGGCATCGTTCCTGCCCATTGTGACCGCGGTAGTGGGCATTATCATCGGTGTCTTCGGCGTGACGCTGATGACTGCGTTCACGGACGTCAACTCGATTACCCCAGTGCTTGCGGTCATGTTCGGCCTGGCCGTCGGTATTGACTACGCCCTGTTTATTCTGTCGCGCTTCCGCGCCGAGCGAGCCAGAGGCATGACCAACGAAGATGCCATCGGCATGGCCACCGGCACGGCGGGCTCCGCTGTGGTTTTCGCCGGCCTCACTGTGATTGTCGCCTTGGCAGCGCTGACGGTTGCCAAGGTGCCGTTTATGTCCCTGATGGGTATCTCGGCTGCGGTTACCGTGGGCTTCACCGTACTGGTGTCGCTCACCCTTTTGCCGGCAATCATGGCTCTGCTGGGAGATAAGGTTTTCGCTGGTCGCGTCCCAGGTGTTGCAGGCAATCCGTCGCGCAATCCGGGCAAGGGGCGCCGCTCTTCCTTCTTCGGTGAAATGACAATGGGGCGTCGTTGGGTCACCTTCGTACACAAGGCTCCGGGGCTGTTCCTCGTTGGCTGTATCGTCTTGCTGTTGGCAGTGGCGTACCCAGCCATGCACCTGAATCTGGCACTGCCGTCGGATTCCACCGCGGCTAAGGACAGTACGAACCGCAAGGCCGTCACCATGATTGAGGAGGGCTTCGGCCCCGGCCGTAACTCGCAGCTCATCATCATTGCTAAGTCAGACGATGTGAACCCGGATGCACCTGTGCTCAAGCCACTCATTGAGGCGCTGAAGCAGACTAATCCAGAGCTTTCTGACATGGAGGCTGCCCGCAAGGCTTCTTATAGCTACGCCGTCGATCAGTTCAAGTCCAACATTGGTGTCGAACACATTCAGATGATTGGCATGAATCACGATGGCACTGCGGTCAAGATGATCATGACCCCGAAGTCGGGTCCGCTGGATCCTGCGACTAAACAGCTAATGAATGCGGTCCGTGATCAGCAGAAACAGATTGAGCAAACCACTGGCCTTTACACCGGTGTCACTGGTTTGGTGCCGATTGAAATCGACATCACCGACCGTCTTCAAGGCGCAATGCCTCTATACCTGAGCGTTGTCGTGGGGCTCGCTGTGATTCTGCTGCTGATGATTTTCCGGTCCCTGATGGTTCCGGTCACTGCGGGTATGGGCTTCTTGCTCTCCGTCGCGGCAGCCTTTGGGCTCACCGTTTCATTTTTCCAGGATGGCCTCTGGGGCGTTATCAGCACACCGGGGCCACTGGTCAGCTTCGTGCCAATCTTCCTCATCGGTGTGACATTTGGCCTGGCTATGGACTATCAGGTCTTCCTTGTCTCTCGAATGCGCGAGCACTACATCCACAACAAGGGGCAGTCATCCCCACAGTCGAAGTACGACGCGGTCGAAGAGTCCGTGGTCGAGGGCTTCACGCTCGGCGCGCGCGTGGTTACTGCCGCTGCCATCATTATGATCTCCGTGTTCGCCGCCTTCGCCGGTCAGCCGCTGGCGGTCGTCAAGGTCTTCGGCTTCGCGCTGGGTGCCGCAGTGCTTTTCGACGCCTTCGTCATCCGCATGACCTTCATTCCGGCAGCCATGTTCCTGCTTGGCCGCGCAACGTGGTACATGCCGAAGTGGCTGGACAAGGTGCTTCCTTCCGTGGATGTCGAGGGCTCTGCCCTGGAGGAGATGTCCGAGGAACTGGTCGAGAAGGGCCGCCGCGAGCGCATGGCCCGTGGTGAATCTCTGTTGCCCGAGCGCGCAGGTGCTGGTCATGGTTTTGTCGAGGCCAGCGAGGCCAGCGAAACCGATGACGCCGGGGCGGCCGGTGGCAGTGCCGTGGCGGTTGCGACTAAGAAGCGCGACCGTTGGGCCCCGAAGTGGAAGAAGGCGAAGCTGGAGAAGCATGAGCCAGCTGAGCAGGCCGCCCAACCCGAACAGGCCGCGCCAGCCGCTTCCCAACCCAACCCGGAAAACGCCAAGGATATCGAGGTCCGACCGCAATACAGCCCAGCCCGTCGCCGGAAGAAGGTTACGGTTGCGGAACTGATGAAGCGCGAGGGCAGTGAGCAGGAGGCCCCGCGCAAGAGTCGCGCCGTGTGGGATCCAGAAAACGCTACCCAGCCCGAGGAAAACGACAGCGCTGAGTAACCTGCGAATAGCACCCAGGTAACCTCAAGGCATTAGCACTGGACCACAACCAAGGAGCTTCATGTCGCAGTCGAGGACGACGGGCTTTGACGTCGTAAAGCAAATCGAAGGCGCGCGCGGACGTGCTGGCACCATCCACACCCCGCATGGCGATATTGCTACGCCGGCGTTCATTCCGGTCGGCACAAAGGCGACCGTGAAGACGCTCACGCCCGAGCAGGTGCGATCCACCGGCGCGCAGGCGATGCTGTCGAACGCGTACCACCTGTACCTGCAGCCCGGCGAGGAAATCGTCGACCAGGCCGGCGGATTGGCAAAGTTCTCCAACTGGAACGGCCCGACGTTCACCGACTCCGGCGGATTCCAGGTGCTCAGCCTCGGCGCGGGCTTTAAGAAGACCCTCGCGATGGATGTCACCGGCATGCAGAAAGACGACATCGTCGCCGAAGGAAAGGAGCGCAACGCATTCGTCGATGAGGACGGCGTGACGTTCCGCTCGCACATCGATGGCTCCGAGCACCGCTTCACGCCGGAAGTATCCATGCGTATTCAACATGCGCTGGGTGCCGACATCATGATGGCGTTCGACGAGCTCACCACGCTCATGAACACCCGCGGCTACCAGGAGGCATCCGTCGAGCGCACGCACCGCTGGGCACGCCGATGCCTGGAGGCTCACAACGAGCTGACGATTTCGCGCGGTCAGGTCGACGCGCACGTCCATTCGCTTGACGACGGCCAGTTGCCCATCCAGCAGTTATTCGGTGTCGTGCAGGGTGCGCAGTACGAAGACCTGCGTCGCAAGGCCGCCCGCGGGCTGGTGGAGCTCTCCCGCGAGTTCGAGGACGCCGGCCAGCTCGGCTTCCACGGCTATGGCATTGGTGGGGCGATTGAGAAGCAGAATCTGGGACTGATCTGCGGTTGGGTCAACGACGAGCTTCCCGACGACCGCGCCCGCCACCTGCTGGGAATCTCTGAGCCGGACGATATTTTTGCCGCTGTCGAGGCTGGGGCTGACACCTTTGACTGCGTGGCTCCGACGAGGCTCGCCCGCCGCGGTGGTGTGTACACGCTCGATGGCCGGATGACTTTGACGAATGCCCGCTTCAAGAACGACTTCCGCCCCGTCGACGCAGAAGTGCCCTCCTACACGTCGCTGAATTATTCCCGGGCCTACCTGCATCATCTGTTGAAGGCCAAGGAATACTTGGCCGGCACGCTGTGTACGATCCACAACCTGTATTTCATGGTGCAGCTGGTGGAGAATATCCGCGCCGCAATCCTGGAGGACCGGTTCTTCGAGTACCGCGATGAGTTCATGGGCCGCTACTACGCCAATGGTGGCCGCGCGGTGGGGAATTAGGCGCTGGTTGGGGGCTCTGCGGGGCTCTGCTGGGGGCTCTGCTCCTACCCTTCCTCACTTCACGACACCTACGTCACCTCGTGCCAGCTGTGGAAGTGGCATGAGGTGACACCCGTGGCGTGAAGTCGAGATGGGGACGTGAAGTCGAGATGGGCGGGCCCGGGGAGCAGAAAACTAGACCTAGCTCTACTGCGCGAGGCAGTCTCAACCGGCATCATGGAGGACATGATCACGGTTGAACGACTCAGCAAGAAGTACGGCTCGAAATTAGCCGTCGACGACCTGTCCTTCACCGTTCCCGACGGTGTAGTGACAGGTTTTCTCGGCCCAAACGGCTCCGGCAAGTCCACCACCATGCGCTGCATGCTGGGCCTCGATGCCCCGACCACGGGCCAGGCCTTGTTCACCGGGACGGATTCCCAGGGCAATATGTACAACAATCAGTCTTTTTCCACGCTGAAGAACAAGCCCAGCGTCGCGGGCGCGATCCTGGATGCGACGTGGCACAACAAGGCTCGTTCGGGCCGAGCCCACCTGCGAGCCCTCGCCCGCGGTGCCGGCATCCCCGACACCCGCGTGGAGGAGTGCCTCGAGCAGGTCGGCATGACCGAGGCGGCGAAGGACAAGGTCGGTGGCTATTCGCTGGGTATGAAGCAGCGTCTGGGAGTGGCGGCGGCTCTGCTCGGCAAGCCGCAGCATCTGATCTTGGATGAGCCTGTCAACGGCCTCGATCCCGAAGGTGTCTCGTGGATGCGCCACACCATCAAGGCCCTGGCAGCACAGGGCTGCGCTGTTCTCGTGTCGTCGCACCTCCTTTCCGAGATGCAGCTCACCGCCGACCGCATTGTCGTCATCGGTCGCGGCCGCATGATCGGCGAGTACACCATGGACGAATTCCTCGCTGACGGCACGGTCGTCGAAGTGGAGGTCGATGATCCGGCTCGGCTGCTGCAGGCGTTGGGGCCGGTGGCGCGTGGGGTTGACGTCGATAAGCAATTGCGCATTCCGCTTAACGACGGCATCAGCGAGCAGCAACTCCGCCGCGACATTGCGGCCGCTGCTCTGCGTGAGGGGCTGCTGGTGACACGGTTGAACACGAAGCGCGACAACCTGGAGGAGAAGTTCCTGGCTGCGACCCAGGACTCGCAGGAGTACCGCGCGCAGGCGATTGGGCAGTAGGGGAGTGACTGAGATGAGTTTTGGAAACGCTTTGCGGTCGGAATGGACGAAGCTGGCCAGCCTGCGTGGCACGTGGGTGTATGTGGTGTTGTTGGTGGGCTCGATAGCTGGGCCGATGGTGGCTTTCAGCATGGCGGCCGACGTTGGTGCGATTGCTGATTGGGAATTGCTGCTGTTGGGGACGGTGATCTTCAACATGATTGTGATTGCCTTTGGCGGCTCCACTCTGGCGGGTGAGTACAACGATCAGATGAATGCGCATGCGTTCTTGACGCAGGACCGAAGGAGCTTGTGGCTGTCCGCGCGGATGACGCTGACGCTTGTGTTGATTGCTGCCTGCTGGGTCATCGGTGTGGCTCTTGCCTGGTTGGCGGTGACGGTTTCGCCGCGTGTGGAGTTCGAGGGCGGCGACGCTGCCCCGGACATTCTCGCCGGGATTCTCGGCTTCGTTGTGTTTGGGCTAATCGCGATGTCGCTGGGAGTGTTGACGCGCTCGCGTGTGGCCGCGGTCGCCATTCCGCTGGTGTGGATCCTGGTGGTGGAAAGCATGCTGGAGTTCGCGGCGCTGGCGTATGCGATTTTCCGGCCACTGTGGCTGGTCACGCCGGGGGCGCGCATTCAGCAGTTGTCAACGCAGCTGGGCGATACGATGGCAAAACCGGAGAACCCACGCATCGGCTTTGAAGCCGGCATGACGCAGCCGATGTGGTTCAACATCGTGGTGCTGGTGGCCTGGATTGTTCTGGCTGTTGGCGTTGCTCATTGGGCCAATGCCAAGCGGGATGTGAAGTAGAAAAACAAAAAGTGCCGCGACTACTCGCATCTCAGGCGAGGTCGCGGCACTCTTTTCGTCGTTAAGCGGGAACGTGCGTGTCGTAGTAGCCTTCGCGGCGCTTGACCCACGCGATGACGGCGTAGGTGATTGGCATGACTACGATTTCGACGGCGGTCTTCCAGATGAAGCCGACGATGACGTAGTTGACGAAGGTGCCCCAGGTGTCGATGCCGATCGCGGTGGCGGCGATGGAGCAGAAGATGAGCGTATCGACGAACTCGCCAACCACAGTCGAGCCCATCAGGCGCGCCCAGAGAGCCTTTTCGCCAGTGCGCTTCTTAATGGCGTTGAGCGACCAGGCGTTGAGCAGCTGACCGACGACATAACCGGCCAGACCTGCGAGAACAAGCTGCGGGACGGTGCCCAGCACGGTGGCGAATGCTTCCTGATTTTCGTACCACGGTGCCGCCGGGAGCTTGATGGCGGCAAAGAAGCAGAGCATTGCGCCGGCGAGGATGGCGAAGCCGGTCCACACGGTGCGGCGGGTGGCTTTGTAGCCGTAGCACTCGGAAAGCACGTCGCCGATGACGTAGCTCAAGGGGAAGAGGAAGAAGGCACCGTCGGTGGCCAGGCCGAAGATTTCCACGCCCTTGGTGGCGGTGATGTTGGAGACAATCAGCACGCCGATGAAAATGGCCGTGAACATCGGGTACAGCGATTTTGGTACCGGGATGTGGCGTGGTGTGGTTGCTGCGGATTCGGACTTAGTTGCATTCTCGGGCGCGTGCGAGGTGCTCACAGCGGCAGCCTCGGCGTTGCCCGGCCCAGACTTGGGCAGGTTTTCGTTATTTGTCACGGGAGGGATATTACCGTGGTGTATATGCAGCAGAAACCTGATCTCGCGCAACCCACCGGCCGCTACGCTCCCTCGCCGACCGGTCGGCTGCACCTGGGAAACCTGCGCACCGCAGTGCTGGCCTGGGCGCACGCCCGCGCGCAGGGTGGCCGCTTCATCGTGCGTATCGAAGATATCGACCGCCAGCGCTCCCGCCCCGAGTATGAGGCGCAGCAGCTCGCCGATCTCGAGGCCATCGGCATCGACTGGGATGGCACGCCGGTCCGCCAGTCCGAACGCTCTGAGCTGTATGAATCCGCGCTCGCCGACCTCACGCAACGCGGCCTGACCTACCCGTGCTTCTGCACGCGCCGCGAAATCCTCGCCGCCTCCTCCGCGCCGCACGGCGTGCCGGGGCAGTATCCCGGCACGTGCCGTTCGCTTGACGACGAGCACCTCTCCGTGAAGAAGGCCGAATTTGCGGCAGCGGGGAGAAGGCCGTCGATACGCCTGAAATCGCAGGTGCGTGAGGGAACTGCGACCGATGAGCTGCGCGGCGAGATCACCGCCCCGATCGATGACTTTGTCCTCCAGCGTGCCGATGGCATGTGGGCCTACAACCTCGCGGTCGTCGTCGACGATGCCGAGCAGGGTGTCACTGAAGTCGTGCGTGGTGATGACCTGATGTCCTCCGCCCCGCGCCAGGCGTACTTAGCTGGATTGCTCGGTCACACCGTACCTTCGTTCGTGCACGTGCCTCTGGTGGTGAACTCTAAGGGGCGCCGGTTGTCCAAGCGTGATGGAGACGTGACTCTCGGCGAGGTGCCCGTGGATGCAGTGCAGCGGTGGATTCTGGGTTCGCTGAGTGGCGGTGGCGGTAACGGCAGTGATGGTGGCAATGGTAGCGACGGTGGCGATGGTGGCGCGAGCGCAGGGCTCGACTCCATCGCTGACCTCCCGGAAGCCTTGCGTGCGGGTCTGAAAATTCCTCGCGAACAGGTGATCTTTTAGGGGCCGCCGAGAACTACGGCAAGCGCATACGTTAGGGGCAAGAGTGCGAATGCAACTAGTGCCGCCACGATTGTCAAACCGTTTGACCGGGCTTTTAGCGCTGTTAGGAAGCCGATTAGGCCGAATCCGAAGACACCGACAGCGAGGGGTATTGTCCAGGCATCGGAGAGTGCAGTGCTGACGAAAAACAGCCCAATGTAGCAAGTCAGGGCTAAGAGGAGTGCAGTAGCGGCGAGATTACGGAAGCGATTCATTCTGGTGTCCTACTTCTCTATGCTCGTGGTTTGCATAGTTTATCCAGCACATTAATCGGGTTGGCGCTGCCTGGTGTGTGGTTCGCGCCGGGGTCTAGCTCGAGAAAAGCCACCGCACTCTCACTTTGACTTCGTTACCCTCGGGGCATGCCTACTCTTCTTGTCGTCCACCATTCCCCGACCCCGCTTCTGCAGGAAGTCCTAAGCCACGCGCTCGAGGGTGCCAACGATCCCGCGCTAGAGGGCGTGGATGTCAAGGTCGTCGAGGCTCTCGATGCCACCATCGATGACCTGACCAGCGCCGACGCCATCCTGCTCGGCACCTCCGCCAACTTCGGCTACATCTCCGGCGCGCTGAAGCACTTCTTCGACACCACCTTCCGGGAGGCGCAGGAAGCCACTAAGGGGCTGCCATTTTCCTACTGGATCCGCGGCGGCTTCGACACCACCGGCGCGGAAAACGCCATGAAAACCATCACCACCGGCTACAAGTGGGAGCTTGCGGCCGAACCCGTCGTGTTCGTCGGTTCGCTTGACGACGACATCTCCGACCGCCTAGTAAATCTCGGTGGCACCATGGCTGCCCAAATTTTGGGCTGATTGAAGATTTAGTGTCGGGGCCGTGAAATAATGGCCGAGTGAAAGATTCAGGGGTGCAAGGGGCGCAAGTGACGTCGTCAAGCGAGAAAAACCGTAAGCCCATGATGAGTCTGCTGGGGCCTGCGTTTGTGGCGGCGATTGCCTACGTGGACCCCGGAAATGTGGCTGCGAACCTGTCCGCGGGGGCGAGCTACGGGTATCTACTGCTGTGGGTGCTGGTGGTGTCCAACCTCATGGCGATGGTTGTGCAGTACCTGTCGGCGAAGTACGGCCTGGTGACGGGGCGGTCGCTGACCGCAGGCGTTGCCGACCGCTTTGGCTCGAACCGGCCGGGGCGACTGGCGTACTGGGTGCAGGCCGAGATTGTGGCAGCAGCGACGGATGTGGCGGAAATTATTGGTGGTGCCACGGCGCTGTACCTGCTTTTCGGGACACCGATGCTGCTTGGCGGCGTCATTGTCGGCGTGGTCTCGCTGGGGCTGTTGCTGCTGCAGGGTGGGCGTTCGCAACGCACTTTTGAAGGCGTGATTGTGGCGTTCCTGCTGGTCATTACGGTGGGGTTCCTGGCCGGCCTGTTTGTCACGGGCTTGAGTCTCGGGGAGATGGCCAACGGAATTCTGCCACGCTTCCAGGGTGCGCACACCGTGGTACTGGCGGCGTCCATGTTGGGTGCGACCGTGATGCCGCATGCGGTCTACCTGCACTCCGGGCTGGTGCGCGACCGCGAGTACAAGGTGGAAGATGATGCCTCGCTGCGCCAACACCTGCGGGCCACGCGCATCGATGTCTTCGGTGCCCTCGTGCTGGCCGGGTCGGTGAATATCGGCATGCTGTGTCTTGCGGCCGAAGCGCTTCCGGGAGTGGAGGGGACTGACTCCATCGAAGGCGCCCACGCCGCCGTGACCAGCGTGCTTGGCCCCGTGGTGGGCGTGCTTTTCGGCGTTGGGCTGCTGGCCTCCGGGCTGGCGTCATCCTCTGTCGGCTGCTACGCCGGCGACCTGATTATGCGCGACCTCCTGAAGGTGCACGTGCCGATGCTGGTGCGCCGCATAGTCACCATCATTCCGGCGCTGCTCATTATCGCCAGCGGTGTGGAGCCGACCTGGGCGCTGGTGCTCAGTCAGGTGGTGCTGTCGATTGGTATCCCGTTTGCGCTGGTTCCGCTGGTGCGCATGACCTCCTCGCGTGCCGAGATGGGTATCTGGGCCAACACCCCACTACTGCGCCGGGTTGCGTGGGTTATCTGCGGACTCATCATCGCGCTCAACGTGGCGCTGGTGGTCCTGGTGCTGATGGGGAAGGGATAGCCAGCGGACGGGGTGAAGGCGGTAACTTTCGGGAGTGGAAGGTGGGGGCTTCGTCGTAAAGCGTGCGGGAGATGGTAGACAAAGCTGTCTAGTTGGTGTTAGGGTGGGCGACACGATCACAAGATATCGACGAGAAATGGCCTTTGACAGCGTCGATAGGCAACCGCCCGATTCGCGGACCCGGTGCCCCAAAGGAAGATCAGCCCCACAGACCGCCTGCGGGGAAGAGCGAATAGGAGCGCCAAATGCACACCACAATAAGCGACGTCCAAATCATCCGCCTCAGCCGTCACACTGCTGACCTCCTCGTCGACGGCCGCCCCGTCGCCATCCGACTGCAAAAAGCTGACATCGACTTCCACTCCCGGAATCTCATCCAACTCCCCGTCGACCCCGCCTTCTACGCCACCCTCCGCGGCCAACAACGCGCCGACTACCTCAGCGCCCACGTCCGCGACGGCGTGCGCTACGGCCGCATCCTCTGGCACGAGCTTGACGACGGCCGCCACTTCCTCACCATCCCCATCATCGGCGGCTACCACGTGCACCAGGTCTTTGAAGTCCGCCGCAGCCGCGAAGGAGTGTGGAGCCGACACTGAGCCTGGTCCGGTGAGCGTGCCCGGCTCTGGCGTGATGAGCGTGGTGCGTCTGGTGGGATGAGCGCGGCGCGGATGCGAACGGGAAACTCTCCACCTAACCTTGGGATATGCAGGTACGAGACTCCGCAACACCCCCGTTCTGGCCCACCGAAGGCGAAGGCGACTTCTACACCGATGCCGCTGCAGCCGTCGACCGGCTCACCGAAATCCACCGAGCGGGAATGGCCTACCTAGTCGAGCAGTACACCGCCGCCACCGAAGGAAATTCCGGGAGTGGGCCAGTGCGCGCCTACTACCCCGAACTACGCTTCACCGTCCCAGCCGGCAGCGCCGTCGAGAGTGTCGACCCCTCCCTGTCACACGGCTTCGTCGACCGCCCGGGAGTGTATGCCACCACCATCACCCGCCCGGTGATGTTCCGCACCTACCTCATCGAGCAAATCAACGACCTGCTCGCCAATCACGGCGGCGAAGTCGAGGTGCGCGTCTCCGACCAGCCCATCCCACTCCGGATGTGCCGTGGTTTCGATGCGGCCGCCGAAGAAGCGGCGAGGAGGGAGGGGGCGTCGGCAAGCATGTTG
The DNA here is from genome assembly GCF_946998835.1 of uncultured Corynebacterium sp. GTDB lineage: Bacteria > Actinomycetota > Actinomycetes > Mycobacteriales > Mycobacteriaceae > Corynebacterium. Next base: position 5,566 of record NZ_CAMQAZ010000037.1, on the reverse strand, counting down.
GCGGCAGTGGAGAAAACATTCACCCCCATCGACTCCGCCTGCATCGACGACACCATCGCCGACGGCGAGGCCGACTACCTGGGCCTTCCCATCAAACCTTTGAGCCTCTTTACCGCCCAGCGCATCGACCTCGCCCTCCAGCGCCTCGAACACTACACCGGCTCGCACGCCGCAAACATCCAGCGCTTCGTGCTGTTCACCAACTACCAACTGCACACCGACGTGTTCCTCGAATACGCCGCCACTCTCACTCCCGGAAATCCGCACGGGTACACGGCGCTGGCGTGCCCGGGCGGGAAGCGCTACGACATCGGCGCCATCCCCACTCCCGGAATTTGCCGTCAGCACGCGCACGCCTCGCAGATGCCGGCGTACCACCTGCTTCGCGACGACAAATGCGGCATCACCATCATCGACATCGGCGTCGGCCCCTCCAACGCCAAGACCATCACCGACTGTCTCGCCGTCACGCGCCCCCACTGCTGGATGATGGTCGGACACTGCGCCGGCCTCGACGGCCGGATGCGCATCGGCGACATGATTCTCGCCAACGGCTACGACCGCTCCGACGGAGTCCTCGACAACTACGTGCCCCTGGAAAAACCCATCCCGCCGATTGCGGAAATTCAGCTCGCCGTCACCAATGCACTCGCCCGCGTCTCCGGACTCACCGGCGACGAACTGAAAAAGCGCCTACGCACCGGCACCGTACTGTCGACCTCCGACCGCAACTGGGAGTGGCGCTCCCAGGCCGACCTCTACCGGGAGCTGCAGAAATCCACCGCCATCGGCGTCGAAATGGAATCTGCCACCATCGCCGCCAACGGCTACCGCTTCCGCGTGCCCTATGGCGCGCTGCTCAGCGTCTCCGACATGCCGCTGCACGACAAACCCAAACTCCCGAAATCCGCCCGCGAGTTCTACCAGTCCTCCAAGGAAGAGCACCTCATGGCCGCCGTGCGCGCGTGCGAGGACATGGCCGCCGCTCCCGACACTCTCCACTCCCGGAAGTTACGCCGGCCGGTGGGGGAGGTTGCGTTCCGGTAGGGCACTTTTGGGAGTGCGTCGTCAAGCCCGTTTGTGCAGATTGTGCATGCTTTACGACGGGCTGTGGATAACGCCAAAAAGCGATTGAAGCAACCCACTCCCGGAAACTAGCCTTAGCCCCATGACGACATTGGGACTGCTCAGCGCGCTGGCGACACGGGGTATTGACGTGCTCGCCGACCTGCGCGCCGCACTCCCGGAAAAATCCACCGGACACCGGGAGTTGGCAGCCAGCATCGGCTTCGACCCCTTCCGGCTCAAGCGCCTGCTGCGCTGCGCCGAGCGGCTGTTCGGCACCGTCGAGGGTGATGTGGACGTCGAATCCCGCGACAAAGCCGTGGCGATTGCCCGGGAGCTGAAGCTGTCGCTGGACACGGTCATGCAGATCGACAAGCGCTCCGGGCAGCTCAACAACGTCGAAATCCGGGAGTACTACCGCCTGGACTTCACCCGCGCCGCCGCAGCCTACGACTTCGAGGGCCTCGACACCTACATGCGCACCAAGGTCAAGGAGCTCAACCGCACCGACGAGCCGCCGCAGCACCTGCGCGCCCACGTCTCCCGGAATCCGGACATCCGTGGGATGAAGCACCTGCAGGTCACCGGGCCGGCGAACATGATTGACGACCTGGTCGCGCCGCTGACCGTGCGCGCAGCCGAAATCGCCAAAGCACACGAGGACTACACCCGGGATCGGTGCGTCGGTCAAGCGCTGACAGAACGCCTGGCGCACGGGTCGGAGGGGCCGCTTGACGACGTCGACAAGCTCCGTTACCAGCCCGCGCTCATCGTAACCGCGCAGGACATCGTGGAGTACAGCCCGCGGTTTGCGGCGACCTCCAACGGGTCCGTCCTCACTCCCGGACAATTCGTCGAGGCGCTGCTCGCAGACACCGGCTGGGTGCTGGTCTACGACGAGCACAACACCCCGACCGACCTACTCCCGATGCACAACCCGCGCCTGGCGACGGAGGAGCAGCGCATTGCGATGATCCTCGACAACCCCATCTGCGCCTGGCCCGGGTGCCCGCGCCCCGCCCACGCTGGGCAGGCCCACCACCTGGTCGCCAGGAAAAACGGAGGCGCCACGACCATGGAAAACATGGTCATGACCTGCAAAGAACACAACGCCGCCAACGACGACGACAGGCAGGGGCTCAACGGACACCTCGAGCGTGACGACGGCTCCGGCGCGGTCTACCGTCGCCCTCCGTCTCCGCATGCGCCGCCCGAATTCAACCTTGCCTTCCCGACAGCTCTCGCGGGGCGGGCCTACTCGGGCTACCGTCAGCGCGAATAGCTTTACATATATACCCATAGGGGGTATATGTCGGGGTATGGCTAATCAAACTTTTACTGTTACTGGCATGACATGCGGGCACTGCGAGGCATCGGTGCGGGAGGAAGTCTCTGAACTCCCGGGAATCACTGATGTCCAGGTTGACCGCTCCCGGAATTTCCTCTCCGTGACTTCGGAGGCAGACATCGACACCGCTGCCGTAATCGCAGCAGTGGACGAAGCTGGCTACAAGGCAGTCGCAAACTAATCCCCCCGAACAGGAAAGTAGATGTCCGAGCAGCAACTTCTCACTCTTGATATCCCCGTCGGCGGGATGACGTGTGCGTCGTGTGCCAACCGTATTCAACGCAAGCTGAATAAACTTGATGGCGTTAATGCGAGCGTGAATTATGCGACCGAAAAGGCGCATGTGGAGGCGCCGGCGGACATCAACCCGCAGCAACTCATCGACACGATCGTGGCGGCGGGTTACACCGCTGAGCTTCCGAGGGAAGAGACCGCAGAGGAACCGGGAGCTGCTCCCGAAGAAAAAGACCGGGAGCTGCAGGACCTGCGCAATCGCGTCGTCGGCGCTGTCATCCTCACGGTTCCCGTCATCGCGATGTCGATGATCCCTGCCCTCCAATTCACTAATTGGCAGTGGCTGTGCCTCACGCTCTCGGCGCCGGTCTTTGTGTGGGCCGGCTGGCCGTTCCATCGCGCGACGCTGAAGAACCTGCGTCATGGTGAAGTCACCATGGACACGCTAATCACCATGGGTACGACCGCCTCGTTCCTCTGGAGTGTCTGGGCGTTGTTCTTCGGGCGCGCCGGGCTGCCGGGGCTTAAGCACGAGTTTCACTTCGCGGTCACTCCCGGCGATGCTGATATGAACATCTACCTCGAGGCGATGGCCGGCATCATCATGTTTGTGCTGCTCGGTCGTTATTTCGAGAAGCGTTCTAAGCGCAATGCCGGTCAGGCGCTCCGGGAGTTGATGAAGCTCGGCGCAAAGGAGGTCTCCGTTCTCGAAAGTTCGGGAGTGGAGAAGCGGCTGCCCGTGGAACAGCTCCGCCCGGGAGTGGTGTTCGTCGTTAGGCCTGGTGAGAAGATCGCGACAGACGGCGTTGTCGTGGAAGGTGCGTCGGCGGTGGATGCGTCCATGCTGACCGGCGAGCCGATGCCTGTCGAGGTCGGCCCTGGCGACGAAGTCACGGGAGCGACGATCAATACGTCTGGGCGGTTGCTCGTGCGGGCGACGCGCGTGGGCTCGGAGACGCAGTTGGCGCAGATGGCGGCGATGGTCGAGGCGGCGCAGACGGGCAAGGCACCGGTGCAGCGGCTAGCGGATCGGGTTTCGGGAGTGTTCGTGCCCGCTGTCATCGCGATCGCCGCGGTCACGCTCGTCGCATGGTTGCTCACGGGGCACGGCGCGAGTGAGGCGGTGACGGCCGCCGTCGCCGTGCTCATCGTCGCGTGCCCGTGCGCGCTTGGCTTAGCGACGCCCACAGCGCTCCTGGTCGGCACGAGTGAAGGTGCCAAGGCGGGTGTGTTGCTGCGCGGCCCGGAGGTGCTGGAGTCGGCGCGGAAGGTGGACACGGTTGTGCTGGATAAGACTGGCACGGTGACTACGGGTGTGATGGAGGTGACGGAGGCCCTTCCCACTCCCGAAGATTTGTTGCCGCTTGCGGCTTCGGTGGAGGCAGCGTCGCACCACCCGATTGCGCAGGCGATTGTGCGTGCGGCAGATTCGGATTCCCTACTCCCGGTTTCTGATTTCAGGGATATTCCGGGAGTGGGGGTGGAGGGCACCGTGGACGGCCACCTCATCGAGGTCGGCCGCTCCGGGGAAAATTCCGGGAGTGGGGGGACGGTGGTTGCGGTGCGCCGCGACGGCGAGCTCCTGGGCACGTTGGAGGTGTCGGATTCTGTGAAGCCGACGTCGGCGGCTGCGGTCGCGAAATTCCGGGAGTGGGGGGTGCGGCCGATTTTGCTGACCGGCGACGCCGCGGGCCCTGCGTTTCGCGTTGCGGATGAGGTCGGTATTGCTCGCGAGGATGTGATTTCGGGAGTGATGCCGGAGGATAAGGTCGCGACGATTGAGAAGTTGCAGGCTGGCGGCGCGTGTGTGGCGATGGTCGGCGATGGCATTAATGATGCTGCGGCTCTTGCGCAGGCGGATTTGGGCATGGCGATGGGCACGGGCACCGATGTGGCGATGGAGGCCGCGGATATCACGCTGGTGCGCGGTGACCTGTTGGCGGCCGCGGATGCGCTGCGGTTGTCGCGCCGGACGCTCCGCACGATTCGTTCGAATCTTTTTTGGGCTTTTTTCTATAACGTTTTGGCAATTCCTGTCGCCGCGCTGGGGTTGTTGAATCCGATGTTGGCTGGCGCTGCGATGGCGTTTTCGTCGGTTTTTGTGGTCGGCAATAGTCTGCGTCTGCGCGGTTTTTCTCCGAGTCAACCAGCTAATCAAAAAGGAGTAGCTCATGAGTGAGTCCTGTTGTTCGTCTCAGTCGCATTCGCTTGACGACGATTCTTGCTGCCATGACACCACCGATCCCGGTTATCTCGCGGAGAAGCGGCGCTATGAGTCCCGTGTCCGCCGCATTGAGGGGCAGGTCCGTGGCATTGGTCGGATGATTGAGAACGAAGAGTACTGTATCGATGTTTTGACCCAGATTTCGGCGGTGAATTCGGCGTTGAAGTCGTTGGCGTTGACTCTTCTGGATGCTCATCTTCATCACTGTGTGGTGCATGCGGCTGAGGGCGGCCAGGAGGAGTTGGATGCCAAGCTGGAGGAGGCGTCGGCGGCGATTGCTCGACTGGCTAAGTAACTCCCGGAAAAATTCCGGGAGTGGGGTGGCCGTCGTGAAGCGAAGTGGCGGTCGGTTGTCGTCTCCTACTCCCAGGCGTTGGCAGTTGTCGATGGCTGCCTAGGGTATGACTAGTGCGCTGTTTGATATTGACATTTCCCCTGGTCGAAGGTGTGTTTTGGGAAAATCGGGTTTGTTGGGTAGTCTTTAACGACGTTGGAGGATTCGACTAGCGGCCTATGTCACACGCCTGGAACGCGTGCGGGAGTCACATCCCTCGTGGGTTCAAATCCCACATCCTCCGCAGATTGAAAACCCTCGGTTCACGCCGAGGGTTTTCGTGTTATATGCGCTGGTAAGGGAATTTGGGTTAAGGCTCAAAAAGTGTGTCTGGCTCGGCGTGTCGCTGGGGTTAGATGTG
>NZ_CAMQAZ010000036.1 GCF_946998835.1 uncultured Corynebacterium sp. | reverse complement strand
CGCAGGAACTGCCCCATCCGGTGAATGTCATCGGTCACTGGCTCCAGCGCCTTTTGCCACCCTTCTTCGACCGGCAATGAATCCATGTCATGCAGCCTTTCTTTCTTAGGACCTCTTCAAACTGTTAATTCAAACTCTTAAAAGGAAACCCAACCGGCATCGCGGGCTGGAGGTTTGCCGTCGATAAGCACCGAATCGAACTTCTCCTTCGACACCGTGCCAATCGCGTGGAACCCCGTCGGAGGCTCTCCTGGCGTTGAGCCGATGAGTGTGTGGTCCTCCCCGCCGGTGAGTACCCACTCCCACGGGTCGATGCCCAGGTACTCGCCAGCGGCAACCTGCAGCTCATCGGGGGCGATAGCGCTGCCGTCAACATCCAAAGTCACGCCGGATGCCTTGGCAATAGCGCGAAGGTCGACCACCAAACCATCAGAATTGTCCGTCAGCGAACGCACCCCCGTCGCCCGCGCCGTGGCACCCCGGCGGTATTCAAACTCTGGCGTGCAGTGTGCTGCCACCAGCTGCGAAAACTCGCTTGGAACCTTCTCCGGGCCCCCGCAGTGCTGCAAAAGCGAAAGGCCCGCCGCGGAGTAGCCAATGCGCCCCGACGCAATCACCGTGTCCCCCGCGCGTGCCGCCGAGCGCAGTAGCGGCCGTCCCAAGCCGCCGAGTTCGCCCATCGCGGTAATTGAGATCACCAGGGAGTCCCCACTGACCATGTCGCCACCGACGAGCTCCGCCGGGCACTGTTTGCCCTGCTGCCACAACCCCTCGGCGATACCAGTGACCACGCTGACCGGAGTGTGCAACGGTGCCGAGATTGCAAAAAGCATGGCTGTTGGTCGTGCACCCATCGATTCGATATCGGCGAAATTCTGCACTGCTGCCTTGGCCCCGACCTGCTGCGGAGTCGACCAATCCAGACGGAAATGACGCCCTTCCACCAGCATGTCGGTGGAGGTGACAAAGCGGGCATTGGGGGTTGTCTGCGTCAACACGGCGGCATCGTCGCCATTGCGTGCCGACGGAGCGATAGCACGGATGGCCTCAATGACCCCAAACTCGCCAATATCGCCAATGGTCAGTTCAGTCACAGTGTCGAGTCACATTCCTAGTAGTCGATGGTTAGCAGTCGCTGGTTAGTAGACACTGGTTAGTTATCCCCCAGCCAGTTGGCTTTGGTAGAGGACAACGTAGAATCAGGCCCATGGTAGACGCACCCCCATCGGGAGAAACAGTTCAGTCCAAGGGTAGCCGGAGACGCGCGGGCATCGCACTCGCTATCGCCATTATCTCTATCCTCGGTATCATTTTTGCCGCAAAGATTTACCAGGATAATCAGGCGGCAAAGCCAGTTGCGATTTCCAACCCAGAGCTCCCCGCCAACGACTCGCCCGAGTGTGCGGAACTGCTCGACCGACTGCCGGATAGCGCCGCCGGTCTGGTTCGCGCCGAGATAGCGGACCCGGCTCCGGAAGGTGCCGCCGTGTACCGCAACTTGGAACAGGACCGCATCACGCTGCGCTGCGGTGCAAACGTACCCAGCCAGTACAACGAGCTAGCTACTACCGAAGAGGTCAAGGGTATTTCGTGGCTGCGCGTTGTCGACAGCACCGACGAGTCCCTATCGACCTGGTTCACCGTCGGCCGCGAACCAGTGGTAGCCATCACTGCCGAGGGAAATGCTGAGGCCGAGGATGCCCTGCGTGACCTCGCCGAGGCACTGCGCCCGGACTCTGAGTACAAGAACAAACCAGAGCGCGGCGGCGTCCCGCTGGCGGAACTGGCAGCTCCGGAAGCTGATCAGCGCTGCAGCGGCTTGGAGGCCGCACTCCCCCGCGATCTCGGCAACCGCCACCGCCTCAGCGCCGACGAAATGCCGGCTGACATGCCGAAGGACATGGTCATTTGGGGCGGCACCCCAGCTGACCCGGTGGTTCTGCGCTGCGGTGTCGACGAGCCTGCTGGCTACAGCACCACCACGCAGCAGCTGACGCAGGTCGGTGACATCGTCTGGTTCAACGAACCATCGCTATCTTCCGGTACTTCCGCTACCTGGTACGCAATGGGCCGTGAGCGCTTCGTCGCCGTCGAAATGCCGATGTCGGAGACCAGCTCACTGATGCCGGTGCTCTCCTCGGTTATCGCTGACAACCTGGAGAACATCTCGCCGAGCGAAGAAAACTAGGCGAGAAGAACTAAGCACCGACCTCTATCGACGAGCTACCAGCGCCCGCTCGATCAGGGCGCTGAGCAGCTCCTCGTAGGCAACGCCTGAGGCCGCAAACATCTGCGGATACATCGAAATCGGGGTAAAGCCCGGCATGGTGTTGACCTCATTGATAATTGGGCCATTATCCGTGACGAAGAAGTCCACGCGAGTCAGGCCATCAGAGCCCAGCGCCCGGAACGCCCGACGCGCATCCGTCTCCAGAGCCTTCAGCACATCCTCCGGCAACTCAGCCGGAATCTGTGCAGAGACGACATCGTCCAAGTACTTGGTCTCAAAACCGTAGAAGCCCTCGTCGGAGTCCTCCGTGCCGCGCAGCAGGGACGGGACAGATACCTGCAAGCTGCCATCGGCGCGCTGCAGGACACCAATCTCAACCTCGGCGCCGTCTACACCGGCCTCCACGATGACCTTCCAGTCATGCTCCCGAGCCAGGTCCACCGCCGCATCGAGCTTCGCCCAATCATCCACGCGGGAAATGCCAATCGACGATCCACCACGGGCAGGTTTCACAAATACGGGCAGGCCCAGGGTCTCCTTGTCCTCGTCGGAAAGCGACTCGCCGACGTGCAAAACGACCTGCTTGCCGATGGGCAGCCCCGCGGCATGGAGCAGATTCTTCGTGCGCTCCTTATCCATACCCGCAGCGGAAGCCAGTACGCCCGGGCCGACGTAGGCAACCCCGGAGAGCTCAAAGAGCCCCTGGATCGTGCCATCCTCGCCGTGCGGACCGTGGAGGACCGGGAAGATAACATCGATGGTGTCAAAGATTTCGCCGGCGTGATCACCGGTGACATAGCGGAACTCACCGCGCCGCGACGGCGACGTGCTCAGCGCAACTTCCTCACCCGGGACGACCTCTGGCATCGTGCGCCCCTGCGTGCGCAGGGTGTCCGTCTCACGCGTGCCGACGGTCCAGACACCATCCTTGGTAATGCCAATGGGAACCACGCGGAAGCGGTCTTCATCCAGGTGATCCATAATTGCGCCTGCGGAAACACAAGAGACGCTGTGCTCAGGGCTTGCGCCACCGTAGATGACGGCGACGGAGATGCAATCTGCAGACGAGCTATTCGACGAAGTCATGGTGACTAAGTTTAGCCCCGAGCCCGCACTATTGGTTACTCCGACTTGCGGCTGCGCCCCATGAGCTTGCGAATTGTCTCATCGACCTTCGCGCCTTCATGGCAGACAGCGTAAACGGCCTCGGTAATTGGCATTTCCACGCCATTGCGACGAGCGAGGTCACGGACAGAGATTGAAGAAATCACGCCCTCAGCCACCTGACCGCGCGTGGCGTGCTGAGCCTGCTCCATCGTGTCACCGCGACCAAGGCGGTCACCGAAGGTGCGGTTACGCGACAGCGGCGAGGAGCAGGTCGCTACCAAGTCGCCGAGGCCCGCGAGTCCCGCGAAGGTCTTCTCTTCCGCGCCGACAGCGTTCCCCAGACGTGTGATTTCCGCCAGCCCACGGGTGATGATGGTTGCCAGCGTGTTCTCGCCCAAACCCTGACCGGAGGCCATACCGCAAGCCAGCGCAATGACGTTCTTGCAGGCACCGCCGATTTCACAGCCGATGACGTCGGTGTTGGTGTACGGACGGAAGTAGTTGGTGGCGACAGCCGCCTGAATCATCTTGGCGTTGTTCTCATCAGCGCAGGCAATAACCGTCGCCGCTGGCTGCTCCATTGCAACTTCGCGAGCTAGGTTCGGACCGGAGAGCACCGCAATGCGCTCTGCTGGAAGATCCGTGACCTCCGCAATGACCTCACTCATGCGCAGGTGCGTCTCGCGTTCCACGCCCTTGGCCAGGCTGAGCAGAATAGTGTCCGGACCGATGAAGTCCTTCCAGACCTTGAGGTTGTCACGCAGCGTCTGCGAGGGCACGCCCAAGACAACTACATCCGCGCCTGTCAGCGCGGCCTCTGCATCGGAGGTGGCATCAATATTGCGAGGCAGCCCCAAACCGGGCAGGTAGTCGGGGTTTTCGCGGCTAATCTGAATACGCTGTGCCTGCTCCGCGCGTCGCGACCACAGCCGCACTGGATTGCCTGCATCAGCAAAAACCTTGGCCAGCGTCGTGCCCCACGAGCCCGCACCCATCACTGAAACCTGCACCATCGCCGTGACCTTCCTCAAATAGTCTCTTAATAGTCTTTGATTTCCCACAAGTCTAGCGAGACGTTCGCACCCTGCGATACTAAACTGGGTCGGCGATAAAGCATTGAAAGGGAAATCACGATGATGCACGAAGAGGACAAGGACCTTAAGGGCGATACCTCCGTGACCGGCCGCCTGCGCCAGATTCCGACGAAGCCAGGCCACGATGTCACTAAGCCAACCTTTGCCGCCGGCGCGGTTTTGTGGCGGGGCGATGCCCACAACCCCGAAATCTGCGTGATTCACCGCCCTTCCTACGACGACTGGTCACTGCCGAAAGGCAAGCTGGATGCCGGCGAGAATCTCATTGCCACCGCCGTCCGCGAAATCTGGGAAGAAACAGGCTACCGAGTCCGGCTAGGCAAGCTCGTCGGCAACGTCTCCTACCCTGTCGCCGGACGCACGAAGCTGGTCTGGTACTGGACCGCAGAGGTTCTCGACGGCGAGTTTGAGAAGAACTCCGAGGTCAACGAGCTTCGTTGGGTCTCCTGGGACGAAGCGGAGGAGCTGCTGTCCTACGACCTCGACCGCGATGTGCTGGTCAAAGCCCGCAAGCGTATGAACAATGAGCCGGACACCCGTCTCATTCTGGTTCGTCATGGGCGTGCACACCGTCGCGCTAACTGGAACGGCAATGATGCACTGAGGCCACTGGATAAGAAGGGACGTCGTCAAGCAGAACTACTCGTCTCCGCCCTGGAGGGCTTCCGCCCCGAGCGCGTCTACTCCGCCGAGCCCGTGCGCTGCCAGGACACCGTCGCACCGCTCGCCGCTGAGCTGGGCATGCAGGTCACAGTTGACGAACGGCTTGGCGACGAGCACTGGATTGCCAACCAAGTGGAGTCCAAGAAGGCCTTCCAGGACATTGTCGGGCAGGGCGGAGTCAGCGTGATCTGCTCTCAGGGCATCACTATCCCCGACCTGTTGGCCGCCTGGTCCGCTGAGGGCACCCTGCCCTTCGATGAGGAAATCCTGTGCAAGAAGGGCTCTGCGTGGGTACTCGGTTTCAACGACGGTGTGATGACCACCGCTGATTACTACGCCTCGGCGCTGCCGGTGAAGTAGTAGCTACAACCTCGGATCCATCGGCTCTGACTCCAGCGCCAACACGCCGAAGACAGGGACATGGATCCGATGCAGAGGCTCGCCCGCCGCTAGGCGCTCCAGCGACTCGATGCCGAGGGCATATTCGCGCAGCGCCGATGACTGCTTGTGCTGCAAATTTCGCCGCTTCAGGCGCTCTTGACGCTGCGGGTGCAGGTAGTCGTGCCCGTAAATCATTCGCAGATACTCCCGTCCGCGCACCTTCATGCCGGGTTGCACCTGACGCGACGTCTCTGCGTTTTCTATTGGCTTGACGACGGCCCCTTCCCCGCCGGCCTCTGTCAGCTGCAACCACCACTGCGATGCGGCCTCCACCTGTTCCGGGTCGCTGGGGTCGAGGACAAAGCAGCGCGTCTGCCGATATATTTCACCATCCGCGGCTACCAACCGGTTCGCAATGTCCAGGTGCCATGAGTGGGGCTTGTGGTGCCAGGTGGCATCCTCGCTTGCCAACACTTGGAAGGGTGCGAACTGAATCTTGTTGTCGCTGTCGACGTAGCGGTTGTAGGCGGCACGGAACTTCTCGAGCTCGTCCAGAGTCTGTTCTGGAGCTGGACCGCCGACCTCTACTCCCCTGTCGGTTGCCGCTTGCAGAGCGGCCGCGAGCTGTCTGGCAGCACCGATACCAGCGGCAGCGGTGGGTGCATAGATGTCGTCGATAAGCCCTTGGGCCTTGAGATTCCAGGGCAGCATTTCGCCGTCGAGCAGCACCCAGTCGCCGAATTGGTCGAAAAGCCCGGCGCGCTCTGCGGCCTTGGTCATGGCATCAAGTGCCGGGGACGCGTCATCGAAGAAGGCACGCCCCGTCCGGGTGTAGGCGTACGAGTTAGCACCGAAACGAGTCTTCGCCCCTGGCCGGATCAGGCACAGCACAGCTCGGGAACCCATGTGCTTTTCCTGGCACATGACCTGGTCAGTGTGCGCTGCGTAGTAGCGGAATGCCTCCTCCGGGTGTTCCAGGAATCCCTCTCGCTGCGAGGTCGGCGCCGGTGACATGGTCGGTGGCAGGTACGGAATTTTCTCCGGTGCGAGCGTGAAACGGCTGATAGTTTCCAGCGCTGCAGCTGCGCGGTCACTATCAATGCGAATGCGGCCATGCCGACCAGTCTGGATACCATCGACGTCTAACACGTCAGTGATGCGCAGCTCGGACTCCGGGCGGTTAGTGGTCTTGCGGGTTGGAGCCTCCCACCAGGTCTGTTTTGCATCGACCTGCACGGTCTCTAACTCGGGATAGCGCAGCGCAGAGAGCTTGCCGCCGAAAACACAACCGGTGTCGATGCACATGGTGTTATTGCCCCAGCGCAGGCGGTCCGCTTCCATGTGGCCATAGACAACACGGGCGGCACCCCGGTAGTCCGCTGCCCAATCCAGACGTTCTGGCAGACCATTTTCGTCGAGCTTGCCAGTAGTAGCACCGTAGAGCGCGAACTCGCGGACCTTGCCGGAGGCCCGGCCATGGAGGTGCTCAGGCAGTCCCGCGTGGGCTACAACCAGGGCGCCGTCGTCAAGCACAAAGTGCACGGGCAGGTGGTCGATGAAGTCGCGGACACCCTTCCGGAACTCCTCACTTTCGTCGGCGAGTTGAGTGAGCGTTTCGGCCAGCCCGTGACCTGTGGTGACGTTGTGGCCGTCGAGGGCGCGCACCAACTTAGAGTCGTGGTTTCCGGGCACACAGAGGGCATGACCGGCCGCAACCATCCCCATGACCAGCTTCAAGACAGCTGGACTGTTGGGACCGCGATCGACAAGGTCACCAACGAAAATGGCCGTACGGCCATCTGGGTGATGAGCATTGCTGCCATCTGCCGACAGCTCGTAGCCGAGCTTTTCCAGCAGTGCGGTCAGCTCGTCGTAGCAGCCGTGAACATCGCCGATGATGTCGAAGGGGCCGTGGAGATCGCTGCGGTCGACCTTCAGCGGCACACGTTCAATGGTGACGTTGTCGATTTCCGCCGCGGAATTCAAGATGAAAACATTGTGAATCTTCTCGCGCTTGAGGTGTTTGAGCCCTCGGCGCAGATCGCGGTGCTGGCGCTCCAACACGTCGACTCCGAAGTTGCGGTCAGTGCGCTGCTTGTGCCGCTCCTTCACCTCCTTCAGCGGAAGATTCAAAACGATAGCAGCACTCAGCGCATGGTGGCTGCGCGCCAGCTTCACCAACCGAGCACGGTCCTGCGGTTTCACATTCGTCGCATCGACCACGGTGAGCAAGCCGGCTTCCAGGCGCTTGCCGACGATTGTCTCCAACAGCTCAAAAGCAGGCGCCGTGGCCGCCTGGTTATTCGGGTCGTTGGAAACAATGCCGCGACAGGTATCCGAGGACACGACCTCAAATGGGCCGAAGTGCCGTGCCGCAAACGTCGACTTTCCGGCGCCAGAGACTCCGACCAACATGACCAAGCTGAGGTTAGGAAGCGAGATGGTACTCATAGTTAGCTCTCCTCTGCTGCGGTGAAGTCGTAGGAAAAGACTGCCATTTGGGTCGGTTGGCCATAAGTTTCGTGCACGTCCCCAATACCGTCGAAGTCCACCAGATAACCGAACTTCTCAGCCACGCCCTTCGCCCACTGGCGAAACTCCGCGCGACTGAACTCGAAGCGGTGATCGAGGTGGCGGAACTGTCCGGGCGCTAGGTTTGGATAGCACGCGTTGTAGTCGCTGTTCGGCGTGGTGACGATGACGTACTGCGGGCGCGCTGCTCCAAAGACGCTGTTCTCCAGTGCGGGCAGTCGGTCGGCATCAATGTGCTCGATGACCTCCATCAGGATTGCCACGTCCATGTTCGCAATGCGCTCGTCGGCATAGGTGACCGAGGATTGGAAAAGCTCCACCCGCGCGGCTTGGCGCTCCGGCATCCGATCTAGGTTGAGCGCCTTGTGCGCCTTACGAAGCTCACCTACAGAGACATCCGTACCAACGATCTGCGCGATTCGTGGGTTTTCCAGCATCGGCCCCAGCAACACGCCGGAACCACAGCCGATGTCCACCACGCTGCGCGGACGCAGGCTAAATACCTCACGCAGCACCCGCTCTTGACGCTGTCGATTAAGTGGCTTGGCTGTCTGGTCGCCGTTGGCCAGTTCTATTGCCCCAGCTTCCCCAACTTCCCCAGCAAGCTTGACGACGGCTTCGTTGACCAGGCCTTTTTGATTGGCAAGGTAGCGCCCCAGGATTTTCTCCCGCTGCGGGTGCTCCGACAGCCAATCCTGCGCGCGTGCGGCGAGCTTGTCGATTTCCCGGTCATCGACCCAATAGTGTTTCCCACCGTCGAGGACAGGAAGCAGAATATACAGGTGATTGAGCAAATCGCGGACGGTTGCCCTGCCTGAAAGCGATACCGTCGGTGAGAACTTCTGCCCGGCAATATTGTTCGAAAAATCACAGGAGACGTCCCACCCCAGCGGCTCGAACAGAGCGCGCATCTCTTCCTCGGTGCCGGGTACCGCGGCGACCGTCGCGGTGAGGTCACTTGGGGCTTCGTCGTAAGGCGAGGGCTTCTCCATGACCATCGCCGTGGAGAAAACGGATTTCAGCGCCACGGTCAAAAGCGACGACGCGGCCCACTGCCGATCATTAATGTAGCCGGTCAGATTAAACGTATCAGCGCGGTACTGCTTGAGTTTCAGCAGCTCGTCACGGTCAATATCAACCCAAAGGGCTGCCGTGCATTCGGCATCGGTAGCCGTGGGGAAAAAGACTCGGGCAACACCGAACTTTAACTCGGCCTCATGCACGCGATCGGGATGCTTTCGCAGGATAAATCCCAAATCGCGTGCTGATTCAGTACGTGAAGGCTGATCGGTCCGTGAGTGTTTGGTGATTGCCAGATACATGCGGCAAGTCTAACGCCTAGAGCGTCTTAGGCTTGTGCTCCGGACGATTCTTCTCGTAGGCCACAATGTCCTCTTCGTTGCGCAGGGTCAGGGAGACGTCGTCAAGCCCTTCCATCAGGCGCCAGCGAGTGTAGTCGTCGACCTCGAACGGGAAGACCTGCTCGCCGGCCTCGACAGTACGGGTCTCCAGGTTGACGGTGAGCTCCATGCCCGGATTGGCCTCCAGCAGCTTCCACAGCAGCTCGACATCGGACTGCTGCATCTGTGCGGCGAGCAGCCCCGCCTTGCCGGCGTTACCGCGGAAGATGTCGGCGAAGCGGGAGGAGATGACGACGCGGAAACCGTAGTCCATCAGCGCCCACACGGCGTGCTCGCGGGAAGAACCGGTACCGAAGTCCGGCCCTGCCACGAGTATGGAGCCCTTAGCGTATTCCGGGCGGTTGAGCACGAAGTCGGATTCGTTGTTGCGCCAGTTACTGAACAGGCCATCCTCAAATCCGGTGCGGGTGACGCGCTTTAGGTAGACGGCCGGGATGATCTGGTCGGTGTCGACGTTGGATCGCTGCAGGGGAACGCCGACGCCGGTGTGAGTATCAAACTTTTCCATGGTGAAAGGTCCTTAGAAGTTCTGCTTGGTTCTATTAGAGATCAGCCGGTGCTGCGAAGTGACCGGCGACGGCGGTAGCTGCGGCAACAGCCGGGCTGACCAGGTGGGTACGACCACCCTTGCCCTGACGGCCCTCGAAGTTACGGTTCGAAGTCGAAGCGCAACGCTGGCCTGGAGTCAGCTGATCCGGGTTCATGCCCAGGCACATGGAGCAGCCCGGCATACGCCATTCCGCACCTGCCTCTTCGAAGATCTTGCCCAGTCCCTCTTCCTCAGCCTGCGCACGGACCTTTGCGGAGCCCGGCACGATGAGCATCTGGACGCCGTCGGCAACCTTGCGGTCCTTCAGCACGTCGGCGACGGCGCGCATGTCCTCGATACGGCCGTTGGTGCAGGAACCGACGAAGACAACGTCGACCTTGACATCACGCATCGGGGTGCCCGGCTTCAGGTCCATGTATTCCAGTGCCCGCTCGGCGGCGATGCGGTCGGAGTCCTCGGCGATGAACTCAGGGTCCGGCACGGTCTCGCCCAGCGGTACGCCCTGGCCCGGGTTGGTGCCCCAGGTGACAAACGGGGTCAGCGCGGAACCGTCGATTTCGACGACCTTGTCGAACTCTGCATCCTCGTCAGTAACCAGGGACTTCCAGTACTCGACGGCCTCGTCCCACTGCTCGCCCTGCGGCGCGTGCGGGCGGCCCTTCAGGAATTCGAAGGTGGTCTCGTCCGGAGCAATCATGCCGGCGCGGGCACCGGCCTCGATGGACATGTTGCAGATGGTCATGCGGGCTTCCATCGACAGCTTCTCGATGGCCTCACCGCGGTACTCGATAACGTGGCCCTGGCCTCCGCCAGTACCAATCTTGGCGATAATCGCCAGAATCAGGTCCTTGGCGGTAACACCATCCTGCAGCTCGCCGGTGACATTGACCGCCATGGTCTTGAAAGGCTTCAGCGGCAGGGTCTGGGTAGCCAGAACGTGCTCCACCTCGGAGGTACCGATACCGAAGGCCATCGCACCGAAAGCGCCGTGAGTAGCGGTGTGCGAATCACCACAGACAACGGTGGTACCCGGCTGAGTCAGGCCCAGCTGCGGGCCTACGACGTGGACAATGCCCTGTTCGCGGTCACCCATCGGATGCAGGCGGATGCCGAACTCCTCGGCATTTTTACGCAGTGTGGCAATCTGGGTACGAGAGGTCGGTTCCTCAATCAAATCAATCTGGCCACCGGCGACGGTGGTCGGAACGTTGTGGTCCTCGGTCGCGATGGTCAGATCCGGACGGCGTACCTTGCGCCCTGCCAGACGGAGGCCATCAAAAGCCTGCGGAGAGGTAACCTCGTGGACGAGGTGCAGATCGATGTAAATCAGATCTGGTTCGCCGTTTTCGCCTTGCTTGACTACGTGGTCACGCCAGACTTTCTCGGCCAGAGTCTTCGGGCTAGTGTCCGTGGTGCGCATAGTGGGTGAGCCGCCTTCCGGATATATCGCTTTTATCTCAAGGAATGAGATGTTAATATCATGGCATGGGACAGATTAGCACATCAGAGACGCCAGCTCTAAGTGGCATTAAAGTTCTCGATCGTTCGGTACTCATTCTCAAGTCTGTTGCGCAAACTCCACGTACCCTCGCCGAGCTCTGCGAGGACACCAGCCTGCCCCGTGCCACCGCTCACCGCCTGGCCACGGCGCTGGAAGTGCACCGCCTTGTCACCCGCACTCCGGACGGCCGCTGGACGACGGGCCCCGGGCTCACCGAGATCACGCCTGTCACCACTGACCTGCTTGCCGACGCCGCAGCGCACATCCTGCCGAAGCTGGTAGAGGTAACCGGCGAGTCAGTGCAGCTCTACCGTCTCACTGGCGATACCCGCACCTGCATTGCCTCCATGGAGCCCGCCACCGGGCTGCGCAACACCGTGCCAGTTGGCTCTCGCATGCCACTAACCGCAGGCTCCGCCGCACGTGTTCTCCTGGCCTTTGGTCCGGCCAACCTCGCTGAGCGCATGCTTCCCGACGCCGACTTCAACCAACAGGACCTCGACGACTGCCGACGTCTCGGCTGGTCCGAATCCATGGGCGAGCGCGACCCCGCACTCGCCTCCGTCTCTGCCCCGGTGTTCGACAGCAACCATCGCATGATTGCGGTTCTGTCGGTCTCCGGGCCCGTGGAGCGCATGACTCCGTCGCCCTACGAATGCTGGGGCGCAAAGGTTCTCGCCGCCGCTGAGGAGATGAGCTCCCGACTGTAATGCCCGCTTACCGTCATCTTGTCCTACTTCTGTCCATGTTCGCGGCGGTCGGTTCGTCCGTCGTTCACATGGGTGTGCCTTTTCTCATCCCGTCCCTGCAGGAAAATGGACTTAGCCTCTCTGCCGCCGGTCTCGTCGCGGCAATGCCGGCGGCCGGTATTGTCTTCACACTCATCGCCTGGGGCTGGTTTGTCGACCGCTACGGCGAACGCGCAGCTCTGTTCCTAGGCCTGTCCTCTACCGCCTTAACGACGGGGCTTGCGGCGCTGGCTTCGTCGTCAAGCCCGGCCCTGCTCGGGGCCGCACTCTTTCTCGCCGGATGTGCTGCGGCGAGCGTGAACTCGGCATCCGGCCGCGTGGTGTCGGGCTGGTACCCACCACACCAGCGCGGTACCGCGATGGGCATTCGCCAGATGGCTCAGCCCCTCGGCGCGGCGTTGTCCGCGGTGACCATGCACCCTCTCGCACAGAACTACAGCATCGGAGTCGCACTCGCGATGCCCGCGATTCTGTGCGCCGTGCTAGCGGTGCTGGTGCTGGTGGGCGTGAAGAATCCGCCACGCCCTGATGCCTCGAACCCCACGGTCACGGCCAGCCCTTACCGCGACGGCAAGTACCTCGTGCGCATCCATATCGCCTCGGCGCTGCTGTCCTGGCCGCAGTCGATGCTGGGCGCCTACATTCTGGTGTGGTTGCTGTCTGTGGGGTACGCCGATGGCACCGCGGGCACGATTGTGATGGTCGCGCAGCTACTCGGCGCCGGTTCCAGGGCATTGATGGGTGTTATTTCCGACCGCGTTCGGTCCCGCATTCGCCCCTACCGCTGGGTCTCGGGCGCGACCTTTATTCTGGCAATCGCGATGATGATTGCCAGCTGGGCCGATTGGCGCACACTCGGCACTGTCCTGGTTTGCGCACTGGCGGTTGCGGTGGTCAGCCCGAATGGTCTTGCCTTCACCGCAGTTGCCGAATACGCAGGCCCCTTCTGGTCAGGCCGCGCAATGGGTACGCAGAACACATTCCAGAACATCATCTACGCAGCAACGCCTCCGGTTTCGGGTGCGATTGTCGCCGCTGCGGGCTTCCCCGCGTTATTTGGCGTGACGGCCCTCTTCCCCGCCGCCGCGCTGACTATCGCACCGCGAGAAGATCAGGACCGCCATGGTCGGGTGCGAGTGGAGTTGGATTAATTAACCCCGCGCCCACCAACCAAATCGAACCACGCACACACACCAATGCACAGCCAGCAAACACAGCAGGCCGGCACTGACGGTATATAGCCATTGCGCGCCGAGAGTGTCACCAAGCAAATACGTGCCGAGGCTCAGCGTTCCCGCGGGGAAGGTCGACCCCCACCAACCAGGGCTATAGCCAGCCCAACGGATGACGGCGCGAGTGAATCGTCGAAAAGCAATGGCGGCGAGGAAGATACCTACGACGAGCACGATGGTGCCGTAAACGACAGCGAAAGTTCGATTGAAAAGCAGCTGCGCGGCGGCCGTGGACTGACCGACTAGTCCGAGCGGAATCCAGGCGGTACCGGCGATGGAGTCGGGAATGCGCATGGTGCCGCGGAATAGCGCGACGTAGCAGCGTACGAAAATTGGCAGGACGGTGATTAGCGCCATCCAGAAGAATATTTGCCCGCAGACGTGATAGAAGGTGCCGTAGTCGACACTCAACTGTGCACCGCTTGTCGCCGCCACCATCGGTGCGACCAACGCGAGACCCCACTGAAAAGTCGGCTCGCCTTCGAATCCTCGCAGTTGGCGAAGGCTGACGTAGATTGCCAGCGGCGCACCGATCCACCAGGACACCATCTGCCACAATGAGTTACTAGATAGCGCAGTCGCAGCGCTACCGAGAGCCATAATGCCCATCGACAGCATGCCCCACGGTGCCATAAGCTGCGAGCGGAAAGGCGGATTTTTATAGCGCAACCAGCCCACCACCATAAAGCCGAGAATGCCGACCGCAATAACAAGAAGTAGCTGCGGAATCACCGGCACGCCATGGGTGTGCGCAAGGGTGGCGAAGATAGAAGTGCCCATCAGCGACCCCGCCCACGCAGGCCCGGCGGGCGCCAGCACATCACGACTCGAGGAATTGGTCATGTGCTCACCGTATTGGCTCGTGCCCTGCTGACAGCTATCACCACATCATGTGAGGGGTACCATGGATGTATGTACCCCGCTGCCCTAGCTGAGCTCGAAGCACTTTTCGCCGCCGCCCGCGCAGGCTCAATCTCGAAGGCCGCGCGTGAGCTCGGCATCAACCAGCAGACCATGTCCGCACGCATCGCGCGGGCGGAAAAACAACTGGGAATCACCGTCTTCGAACGCTCTCCCTACGGCGTCACCCCTACGGAAAACGGGCACGTGCTTATCGACGCCCTCCCAGACCTCCTCGCGGCCTGTCACACATTTTCGGGCATTGCCGCCAGCTTGCGTTCCGACGATGTTCCCCGCCACCTCACCCTCGCGGTGTCCAACACCGTTGCTGAGCTCTACTACCCCGTTTGGGCCGCCGAGTTCCACCGGCTGCATCCTGCAGTCAAACTGTCGATGGTGCAGGCGAACTCTCGCGAGGTGCGGCAATTGGTCGCCGACAGTGCGGTGGACTTCGGCTTGGTGGAGGGCGAAGCTGGTCGGCACGAACTCCAGGAGCAGGTCATCGGCACTGATGAGCTGGTCCTTGCCGTACCGACAGAGCATCCGTGGGCTGAGCGGGCTGCGGTGCATAATGCAGTATCCATCGAGGAACTGCGCACGACCCCACTTGTTATTCGCGAGCCCGGCTCCGGAAGCCGGCAGGTAGTGGAAGATGCACTGGGGAATCTCGCCGAACCCGCCGGCGAATTCGGTTCCCTGTCAGCACAGCGCGCCGGAATGAGTGCACTGGCAGCGCCAACAATCATCGCCCGTGGCGCAATCCGCGATCAGGTAACACTCGGGCGCATCGTCATTGTCCCCACCGACACCCGCTTCACACGCAACCTCAGCGCCGTCATGCGTCGCGGCAGCGAAACTAGCGGGGACATTTCGGAATTTATCCGCATTGCTAGTCCTATACTTAGCAAGCATGAGCAACCCCAATGATGATCTCTTTTCCTCCGACCGCTATGACGCCGGCATCCAAATCCGCCGCGAGGTAATGGGCGACGAATTCGTCGATGCCGCGCTCGCCCGCAACGCCGGCTCCGACGGAGAGACTCTGCAGAAGCACATCACCGCTACCGTCTGGGGCTCGGTCTGGAGCCGTGAGGGCCTGGCCAAGCGCGACCGTTCCCTGCTCAACATTGGAATGCTCGTGGCCCTGCGTGCCACCGAGGAACTCCGTGGCCACATCAAGGGCGCTCTCGCCAACGGCCTGACCCGCACCGAAATCACTGAAGCCATCGTCCACGCCTCCGGTTACTGCGGCGCACCGGCCGCACTGTCCGCAATGAAGGTCGCGCAGGAAGTGCTCGTCGCTGAGCTCGGCCCGCTTGACGACGACAATCAGTAGGTAGCCCCCTCTGCCCTGAGCCTCTGGCTCGCGGGCCAGCTACATGTTTTCGACCGTGTTCATAATGTACTGAGCAGATGCGCGGAGCTGTTCCAGCTCCCAGTCATTGAGCTGTGGCGGCATACGCCGAACGATTCCGCCTCGGCCAATTACTGCAGGCATCGACAGCGAGACATCCGGCAAGCCGTATTCGCCGTCCAAGCGTGTACACACCGGGTGGACGCTGTTTTGATCCAGCATCACCGCGCGGGCAATCTCTAGAGCCGAACGCGCAACGCCAGCATTCGTCCAGCCTTTGGCATTGAGAACATCGTAAGCGGCCCCGACCACAGCATCCTGAATCTCCTGCGGTGACGGCAGCGGTGAGCCATGCCATTTTTCCAGTTCTGTCCACCCCACACCTTGAACATTCAGCGTGGACAAAATCGGTACAGCCGTAAGACCATGCTCACCCATCATGTAGCCAGTCACTGACTTCGGGTCGATGCCGAGTTGCTTGGCCACCACCCAGCGCAGTCGAGCCGAGTCCAGCATGGTGCCGGTACCAAAGAGCTTTTCCGCGGGGTAGTCGAACTCGGTATGCGCCAGGTGCACCACCGCATCGAGCGGATTCGTAATGAAGAGGACAATCGCCTCCCGCGTATGCTTCACGATTCCCGGCATGACATCGCGAACCACCTCCCCACTGAGCTTGGCCAATCCGGCACGGTCCGGACGGGAATCCGGATCGTTTGGGTCCGGGAGAATCGATGCTCCCGCAGCGACAATAATCATGTCCGCGTCAGCACAATCGCTGTAGTCACCAGCATGCACATCGACATAGTCCGTGCCAGGGACACCGGTTGACTGGGATTGATCCAGTGCCTCGCCATGCGCAACGCCTGGTGCCGTGTCAATTGTGGCGATCTCGGCGAACAGCCCGGATTCCATGGCATATGTCAAGACATACGAACCGACGTGACCGAGACCAATACAAACGAGCTTTGAATGTTTCATATTCTCGATACTAGGACTGCGGAAAATTAGTGCTGCGGTGGAGGGGTAGGCAATGTAGGGGCAAGCACGAAAAAGCAAAAGCCTCCACCCAATCACGGGCGAAGGCTTGTACTTTGTATATCTTTGTACCCCGTACGGGATTTGAACCCGTGTTACCGCCGTGAGAGGGCGGCGTCCTAGGCCGCTAGACGAACGGGGCTTAGAACTTTCATCCGCGCGCTGCGGACTTGTTAAACAATACACCAGACGTGGATAGTAACTACAAATCCACAGGTCAAAGCATTAAATCCCTAGTGTTTCCGCATTGTTTGCCAGAGCGTCTTTAAGCTCCTCTTCATCCATTTTTCGCAAGAACGCAACCTCGGCGACAGTTTCCCGCAACGCAGCGGCCACCTCTGCAGCGGCTACTTCCGCCGTATCACCACTTCCAGGCTCCTGCGGCAAATCAGTCTCCAGCAAAAGCCTATCGACGGGCACCTGCGCCACATAGGCCCGACAGCGCTTTGTCCGCAGCATGAGCGGATTGACGGAGATATAACCACCAGCGCGGATCAACCTCGTCAACTCATCACTGGAACCACCGAAGCGGTGAAAGATGGGCACGAAGGCCTCGCCTGGTGCGTCGCTGGAGCTGGTGTCCAATTGTGGTTCGATTAGGTCAAGCACCGCATCGGCACTCCGAACCGTGTGAATCGACAGGATATGTGACTGGTTCGAGGCTCGGACAACATCGAGGATGCTGGTGAAGATATGGATTTGGGTCTCAGCGGGAACGTCGTCAAGCCTGCGGGGCGCGAAGTCCAAGCCGATCTCGCCTACAAAGCGGGTGCGCGAGAGGGCGGCGCGGAAAATCTCTAGCTCACGCTCGTAATTGTCATTGATGTACCACGGGTGATAGCCCACGGCGGCCATGGGCAGGCTTTCGCGCTCTAACTCGACAAAGCCGGAGGGCCGGACCGTCTGCGCGATGAACTCCACACCCTCCCGTGCAAGGCTGGCCGTGAAACGCTCGCGCGAAGCCGGTGGCAGGAAGTCGTAGTGAAGGTGGGTATCGATGAGCCGCATTACTTTTCCGTCGGTGGCTGGTTTTCGTCGGCCGGACCGCCGATACGTGGGGCCAGCGGGGTTTCCTCGAACCCGAGCAGACGGCGGATGACTTTGCCAGCCAGCATCTGCCCCATGATTGGCGGTATGTAGCTCATGGTACCCAGCGTTTCCGACTTGGTGCCGCTGCCCTTGTCCGCGATGCGCACAGGTTCTTCGGATGAGTACAGCACCTCAAGACCACGAATGCGGCGGCGAATACACACCTGGCGAACAATCTTCGCGAGCGGGCAGACCTTTGTCTTATTGATTTTGGAGAAGGTCAACCTGGATGGGTCGAGCTTGTTTCCACCACCCATGGCGGAAATGAGGTGGACACGATTTTCCGCACACCACTGCGCAATCTCGATTTTGCCGGTGACATCGTCGATGGCGTCGATGATGTAGTCGGGGCGCGGGAACTGTTCGAAGGTCTCTGCCAGGTTCTCGCGAGTGAGGAAAATCTGACGGGCGTAGGTCGTACAGTCCGGGTTAATATCGGCAACCATTGCCTCCATGACCTCGGCTTTTACACGGCCAATCGTGGAGACAAACGCCAGCGCCTGGCGGTTGAGATTACTTGGCTCCACGACGTCGCCGTCAATCAAGATGAGAGTCCCCACGCCACCTCGCGCGAGGGCTTCCGCGCAGCTGGAGCCCACACCTCCGAGCCCGACGACCATGACGGTAGAGTCGGCCAGCGTCTCCAGCCCCTCCTCCCCTAGGAGAAGCTTCAGTCGCGCGAAACGTTCACTGGTCATAGTCGCCCCTAGTCATAGTTGCCTTAGTCATAGTTGCCTTGATTCTTAAAAAACAAAAACTCCCCAGCCGACTGACTGGGGAGTAACTTTGTACCCCGTACGGGATTTGAACCCGTGTTACCGCCGTGAGAGGGCGGCGTCCT
>NZ_CAMQAZ010000035.1 GCF_946998835.1 uncultured Corynebacterium sp. | reverse complement strand
GGCGATTAGTCATGGCTACACCCCCATACGATGTACGTGAAAGTCCCGCCTGACTATTGACAATCCACATAGGGACCCCACGCGGATCGGGACCGAGTGGCGGCCGACCCCTCGGCCCAACAGCGCCCGAAGCCGCGCAGAACCAGGTCCACCAGCGGTAAGCGATAGCGGCCTCCCGCACCGAAAGCTCCGTCCCCCTCCCCCCTGCCCTCCCCATCGCCTCAAACCCCGTGGTTTAGGAGGAGGAAGAAGGCGTTCGAGGGCTCGACAGCTCAAGCCCAGGACCGCCGACTTAGAGCTCGTCGATCTGCTTACGCTTCGGGTAGACGCGCGGGCGAGCACCGGCGATCTCCTCAGCAATGCGGATAACCTGGTTGGAGTAACCGAACTCGTTGTCGTACCAGACGTAGAGCACTAGGTGCTTACCGTTGGCGATGGTAGCCAGACCATCGACGATGCCAGCGTGGGTGGAACCAACGAAGTCAGTGGAGACCACTTCTGGTGAGTGGATGTAGTCAATCTGCTGGCGCAGGACGGACTTCAGGGAAACCTCACGCAGGTAGTTGTTGACCTCGTCGCGGTCGACCTCAGTGTCCAGGGTCAGGTTCAGCACCGCCATGGAAACGTCCGGGGTGGGAACGCGGATGGCGTTACCGGTCAGCTTGCCCTCGAACTCCGGCAGAGCCTTGGCGACGGCCTTTGCGGCACCAGTCTCAGTGAGAACCATGTTCAGGGTGGCTGCGCGACCACGGCGGGACCCCTTGTGGAAGTTGTCAATCAGGTTCTGGTCATTGGTGAAGGAGTGGACGGTCTCGACGTGACCGAACTCGACGCCCCATTTGTCATTGACGACCTTCAGCACCGGGGTGATGCCGTTGGTAGTACAGGAGGCTGCCGACAAGATGCTGTCAGACTCCTCGATGATGCTGTGGTTAATTCCGTAGACGATGTTCTTTACATCGCCCTTGCCCGGCGCGGTGAGCAGAACCTTGGAAACCCCCTTGGACTGAAGGTGCTGCGACAGTCCCTCACGGTCACGCCAACGACCGGTGTTGTCAATGACAATCGCATCGTTAATGTCGTAGGCGGTGTAGTCAACAGTTGCCGGGTCGTTGGAATAAATGACCTGGATCGGGGTGCCGTTTGCCCAAATAATGTTGTTTTCGCGGTCAACCGAGATGGTGCCGTCGAATGCACCGTGGACGGAGTCACGGCGCAGCAGCGAAGCACGCTTGACGATGTCGTCCTCACCATTCTGGCGAACCACAATCGCGCGCAGGCGCGGGCCGTTGAACAGTGCCTCACGAGCAAGCAGAATGCGGGCCAGCAGACGACCGATGCGTCCGAAACCGTAGAGGACAATGTCGGTCTTCGGGGTGTGAGTCCCGGCACCGATAACCTCGGCAAGCTCCCGCTCGAGGAATGCGCGCAGGTCGCCGCCTTCCTCTTCGAAGCTGGTAGCCAGGGCGCCCAGGTCGATGGAGGCGGTGCCGAGATCCATCTTCACCAGTTCCTGCAGAATCGGCAGAGTCTGGCTCAGAGGCAGCTCCTGCGAGGTAATGCGACGGGCGTAGCGGTGCGACTTAATGATGCCGGTCTCGGTGACGTTTTCCAGTCGGCGGCCGAAGATTGAAGTCACGACATCGTTGTTGCGTCGCAGCTGTCCCAGGAGGGGGATCATCTGCTCTGCAAGGCTGATGCGCTCATTCCAGTCATTGCGCTTGATGGGGGCCGAATCCGACATAAATCCTCCTGGCTTAAATGAATATGAGTTCCCCCTCAAAATACCCCGCACACGCCGTTCACCGGCTATCGCCCTCAACTGGGTACCCCGTATTGTGGCCCAGCTTTCACCCAATCGGGGGAGGCGCGGGGAGGCGACCTGAGGAAGAAAAGTGAACCCTACTTACCCGTTAGAATTAAAGCCATGACGGAACCCCTGGATATCCAGCAGCAATCTCCCGCCCAGCCGCCATACCGCCTTGTAGTCACGGATATGGACGGGACTCTATTAAATGAAGACAAGGAAATCCCGGATTCCTTTTGGCCGGTAGTCACCGAACTGCTCGACCGCGGTGTCCACTTCGCTCCCGCATCGGGCCGCCAGTACGCCACTCTGGCCGACCAGTTCGCCCCCATTGCACACCGCATCCCAATCATTGCGGAAAACGGCAACTATGTCGCGGATGCGGGCGAGGTGGTCTCGGTTACCAGTATCGACCACGACATCGTCACTCAGCTGGTGCACGCTATCCGCCAGTTCAACGACAACCGTGTGGCGGCGGGCCGCACTCCCCTGTCAGTTATTATCTGCGGTGCTGCCAGCGCATACGTGGAGTTTTTCCCGCCGCACTTCAATATCCCGGAGGAAGTCCAGCAGCTGCAGTTCGATGAGGCCGCCAAGTACTATTTGAAGCTGCAGAAGGTCGACGATGTCATCGCCGCTGCTGCCGAGGATGGCATCGTCAAGATCGCGGCTTTTGATCCCTACTCCGTCGAAGACGAATCCGCCGACTACCTGCGCTCCCAGAGCAAGCACCTGCGCGCGGTCGTCTCCGGCGAGCACTGGGTCGATCTCATCGACGCCAACACCAATAAGGGCACCGCACTCGCCGCCCTGCAAGAGGCCATCGGTGTCTCGCCCGCCGAAACGGTCTGCTTCGTTGACTACCTGAATGACCTCGAACTCATCGACCACGCAGGCCGCTCGTTTGCCATGTCCAATGGGCACCCTGAAATCAAGCGTCGCGCTACCGACATCGCACCGTCGAACGCGGAAGAAGGTGTCATCACGACGCTGCGCCAGCTGTTCAATCTTTAGCGCTGTCCCCAACACCATCTCCAACCGTAATTGACCACTTACCCCACTGGAGCGGTAAGTTAGAAAGGTTGAACCCGATTCCATTATTCCGATTTTCTTTTTGAGGAAAGCGTAGTCTCCCCGTGACCACTCTCGCCGAAGAAGCCGCACGCCGCCGCACATTCGCCGTCATCGCACACCCGGATGCCGGTAAGTCCACGCTCACCGAGGCGCTGGCGCTGCATGCCCACGTCATCAATGAAGCCGGCGCCGTCCACGGCAAGGCCGGTCGTAAGTCGACCGTGTCCGACTGGATGGACATGGAGAAGGATCGCGGCATCTCGATTGCCTCCTCCGCGCTGCAATTCGAATATCAGCCAGAGGGCCACGACGGCGAACCCTACATGATCAATCTCGTCGATACGCCTGGTCACGCCGACTTCTCCGAGGACACCTACCGTGTGCTCACCGCCGTTGACGCCGCTGTCATGCTTGTCGACGGCGCCAAGGGTCTCGAGCCTCAGACGTTGAAGCTGTTCCGGGTTTGTAAGTCCAACGGAATTCCCATCGTCACCGTCATCAACAAGTGGGACCGCCCGGGTAAGGCTCCCCTGGAACTGATGGATGAGATTGTCGCGGAGATTGGCCTGCAGCCGACCCCGCTGTACTGGCCAGTCGGTGAAGCTGGCAACTTCCGCGGTCTGCTGGAGCGTGGCGAGGACGGCGAAGCCAAGCAGTTCATCGGCTTCGAGCGCACCGCCGGTGGTGCCACTATTGCCGCTGAGCGGCACCTCACCCCAGATGAGGCCGCCGCTGAGCAGGGCGATGCCTGGGAGACCGCCGCCGAGGAGTCCGAGCTGCTCTCGGCCGATAGCGCTGACCACGACCAGGAGATGTACCTGGCCGGCGACACCTCTCCGGTGATTTTCGCCTCTGCCATGCTGAACTGGGGTGTCCACCAGATCCTGGACACTCTCTGCGAACTGGCTCCGGCACCTGGCGCCCGCGAGTCCGACCCGGCTGCCGTTGCCGCTGCTGCGGCTGGCGGCCAGGGAGCTATCGTCGAAAAGCGCGAACCAACAGATGACTTCTCGGGTGTCGTGTTCAAGGTGCAGGCGGGCATGGATGCGCACCACCGCGACAAGCTGGCGTTTATGCGCGTTGTCTCTGGTGAGTTTGACCGCGGTATGCAGGTCACGCATGCGCAGTCGGGACGTAGTTTCTCCACGAAGTACGCACTGACCGTATTCGGTCGGACACGGTCGACTGTGGAGACTGCCTACCCGGGCGACATTGTCGGCCTGGTCAATGCAGGTTCGCTGGCGCCGGGTGACACGATTTACGAGGGCCGCAAGGTTCAATTCAAGCCGATGCCGCAGTTCGCACCGGAGCACTTCCGCACCCTGCGTGCCAAGAGCCTGGGCAAGTACAAGCAGTTCCGCAAGGCTGTCGATCAGCTCGATGCCGAGGGCGTGGTGCAGATTCTGCGCAACGATGCCCGCGGCGATGCCGCCCCGGTGATGGCGGCTGTTGGCCCGATGCAGTTCGAGGTCATGATGGCGCGCATGGAAAACGAGTACAACGTCGAGACTATTGCCGAGCCCATCCCCTACTCCGTCGCCCGCCGCACGGACGAAGAGACCGCGCCGGAGCTAGCCAAGCAGCGCGGCGTGGAGATTTTCACACGTTCCGACGGCGCCCTCATCGCGCTCTTCGGCGACAAGTGGAAACTGTCCTTCATTGAGAAGGAGCACCCGGAGTTCACGCTCGAGACGCTGGTCGCGGACTAGAGTTTTCGGCCGCCTACAGCGACAACCCAATAACAACCCAATATAGATAAGGAGATTTCACCAACATTGAGCCAACCGGTTGAGCTTCCTCCACAACCAAGTGCATGGCAGCTTTTTACTGCCTTCCACTCGCGGGCTCAGAGATGGCCAGGTGCCCTCCGCGCAGCACTCGCGCTATTCCTGCCGGGTGCCGTGGCACTTCTCACCGGACATGGCTCGGAGATGCTCCTTATCGCTGCTGGTGGCTGCGTGGTCATCTACGGCGAAGGCCACCCGTACCACAGCCGTCTGCGCGTGATGGCCATCGCCGGATTGTGCCTAATCGCCGGAGTTATGTCCGGCAGTTTTGTCGGCTCAGTGGTACACAGCGAGATTGCTTCCGGGGGCAGTAATCTGTGGCTGCTGCTCATCGCAGCTTTTACCACTGCGCTAGCTACCGTCGGCGCTTTTATTCAAAACGCACTGCGCCTGCCACCGCCGGGTTCATTTTTTATTGTGATGGTCTCCGGCGGCACAACAATGGTCGCCCGCCTTGGCTTCAACCCGGTTGAAACCGCCCTGTGGGCTACCGTTGGTGTGCTTTCCGCGATAGTCATCGGAATGGCACCGCGGTTGTGGAATCCGCACGGCCCCGAGATGGCGGCCGTCCAATCCCTTGAATCAGCCATCGAGGCGATGGAAAAGTCAGACTCGACATCGTTTGCCGTTCATCACCAGGCGCAAACTGCACTCACCGACGCATGGGAATCGCTTGCCGACGCAGGCATCATCCGTGGCAGCAAAATCGTCAAGCCCTCCCATACGGAACTGGTCAACCGAGTCATTGCTGCTCATCAGCGCCTAATTGCTATCCGCGCACGATTGGGCGTGCATGGCAGTGCTGTCGACATCGTGGATACACCTAACCTCTTCGACGAGACTCAGACAACTATTCCGCTCGCGCGACCGAGTGTGGGTTACCGAATCTTCCGCTCTGTCGATCGCTATTCCCATGCGTCGATGACTGCGGCAAAGGTGGCCATTACCGGCGGCTTAGCCGGCCTCATCAGCGTGCTAGTCGGCCTCGACCGGCCTGACTGGGCGGTTGTCAGCGCATTGATGATTCTGCAATGGGGCCCCGACCGCACCGCTGGTTCGATTCGCGGACTTCACCGCATGGTGGGCTCGATTATCGGCATTTTCCTCTACGCGCTGCTCTTTTCCTTTGGTCTCGACAGCTGGACGCTGCTTATCGCGCTTGCTGCCTGCCAGTTCGGCGCAGAGATTCTCGTAGTGAAAAACTATGCCCTGACGACGGTTGTCACCACACCGCTGGCTCTGCTGCTGGGCGGAAATGTTGCTGGCGAGCTCGCACCGATTGTGACCGATCGTGTTTTGGAAGTCGGTATCGCCTGCGCGCTGGCTCTCGCTGTTCTGCACTTCTGGCCAACCGAGAGCATAGAGAAGCATTACCTGCGCCACATTCCACGCTGCTATCGGCAGATGGGTACCCTTTTGGGCGCGCTTCTGACTGGCACCCCGAATCAGGCGCTCGAGATTCGCCGTGACCTACAATACGAGCTGCTCAGCGAACGCCAGGCCATCTCCTCTCTAGCCACCAACGACCCTGATATCGCCGCCCCGCACTGGGACGGACACCGTCGCATTCGCACGGCCGGTTACTTGCTGTTGGACTACTGCCGTACGCACCCAGATGTTAGGCCTTCGCACGAGGAGATTTCCAAGCTCGCCGAAGTGGTTCAGGCAGCTAAATCCGAGCAGCCCTAGTCCTCCGGCAGTGGAGGCTCCTTGCGCAGGTCGCGAGCGGTTGCCCGCCGCACCTCGCGCGGTTCCTCATTCGAGCCCCGGGAACGGAACTTGGACGCAATGCCTTTCAACGAAGACGACAGCGGCGGCAGCTTCTCTAGCGCGTCACGGCCCGCATCCCACGCATCGGTAGCGACATTTTCCGCTTTCCGACGCA
This sequence comes from uncultured Corynebacterium sp., assembly GCF_946998835.1. Classification (GTDB taxonomy): domain Bacteria; phylum Actinomycetota; class Actinomycetes; order Mycobacteriales; family Mycobacteriaceae; genus Corynebacterium. The sequence goes on along the minus strand of NZ_CAMQAZ010000035.1, from coordinate 16,966 downwards.
ACTTGCGGACCTTCTCCTCGCGCTGACGCTTGGACTCTGCCGCGTCATTTTGCCGCTCCCGCTCGCGCTCGAAGGCGGCAACATCGCGGGCCTCCGCGTCGGAAAGCCTCTTCGAAGCGTGCGCTGCAGCGTCCCACGATTCCTCCAATGACTCCGCGAGGTGCAACATGGCGTCGATGCGCTTTTCCACTTCGCGCAATTTCTCGCGGTAGCCCCGCTGGATGTCGTAGCGGCGCATGATGCGACGGGCACGGGTGGCCTCGTTGCGCCAGGTGACAATTGCACCCTCCAAAATTGACTCGTCGACGACGAAACGCATTGTCCACGGGTCGACATCAGCGCTGGCCAGATTGTTGCGTACCCGCTCCTCGCGGTCGAGGACGTCCTGCACGAGACTGCGGGCACGCTCTTCGGCTTGATGGGCGCGGTTGGTACGGGAGTTATCTGGTCGGAAGCTCACCTGGACTATCCTACCGCTCGGCTGCTGCCAAAGCGGGCACTTGGTCGTTCTCGGAGCTCTCATCCTGCTCAGCGCCATGGTTATCGCCGTGCTGGTGCTCGAGGCGAATCCAGGAAACAAAGCCCCAGACAACGAAGCAACCGTAGAAGAGGTATAGCGCCGCCGACGGGTAGTAGCCACCCTTGAGTAGCAACGGTACGCCCACGGCGTCCACCGCAATCCAAATCAGCCAGAACTCGTTCCAACCGCGGGCCATCCCCCAGGTGGCCAGCATGGAGCCAACGAAGATCCAGGCATCGGCCCACGGCCCCCACGAGCCCAGCGCCTGAAATACGTTCGCGCAGATCACTGTGGCGAAGATGGCTACCGTGACCATCCCAATGCGTTCCGATGTCGTCGCCCACCGCGGCTCAATTGCAGCCTCGTCATTGCTCTGCTTGCGGGTCTTGACCCAGCTAAACCACCCGTAGAGGCTGACGATGATAAACATGACCTGACGCCCAGCCTGGCCATAGAGATCAAGATTTTGCGGCGTATGGAAAACTCCACCCAGGAATACGGTAAACAGCAGCGCATTTCCGATAATGCCTACCGGCCATGCCCATACCTTGCGTTTCATGCCCAAAAAGGCACACGCCAGACCGAAGAGGTTACCGACAATTTCACGAATTAGGATTGGCGCTCCCGCCACACTGAGCTGTGCAGTGAGGAAACCGACCAAAAAATCCGACACGTATTCCACGAATTATTCAACTCCTTCTCTTTCATCCGGACTATGACCGTCGGTTTCGGATTCCAACCGAAATCTGCTTGTCCCCTACCTGACGACCCCTTGGCCGCAGGCAGAGCGCTCGTGGACTCGTCTGCTTCTGCCGCAGCTTCACCACCGGTGAGGAATTTCACCTCGCCCTGAGAATGTGAATTCAACGTTAGCACTGCCGTCTTGCGCGCATGTGCATTTTATTCAATAAGCTTCTGTCCAAACTCAAACTACCCCCCCCACTTATTGCGCATATACAATGCGTAGTATGAGCTCAAAGCCCCGCCAGCCCAGACCTTCCCGCCCCTCCCGCCGCAAGCGCTCCGCCGGCTGGGTTCCTGACCAGCACGGCGCCTGGTTCATGGTCACCATTCCCCCGCTGACGGCCCTCGCTCTCAACCCATCGTGGACAGGACTTTCCGTCACCGCCACCTGGCTGCTTGGCTACTTCGCGTTCTTCGCAGTAAGCGTCTGGCTCCGCTCACGTCGCCAACGCCGCCACCTCGCACCCGCCGTCACATACACCGCCCTGACCGCCGTCGCCGGCTGTCTCACGCTGCTTGCCGACGTCTCCCTCCTCATCTGGGCCGCCCTCATTGCCCCTCTTGCCGCTATCGCTATTTGGGAGACCTATCAGCGCAGGCCGCGCTCACTCCTATCTGGGGTCTCCACCGTCCTGGCCGCCAGTCTCATGGTGCCAATCATCGCCGGCCCAACTCCAAAAGCCTGGGCAATTGCAGCCATTTATGCCGGCTACTTCGTCGGTACCGTGCCATATGTGAAAACCCTGATTCGCGAGCGCGGCAACCGGAATTGGCTCATCGGCTCGGTCACGTACCACGCTGTCATCACCGTTGCGGCCATCATCGGGTGGCTCCTTCTCCGTGACCGTGGCCTCATCAGCATCGGCGTACCCATCGTCGCAATTGGGCTTCTCATCAGGTCTTTTGCCATGCCAATCTCGGGCGCCCGCCGCGCTAAGCCGTGGACTCCCAAACAGGTCGGAATCCTCGATGCCATCTTTGGAGTCGCCGTGGTCTTAGTTGCGTGGTAAAAACAACGGCGGGGAGAAACTTTGGGGATTTTTGGGGAGGGGATGAGGTCTATGACTTCCACCACCAGCCACACAGCAAACCACGCACTTTCGGTCTCAGATTTGGCGGTTAGCCTGAATTCGCGGCCGGCGGCACAATCGGGTTGGCGCAGCTGGGTGCACAAGGCCACTCGGGGCACGATTTCGCCGCGGGAATCGTCGTCGGCACGCAAGCAACGCGAGTTGATAGAGCGGGTGCGCCAGCCCATCTACGGCGACTACAACATCGCCGTCATCAGTGTGAAAGGTGGCGTCGGCAAGACGTCGACGACCATGTGCCTGGGTGCTACGTTAGCGAGCCTTCGCAGTGATCGCATCGTCGCCATCGACGCGAACCCGGACTTCGGCACGCTCGGCGCGCGTGTGACCTCGGCCAACCCAGCGTCTATTCGCGACCTGTTGCATGCCCCGGATACGGACAAATACGCGCAGGTCCGCGCATACACTTCACACACGCCATCACGCCTAGAGGTGGTCGGCAGCGATCAGAATCCGACCTCGACGATCGCGCTTACCGACGACGAATACTGTGCAGCCCTCAACATCCTTCGGCGGCATTACAACGTGAGTTTGACCGATTGTGGCACCGGCCTCATGCAACCCATTGCAGGCTCAATCCTGTCCTCAGCTAACTGCCTTGTGCTGGTCACCACGCCCGCACTGGACGGAGTGAAGAGTGCCTGGACAACATTGGATTGGCTTTCAGCGCACGGGTTCGAGCGGCTGGTCTCCACTACCGTTGTGGTCATCAACCAGCTATCCAAGCAGGGGCTTTCAGCGCAGTCCGTGCACGAGCTCTTTGCCCAGCGCTGCCGCGCAGTGCAGGTCATTCCCTATGACCCGCACATCGCCAACGGCGCGAGTATCGAGCTCGACAGCCTCCGGCCCGCCACTGCCCAGAGCTACCTTGAACTGGCTGCCATGATTGCCGATGACTTCGCACCGACGACGGGCCGCCACAGCTTTGTTTAAGGCAAATGCTGCCGAATCGCCTCGACATCAACCTCCTGCACAGTGGCGGGTTTGAAGGAGGCATTGCGATCCTTATCTACCAGCACCGCACGCACGCCCTCGGCAAAATTCGGGTGCTGACGCAAGTAAGCGCCGAGCTTCATCTCCCGATCTAGGGCTTCCTGCAGCGAAACCTCCGTACCAGCGTTCGCTGCGTACAGCTCCACTGCCGCCACGAGGCTCTCGGGGTTAGCGGGCTCGAGTAGGTCACGGAAGGTCTCCACTGTTGACGAGGCACAAGCGCCAGCCTCAGCGGCCTCATTGAGAGCACGCTCAATCTCCAACCAGGTATCAGCGCCAAAGCAGGCCTCGATGCAATCGCTCCACTCGGCCAACTGCGGTTCCCCGAGCAGCTCGCGAGCCTCAGCCGAGTCCACATCGAGCGCATACTCCGCGAGCGCCGAATCAATTCCATCGCGATCCAGTGTCGCGACAAATTCCTCCAGTTGCGCGGATGGCACCGCATGTGTTGCCCATCCAGCCCACAGCATGTCCGCCGCAGTTAGGCGGTAACCGGTCAATCCTGCAAACCGAGCAATCGCCGGCGAAGGACCCCCTAATCGTGTGCTCACGTGCTGCGAAAAGTGCGTAATTCCCACATCGGGAACAAAGCCAATCGCCATTTCTGGCATGGATGCGCTGGCTCGCTCAGTGACAATTCGGTGGGAGCCATGCATAGAAACGCCGAGGCCACCGCCCATGGCGATGCCATCAATAATCGAGATATACGGCTTCGACTGCGCAAAATCCGCAATCAACGCATTCATCTCGTACTCGTCCCGGAAGAACTTCTCCCCCCGCTCCGGAAACCCGTCGAGCACAGCCTGCCGAACTGCGCGCACGTCACCACCGGCACAAAACGCCTTGGGGTGACCGGATGAAACAACAATGTGATCCACCGGGTCGTCGTCACGCCATGCGCGGAGCCCCTCGACGACCTCGGTGACCATATCCAAATCGAGCGAATTAAGCGCCTTCGGCCTGTTCAGCCGAAGGTGACCTGATCGCCCGTGGACTTCTCGCAGCACCTTTGGCTCATTGACCTCGATGCGTGCAGTGCCAGAACCGTTATCAGTAGCAGTCATGCCACCCAGTGTGACACAGATAACTATCTATGGAAAGGCTCTGACTTGATGGAACGACTGACGGCGGCTAGAACTGCCTGAACAACGAAGCTACTTCTTCTTGCTCTTCTTGTCCTTCTTGTGCTTCTTGCCCTTCTTACCGGACTTGCCTGCACCCTTCACACGGTCAGCTTCGAGCTTCGCGGCCACGTCCGGCACATAGCGGAATTCAGTGCGCGGTGGACGCTCGTAGCTCCCCTCAGACTCCGGACGCTCTGGAATTTCCGGAACATCCCGCTGAATGTGCTCGTACGGAATGGTGGTCAGCAGGTGGTTGATGACATTGATACGCGAGCGCTTCTTGTCCTCGGACTCAACCGTGAACCACGGCGCGGACGGGATATCAGTGTGGATGAACATCTCATCCTTAGCGCGGGAGTAGTCCTCCCAGCGAGTGATGGACTCCAGGTCCATCGGCGAGAGCTTCCAGCGGCGCAGCGGATCTTCACGACGGGACTTGAAGCGAGCAACCTGCTCCTCGTCCGACACGGAGAACCAGTATTTGCGCAGGATAATGCCGTCTTCAACCAGCAGACGCTCGAAGATTGGAGCCTGGTGCAGGAAGCGACGGTACTCCTGCGAAGTACAGAAGCCCATGACGCGCTCAACGCCGGCGCGGTTGTACCAGGAGCGGTCGAAAATCACGATTTCGCCGGCAGTCGGCAGCTTCTCAACATAACGCTGGAAGTACCACTGACCCTGCTCACGGCTCGTCGGAGCCGGCAGAGCCTCAATGCGACAGGTACGGGGATTCAGGTACTGCGTGATGCGCTTAATGGCCGACCCCTTGCCGGCAGCGTCACGACCCTCCATCACGATGACAATTCGGGCACCGGTTTCTACCACCCACTGCTGCATTTCGACGAGCTCTGCCTGGAGCTTTTTGAGCTCGGCTTCATAAGCTTTCTTGTCGAGCTTCGGTGGGCGCTGAACGTCGTCATTATTCATAGTCCTCAGCTTACCCGGCACTCTGCCCTGACCCTATTCACCGGGTTTAACCGAGGGGTCTAATCGCAAACCTAATTGGGGCCCTAGTCACGCGAGTAAAGACGCAGCGTGACCTGTGCAACAAGGCCTGCGAAGACCATGCCGATAATGACCACAATCGGCGCCACCACACCAATATCACCGTTGGTCAGCGGCGCCAGGAGCTGTGCCTTGTACAGGTTGCCCAGCGCTGGATCGATGACCGTCGCCTTACCCAGGAACAGCGCGCCGATAGCCAGCAGTCCACCAATCAGCGACGCAATCACAGCTTCAAGAACGAACGGCGCCTGCGTAAACCATCGGCTGGCACCGACCATGCGCATAATCTCAACTTCCTTACGACGCGAGAACGCCGCAATCTGCACCATGTTCGCAATCAGGAACACCGCGGCAACGGCCTGCACTGCCGCCAGCAGGAAGGTCGCATTTCGCACCGAATCCAAGTTCTGCGCCGCAGTTCCGACCTCTTCATGCTGGTCAGTGACGTGGTCGACCTGTGGCAACTCCCGAATCGGATCCAGCGGGCTGACGTCTGTCGGATCGGTCAGGCGCACCATCACGACAGCCGGCAGCGACTCCGGCGTCGCGTTTTCCACGAGCACGGGGTCACTGTCCTTGAACATCTCCACGAAGTGGTCAAAGTTCTGCTGACGATTTCGGAATGTCACAGATTCGACGCCGTCAGTTCCTTCAAGCTTATCGACGACCTCAGCACACTCCGTCGAGGAGCACGTTTGATCTTCGGCGGAGACTTTTTCACTCAGCTCGATCTGAACTTCCACTCGATCGAGATAGAGATCCTTCGTGCGGCTGGTCTGTTCTGTCACTAGAATGCCGGTTGCGAGCAGCGCCAATGACACTGCGGTCGTAATGATCATGGCGATGGTCATGGTCACGTTTCGGCCCAAGGAGGAGAAAGCCTCACCGAGGACAAAGCGAGTCTTCATAGGTCAGTAATACCTTTCGAATGAGTTCTTCTACCGGTGGACTATCCGCTAATTGTTCAGGCCGTAAACACCCGTGGCGTCGTCACGCACAAGACGTCCCAACTCCAGCTCCAGCACACGACGGCGCATGGAGTCCACGGCATCACTGTCGTGAGTCGACACGATAACCGTCGTGCCCATGCGATTGATGCGGTCGAGCAAGAGCATGATGTCACCGGCGGTGCTTGGGTCGAGGTTGCCGGTGGGCTCGTCGGCAAGCAGGATGAGCGGGCGATTTACGAAGGCGCGCGCGATGGCGACGCGCTGCTGCTCACCACCCGACAGTTCGTGCGGGTAGCGGTTCTCCTTACCTGCGAGGCCGACCATTTCCAGCGTTTCCGGAACAGCCTTGTCAATCTTCGCCTTCGACTTACCAATCACCTGAAGCGCGAAGGCGACATTTTCGTACACGGTCTTCTTTGGCAAAAGGCGGAAGTCCTGGAAGACGTAACCCACCTTTTGGCGCAACTTCGGAATGTTGCGGCGAGAGATCTTGGTCAGATCATGGTCTGCGACCGTTAATTTTCCTGAATCCACTTTCTCTTCACGCACCATAAGGCGCAGGAACGTCGACTTACCAGAGCCCGACGGTCCGATAAGAAAGACAAATTCACCTTTATCTATATGGACTGAAACGTCGTCGAGAGCTGGTCGGCTAGAAGTCGAGTAGGACTTGGTAACCCCGTCGAAAGTGATCATAACTAGACACTCTAACCACTTAAGCCACTCAAGTCACTCTGAAATATACAACACGGGACATCGGCGTGTAGCGCAGGACACCGGCGGCGCCCTTGAGGGGCGCAGGCAAATAGAGCTAGCGCAAGGGTGACTAGTGCAGAAGTGGCCAGTGCAGCACCCACAACAACACAGACCGCGAGGCGCATCAACAATATTTTCCCAAAACTTTTCACAAAACCCTTGTTTTCGCCCACCTGTTCGACTAGGGCTATTTATGAAAGATCAAATTAAACAGAATCCCAGAGCACGCAATACCAGACCTAAGCTGCTTTAAAGCTTGGGGATAGCCACCTTAAGTTAGTCGAACATACTTTCTCCACATCTTCTTACTATCAGCGTCCAGGCCTTATCTTTCAGGGGGATTGAACAATGGCCAGCGGGGAACGGATACCGCGGAAGCGCACTTACGCAGCCGCAATGGAAGCGACAGCTCCACGCTTTCACCATGAAATATCTCAAGCAGCACCGGCTCGCCTTGGAATTGAACGCAATCGAGCTGACCTAAAGCTTGCGCTTGCTTGCGTTCCGCCTTCTTCATCAAAAGATGTCGAAGATTACATCGCTAAGATTGCTCCCGCACTTGGCATGTCACGCGCGAGAACGCTCCAATACATCGACGTTGGAATGCAACTAGAGCGACTCCCTCGGTTAAAGGAGCTCCTACTAAAGCGAGCACAACTACCGCTGCCCCACATGCGCGCTATCGCCTCGGCCATCCTCCCACTGGATGATCCCTCGACTGTGAGGTACTTCGAAGATAATCTTCTCGAGTTAATCACGCCGAGAATCAATGGTGAGGTGCTCCGCGGGGTCCGAAGCCTCCAGCAGAATATTCAAAGACTTGTTAACGAAGTCTGCCCTCTCTTGCGGCCCAAGAATGAGTACGATCCGCCAATCACTTCGTTTCAAAAAGGCATCGAACAGAAAGTTGGAGAGTCCATAAAGTTCGAGCTGAAGGACGGTATCAGTGAAGTCACCATGGACCTAGTGCCTGAGCGGGCACTTGAGTTCCAAAAGGTCCTAGAAGAGATTACCGCCGACCGAGACTGCGGCTTCGTCGAAGCCTTTTCACACCTTCTACACGGAACTGCGCAGGTCACGGCCACGTTGAATCTGTACTGCCCACTAGCCCAAGACAAGCCTCAGGAGGCCTGGATTGGCGGCCTAGGGTGGATTAACAAGATTGCCACTGAATCCTGGCTAGACCGGGTCACCAGCATTCGGCTACTGGCCGACGAGAAAACGGAAAAGTACTCGCCAACAGAGCGGCAGCGCACCTACGTACAAGGTAGAGATGGGACTTGCCGCTTTCCCGGCTGCGATGTCGATGCAACGAAGTGCGACATCGACCATATTCAGCCGTACAACCACGAGAATCCCGAAGACGGCGGCCAAACCGAGACTCCCAACCTCCATTGCTTGTGCCGCCGGCACCACAATCTAAAAACTGCCGGCCTCTGGAACGTAGTCCGCGATATCGACGGCGTGGAGTACTGGACCTCAGCCACCGACCAGAGCGCCGAAAAAACGACCCTAATCAGCACAGAATCAGGGCCGCTCTCCGGCCATGGTCGCTACTCCTTCAATCTGCGCAAGACGAAGAAAGCCCAGACACTCAAGGAATACAACGAGCAGCGGCTGGAAAACCTCCGCGAATCACAGGAGCTGACAAATCAGGCTCGCGAAGAACTGGGAATGAACAAAAACGAGAGAAACGGAGAAATCGAAGACGAACCACCCTTCTAGCGCTACTCTCCTTCGGACTGCTGAGCCATGCGCCAGCGAATACCGGCCTCGATGAACCCGTCGAGGTCACCGTCGAGGACCGACTGTGGGTTGTTGATTTCGTATTCGGTACGCAGATCCTTGACCATCTGGTACGGGTGCAGCACATAGGAGCGCATCTGGTTACCCCACGAGGCATTGCCGCCTGCGCCGAGGGCATCCAGCTCTGCGCGCTCTTCCTGGCGCTTCTTCTCCAGCAACTTCGCCTGCAGAACTCGCATGGCGGAAGCCTTGTTCTGGTGCTGGGACTTCTCGTTCTGGCAAGTCACCACGATGCCGGTCGGGACGTGCGTGAGTCGGACCGCGGAGTCCGTGGTGTTCACCGACTGCCCGCCTGGGCCGGAGGAGCGGTAGACGTCGATACGCAAATCTGACTCGGGGATGTCGATGTGATCCGTTTCCTCGACGACCGGCAGCACTTCGACCTCAGCGAAGGAGGTCTGGCGGCGGCCCTGGTTATCGAAAGGACTGATGCGAACCAGACGGTGCGCGCCCTGCTCGACCGAGAGGGTGCCGTACATGTACTCGCCATGAACAACGAAGGTAGCGGACTTAATACCGGCTTCTTCGGCGTAGGAGGTGTCGTAGACCTCGACCTTATGCCCGTGCTTATCGGCCCAGCGCAGGTACATGCGCATGAGCATCTCGGCCCAGTCGGCAGCATCCACGCCACCGGCACCGGAGCGGATGTTGATGACGGCCTCGCGCTCGTCGTAAGGCCCCGAAAGCATGGTCGTGACCTCGAGCGACTCGATATCGGCGCGCAGGTCAGCACGCTCGGCATCGGCCATCTCGACGGCATCGGAATCGCCCTCCTCTTCCGCGAGCTCGTACATCACGGGGAGATCGTCGAGGCGCTCGCGCAGGGAGTCAATCTTTTTCTTCTTCGCCTGCGCCTGCGACAGTGCGCTGGTGACCTGCTGCGCATGGTCGGGGTCGTCCCACAGCGACGGGTCGGCGGCTTGGGCTTCCAACTCCCTGATCCGGTCGGAAAGCTCGTCGACATCGACCACCTTCTCAATGGTGGTCAGCGTCGCGTCGAGTTCTTTGAGGTCAGCATTCAGATCCGGGTTCACGGGTACTACCTTAGCTATACCGCCTGTTTCGGTGCACAATAGGACGTATGTCTGAATCCACCGCCAGCCAAGACCTAGACCTCTTCCTTTCCCAAGTATCCGAGTCGATTGTTGCATCGGACACCAGCATTGCGGTGGCAATCGTCAAGCGCGCTGCCGCCATCGCCGCTCGTATGCGCGGCGAAGGCCTGGTCACGGAGTACAAGACATCGCTTTCCGACGTCGTCACCGCGGCCGACCGAGCAGCGGAAAAGTTCGTCGTCGAGGCTTTGGCTGCGCTCCGCCCGGAGGATGGCATCCTCGGCGAGGAGGGGTCCGCGAAGGAGTCCCAATCGGGTCGCACGTGGGTGATTGACCCCGTCGATGGTACCTACAACTTCACCACTGGCTCGGACTACTGGTGCAGCGCATTGGCGCTGGTAATGGGCGATGCGAACGATCCGGATGAGGTCATTCTCGGCGCGGTGCACCGACCTGCCACGGGCGAGAGCTGGATTGGTGGCCCCAATCTCCCTACCACTCGTATTAATCTCGATGGCACTGTTGATGACCTCCGGGTCACTGACCGCCCCCTCTCGGAAGTCTGTGCAGCGACGTACCTCCACACCACAGTGGTGAGCTCGAGCGATGAATCCGAGGTCACGGCTACAAAGTCCTGGTTGGATGCGGTGTCCCGCAGCGCTACCTGGCGCATGCTGGGCTCAGCGTCGGTGGATATGGCAGGTGTTGCCGACGGCCGCATTGGCGTGTGGTTCCAGCGCGACGTCGCTGCCTGGGACTGGCTGCCTGGATACGCGCTTATTACGGGCGCGGGCGGCGACTGCGTGTCGGTCGGCCGGTGGAAGCTGGCGGGCTCGAGCGGCCAGGTAGCTGAGTTGCGCGAGGTTCTGCGCTAGAATTTCGGCCATGACCACCTCTTACTCCGAAGATCTCGCCCTCGCGCTCTCGCTTGCCGACGCAGCCGATGACCTCACGATGTCCCGCTTCGAGGCGGCCAATCTAGTCGTCGAGTCCAAGCCCGATCTCACGCCGGTCTCCGATGCCGATATCGCGTGCGAAAAGCTGCTCCGCGAGATTCTGTCGACAAAACGCCCGAGCGATGAGGTTCTCGGCGAAGAATTCGGTGGCGAAGCTGTGTTTGAGGGCCGCCAGTGGGTCATCGACCCCATCGACGGCACAAAGAACTTCGTGCGCAATGTCCCGGTCTGGGCCACCCTGATTGCCCTGTTGGAGGACGGTAAGCCCGTTGTCGGTGTGGTCTCTGCCCCGGCACTGGGACGTCGCTGGTGGGCGTCTAAGGGAGACGGCGCATTCAAGCGCTCGCAGGTCGGTGGCCGGGACGTCGCCGAGCGCCGCATTGAGGTCTCGAAGGTGGCGAACATCGCAGACTGCTCAATCTCCAACTCTTCGCTCACCGGCTGGGCCGAGCGCAATCTGCGCGACAACTTCATCGGGCTCACCGATGACGCGTGGCGTCTGCGCGGCTACGGTGACTTTTTCTCCTACTGCCTGGTAGCCGAGGGCGCGGTCGATGTCGCCGCGGAGCCGGAAGTTTCCCTGTGGGACCTGGCTCCGCTTGCAATCCTGGTAGAGGAAGCTGGCGGCCGCTTCACTTCTCTAGCGGGTGTCGACGGGCCGCACGGCGGGGACGCAGTTGCGACGAATGGGTTGCTTCACGACGCCGTCGTCAAGCGCCTGGGCGCATAAGCAGACATCAGACGGACTGACCGTCCTTTGCCAATAGCCGCCTGACTGCCAGCGTAAGCCACACGACTGCGCCGACGCCTGCGATGAGACCGATAAGCAGGAAGATCAGACCGACTCCCCAAAGTCCCGTGATGTCGTCGGTGCCGGCAATGATACTCCAGCACAGGGCGTAGCCAGCAACGGCAGCCCACCAGGTAGGAAGCAGATTCGGAGTTGGGGCGGGCACGCGCATCATGGCAGCGGCAGTCAGGATGACCATCGCAAAGCCGCTGCAGAAAACCTGCCACGGCGAGTAGTCGTATTCCCCCTCGAGCGTCCACGCGAGCGTACAAAAGCAGATTAAGAATGCGGCGACAAAGACGAAAACCGTGTGCCCAAATGCGATGCGCTCACCGTACTTTTTGGCCAGCCACGCGGTACCTACCCATGCGAGGACAGTGGGGATGGTAATGATTAACAGGTACACGAGGACGACACCTGGCACCTCGGACCAGGTGAAACTCGTCAGCATGGATCTCATGCCCCCAGGTTACGCGTGTCTCAGGGCTCTCTGAGCACGCCAGATTCCCCAGATAAAACACAGACAAAACACTGTGTTTTACACATAATCACTTAATGTATTGCCAGATTCGATTGCTACAACTAGAAAGTCGTTTTCAATAAGACGTCTATAGAGAGTGCTTTTTACCAAAGAGCACCTCCCTATAGGTTGTAGTAAAGGAGAAATCTGGGGTGAATAAACCTTCCCGAATTGTGGGGCTCGATATAGCGCGCTCACTCGCCATCATCGGCATGATCATTGTCCATATGGCCTCACTGCTTTGGAGCACAAAAGTCGTGCTCTCTGGCCTGCCTTCGTCATTGTTCGCCATTATCGCTGGCGCCACCATGATGATTATCGGCCGAAATTACAGCAGCACCACTTTCTTGCGGCTGATCACTCGCGGCGCCCTAATCATTCTCATCGGCCTGGCGCTATTGCCGGTCGGTGGAGAAATTCAGGTGGTCCTCGTTGTCATGGGCCTGGTAATGATGCTGGTTTCCTGGATGCCAGCACTCGGAACCTGGTGGCGAGTCGGCTTCTTCATCGCCGCAACTATCGCCGCAACAATTAAGTACGCACCCATGACGCTGCCGCAGATTTATCCACTACTGGCGTGGATCGCATATTTCATTGGCGGCATGCTGCTTTACGACGTCTACCTACGCGGTCGCCTGCAAGCCACTTCCGCCTCCGAGACCAGCGCTAATGCTCGGTTGAGCTGGATCATCACCGCTGTCAGCGTTGTCATCACTGCCGTCGGCATGTACTTCCGATTTGATCCCGAGATTGCTGGATGGCTCCGCTTTACCGGACATACCGGTGTCTTCGGAGAAATCATTCTCTCCGTCGCTGTTGCCGCCATTGTGCTGCATTTGTGCTTGTTCGTAGGCGACCGTTTCCCGACCGTCGTCTACCCATTCGCGGCCATGGGAACAATGTCACTGACTATTTACATCCTGCACGTTCTCACCGCGTTTTATTGGCAGCAGAATGTGGCTTTGCATTCCACGTTGTCCGCAGCAGGTTTCATCGTATTCTTCCTCGTCATCGCAAGTCTCTGGAAGAAGTTTGTGGGACAGGGCCCTGCTGAAAAACTCGTTGCCACCGCAATCAAAGCCATTGTTCCTTCTGGGAAAGGGAAATAACCGTGAAGAAAACATCTTTTTCCATCGCAGCAATTGTCAGCAGCACCCTGCTCCTATCTGCGACTCCAGCTCTTGCATTGGAAAACGGCGAACCCGCACCCGCAAATGCTGAAAGCAGTTCCGTGGCCGCGCTGAAGATCGGCAAAGTCGGCAACTTTGGTGACTGCACCGGAACATTGGTTGCCGACCAATGGGTACTTACAGCACGCCACTGCCTGGAGTCGGTGAACAACGAAGGAACTCAGGCCCGCATCGGCGGGAAGGTCTACGATGCCGACTCTTGGGCGCTGTCCCCGATGTCTGATGCAGGCCTGCTTCACTTGACCGAGAAGGTCACTGACGCAACCCCGGCGAAGGTTTCTCGCGATACCCCGGCGCCAGGACAGACGGGAACTCTCTACGGTTGGAGCAGCAGCTCATCCATGGCGCGATCCGGACAGCTTCCGATGACTAAGATGGTCGTCAATGAGCTGCTGGGCGGCGGACCAGCTGAGGCCGCTCCTGGTGAGGCTGCTCCTGGTGGAGCTGTGCCTGGTGGAGCTGTGCCCGGTGAGGTTATGCCGGGTGGGGCCGTCATGCCGGATGCGGTAAAGCCAGATGAGTCTCAAACCGAGTCCATTCCCGCAGGAACGGAGAGCATCCCAGCCGACGCTGCCATGATGCCGATGATTGAAAGCGCCATCCTGGACGCACATTCGGTCTCTGGCGCAGGTATGCAGGGCGGCGACTCTGGTGGCCCATTCTTCGTCGATGGAAAGCTCGCGGGGCTCGCTACCGCCGGTACTTCCAATGGAGACCCTGACCTGCCCTCCCCCAGCGCGGCAATCACTACACTTGCTGGCACGGCTGACTGGATCGACGACATCACTTCCGGCCGGGACACAGAAAGTGTGCTGACCGCGGAGAACACGCCCGCTCCGCCGAAGACCATTCAGACCAGTGCCGATCACATGTGGGGTTACCTCGCCATCGCGGGCATTGGCCTAGTTCTCGCAGCGGCTTGGTCCCGCATTAGGAATGACCGACAGTAGGGCTGGCTAGCCTCAACCAAAACCACCTCCCAGAAACAGACTGACCTAGCCCCCGAAAGTTGGACTGGGAAGGTGGTTTTTGCCCCTTCGAACAAACCCCTTAGGCCAAACTAGAATTGTTTCCACTATTTTAGCGCTAAAGGAATCGAGGGGCTGTGACCATCGAAGAAGTAGACCGCAATAGCCGAAACGAGCATGGAGAGCTTGATGTAGTTCGGCTCTCCTGGGATTTCTCCGGAATTCTGCTGAGTGAAAAAGGTTCGTCAAATTTCCTGCCCGATATTGAGTATCAGCTAAAAGACCATGACTGGACTCAGCTTCCCGTCGAAGTCAGTGTTGGCAAAAGCCCAGACCGGACATGGACAATCTTCCTACCTCCGTCAATCAGCCTGAATACCTGGATTTCCAGCAAGCAGGCCTCCTGGGTTGATTTCCTAATCTATATGGAAAGCACATACCTAGACGGCGAAGAAGAGAACTACCGCGCAAATCTCGCATGGCTGCAGGAAGCCTATTTTCACGGGGCCTAAAACGTCCTTCGTTTCCGCTGCTGCAGATGTTCGGGCAATACCGGGCCCATCAAACCGCTATCTGCACACAAATCGCATTCGCGTGGGAATACCCCATGTTGTTTTCGTCTTAACAGCAACTGAGCACATCCATAGTGACTGAAGCCACAAAATCTCTCGGTAACTGACGTACAATCGTGAGGTAGTCCTATGGTTTTAATCCAATTTTTCTAAGAATCGATGATGCGATTCGCGTAATTGCTAATTGGTGAAACCCCACCTACGAGAAAGGTAATCAATTCACGTGGATGGCTACACACCCTTCGACATCTTGATGGATATCGGTTGGATCTCATTGCTGCTTATCATCGGTAATTTGATGCGGCGGTTCATCCCCTGGTTCCAGAAGCTCCTCATTCCCGCTCCGATTACTGCAGGCCTACTCGGCTTGCTACTAGGCCCCAACGCTTTGGGGATCATCCAGTTCAGCGAGCACTTCGGCGACTATGCAACGATTCTCATCGCTGCAGTCTTCGGTGCTCTCCCATTCACGATGGATTTCGATGCCAAGGTCCGCCAACGCGCGCGAACGATGTGGTCCTATTCCGTGGGCATGTACCTGACGCAGTGGGGCTTCTTCGCATTGCTTGGCGTGGTACTTTTCGCCCCGCTGTTCAATACCCCGGACTGGTTCGGCATCATGCTGCCCGTCGGCTTCGTCGGCGGTTTCGGTGTAGCAGCAGCCATTGGTGGCGCACTGGACTCGGCCGGCATGACTGAGGCCACGAGTTTGGGCTTTACAGCCGCCGCGGTGGGCATGTTTTCCGCAATTGTCGGTGGCGTTATCTTTGCCCGCTGGGGTTCAAAAAAGGGGCACACCAACGAGCTGCCCGCCTTGGATAAACTGCCGGAGGACATGCGTACCGGCATCATCTCTCTTCCCGGCCAGCGACCAAGCGTGGGACGCGCGACCACGAGCCCGTCCTCAATTGAGCCGATCGCGCTGCACGTGGCGGCACTGGTGGTGACGCTCTTCCTGGCGAATATTCTGACCAACTGGGTCAATGACGCTTTCCCAGCCTTGAGCTTCCCGCTGTTCGCGATGGCCTTCCTCGTCGGCCTGGCGGGAGTAGGTGTGCTGCACCTGATTAAGGCACCGCACTACCTGGATACGAAGTTGATGGGTTCAGTCTCCGGTGCGTCGACGGACTTCCTGGTTGCAGTGGGCATCGCGTCGATCGTGCCGGCAGTGGTGGCCACCTATATCGTCCCGCTAATCATTCTGTTCGTCGTGGGTCTGGCCTTCTGCCTGGTGTTGTTCTTCTACGTCGCACCACGAGTCTTCGAACATGGTTGGTTCGAGCGCGCCGTATTCAGCTGGGGCTGGGCAACCGCTTCCGTAGCCACGGGCATCGCCGTGCTGAAGATTGTGGATCCGGAGCAGAAATCCGGCACCCTCGAGGAATTCGGTATGGCCTATGTGGGCTTCGCACCCTTCGAAATCGCGGCAGCCATTCTCGCACCCATCGCAATCATCGCCGGTTTGGTGTGGCTATTCGGTGGAGTCGCACTTATCGGTGGCCTAGCCCTATTGATTCCACCGATGATCTGGCTGAAAAAGTCAAAGGCCAAGGCTTCGTAATTTTTACAGAGGGCGAGTATAGAGGGCTGGACAGGAAAAACTTGCTCCCGCCCTCTACTGTTGTGCCCTACCGTGGACTGGCCAAGCATGTCGGCCAGCTGCTTTCCAGCGCTGCGCCCACTTATCGATGCAAGATTCACCTATCGATGCGCTCCAGCGTGTCCATAAGTGAATAGCTCGTCCAAATGTGAAACCGAAAGTCGAACGCGCGTACATCAGCTGCGGCGAATCGACCAGAATTAGCGCCTCGAGTGAATCACTCAAGCGATTCACCAGTTGTCACTAATAGGATTGCCGCTTTATGCCTGCTGACTGAAGTGTCCCAGGTTTTGTTCCGTTTGAGTAGATGGGAAAATTTGGAACGTGCC
>NZ_CAMQAZ010000034.1 GCF_946998835.1 uncultured Corynebacterium sp. | reverse complement strand
TTCTCCAACTTCCGCGTTGTTCCTCCGGGAACCGGTATCGTCCACCAGGTCAACATCGAGTACCTGGCACGCGTTGTCTTCGAGAACAACGGCCTGGCATACCCGGACACCTGTGTTGGTACTGACTCCCACACCACCATGCAGAACGGCCTGGGCATCCTGGGCTGGGGCGTCGGCGGTATTGAGGCTGAGGCTGCAATGCTCGGTCAGCCGATTTCCATGCTCATCCCGCGCGTCGTCGGCTTTAAGCTGACTGGCGACATCCAGCCGGGCGTTACCGCAACCGACGTTGTGCTCACCGTCACCGACATGCTGCGCCAGCACGGCGTCGTCGGTAAATTCGTTGAGTTCTACGGCGCTGGTGTCTCCAAGCTGCCACTGGCCAACCGTGCAACCATCGGTAACATGTCGCCGGAGTTCGGCTCCACCGCGGCAATCTTCCCGATTGACGATGAGACCGTCAAGTACTTGGCACTGACCGGCCGCGACAAGGAGACCCTGGAGCGCGTCGAGGCTTACGCCAAGGCTCAGGGCATGTGGCTGGACGAGAACACTCCGGAGGCCGAGTACTCCGAGTACCTCGAGCTGGACCTGTCCACCGTTGTTCCGTCCATCGCTGGTCCGAAGCGTCCGCAGGACCGCATCGAGCTGGCTTCCGCCAAGGAGCAGTTCCGCAAGGACCTGCACAACTACTCCGACGGCGAAATCAAGGGCACTGTCAAGGCTTCCGCTCCGACTTCCGAGCTGGCTGCAGACTACAACGAGTCCCGCGAGGGCCACGGTGAGTCCGCTGCTGACAGCGCTGAAGGTCGCCCGAGCTCCCCGATCACCGTCACTTCCCCGAAGGGCGGCGAGTACACCCTCGACCACGGTATGGTCGCTATCGCTTCCATCACCTCTTGTACCAACACTTCCAACCCGTCGGTCATGATCGGCGCTGGTTTGCTGGCACGCAAGGCTGTCGAGAAGGGCCTGCAGGCTAAGCCATGGGTCAAGACCATCTGTGCTCCGGGTTCCCAGGTTGTCAACGGCTACTTCAAGCGCGCTGATCTGTGGAAGGACCTCGAGGCTCTGGGCTTCTACCTGTCCGGCTTCGGTTGTGCAACCTGTATTGGTAACTCCGGTCCGCTGCCGGCTGAGATTTCCTCCGCCATCAACGAGGCTGACCTGGCTGCTACCGCAGTCCTGTCCGGTAACCGTAACTTCGAAGGCCGCATCTCCCCTGACGTGAAGATGAACTACCTGGCCTCCCCGATTCTGGTTATCGCTTACTCTATCGCCGGCACCATGGACTTCGACTTCGAGACCGACGCTCTGGGCAAGGACGCAGAGGGCAACGATGTCTTCCTGCGTGACATCTGGCCGTCCACTGAAGAGATTGAGGCCACCATCGAGGCTTCCATCTCCTCCGAGCTCTACGACGAGGACTACAAGGACGTCTTCGCTGGTGACGAGCGCTGGCAGAACCTGCCGACCCCGGAGGGTAAGACCTTCGCATGGGACGACAAGTCTTCCTACATCCGCAAGGCTCCGTACTTCGACGAGATGGAGATGGACCCGGCTCCGGTTTCCGACATCAAGGGCGCTCGCGTTCTCGCAGCCCTGGGTGATTCGGTGACCACCGACCACATCTCTCCGGCCTCCTCCATTAAGCCGGGCACCCCGGCCGCTCAGTACCTGGATTCCATGGGCGTTGAGCGCAAGGACTACAACTCCCTGGGTTCCCGCCGTGGTAACCACGAGGTCATGGTCCGCGGTACCTTCGCTAACATCCGCCTGCAGAACCAGCTGCTCGACGGTGTTACCGGCGGCTACACCCGCGACTTCACCCAGGAGGGTGGCCCGCAGGCCTTCATCTACGACGCTGCCATGAACTACAAGGAGGCTGGCACTCCGCTGGTCGTCGTAGGTGGCAAGGAGTACGGCACCGGTTCTTCCCGTGACTGGGCAGCTAAGGGTACTCTCCTGCTGGGTGTTAAGGCTGTTATCGCTGAGTCCTTCGAGCGTATTCACCGTTCGAACCTCATCGGTATGGGCGTTGTCCCGCTGCAGTTCCCGGAGGGTGAGTCCTGGAAGTCTCTGGGCATTGACGGCACCGAGACCTTCGACATCGCTGGTCTGGAAGAGCTGAACAACGGCTCCATCCCGAAGACCGTCAAGGTCACTGTCACCAAGGAAAACGGCGAGTCCTTCGACTTCGACGCTGTTGTCCGTATCGACACCCCGGGTGAGGCTGACTACTACCGCCACGGCGGTATTCTGCAGTACGTCCTGCGCAACATGATCAAGGGCAACTAATCGCCTTTGGCTAATGCGCTCTAGGGCTTCTTGCATGCAGCGCACCTAGAAGGCCGGTAGGTAGCGCTAGTCCGCGGATACACACTCACGGACTAGCGCCCTGCCGGCCTCGGGTTTCTCTACATCACCTGAATCAGGGATGATATTTGGGTATGTAGGTGTGCGTTTTATGCAGTCAAGTACGCCCTTGGGCGTCGCCTGCAAGAAAAGAGATTCCTTATGCCAAAAGTGAGTAATCAAGATTTAGCTCAACGACGGCACGAGATTCTCGACGGCGCTCGGCAGTGCTTTGCAGAATTTGGCTACGATGGCGCAACAGTCTCTCGGCTGGAGGCCGCTACCGGTAAATCCCGCGGTGCCATTTTCCATCACTTCGGATCCAAAGAAGGCTTGTTCTTAGCTTTGGCCGAAGAAGATGCAGCGAATATGGCCAAGACTGCAGAGTCTTCCGGGCTAGTGGAAGTGATGCGGGACATCCTGGCGAACCCAGAAAAACATGGCTGGCTGGGAACTCGTTTGGAAGTTGCACGTCGCCTCCGCAGCGATCCGGAGTTTAAGGATCAATGGTTGGGTCATCAGGATCAGTTGGATGACGCTGTTGCTCACCGATTGGCCCAGACTGCTTCATCCGGATCTCTTCGGTCGGACTACTCGGTTCGCACGATGCAGCTCTATCTCGAGCTAATGCTTGATGGCATCATCGTTCGTCTGGCATCGGGTCGCACTGTCGACGAATTGGATTCCGTGCTTGATTTAGTTGAAGACAGCGTACGACGTAAGGATTAGCCGCGCCCGCTAGGTCTGGCTGATATCTCGTACCACCCGCTCCTCTAAAACGGGAGCGGGTTTTCAGCTTTATTGGCCTATTTGTGCCGCTTGACCGGTGCCGATGCAAAGATTTCGCACTGTATGAACTAAGCTGTCTATTTATGAGTGTGGGTAAGTTTTTGTTGGTGGCGCTCCGCCCCGCCGATGAGGCTGGTCAAGCTGAATACCAGGATTTTCTTGAATCCACAGGCCTCGAACCGAGCCAGCTGGATCTATTCACCGTCGATGCCGTCGGTGCAGAGCTTCCTAAGCTGACGGACTATGACGGGGTCTTTGTCGGCGGGAGTCCATTTAATGTCACTGACCTCGAGCATTCCGATCTGCAGAAGTATTCGCACGATGTACTTTACGACGTCCTAAGGAGCCCTGTCCCCGCTCTGCTTATTTGTTACGGCGCTAGCTATACGGCCTTTACGTCTGGTGGTTTGGTTGACCTGAGTCACGGCGAGAGCGCCGGTACTACCCGAGTGGAATTAACCGAGGCAGCTAAGGAAGATCCGGTGGCCTCGGCACTGCCTCCAGTTTTCTATGCGCTCACCGGACATAAAGAATCTGTCGCAGAGCTTCCCCGCCATGCAACCTTGTTGGCTACTGGTCCGACCTGCCCTGTCCAGATGTACTCGATTGGGTCGAATAACTGGGTAACCCAGTTCCATCCAGAGATGAATGCCCACGGGCTTTTGCGCAGAATGTCTTTCTACACGGATGCCGGTTACTTCAATCCGGAAGAAGTTGATGCGATTCAGACAATCGTCTCCGATATAGACCTCCGGGCCGTAGCGTCGATTATTCCCCGATTTATGCACGTGTGCACTCATGCGCCCAATCCGAGCTTGCTTACCGTGCAGTAGCCTTTCACTTTCTTCACTCACTCTCCCCTTTACTAAAGTCCTTTCCCTCGATGTCTACTTCCACTAAACCTTTTGTCCTTCTTTCCACTCGTGGTGAGGATGCCGCAGCGCACGCCGAGCATCTTTCCTTCGCTAGAACATGCGGGCTGCCTCCTGCCAAACTGCATCAGATTCGACTGGAGCAGTCGCGTCCAGCCGAATTGAATCTCGACAACTACTCTGGCGTCATTGTTGGTGGAGGCCCATTCAACGCTTCTGATGAAGATAAGAGTGCGTTGCAGCACGAAGTGGAAGCCTGGTTTGAGGATTTGTTGGCCGAGGTACTCGAGCGGGATTTCCCGTTTTTCGGTGCCTGCTACGGTGTCGGGCTTCTCGGAACCGCGGGGCATGGACGTGTCTCGCGAAAGCATGGTGAACAGGCCGCAGTTGTTGAAGTGGCATCGACGTTAGACGGCGAATCCGATCCGATACTTCAAGGCATGCCGACGCGCTTTCACGCAATCGTCGGCCACAAGGAAGCTATTGAAGAGCTGCCTGCCGACGCCACATTATTGGCTACTGGGGAAGGTTGCCCAGTGCAGATGTTCAGGTTGGGGCGAAATGCGTATGCTTCGCAGTTTCACCCGGAATTGGACGCCAACACGTTTGCCCAGCGCCTGCAGATTTATGCAAATCAAGGTTACTATTTACCAGGAACAGATCTTGAGGCGGTAGCGGCCGCACGTCATCTCGATGTTGCCCGAAGTGGCCGTATTCTTCAGAATTTCGCACGACTTCACATCGCCCGTAGGGGTTAAGAAATTCAATTGAAGCGCAATAATTAAAAGGAACGTGATTGTCGCATGGCGCGATGGAATCCCGATTCGGCACTTGCTGGTCAGGCGCCATCAATAGAAATGTCTGTGCTGCGATCCGGTGCAGTGATTATTGCTGTTACTGGTTTTCTATGGCAAATTGAGTCGGCATTACGTTCAATTCCATTAGAAGCTTTCTGGAGTCACTGGTTTCCTTTCGCGTCACTGCTCATTTTAATTCTCAGCGATATGTTACTGATTTGGGCCGTGGTGAATAATACGCGGCGTGGTCTAATTACTGCGCTTCGCGTGCCCATGTACATCATGCTGGTCTTCCTCATGCTGGTGTCAACCTATAAAGATTTGCCGCACAACGCCGTGGGCAATGCGTTATGGTATAGCCCATTTTCGGGATTAGCACTTGCCGCATTCGCATTGACTGTTCCGCTGCATATCAGTTTGTCCGTCACGGTTTTCGTACCCGGGCTTATTGCAGTACTGAATTCGTGGTTGCTCGGACACACTTTTTGGCTTGATATGTTGGCCGATGTTGGGTTCAACCTCATTAATACTTTTCCGTTTGTGATATTTGCGGGAGCAGCACAGCCCGTCGCAAAGTTCATTGATTACACCTACGCGAACTCGCGAAATGTCAATGAGCGTACAGAGCGGATGCGGGTGCGAGGCGAGGCGATGAGCAACTTCAACGCCTACGTACACGATTATGTGTTGGCAGCTCTATCGGCAATCGGTAAGGGCGCCAAGATTGACTTTTCTCTTGACGAACAGACTGGCCTGTTTTTCTCGCCGCGCCAAACTGTCAGCGGTAGGACTTTTGCGGAGTCAGTCAGGGCGCAATTGACCTCCATAAGCCCGGATATTTCAGTAACGCTGGATACTAATGAAGATAGCGGCCCTGTACGTTTGCCCGGAGAGGTCGCCAACACTTTCTTGTTGGCTGTCACTGAAGTAGCTAACAATGCCAAACGGCATGCCGGCCCGCAGGCGGATAAGAAGTGTCTCATCCGTGTCGTTTCCGGTGAAGTTCACATTGAATTCCGCGATAGCGGCAATGGCTTTGTTCTTGAGGAAATAGACCCACATCGGGCAGGAATAAGACTGAGTGTGAAAGGGCGAATGGAGGCTCTTCGTGGCGGCGCTGCTGCTATCGATTCACGGCCGGGAAAGGGAACTCGTGTCACTCTGGCATGGCACGGTAATACCTCTCCGGTTGAAGAGGCAGAATCTGTAGACTCCCCTGCTAAATCGCCATCTCTGTATGACCTGATGGGTATGTCGATTGTTTTTTCTTGGCAGTTCTACGGCGCTATCGTTGGTGTTTTGTTCGTCGTCTTGATTAGTAACGGCCAATTATTTACTACCGCCGGGCAAGTGAGCTTGGTATTGGCGATTATTCTTCTCGCAGTGCTCATGTATGGGCGTCATTCGCAATTACCGCTTAACCGAGCAATTATTATCAGTGTCGCCATCATAGTTTTGGCTGTTGTGGGCCTTTATCAACCGATTCCGAACAGTTTGGAATGGTCTTATTTCTGGCACTTTAGCCTGATTTCTTTTACTGCAGCTCTGCTGGCAATCCGAGGACGGCCTTGGATTGCTCTCCTATCAGTTGTTGTTGGCGCTATCTTGGTTGAGCTTTTTGAAGTTTTTTCCCTGGTGCCAACAAACTCGAATCATATTAGTATTTCGGGCCTCGACCTTATCGTCCGATCTGTAATGCTTGTCGCAGGTATTCTGACATCCATTATGGTCCGTTTCCTTATGCGCACGGTTCCCCAATCTATCGAGGATTATAACCGTGCGCTGTATGCAGCTGGTGCGGCAAAAGAATACGAAATCAGCAGTCAAAGTAATTACGAATGGCTTCAGCGCCGAGTCGGTCCCGTTTTCAGCGCTGCTGGGGTGCTGGAAAAACCCACTCCACGCCTACAGCTACGTGCACGCCTCACCGAGCAGCTTCTCCGCGATGTACTTCGGTCTCCTCGCCTGAATAATGAGGCTCTCCATCAAGCGGTATGGGATGCACGTGCTCGGGGTATTCAGGTCCGCCTTCTCGACGACCGCAATCACAAACCAATCGGCGCTGATGGTCCAGATGTCCGAGTTATCCCGCTTGTCGACGATGATTCAGCGGTAGCCACGTTGATGCCCACCTTTCTTGAAACGATTGATAACGCGGAAGAAGGAGCGGTGACAATTCGTCTTTTGCCTCCGGGCAGACGTGCATTCGCATCAATTTCTGACGACAATGGAGTGCAAAGATTTGATGAAGCCGGTGAGAGGATTGTGATGTCACATGAGTAGCGAGGATATGGCAGGCATGGACAATTCTTCTTTCGATGTGTCCGCTGAGATTGACTCTGATGGCATCGGAAAGCACAGCACGCCGTCGGACCGAGTGCTGCGTATCGCCGCGATCGACGATCATGCCTTGACCCTGCAGGGGCTCGAGACGCTGCTTTCTGCCGAACCGGATTTCGAGCTCGTCGGTTGTTATAAAACTGTTCCGGATCTGCTGGCGGATGTAGGCACTGACGAGCGTCTGGACTTGGTCGTGCTGGACTTGCGGCTGGCGGATAACTCCGACCCGGCTCAAAACGTACTCTCGCTGGAGCTGGTTACCGATCACGTACTAATCCTCTCCTCCGCAGAGAGCCCGTACTTGGTGCGAAAAGCCGTACGCACCGGTGTCATGGGAGTCGTGCAGAAGTCGGAATCACCCGAGACGGTTGTGGCCGCGGTGCGGCTGGCTGCCCTCGGCAAGGGTGCACTGACAACAGAATGGGCATCCGTGGTCGACTCGGACCCCTTGCTGGACTCTGTCGATCTGTCCGAACGCCAGCGTGAGGTGCTTGAACTTTACGCCTCCGGTGAGTCCACGAAGCGAGTCGCCTCCATAACGGGACTAACGCCGAATACCGTGTTGGATTATCTGGGCCGCATTCGGGCCAAGTACGCGGCAGCCGGCAGGGCTGAAAACAGCCTGAATAAGTCAGAGATGTACAGGCTCGCCCAGCAGGACGGATACCTGCCGGGGCCAATGGACCCTGCCTAAGCGAGCTCGACGATTTCCATGTAGTCGTCACTCCAGAGGTCTTCGGTGCCGTCGGGAAGCACGATGACGCGCTCGGGCTCCAAGGCCTTGACTGCACCCGGATCGTGAGTGACCAGCACGACGGCGCCCGTGTACGTACGCAGCGCGTCGAGAACCTGTTCGCGGGACTGCGGGTCGAGGTTGTTAGTGGGCTCGTCGAGAAGCAGAACGTTGGCGCGGGAACTAACCAGCGTCGCTAGCGCCAGACGTGTCTTTTCACCACCAGAGAGTGTTCCCGCGGGCTGCTGCAGTTTGTCGCCGGAAAACATGAAGGCACCGAGCAGGCTCCGCAGTTCCGGTTCGTTGACATCAGGGCAAGCGTAGACAGTGTTTTCCCAGACGGTCTTATCCGGGTCAATGGTGTCGTGCTCCTGGGCAAAATATCCGATGCGCAGGCCGTGGCCGGAGACAATGCCGCCTTCGCCATCGGTGCGCTCTACTCCGGCGAGTAGCTTCAAAAGGGTGGTTTTACCAGCGCCGTTGAAGCCGAGGACCACCACGCGGGAGCCCTTGTCAATCGCTAGGTCTACGCCGGCGAAGACCTCCAGCGAACCATACATCTTGGTCAGCCCAGTGGCGTTGAGCGGAGTCTTACCGCACGGTGCCGGCTCTGGGAAGGAAATATGGGCAACCTTGTCCTCAACGCGAACCTCGTCGAGACTGTCCATCATGCGCTCAGCGCGAGCCACCATCTGCTTGGCGGCGCGAGCCTTCGTTGCCTTCGCACCAAGTTTCTCGGCCTGCTTGCGCAGTGCGCTGGCCTTCTTCTCCGCATTGGCAAACTCACGGCGACGGCGGGCCTCATCGGTTGCACGTGCCGACAGGTAGTTCTTCCAGCTCATGTTGTACACATCGGCTTCGGCACGCACGGCATCGAGGAACCAGACCTTGTTACACACGGCCTCGAGGAGCTCGACATCGTGCGAAATCATAATCAGACCGCCCTCATGCTTGCTGAGGAATTCCCGCAGCCAGGTAATCGAATCCGCATCGAGGTGGTTCGTCGGCTCGTCGAGAAGCAGCGTCGTGGCGGACTTGCCCGAGCCTTCGGTAGCGGCGAAGAGGATCTGCGCGAGTTCCACACGGCGGCGCTGACCACCCGAGAGCGTCTTCAGCGGCTGATCGAGGACGCGTTCCGGTAGTCCGAGGGCGTCACAAATGCGCGCCGCTTCGGCGTTCGCCTCGTAGCCGCCGAGATCGTGGTATCGCTCTTCGAGACGCGAAAACTTCCGAATCGCGGCATCGCGCTTCGTGTCAGTGGTCGCGGTCTCCATGATTTCCTGCTGACGGTCCATGCTGCGTCGGATTTGGTCAAGGCCTCGAGCAGACAGCACACGGTCACGGGCGGAGATATCGATGTTTCCCTCGCGCGAGTCCTGCGGCAGATAACCAATTGACCCGGAGCGCACCACAGAGCCACCGTAGGGCTCGGTTTCGCCAGAGAGAATACGCATGGTCGTTGTCTTGCCCGCACCATTTCGCCCGACGAGTCCAATCCGGTCTCCCGGCTGGACGCGCAGCTGCTCACCCGGCGCAGTAAGCAGGGTACGGGCGCCGACGCGGACTTCAAGGTCATGGGTCACAATCACGAACGAGTAGCCTACCAGTTATGACTTCATTTCCCGTGACCGCCTCCGTCGTCGGCCTCGGGCCCGCCGGCCGAATCGCCGCCCATCGCGCTGCCGCCCGGGGCTGGGATGTCACCGCTTACGATCCCGCCGGTGGCACTCTGCCCTCGACAATCGGCCTGTGGTGCGACCAACTCCCCGACTGGCTGCCCAGCGACTTCCTCGCAGCCACCTTCCAGCCCAGCGTCATTCTCGCAGATGGCACCGAACGTCAGCTCACCCGCACTTACGGGGTTATTAATAAGGACAGTCTGCAGAATCTAGGCGGCTTCCGGACCGATCGCCGCGCACTTACCAACCCCGACACCACGGGCACCGACACCACTATCGTCACCACCGGACGCACCCATGCCGCAGCTGGACGAGGCGGTCAGGTACGGCAGCTCGCCATCGGGCACATCTTTTCGCTTGACGACGTCCCCAGCGCCCACCGCCGCCCAGTCCTCATGGACTTCACCCCAGCTGACCCGACAGCCCCGGATTCAGAGCCCGCTACTTTTTCCTATCGCCTTTTCTTGGATGACAGCACTTTTCTCATTGAAGAGACCATCCTCGCTACACCGACACCTAAAGCTTCTATTCCCGGCGGGAAGCCCGTTGAAAACGGAGCGGTGGAAGTCGGTGAGGAAGCAGGGACCAGCAGCGAGGTAGATGACTCCGCACTTCTAGGCCTGCTGCGTAACCGCCAAAGTATGCGGTTGAATTCCCTAGGGCTTTCAGAAAAGCTCGCTGTGGATGAAGAGGTAGTGTCCTTTCCTCTTCTAGCCAATCTGCCCTCCCACGGAGGTGCTGTGTGGGATAGGGCTAGCCGCGGGGCAGCCCTCTTTGGGTTTGCTGGCGGTTGGATGCATCCTGCCACCGGTTACTCGGTGGGGGCAGTAATCGAAGATGTCGACCGCTTCTTGGACAGCCTGGAGAAACAGGGAAGCCGGTCGCGGGGGACGTCGTTAAGCATGCGCGTACAGCGATGGTTGCGGGAGCGTGGGATGGCTGCGTTGTTAGGATTCGATGCCCGTGAGACGGCTGAGTTTTTCCGGGCGTTCTTTTCATTGCCGGAGAAAGACGTGTTTGCCTATTTGATAGGGACGTCCCCACTGATGACGCTTCGTGCCATGGCGAAAGTCGCAGGCCCTTTGTTGAAACTGAGTCCACGAACCTGCGGGAAACTTGTCTTCGGTTTCACACGCGGACCTGGAAGATGGCGGAATCGATGACGATGTGCGCTTCTGCGTCAACCGATTTGTGGGGTGATACCAACAATTAAATCGGTACTGTTTTGTACTCACAGGAGTGCAAACGCTTATGATAAATGAATGACTTCGACGCAATCTGAGGAGACTTCCTCACACAACCACAAGCTTCAGCGCAGGCTGAGAGCCCGCCACCTGAACATGATTGCCATTGGTGGCGCTATTGGTACCGGCCTCTTCGTCGCCTCTGGTGCGACGATTTCGCAGGCAGGTCCGGGCGGCGCATTGGTCGCTTACGCGCTCATCGGCATTATGGTGTGGCTGGTTATGCAGTCGCTCGGCGAGATGGCCGCCTACCTGCCGGTGCCTGGCTCTTTCCAGGAGTACGGTCGCCGGTACGTCTCAGAATCTTTCGGTTTCGCCATGGGCTGGAACTATTGGTTTAACTGGGCAATTACAGTGGCTGCCGAGCTCGTCGCAGCCGCACTGGTGATGCGCTACTGGTTCCCGGATGTGCCTTCGATTATTTGGTCGGCGCTCTTCCTAGCAATCTTGTTTGGTCTGAATGCCCTGTCTGCACGCGCATTCGGTGAGGGCGAGTTCTGGTTTGCAACCATCAAGGTCATCACCGTTATTGTCTTCCTCATTCTCGGCGTCGGCATGATCTTCGGCATCTTGGGAGGCCCCTCCCCTGGCTTCGATAACTGGACCACAGGTGACGCGCCGTTCGTCGACGGCGGAATGGGACTGCTGGCCGTCTTCGTAGTAGCCGGTTACTCATTCCAGGGTACCGAGATGGTCGGTGTCGCCGCAGGTGAGGCCGAGGATCCTGAACGGACTATCCCACGGGCTATCCGCACTATCTTCTGGCGTATCCTGCTGTTCTACATCGGCGCGATTGCCGTCATCGGCTTCCTCATTGCTTACACCGATCCGAACCTTCTGAACTCCGCCGAGGACAACATCGCCGTCTCGCCATTCACCCTGGTCTTCGACCGCGCGGGTATCGCCATTGCTGCAGGCTTGATGAACGCCGTCATTTTGACCTCGGTACTGTCTGCAGGTAACTCCGGTATGTACGTGTCCACCCGCATGCTCTTCTCGCTTGCCCGTCAGGGACATGCTCCGCGCTACTTCGGTAAACTCACCGGTCACGGCGTTCCGATGCGTGCTCTGGTTGCCACCACAGTCATCGGTATGGCTGGTTTCATCACCTCGTTAGTGGGCGACGGTGCAGCATATACCTTCCTGCTGACGCTGTCCGCGCTCGCGGGCTTCATCACCTGGTTCGGTATCTCCTTCAGTCACTACCGCTTCCGCAAGTGTCTGAAGGCGCAGAACATTCCTCTGGATTCGCTTCCCTACCGTGCTAACTTCTTCCCGGCTGGTGCGGTGCTGGCACTGGTCATGTGCTTCTTCGTGGTGGCAGGTCAGGCTCTCGATCCAATCCGCACCGGCGAAAACATCTTCGCTATTCTCACCCCGTACCTGGGTATTCCGGTGTTTATCCTGCTGTGGTTCATCCATAAGAAGGTCACGGGGTCCAAGCTGATTGACCCGGCCGCGGCAGACATGAGCCGCGAATAGCCGCGAATAGCCGCGAATAGCCGCGAATAGCTGCGAATGGCTGTGAATAGTTAATGCATCTCGTATCTAACTCTCACGACTTGGATTAGCAGTCGAAGACAATAGCGACCCTGCTTGGCACTTATCAGTGCCAGGTGGGGTCGCTTTTAATTCCAGATTGGACAACCCCAAAAACTTCGGGCTGCAAATGTGAATACGGGCTGCACGTGTGAAACTGTGCGAGTTTATGGCACTTTCATGCCATTTTTCGGACCATTTTTGCTATAAGCGGGGTCAGTAACTCTGATTGACTCACCGTAGCCAGCCATAAACGCAGTCAGTAACTCAAAAACAAACGAAAAAGTGCCTAGCGGAACGAGCCGGGAGCTCCTCGCCAAGCACTTAACGTTGCGGTCATGCGGAGACCGCCAAGACAAATCACCTAGACAGAATGCCCAAGCAGATTGTCTAGACCGAGAAACCGAGTGCGCGCATCTGCTCGCGACCATCCTCAGTAATCATGTGCGGACCCCAGGCCGGGGACCAGACCCAATTGAGACGGAAGTCGCGGATGCCCTCGACCTTCATAACCTCGGAAGCAGTCTGGTCGGTCAACATATCGGTCAGCGGGCAGGCCGGAGACGTCAAAGTCATGAAGATAGCGGCAACGTCGCTCTCTTCGATCCAGATGTCGTAAACCAGGCCGAGGTCAACGACGTTGACGCCGAGCTCCGGGTCAACGACCTCGTACATGGCCTCTTCAACCTGAATGGCCAGTTTGTTGTCAGCTTCGGTCTGCTCCGGTGCCGGAGGGACCGTGATGGACTCGTACGCGTCCCCTTCATCGATTGGAGCACCAGTGGTCATGGCGTCGTCCTCAACAGCGTCAGGCTGTGCGGGCGAGGTGGTGTCAAAAGCGTTCGGTTCAGTCATGGTCATGGCCTTCCTCGTCAGCGGGAACGGTTACGGTCGCGGTACCAACACCATTGCCTTCAGCAGCGTTGGTCAGAGCCTCAGCAGTTGCGGCTTGAAAAGCCTTCCAACCGAGAAGCGCGCACTTTACGCGGGCGGGGTACTTAGACACACCAGCGAAGGCAATACCATCGCCGATAAGGTCCTCGTCTCCCTCAATCTTTCCACGGGACGTGACCATTCTCTCGAACTCGGCGAGCTTGGCCATGGCCTCGTCGACAGTCTTGCCGACAATTTCCTCAGCCATAACTGAGGTAGAGGCCTGTGAGATAGAACAGCCCACGGCGTCATAGGAGACGTCGTCGACGACGGTGAGGTCGTCGTTCAGGGTGACTCGAAGCGTGAGCTCATCGCCACACGACGGATTGACATGATGCACTTCCGTATTGAAAGGCTCCCGCAAACCCGCATGCTGCGGATGCTTGTAGTGATCCAGGATGACTTCCTGGTACATCTGCTCGAGCTTCATGTCCTTCTCCTTTCTTAAAGTTACGGGGTGACACCGAAGAAGTTCTGGGCGTAGTGCACTGCGTCGGCAAGCGCCTGTACGTCTTCTTCCGTGTTGTAGATGTAGAAGGATGCCCGGGCGGTCGACTGAGCATTGAGAATCTGGTGAATCGGCCACGCGCAGTGGTGTCCGACTCGGATGCACACACCCTGGTCGTCGAGAACCTGGCCGAGGTCGTGCGGGTGAATGCCCTCGACCTTGAAGGACACGGCGGAGCCGCGCTGCTCGGCGGTGTTCGGACCGATGATGGTCACGCCGTCGATTTCCTGCAGCTTTTCCAGCGCGAGCGCGGTCAGGTGGTGCTCATGCGCGGCCACCTTATCCATGCCGATGGCGTCCAGGTACTTCACGGCGGCCCCGAGACCGACGACCTGCGAGGTCATCATGGTGCCGGCCTCGAAGCGCTGCGGAGGCGCCGCGAAGGTGGTCTTCTCCATGGTGACGACCTCAATCATCGAGCCACCAGTGAGGAATGGCGGAAGAGCCTCCAGAAGTTCGCGGCGACCGTAGAGTGCACCGACCCCGTTTGGGCCGAGCATTTTGTGGCCGGAGAACGCCAGGAAGTCCACGTCGAGATCCTTGACGTCGACAGGCATATGCGGCACCGACTGGCAGGCATCGAGAACAACCAGCGCGCCGACTGCGCGTGCACGACGCACCATTTCCTTCACATCGGTGACGGCACCGGTGACGTTTGACTGGTGGGTAAAGGCCACAACCTTGGTTTTCTCGCTGAGTTCCAGCGAGTCCATGTCGATGCGGCCGTCCTCAGTCACGCCGTACCAGCGAAGTGTCGCGCCAGTGCGGCGAGCCAGCTCTTGCCACGGCACCAAGTTCGCGTGATGCTCCAGCTCGGTGACCACAATCTCGTCACCTTCGCCGACCTGGTACTCGCCCGCGCGGTCGTCGCCAAGCACGAATGCCACCGTGTTGAGCGCCTCGGTGGCGTTCTTGGTGAAGACTAGCTCGTCGTAGTCTGCACCGATGAAGGACGCAATCGCCTCGCGGGCGTTCTCATAGGCATCCGTGGCCTCCTCAGCAATCTCGTAAGCGCCGCGGTGCACCGGTGCATTGTGGTGAGTGAGAAACTCCACCTCAGCATCGATGACCTGCTTCGGGCGCTGCGAGGTCGCTCCGGAGTCCAGGTAGACCAGCCTCTTGCCGTCGCGGACAGTGCGCGACAGAATCGGAAAGTCCTCGCGGAGTGATGGGCTGAGTAGTTCGGCGTTAGGCATTGATGAACTTCTCGTAGCCGTGCTCTTCCAGCTCGTCTGCAAGCTCCGGGCCGCCGGAGGTGATGAAGCGACCGTCGTGGAAGACGTGGACGAAGTCCGGCTTCACGTAGTTCAGGATGCGCTGGTAGTGAGTAATGATTAGGATGCCGCCGTCGTTTTCATCCTGGTAGCGGTTAATGCCCTCAGAGACAATGCGCAGAGCGTCGACATCCAGACCGGAGTCGGTCTCATCCAGGATGGCGAACTTCGGCTTCAGCAGGTCGAGCTGCAGAATCTCGTGACGCTTCTTCTCGCCACCGGAGAAGCCCTCGTTGACGGAGCGCTCGGAGAACGACGAATCGATCTCCAGGTCAGCCATCGCCTCACGGACCTCCTTGACCCAGTGGCGCAGCTTCGGAGCTTCGCCACGGACAGCGGTTGCTGCAGAGCGCAGGAAGTTGGACATAGACACACCGGTGACCTCGACCGGGTACTGCATAGCCAGGAAGAGGCCAGCGCGAGCGCGCTCGTCGACGCTCATCTCCAGCACGTTCTCGCCGTCGAGGAGAATCTCGCCCTCGGTGACTTCGTAACGCGGGTGACCGGCGATGGTGTAGCTCAGGGTGGACTTACCGGAGCCGTTCGGGCCCATCACGGCGTGGGTTTCGCCGGAGTTAATCGTCAGGTTGACGCCCTTCAAAATTTCCTTGGGCTCGGCGGACTCGTCGGTCGGCAGCACCTGCGCGTGGAGGTTACGGATTTCCAAAGTGCTCATAGTGAAATCTTTTCCTTTAATCGGTGTTAGTGGCCTGTCCCCCCGGCGCTACCGAGGTGACAGGGAGGAAATAGGGTGAGAAAGAAGATAAGCGGTTAGAAGCCAGCGGTGTTGAGCTCTTCGTCAACGAGCTGCTCGAGCTTCTCGCGAACGGACTCGACCGGAATCAGGTTGATGACCTCGCTGAAGAAGCCGCGAACCACCAGACGGCGAGCTGCCATCTCCGGAATACCGCGCGAGAGCAGGTAGAACAGCTGCTCTTCATCGAAGCGACCAACAGTGGCAGCGTGCCCAGCACCGGCGATCTCACCGGTTTCAATTTCCAGGTTCGGAACTGCGTCGGCACGCGCGCCCTCGGTCAGCAGCAGGTTGCGGTTGAGCTCGTAGGTGTCAGTGCCCGTAGCCTCTGCACGAATGAGCACGTCTCCCACCCACGCGGTGCGGGCCTCACGATGAGCGACATTCGGCTCGCCCTGCAGTGCGCCCTTGTACATGACGTTGGAGCGGCAGTTCGGCACAGCGTGGTCGACCAGCATGCGGTTTTCAAAGTACTGGCCGGCATCTGCGAAGTACACACCCAGCAGATCGACGTCGCCACCCGGTGCTGTGAAAGCAACGCGCGGAACGATACGAACAACCTCGCCGCCAAACGTCGCGACCGTGTGGCGCAGCGTGGCATCGCGGCCGACACGAATGTGGTGCGCAGAGCCGTGAACTGCATCTTCATTCCAGTTCACCATGGTCACGACGCTCAGCTTGGCGCCGTCGCCGACCACGAATTCGATGTTGTCCGCGAACGTGCCACTACCGCGGTAGTTAATCACGCAGACGGCCTCAGCGTGGGACTGCACATCAACGACGATGTGACCGTAGGACACCTTGTCCTCGCCCGGACCATCGATATCGATGACTACCGGCTCCTTGGAAACCGAGTTCTTCGCGAAGGTCACGATATGCGCATCGTCGAAGTTGGAGTACGCCTGAGCTGCCACGCGGTCCGTTGGGGCGCCGGCGCGGCCAAGGCGCTCGTCGTCACGCTTGACGACGTCCACAGCGATGCCATCCTGATCAGCAGTTTCGACCGCAATCGAGGCTGCAACCGGATCTGTGGCGGTGCCGTTGTGGAGACCGCGCAGCTTACGCAGCGGTGCGAACTTCCACTCTTCGTCCTTGCCGTGCGGCACGGCGAAGTCCTCCACATTGAAAGAGGAGAAAACATCGCCCTTGTTTGCCAGCACACGACGGCTATGAGCAGCCTGGTTTTCGTTGTTAATCGTCGTAGTCATAGGTATT
This sequence comes from uncultured Corynebacterium sp., assembly GCF_946998835.1. Taxonomy (GTDB): domain Bacteria; phylum Actinomycetota; class Actinomycetes; order Mycobacteriales; family Mycobacteriaceae; genus Corynebacterium. The sequence continues at coordinate 7,246 of NZ_CAMQAZ010000034.1, read as the reverse complement.
AACCGACCGAACCTTCCATCTGCAGTTCAATGAGGCGGTTGAGCTCGAGGGCGTATTCCATCGGGAGCTCCTTGGCGATGGGCTCGACAAAGCCGCGCACGACCATGGCCATTGCATCTTCCTCTTCGATACCGCGGCTCATCAGGTAGAACAGCTGATCATCAGAGACCTTGGAGACCGTTGCCTCGTGGCCGAGGGTGACATCGTCCTCGCGGACATCCACGTATGGGTACGTGTCCGAACGCGAGATTGTGTCCACCAACAGCGCGTCACACTCGACGTTGGAGTGTGAGTGCTTCGCACCCTTGTTGACCTGGACCAGGCCGCGGTATGCCGCGCGACCGCCGTTGCGAGCCACCGACTTGGAAACGATGTTGGAGCTGGTGTGCGGAGCCATGTGCACCATCTTGGCGCCTGTGTCCTGGAACTGGCCCTCGCCGGCCATAGCCACGGACAGCACCTCACCCTTAGCGTGCGGACCGGTCATCCACACTGCCGGGTACTTCATGGTGACCTTGGAACCGATGTTGCCGTCAATCCACTCCATGGTTGCGCCCTCTTCGCACTTTGTGCGCTTGGTGACCAGGTTGTAGACGTTGTTCGACCAGTTCTGGATCGTGGTGTAGCGGCAGCGTCCACCCTTCTTCACGATGATCTCCACAACAGCGGAGTGCAGCGAGTCAGACTTATAAATCGGAGCGGTACAGCCCTCGACGTAGTGCACGTAGGCATCCTCGTCGACGATGATGAGCGTGCGCTCGAACTGACCCATGTTCTCCGTGTTAATACGGAAGTATGCCTGCAGCGGGATATCTACGTGGACGCCCTTCGGCACGTAGATAAAGGAACCGCCGGACCACACCGCGGTGTTGAGAGCGGAGAACTTATTGTCACCGGACGGGATGACGGTGCCGAAGTACTCCTTGAACAGCTCCGGGTGCTCCTTGAGGGCGGTGTCGGTGTCCAGGAAGATAACGCCCTGGGCTTCCAGATCCTCGCGAATCTGGTGGTAGACAACCTCGGACTCGTACTGGGCGGCGACACCTGCGACCAGGCGCTGCTTCTCAGCCTCCGGAATGCCGAGCTTGTCGTAGGTGTTCTTAATGTCCTCCGGCAGGTCCTCCCAGGTCTGGGCCTGCTTCTCGGTGGAGCGAACGAAGTACTTAATGTTGTCGAAGTCAATCCCCGACAGGTCCGCGCCCCAGGTGGGCAGCGGCTTGCGGTCGAAGATTTCCAGAGCCTTCAAGCGGCGCTCAAGCATCCACTCCGGCTCGTTCTTCTTAGCCGAAATATCGCGAACGACTGCCTCGGACAGGCCGCGCTTCGCGGAAGCGCCGGCGGTATCCGGGTCATGCCAACCAAACTGGTAGGCACCAATGGACTCAATAATCTCTTCGTCAGTCTGCGGAGTGGCAGCCTTCGTGGATTCAGCCACGTCGGTGGAGTTCTCATGGGCGAGGGTCATTGTCCGCTCCTTTCTTGTGGCGATTCAGTAAGTGTCTTTGTTACGGGAGTGAGTGGGATATTTGTCGTGCAGATACCGTTTCCATCGGCAATCGTCGCCAACGGTTGGGTGTGCTGACCTAATAATTTACTAACGGCTTCATGCTCCGCCGCGCAGAGCTCCGGAAATTCGGAGGCTACGTGGCTAATTGGGCAGTGGTGCTGGCAAATCTGCACGCCGCCAGTGTTTTGATTGATGGTTGCCGCATATCCGGCCCGTCGAAAAGCATCGACGACGGCCTCTACGACCTCTTCCTTCTCTGCGTCCTGCCCCACAGGGGTGACGCCGAGCAGAATGTCTTCAATGCGCTGGCGGGCAAATTGAGCAACTGCCTGCTCGCCGCCGGCCTTGCGTAGTGCAGAAAGTGCGGCACTAGCAAGGTCGTCGTAAGCGTGCCCGAATCGGGCGCGACCCCGATCTGTCAGGCGGTAGGACTTTGCCGGCCGTCCTCGGCCTCGGGGCCCTGTGCTGGGCGCCGGGGCGGTTTCGGCAAGACCTTCGTCCACCAGAATATCGATATGACGGCGGACGCCTGCAGCGGATAGCCCCAGCGTATCGGCGATAAACGTCGCGGACGCCGGGTTGTGTTCCAGAAGCAGTTGGAGAATGCGCTTGCGCGTGTCACCGTCATTGACGGTCGGCTTCCGATCAGCCATGACTGGTGAGTCACCTCCTGCGATTGGACTGCTGGATTAAAAAAATGTCTAGGTGGCTCAGCGAGGCAAATATCCCACTTGCACCGCTGGTGTATTAGACAACACAATTGTGTCGTAATTGGGTCGCAATGTCCAACGCATTTAGATATCAATGCAACGTCGCTGATTAGAACGCCCTTTCGGCGTGTCGAATCGTCTACTATGTGACCTTGTGAAAACTAACCGACCCACCCCGCGCCGCTCGTCCTCGTTTGACGATGCTCTCGGAGTGCGCGATGCCATTCCGAAAATCGGACTGGCGGGTTCCAGGTCGGCAACACTGCATCAGGGCTCCGAACAACCGCTCCAACATCGCATCAATTACAGAGAACTTCGGCGCTTCACCTGGCTGCGCTGGTTGGGTACGCTCGGCTCGATTTTCATCATGGTCGCCGGTATTGGCGCAGGCGCGACACCAGTGGTTGGAAACGAGTTTTGGAATACGCCACTCGGGCTAGTTCTTGGCCGAATGCTGGTGGCAACGACAGTCGTCACCTTCGTCGGCATTGGCATGTTGGTGACAGCCTGGTTGGGCGTTGGCGCATTTGTTTTGGCAGGTGCGCGAACTCGAGTCACTGCCGTGACCACCCCTATGCTCATGCGCACCTACGCGGCATGGGTTTTGCCGCTGGTTTTTACTGCTCCCCTTTTTACGCAGGACATTTATTCCTACTTGGCCCAGGCGGCAATCGTTGAGCGAGGTATGGACCCATACCTCGCGGGGCCCGTGGATCTGTTGGGAGCCAACGATCCCCTAGCCCGGTCGGTGCCGCTGATTTGGTCGCACTCCCCGAGCCCGTATGGCCCGACAGCCCTCACCGTGGCCTGGGTTATTGCCAAGATAACCAGTGACGGCGTGATTGCCTCCGTCTTTCTCCACCGACTTGTCGTCATCATCTCGCTTTTCGTTGTGTCTTGGGCGCTAGTACAGCTGGGCCGCCGCTGCGGAGTCAGTTCTCAGTTCACGCTCTGGCTCGGCACACTCAACCCTCTCGTACTGCTGCACTTAGTCGGCGGCATTCACAACGAGGCCCTGCTGTTGGCACTCCTACTCGTCGGCCTTGAGCTGTGTCTGCGCGCTATCCATGGCGCAGCGCGGGCGATGGTGCCCGATGAACTGCCTGACCCAGGCCCTATCGGGGACGAGAGTTACGGTCGCAGAAAAGCGTGGGCACTGTACATAAGCGGCATCGTGCTCATTAGTCTGGCCGGAATGGTTAAGGTCACCGGGTTTGTGGCACTTGGTTTTGCCGGAATGTGGCTGGCTCGGAAGTTTGGAAAAACTTGGAAGGCCGTGGTTCTCTCGGCGGCGTTGACAGGCGCAATAACCGTCGTCACGGCAGTCGTCGTTTCTTTGGGAACAGGGCTGGGCTTCGGCTGGATCACCGCGCAAGGCGGCGCAGCCACGGTGCGCAGCTGGATGTCGCTTACTACCCTGCTCGGCATCATCGCCGGCTTCTTCGGACGGCTTCTGGGGCTGGGTGACATCAGCGACAGCGCATTGCTGTTTACTCGCGGCGTGGGCGTAATTCTGGTTGCCGCGTGGCTCCTGCGCATGCTGCTGGCAACGTTTCGCGGTCGAATCCATCCGCTCGGAGGATACGGCCTGGCCATGTTTGCCCTCGTAATCCTCTTTCCCGTCGTCCACCCCTGGTACCTGCTGTGGGCCATCGTGCCGCTGTCCGCGTGGGCCAACCGGGTACAATTCCGCATTGCCGTGGTTCTGTACTCAGCGATTTTCAGTTTCGTCGTACTGCCACGCGGCCTGGGGTTGCCCCCTGGCACTGTCGCTCAGATTTACCTACTGGCGTTGATATTCTTCGTCGCAGCCATGTCCATCATTTTGGTGTACTCGACTCGATCAAAGGTATTTCGCCTTCATTAAACCTGTGAGATTAGACTGACTAACCGTGAATAACGCTGCCAATTCTCCTGCTCTGCGCCTTGAGAACGTAACGAAGAAATTCGGTGACGTCGAGGCTGTATCAGACCTTTCGCTTTCCTTGGATCGAGGTAGGGTGCTTGCGCTCCTCGGACCCAACGGTGCCGGTAAGACCACGACCGTTGAAATGTGTGAGGGATTCATCAAGCCGGATCAGGGCCGAATTCGCATTCTCGGCCTCGATCCGGTCACTCAGACCACCGCACTGCGCAGCCGCATTGGCATCATGCTCCAAGGTGGCGGGGCCTACCCCGGTGTCCGCGTTGGCGAGATGCTGAACCTCGTCGCCAGTTATTCTGCCAATCCGCTGGACACCGATTGGCTACTCGAAGTCGTGGGCCTAGAACGTCACCGCAAGACCAACTACCGCCGCCTTTCCGGTGGTCAGCAGCAACGCTTGTCGCTCGCGTGTGCCCTGGTCGGACGTCCGGAGCTGGTCTTCCTCGACGAGCCCACGGCAGGTCTGGACGCCCAGTCTCGCCTGGCTGTCTGGGACCTCATCTCTTCTCTGCGGCGCGACGGGGTCACCGTTGTGCTAACGACACACCTCATGGATGAGGCCGAATCGCTTGCCGACGACGTTGCGATTATCGACCGAGGTCATTTAGTTGTGGCCGGCACCACCGAGGAGATCACTAGCGCTGGGGTGTCGGCGCTCAAGGGGACGTCGTCAAGCACTGCTATGAAGGTTAGCGTTCGAGGCAGCCTTGATTTCGAAGAGGTCAATCGCAGCTTTAGCGAGGCGGGCCTGTCGCAGCGGCTGCAGCGTTCTGGCGGTGGGGAGTTTTCCCTGCTAGGTGAACCTTCGCCACGCGCCTTGACTGTGCTGGCGCAGAGCTGCGAACAGCAGGAGGTGCTGATTACCTCGCTGAGTAAGGCGACGCAATCGCTTGAAGAAGTCTTCTTGCAGATCACTGGAACGGAGATGAGGAGCTAATGACAACCGCACCGAGGTCTGATGCCTCCCGCTTTGCAAAGGGCACTTTCGACCCGGCGCCGCGACGTTCGGACATGGCAAAGCTGATTATGTCGCAGGCGCGGTTGGAAACGAAGCTCTTCTGGCGGCACGGAGAGCAAATGCTGCTCACCATCATCATTCCGTTGGCGATGCTCATCGGTCTGGTACTGGTGCCCGTGCTGGAGCTCGATGATCCTCTCGAGCGTATCTTCCCCATGGTGTTGGCAATCTCGGTCATGTCTGCAGGCTTTACGGGGCAGGCAATTGCCGTGGGATTTGACCGTCGTTACGGAGCGCTGAAGCGTATTGGCGCTTCTGGTGTGCCTCCCTGGGGCATTATCGCCGGCAAGATTGTGTCGGTGTGCACGACGGTGACGCTGCAGTACATCCTGTTTAGCCTCGTGGGGCTTGCTCTTGGCGCGGAACTGTCGATTGGTGGCTGGTTGCTGGCCTATGTGGGAATGCTCCTGGGGACGTTCGTCTTCACTTCGCTGGGTCTGCTCATGGGTGGCACGCTGGGCGCTGAGCTAATCCTCGGCCTCGCTAACCTAATCTGGTTCATCCTCATTGGTGCGACGACATACGTCGCCGTTGCCCCGTCGCTCGATGGCGTCAGTTCCGTGTTGTTACATCTCTTGCCGTCCGTCGCGCTTGCCGACGTGCTCACCGCGGCCCTGGCCATGTCTGTCCAGTGGTCAGCCATTGGTGTGCTGGTTGTATGGGGCGCGGTCGGTGCCGCGCTGGCCACCCGATGGTTCCGTTTTGATATGCCGAACGACTAGGAACTTGACTGACCGTTTGACGGAAAAAATAGACTGAGAATCTGACGGAGAATCTGACGAGGAATTCGCAGCCCGACGTTGGCGTTTCGCGTATTACCATTCGTCCGCAGCATGGGTAGAATTTCTTAATGTGAATACTGCAGATCGAAGTTTGCCCCTATCGTTTTTGCCGCTGACACCAACCGGGCGCCAGAAGCTCTATGCGCTTCTCGTATTGATTGCACAGGCGGCAATCGCGGTAACCGGTTCTATCGTCCGTGTTACTGGTTCAGGTCTCGGTTGTGCATCGTGGCCAGAATGTCACCCGGGCAGTTTCGTTCCTGTTGCCGGGGAAGCAGAAATGCTCCATCAAATTATTGAGTTCGGCAATCGCCTGCTGACCTTTGTGTTGGTTGCTCTCACGCTTCTGCTGTTCCTCTCGGTGATGCGTGTCGGCCGCCGCAAGGAAATCAAGTTGCTGGCCTTCCTCAACGGCCTCGGCGTTTTTGTCCAGGCTGTTATCGGTGGCATCTCCGTGTGGGTTGACCTGAAGTGGTACGCCGTGGCCCTGCACTTCCTGCCATCGATGATTCTTGTCTGGCTGGCTGGCATGCTTTTCGTTAAAATCTCTGACCCTGACGACGGTACCGCTACCCGTATGTACCCGCGCTATCTCCGCTATCTGGCTGCCGCCTCCGGCCTGGCCCTGACGATGACGTTGATTACCGGCACGATGGTCACCGGTGCGGGGCCGCACGCCGGTGACGCTTCGGTGCTGCCGGAGGATCGCCTGCAGCTACCGATTGTAGACCTGGCGCATATCCACGCCGGCTTCATGTACCTCTACCTGGGCTTGGTCATCGGCCTGATTTTCGGCCTGCTGGCTGCTGAGGCTTTTGCCCCTGTACGCAAGGTTGCCATTGCACTGGTTGTGTTCATTCTGGCCCAAGGCGTGGTTGGAATGATTCAGTACTGGTCCGGTGTGCCGGAGGCATTGGTTCCGGTGCACGTTGCCGGTTCTGGCATCTGCACCGCTTTGACTGCAGTACTCTTCCAGCTTGGTTACCGCACTGTCGGAGGCAGCGCGGTAGTGACTGGCTCTCTGGAAGGCGATGCGGCTGCCGCAATTGTCGCGTCGGAAAAGAATGCTGAGGTTACCGCGTAGCCGGCTAGCTACTGGGGTAACGGCTGTATGGACGACCGGTCTCAGCGCTGTCGACTCCTCGCTCTGACCGCCTAAACATGCACATTGATTGCGTGTGTTTAGGCGGTTTTGCTGTCTGCTTGGCTTCGTGCGCTCGGACGTGCATTTTCCCAGTGGCTAGTGGCCAACGCGGGCGGTGCGGGCTGCGCGGGCGGTGCAAGGGGCGATCCGCTCACTTATCG
>NZ_CAMQAZ010000033.1 GCF_946998835.1 uncultured Corynebacterium sp. | reverse complement strand
CGCAAGCCCGTACGGCCGACCTTGTCGGCGTAGGTCGGGCCGATACCGCGGCCAGTGGTACCGATGGCGCGCTTGCCCAGGAAACGCTCGGTCACGCGGTCCAGCGTCTGGTGGTACGGAGCAACCATGTGGGCGTTGCCGGAAACGCGCAGGCGAGATGCCTTTGCACCGCGAGCCTCGAGACCATCAATCTCGTCGAAAAGCGCCTCGAGATTAACCACACAGCCGTTACCGATGATCGGCACGGCGTTTTCCGACAGCACACCCGCCGGAAGCAGCTTCAGCTCGTACTTCTCACCGCCGACGACAACGGTGTGGCCAGCGTTGTTGCCACCGTTGGGCTTGACGACGTAGTCAACGCGGCCACCGAGAATATCGGTTGCCTTGCCCTTGCCCTCGTCGCCCCACTGGGCACCGACGATAATGATTGCGGCCATAGTCCTACTTCAACTCCTGGGATTGCAGACGACGCATTAGAGTGTAGTCCTATGCGTATTGTTGTGCTGCAGTGTGGCCCCGATGTACCCGCGTTTTCCCAATTGCTCCACCAATCGTGGCCTGCATCAGCATCATCCGCGCCAACTACTCCAGCACCGCCCGCCTATGCGCTTCACGACGTCGCGATAATCCCCACCCGCAAGGAGTTGGCCTTCATCGACGATCTAGCCAAGGAGGTTCTGCCTGTCGATACGGCGCCGACGCCAGAGGAAATCTCCAAGCAGAAAAAGGTCGACCACTTAGGCGCTCCGCAGCCGGCTCCGCAAACCCCAAGCGAGCCGCTGCGAATCGTGGTCGTTGGCATCGACGCGGCATTGGCAGCCGTGGCAACCTATCTCATGCGTAAGAACCTGCTCTGGATTGAACTGGCACACGTTCCCACCGCGCCCTCGACTGCGGCCAAAAACTGGGGCATCGAAGGCGGAGAGGGCCTCAATGCGGCGGCCGCACTCACGCGCCCGACGGTGCCAGTGCCGCTGATTCGCGATGACACCGGGCACGCAATTGTTGGTTACGTCCTGCTAACAGAACCAGGAATTACTGGAGTTTCCTCGGCAAATGGGTTTACTGGCGAGGTCTATGTCGACGAACATCAGATGTTCTCCGGCATATCCACAGGCGTGCAGATCCGCCCCACCCCCGATGCCCCGGGCATCGTAGCGGCCGAAGTTCCGGCGCCCCAGGCAGAAGGTAGCGACAGCGGTGCCAGAGATGACACAGATAAAGAATCTAAGGGCCTGTTGAGCCGACTGAGTTTGGGTCGCGGTGGCCGTCGAAAAGCGAAGGAAGCCCCGGCCCGCGAGCTACACCCGCCAATGACGGGGCGGGCTGTACAAGTCGGCGGACTGGGCTTCCGATACGTGCGCGACGGCGTGGAGTCGCGGAAGCCGCGAGAGAAAACGACGCTATACCGACACCTGCGCGATCTGCAGATCGTGCGCTGACACAGACGCGGTAACAGAGCCAGTCGATTTGCATGAAAGTTTCCCTGTGAAAGTTTCTGCTCCGGGAGTTACTCTGTCCACTGGTCGCCTGCGCTACAGATCGAGTGCAGTTAACATTTGAGGTATTAAAGGTACTGCCCGCCACTGGCTCGATAGGACAGCATTATGACTGACAACACCCCACGTCTACGCGCTGGCGACCAAGCCCGCCACACTGCACTGGAGCGCCTGGAATGGGCATTCCGCGACGGGCAGATTGACTTTGCGGAACTGCAGGAGCGTACGGAGAAAGCGCAGAAGGCGACGTACATGGATGAGCTGCCGGTGCTGACTCAAGACTTGTCGCTGCCGGCGAACTTAGCAGAGCCGACTTCACGTACGAACCCGCACCCGAACCCGCACCCGAACCCGCCCAGCTTCCCCGGCGAGTACCATGCAATGGCACAAAATACGGCCCACAGCCACCAGCCCGCTCAGATTAATAACTCCGCCGCGGCATCTGGTTCCAAGCTCTCCATCGGCATCTTCGGCGGCACCGACAAGAGAGGCCCATGGACGTGCGCTCCCACGCACACTACGGTGGCAACTTTTGGCGGGACTGAGCTGGACTTCCGCGAAGCTATCCTGACCTCGGAAACCACTGTCGTCAATATTGGCTGCGCCTTTGGCGGGGTTGAAATCATTGTCCCCGACCACTACCTGGTTGACGTCGATGTGCTGCCCATCTTTGGCGGCACGGAAGTCACTGGTACCCGAGGGCGCAATCTTCCTGCTACGGGCGCTGGACAGGCTCCAAAGATCGTTGTGCGCGGCTTCGTCGCTTTCGGTGGTGTCGAGGTTAAGCGCGTGCCGCAGTAAAACACGCCGCAGTAGGACACTCCGCAGTAGCCGTTTTGCGACCTGCGACGCAGACCGGCGGCGGGCAGGGCCCTGCTCGCCTACTACTCAACACAGCTACTCGTCCCATACCTCCGGCGGCATTGCCGGGAACGGCGTTGTCGGCGGCAGCGTCGCCACAGCCGAACGCCTGGACAGACCACAAACCTGCAGCAAATCCACCACCAATGAGCGGCACTGCGCAAACACAACTTGTTCTGACAGCGTTGCGTCCTCCACCACACGCGGATGCAATTTCGCCGCTAAACGACGCAAGTACCGAACCACATCCTCAAGCTTGACCTCCCCGGACTCCTCCGACAGCTGAGCGATAGCGATGTCGCCGGGCTCAAAGGGCAACTCGCCCCACTCTGGGATTCTGCGCACGGAGGCTTCGTCGTCAAGCAAATGACTAACCAGGCGCGTACCTTCAGACACCCCGAGAACAAGCTCGCACAGCTCGGGCGAGAAGTCGATGTGATCCTCGCGGGCGGTGATAGCGCGACGCGCGAGCACACGGATATTGCGCATCGCGTTGTCGACCGGATGGACCATGCGCGACAGCGAGTGGATCCGATCTCGTGAGCGCCAGAGCAACGGCGATATGCGGACCTGCTCGTCGGCATCAGCAACGGTGCGGTCCATAAGTGAGACCTGAGCCTGCATGGAGCGCACCACACTCAGAGCAGTACGGATGCGGTCGGTGTCGCCCTCTTTCATGCCGATGCCGATGTCGTAAAGTACGTCCGCTCCCATGTCGAGCACCTTGGCCACCTTGCGGCGCGCACCCGCCAGCGGACTTCGCGGCAACACAATGAGCACGATAATGCCGACCACACCGCCGACGAGAGCATCGATCATTCGGTAGTAGGAACCGGCTGTGCCCGGCGGAATGATGGTGGCGATGAGCACAGCCGAGGATGCTGCTTGGTTCACCACGAGCGGGCCACGGCCGACAAATACACCGATGACCATGGCGACGAACACACCGACAGTCAGCTGCCAGATGCCCGAGCCGAGGATGGAGATAATCACATCACCAATGCCAACGCCCAACGAGGCACCGAGCACCAACTCCACAGAGTGCTTCAGTCGGGGCCCGGCGGTCATCACATTGAGGCTGATGAATGCAGCCATCGGCGCGAAAAACGGGTTGGGGTGCCCCAGTACCTCAAGCGCGAACCAATAGGCCACACCGGCGGCTAACGTGGCCTGGACAATGAGCATCCAGCGGGTGCGCACACGGTCAACCGCATGGAGAAAACGCGTGCGCGGCCGCACTTTCTGACGCAACTTATTTGCCGCGCGGGATGCCGGATGCAGGTAAGTCTGACGGAAATCCTGGAAGTCCGGGCGCGGATTATCTTCGACGAATTGAGTTTCTTTCGCCTCAACGAGGTCGTCGAGGTGCGAGGGATCAGTGTCCTCTAGGCCCCTGGCAGCTGCGGCATCCCGGCCTTCCCCACCAGCTCCGCCAATTATGCCATCCATGCCGAAGTCACCATCCTCATGCGAAAGATTATGCGTTTGTTATGCGCTTAAAGATCCAATTCTGGCAGCGCGGATTCATCACTGTCACGCAGGAGCGCCATCATGCGATCGAATTCGTCATCCTCGCCGATAGCCTTCGCAGCCTTAGCCAACGCTGCGAAGGCCCGGAGCACACCCCGATTCGGCTCATGCTCCCACGGAATGGCACCAAACCCCTTCCAGCCGTTGCCACGCAACAGGTCCAGGCCACGGTGGTAGCCGGTGCGAGCGAAAGCGTAGGCCTGAATCTCCTGGCCTTCATCCAAAGCGCTTTCGGCCAAGTCAGCCCATGCCTGGGAATCACGCGGGCATGCGCGGACCACATCCTCGGGGCCGGCACCGTCGTTGCGGGCGGCGACGGCCGCGTCGAGGGCTGGGAGCTTCACGGGAGCAGGAGCCATCATGTCATTGAATTTCATGCGTCCTATTGTGCCAGGCATGACATGGCCATGGCAGGGGCCCGACAGCAACCACCTACCGCACGACTTCCCTACCGTCCGTCGCTTATTCAGGACAGCTCGGCCTCGGAGAATCCAGTGATTGCCCGTTTTCCAGCTTGGTCGCAACAAAATCAGCCACCCGAGCACAAGCCTCCATCAGCATCCAGCCCGACAGCTGCACAGAGAAGTCCCGCTCCTTAATAGCTGAACCGCGCACCGCACCACCGACGGAATGGGCCACAGAGCCACCCTGCGGGAACTGCGCGTTATCGTTCCAATCAGCAGGGAATAACGGCAAACCATCGACCTCGAGGCGGTGATACCAGCACTTCTCCCCCGAAGCCAGAACCAGTCGGCGCGCAATGCGGGCCGCCGCGCGATTCATGCGATCGTCGGCAGGCAAACGCACCGCCGCATCAGCGAGGTAGCGCACGAGGATGCCGTTGAACAGTCCACCATCGCCCCCACCGGCGCCGGCAATGACGTTGTCGGTGGTCGCCAAATCCTTCGCCACTGCATGAATGAGATTTTGCACGCGCGTGAAATACTTCGTCGCCTGTTCACGTTGACCGTGTGCCCGGAGTGCAAGCCCCACTTCAAGGCAGGCGCCAATCATCACGCCCTGGTTGTAGGTGAACATGCCCTTCTGCACCACCGCGCCGGTCATGGACAGGCGAACACCATCGTAGAGCAGCCCAGAGTCCGCCAGGAGATTGGCGTAGACCCAGTCAATAAGTTCCTCCGCCTCCTTGATGCGGCCGGCTCGAGCCAATGCAATCGCTGCTGGACCGTTGGAGGGAATGTTGAAAAAGAGGTCCTGCTCACGCCACGGCAACACACCTGTGGACTCCTGCCGACCATCCGCCAGGCAAGAAATCAACCGTGCCGTCGTCTTCTTGGGCACCGAGGCACCGAGGGCAGCGTCGGCACGCCCGAGCGCCAGCGCCATCCACGCGCGATCATCGTAGTACTTGTTCTTGGTCAGCAGCGTGAGATTGCGAAGACGAATACCCAGTATGGTCTGACGAATAGCGCGGTACTTCTCCTTGGAAGGCACACGTTTGACCGCATCCACCAGGCAGTCGAGGTACTGGGCCTGCCACCAGTAATGCCAGTTGACGAAGACCTTGTGTCGCAGCGGCGCTGGCCAGGAGGCCATTGCCAAATTCGTGCCCGGGATTCCCCAGAGCCTCGCCGCATGGCGGTTGCGAATAGCCTGCTCAGCCACGTCCGCACGATAGGCCCACGTTTCGGCCTCCGGACGCGACATTTTTAGAACCACTGGCTCTCCTTAAAACAGCTTTGAACAAACGGCTTTGAAACAGCCTTTCGAACTAACCCCACAAGCAGACACTTACCAGGCTGTGGCGATATCTGCATGAGTACGAATCCACGAGTGCATGGCAATACCCGCAGCTACCCCCGCGTTTATCGAACGCGTAGAACCAAATTGAGCAATCGACACCGTCAAATCCGCCGCCTGCTGCGCTTCTTCAGTCACACCCGGGCCCTCCTGGCCAAAGAGCAAAAGACAGCGCTCGGGCAACTCAACGCTTTCGATGGGCACCGAACCCGGCACATTGTCCACAGCCACCACGGCCAAGTCGTGCTCGCGCGCCCAGCTGATGACATCCGACACCGTCTCATGGTGCAGCAGGTGCTGGTAGCGGTCAGTCACCATCGCGCCACGACGATTCCAACGCTTGCGCCCCACAATGTGCACGGCCTCCACCAGGAAGGCATTGGCGGTGCGCACCACAGTGCCGATGTTGGAGTCGTTCTCGAAATTCTCAATCGCAATGTGCAGCGGGTGGCGGCGCTTATCCAGCTCCGCGACGATGGCCTCCATCGTCCAATAGCGATAGGCGTCGACGACATTGCGCCGGTCGCCTTCATCCAGCAGCTGCTGGTCATACTCAGGGCCGGTCGGCCGGGGCTCATTCGGGTGCTCCTGCTCCCACGGCCCCACTCCCACACGGGCCTCAAACCACTCCGTCGGCCCCTTCCCCGGCTCAGGCGCGGTCAAGAGCCAACAACCCCTCGACCAGGAACAACTGTGCCACGGTGTAGGTGTCCATCACTGCCGCATTCAAAAGCTTGCCGACGACACCCTCCTCCGCGAACATCTTTCGCGCCATCAATAGCGCATCGGAGATAAGGAACAGGTTGCCACCATGGCCCAGGCCGTAGGCGGCATCGGCAATCGGCAGTCCGGTCTGCTCATCTGCGCTGAGGACACCGGCGCCCTCCAGAAGCGCCGGATCATCGGCCAGCGCGGAGGTCACGGCCAACAGCGGACCATAGCCAACCGCAGCGGGCAGCGCCTCTGGCTTTACAGCACCCACCAGCGGCACCGAACCAGCCCACAGCGGGAAACGGATGGCAGCACGCAGCGCGCTAATGCGAGCGCCGGCGCGCCACAGCAGCACGTGGTAAGCAACCTGGTTGACGGCGAACGGAACGGACCCGCGGTTCAAGTTCGGCTTGTTCGGCATGAGAATCAAGTCGCCCAACCAACCACCAGCGAGGCCGATGAGCAAAGTGGTCGTCGTAAAGCGAGACGTCTCGTGGCGCCGGCGCCAAACATTAGCTGCCAACAGCGGCATGAGAACAGTCTTGGAGACTCGCCGTGGCGTCTCCCAGCCGAAAGCGCTGGAGACAACGTTGACGGCGCTGACGGCGATGTAGCCGGCACGCTCTGGGGAATGACGGGTGTCGGCGCTCGCGCTGGCGATACCGACGAGTGCGCCCAGTCCTTCGCCTGTGCGGCGAATGAACATATCAGCGGCGGTTTCCTTGGTGCCGGGCAGCTTAGTCGTTGTGAGCTTGGACAAGAGTCCTGCACGCTTAGTGGCCATGGGTATGCTCCTCTTTCGTGGGGCTGCGTGAGCTTGGGGGCGAGCTGTATGGGGCGAGCTGTGTGCGGGGTCAGCTCTTTTCTCTTTTAGGTCAGCGTCTTAAGCCAGACCCAAATCATCCAGGCCGAGCAGGTAGCGGTACTCCAGGCCTTCAGCCTTGATAACCTCGTCGGCACCAGTCGCGCGGTCGACCACAGTGGCGACGCCCACGACCTCAGCGCCAGCCTCGCGCAGAGCAGCCACCGCAGTCAGCGGCGAATTGCCGGTAGTGGTGGTGTCCTCAACGACCAGGACCTTCTTGCCCACAATGTCCGGGCCCTCGACGCGACGCTGCATGCCATGCTTCTTGGCTTCCTTACGCACCACGAAGGCATCAATCGGACGTCCCTCGGCATGCATGATGGACGTCGCCACCGGATCGGCGCCGAGCGTCAGTCCACCGACGTGTGCGTAATCCCAGTCAACGGTGAGCTCACGCAACAGCGCCCCAATCAGGCGGGATGCCTCATGGTGCAAGGTGGCGCGACGCAAATCAACGTAGTAGTCGGCCTCGCGTCCAGACGACAACGTGACCTTGCCATGGACAACCGCCAGCTCCTTGACCAGCTCGGCCAAACGCTGCAGTTTTTCCTGATTGACATTGCTCGTGGGGGTGCTCATCTGAGGTTGTCTCCTAAAAAAACGACTGTGTGCTCAAGGATATGTCTGGAGCTACTCGTCCGAGGAATCCGGGGTTGGATCCTTGTGCTCGGGCGCGGTTGTCTCGGGTTCGGTGCCGGTCGACTCCTCGCCGGTGCGAGCATCTGGGGCAGCATCGGAAAAGATACTGGACGGCTTCACATTCGACCGCACCACACGTCCCTGGCTCGAGCGCACCTGACTATGCTCAGGGTCCTCACCGAGCGCAGGAATCTGCCGATCCACATCCCCGATGTCCTCTGAATCACCGACGTTTGCTCCCATCTTCCGCGCCATCGAACGCGAGGGCAGCGTCGTCGGATCAAGCGGGGTGTCACGCACAGGGCGCCACGACGAACCGTCAATTGCCTGCACGACCGTGGAATTCTCATTGCTTTGCGACGACCACTGCGAATCATCCGATGCCGTGTCTCCAGTGGCAGCGGACGAGGAAGAGGCCTCTGCGTAGCCAATTTCCTCGACGTCCAGCGGCTCCGCTCCCTGACGGTTCTCCACGTTGCGGTCTCCTGAATCGGAGTTCTGAGACCCGGAGCTTTGGGAGTCGGCGCGCTGGGAGTCGGCACTAGCGGTATCCTTGCGACGCGGATTCGGCACCGCTTGCAAATGACCTCGTCCGCTTCCGTCCGAAACCAATGAACCGGAGTCGGAAAAGTGCTCTGTGAGCTGCAAACGAGTGGGGTCCCACTGCTCAGCGTCGGGAGCGACAGTTTCACCCTCCACAGGCGGTAACCTACGTGCAATATCGGAGAAGGCCGACAACGACTTCAGGGCACCGTCCCAGTCCTCTGGCACCGAATTATCTATGAGCTGAGCCAAGGACCAGGAGTTTTCTGACCACATCCGGGCGATAGCAGGGTGCACGTCGATAAGCATGCGAGTGGCGCGATCATCGAAGATGCGGTGAATCAGTTCCGGATTAGTAGCTGCGACCGCCAACCCGGCTTCGGTAGCGACATGCGGTAGTGCAGAGCCGCCACCGCGGCGGAGCTCGAAGACTTCATCACTTGAGACCGAGCGACGGATGGCGATGGTAGTAATGCCGCCAACGTCAGCAATGTGCATTTCGCGACCAAAAGCGAAACCGGAAACCACAGCCCGAGCGTCGCCGTCTGGAGTGCGCTGCCAATACGACGGCAGCTCATGATCCACACGACTATAGGTGGCATTGTGTTCCTGAGCCCAGGCTTTCCGCAGCTGACGAACTCGACGACCGCTGAGACGCCGACGGACAGGGGCAACTGGTCGCGGCGACTTCATGCGGTTTGGCTGGAATGGTTGCGCAGGACCGTCGGGCACAGTGGACTCGGATAGCTGCGGCGCCCCCGTGGCTTGCTGCTCAGCACCTGAGTAGGTCTCTTGCGATGCGGACCTCTCAGTCCCCGTGTCCTTCTCTGCATCAGTCTCTGGGGTGCCCTCCGGGGCAGTCTCTGGGGTGGCCTCCGGTGTGGTGCTAGCTGCAGCGATGATGTCGTTAGCAGCAACGGGAAATTCTGCAGTGTCTTCTCTCGTGTCCGCGGTACCGGCAGAATCGATGTTTGTGTTTTCTACTGCGGCATCGGATTCGACGTTGGCTGAGTCCGTGGCAGTGGTAGCAGTCGCAGTAGTGGCAGCAGAGGTAGCAGTGGTAACACTGGCGGCATGGGCAACGTCATCGGCTTCAGAGCTAAGGGTGTCAGCAGCACCCGCTGAATCTGCCGCATCTGACGCAACATCGGAATTCGCGAAGTCAGCATCCGCGTCGTATTCATCCTCGAAAGTTTCGGGTTCTACGGAGTCGGTTGGCTCGGGAAATGGCTCCGCCCCGTTGTGGAAAGCCACTCCGGAATCAGTGTTGGCCACAGACCCGGACTTCTCCACTGACCCCGTCGTTTCCACTGGCTCGGTCGCGGAATCGTCCTCGGAATCACTCGAATCCGAGGAAACCGACTGTTCAGAAACAACATCTTCCGCCGCCACGTCGGTCGCTTCGCCGGTGGGATCCGAAGGACCGTCGTGAAGCGATGGCGACGACGGAGATGCCACCGCAGTTGTACGCGAACTGCTACGACGACGGTCGACGACAAACAGCGCGACTGCGGCGACGATGAGAATCGCTGCGAGGAAAAATACTAGGGGAATCATTAGTCTCCTAGCTTAAGCCAGAAGCAGTCCTAATTGGTTAGCGACTGTGCCGGCGACAGGATTCCGCCCCCGTCTGCCCCTTCCTAGCACGGTGCAGATGTTCCAGAGAGAGAAGGTGCGGGGAGAACCGAAAACACGACCACCCCGGGTTGGCAGCCCCGCAGCCAGAACCTCATGCACACATTGCTAGGACCTACACCGTACGTGCCTAGAAACGGACAATAGGAAGGCTAGGGTCGCCAGCCCACTGTGACCAACCACCGACATACAACGAGGCACCAGTAATCCCCGCTTCCTCCATTGCCTGGATAAACAACGCGGAATGCAAACCAGAACCGGAGTAGACGGCTACATTCTCACCCTCCTCGATACCGACAGCGGAAAAACGTTCGCGGAGCTGCTCGGCGGAGAGGAAAGTACCGTCAGCATTTTGCAGACTACGAGCTGCCAGATTCACGGCCCCCGGGATATGGCCTGCTTGCAAATCGACGCGTTCACTACGCCCCTCAAAACGGCTGGGCTCACGCGCATCCACCAATACTCCGCGCTCGGACCAGGTACGCACATCGTCGAGATCAACAACGGGCATGTTGCCCTCACTTACAGGAATCGTGCCCGGCTGCGGCAGGTTCCCAGGCCCGAAGGCTGTTTCGTTGCCAGCCGCTTCCCAGGCAGCCAGTCCGCCGGCAAGCACTCGCACATTTTTCAGTCCTGCCCAGCGCAGAATCCACCAGGCACGAGAGGCGAACAGACCATCGCCAGCATCGTAGACAATTACCAAATGGTCCGATTGAATACCCCATCGACGGACAGCATCGCGCACACGATCGATATCCGGCAGCGGATTGCGGCCGTCCTCTCGACTGGGAACACCTGCCAGATCCAACTCGGGATCACAAAACACGGCCAGTGGGATGTGAGCCGTCGTGTAGCTGTCATATGGCTTTTTGGTACGCGACCATCGCACATCGACTACGACGAAGCGACCGCCGCCGGCAATCTTGTCACGGAGCTCTTGTACCGAGATGGATGTTGTCATAATCCCGGATTCTAAATCGATTGACTGGGTAACGCGATACGGAACATATTAAAACCAGGTGTTTTAGGAGGACTACGGGCGGCCAGGAGTTCGGAGCCAGCGTCTCCATCGAACAGGGCCAAGCCCAACTAAACTAGGGATATGTCTGAAACGGATATGTCTGAAACTGCTGCACAACTGACCGTTTTCATCTCGGGCGCAGGGCGCGGAATCGGCCGTGCCACAGCGGAAAAACTGCTTGCCCGCGGCTACACCGTCGGAGTTTTTGACATCTCTGGAGACCAGGAATGGTCGGTAAGTAACAACAACGCGATCGTCGGCACGCTCGATGTCACTAATCCGCAGCAGTGGGAAGAAGCGTTGAAGCAGTTCGTCGATAAGGCAGGACGCCTGGATGTGCTGATTAACAACGCCGGCATCCTTTACGGCACTTCCTTCGAGGAAGGTTCCTACGAGCAGGACAACGCTCTCATTGATGTCAATGTCAAGGGTGTCCACTTCGGTTGCCGCGCAGCTCTGCCCTACCTCAAGGCCTCTCGCGGGCAAGTTATCAATCTATGCTCGGCATCAGCGATTTACGGCACCCCAGACATGGCCACCTACTCCGCCACTAAGTTCGCTGTCCGCGGCATCACTGAGGCACTCGAGGTCGAGTGGGAGCCCTACGGCATCGACGTCAAGGCGGTCTGGCCGCTTTACGTCAACTCCCCCATGCTCGAAAACGTCAGTACTGACGGCACCAAGCGTATGGGCATTCGAATCACGCCGGACGACGTCGCCGACGCAATCGTCGACTGTATTAATCACAAGCAGCGCAGGATTACCAAGGTTCACTTCCCTGTCGGCCTGCAGACGAAGCTGCTGTACTACGCCGCCAGCGTCGGCGCCCCCTTCCTCAACCGCTTCATCAACGCAAAGCTGACCACGAAGCGAAAGATTGGTCTCTAGCCCGAAGACCTCACGGTCCCCATTCTTGTTCGACTACCCACCGGGGTCCTGTCCTGTCTGTCCATTTCCATCCGCCGTATCCCCCGTCTGTTTCTCTCGTGCTTTACGACGTAACCAGCGCCCCGGGTTATCGAATGCATCGGGGTCCTCGTTGGACCTCACCTTCCGGCTTCCCGCTTTGTCTTTCGGCGGCACCCAGACCACCCGATCGTGGAAGGCAACCCCATCACCCCCTCGGGTCTTCTTCCGCTCACTGTCGCCGAGTACCTCCGGCATTTCAGCACCGAGTACCTCCGGCACCTCGTCCGGCCGGAGCGTCCACCAGGAATTTTCATCGCGTCGAGCATCATCAATCGTCCGATGAGTACCCGGGTCTACCAAAGTGAGATTATCCAGGTCAGTACCACCACCGGATCCCCATGACTGCACATGGTGAACATCACACATGGCCGCCGGAGTACCCATGCCCGGCGCGGAAGAACCTCCTTCCTCACCAAGCAGGGCCAGATATTGTGGCAAAGTCCCGAGCCTGCGCGACCTGCCGAAGTACAGGGTTTGCCCTTCATTGCCTAAAACTTGGAGGAACGAGTTTCTATCAACCATCTGTTGCACGGCCTGGCTAATGGAGATTCGCACCCCGGCGTCTGAAACCGCTTTACCGGATCCAGGAAGGGAAAATTCCTGCTCATCGGGCAAGGAAACTCCAGCCAAGGCTGCCACATCTGCAATATGTGCAACGGTAACCACCGATGTTGTCCCTCGCGCCGGCTGAAGCTCACCGCCCGGTTGAAACCCTCCGTTCACAGCTGCTTCCGCTGCATCATGGAAACGTTGCTCCGGGTTTCGCTGGTCCTCAGCACCTTCCTCCAGCAATCCCCCAGGTCGCGCATGGTCTGCCTGTAACCGTTTGAGCACCGCCGCAAACGAGGGCGTAATCACACCACTCAATCTGCTCATACCATCCGGTCCCTGAGCGCCAATTTTCAAGCTTCGCTTCCGGGCACGATCTTCATCGGTATATGGGTCATCAACTCCCAGCATCGCTCGGAGGCGATTGGGCAATTGATTGAGATCGTCGACACGAATCTTGTCCACCAGATCTGCAATGTGCTTATCCAGTATCCGCGATAGCTCTGCATGCTCGGTTACGGGTAGCTCTCGCACCGCCTTGTCAATCTTCGCAACAGCATCTGCCCCGACAACGCCTTCCTCCACTTTCTGACGAAGGTTTGGCATTCGCACATCTTCGTGTGCCGGAGCAAACGGATCGGCATTCTTACGCAGACGCCCTACCACGTTAATCCGCTGTCGTGCTTCCGCCCGCGAGATTCTCATCTCCTGCGCTAGCCACGCAACCTTTCGATGCTCAGCACTGGGCATCCGTCCTTTCATAATCTCCACATACATCGCATCAATCACCGCGAGCCGCTTCCGCGCCTTCTCAATCGACTTATACGCATCATGCGCATGATCCGGCGCGAGCACCTCAAAGTTATCCATGATAACTGTTGAGAGTTTCTCGAACTGCGCAACTGCATCCAAGACCTGCGATGTCGACAGCGGCCCATTGCCACCTGACATCGATGGTGTGGACATTTTCCCCCACCCCCCTTTTAAACGCTAGTAATCCGAATCCCCAAATGGACTAACTATTTTCCGTCCCCACCATCATCGCACACCTATTCGACCCCGCACAACCCCCCTACTTAATATTTTTCGAATCTTTTTCCGAAATTTTTAAAACCGCACCACCATCACGTCATGGTCCGGGAAACTCGAGCGCCCCACCAGCTCAAATCCCGCTTTCACATAGGCCTTCGCCGCCCTCGGATTGGCATCATGAACTGCCAAACTAACCCCCGGATACCCCAGCTCCCGCGCGTACTCCAGAAGCCCCGCAATCATCGGCTGCGATAGCCTGCGCCCCACGGCACCCGGTCGCAGTGCAATCGCCACCTCCGGAATCCCGTTTTCCACGAATCCATACCCCGGATCATCATTCGTAAACGCGCGCAGCCACGCTGCCCCGACCGGCACTTCATAGCTCTCGCACCCTTCGCTTGACGACGAACCCCCGCGCCCCGACCACTCCGCTTTAATGGCGGCCGCACTGTAGGCAACCTCACGAGATACTCGGGGTTCAAACGGGTCTGTCCGAGTCATATCTCCGCTGAGAGATTCGATGTCTGCGTCGTCAAGCGAAGTGGCGTAAAGAATAACCCCGCCCTCACGCGAGTCCCACTGATCAACGTATTGACGCCTCGTGACTACGTAATCGGAAGGCAGTGGCTGACTTTCATCCCCGAACGTCTCCGTTAGTTCGTCCATCCAGGCAATGAAGGGTCGGTCGGAGTCTGTCGCTGGTCGCCACTGAAAGTTAGTCATATGTGCGCACTATACCGCCATGCCCAGAATCGACCGGAATACGACAAGCCCACACAGACGGGCAGAAACCACACAATCCTGGCAAGAAAACACATAAAACACATAACAGAGGGGCGACTCAGGAGAGAACTCTCCCAAATCGCCCCTATAAACGGACAGCCACCAGGGCAGGTACCGACTCGGCAGGCACTACCCCTTAAACCCGGGCAGCGCCATCCTCTCCGTAGCCGACGATTTTCAGCGACTCACCATCGTCAGCAACAGTAACCTCTACGCGGTCTCCATCGCGGACGTCACCGGCAAGCAGTCGACGTGCCAGCTCGTCACCGATTGCCTTCTGCACCAGGCGACGCAGCGGACGGGCACCGTATGCCGGGTCGTAGCCGCGCTCCGACAGCCAATCCAGCGCCCCATCGGAGACATCCAGCACCAGACGACGTGCAGCCAAGCGCTCTGCCAGGTTGCGGACCTGAATGTCCACAATGCCGCGCAGCTGCTCGGAGGTCAGCGGATCGAAAATCACGACATCGTCGAGACGGTTGATGAACTCCGGCTTGAAAGCCGCCTTCACTGCATCCATAATCTGCTCATGCGTGCCACCAGCACCGAGGTTGGAAGTCAGAATCAGAATCGTGTTTCGGAAGTCCACGGTTCGGCCCTGGCCATCGGTCAGGCGGCCTTCATCAAGCACCTGCAGGAGCACATCGAACACGTCCGGGTGAGCCTTCTCCACCTCGTCGAAAAGCACGACGGTGTACGGACGGCGACGAACGGCCTCGGTAAGCTGACCGCCAGCGTCGTAGCCGACGTATCCGGGAGGGGCACCAATTAGACGAGCGACAGAGTGCTTCTCTCCGTACTCAGACATGTCGATGCGGACCATTGCGCGCTCATCGTCGAAGAGGAACTCCGCCAGCGCCTTGGCCAGCTCCGTTTTACCAACACCAGTTGGGCCGAGGAACAGGAAGGAACCAGTCGGACGATTCGGATCGGCAACACCAGCACGCGAGCGGCGGACAGCATCGGAGACAGCCTCCACAGCGGCATTCTGACCAACAACGCGACGGCCGAGGTTGAACTCCATTTCCAGCAGCTTCTCGGTCTCGCCCTGCATCATCTTGCCAGCCGGGATACCCGTCCAGGCGGAGACAACCTCAGCAACTTCCTGAGGAGTGACCTCCTCCTTCAGCATGGAGTTTTCCTCTGCGTCAGCGACCGATTCCTCGGCGGCCTCCAGCTTCTTCTCCAGCTCCGGGATGCGCCCGTACCGCAGCTCTGCGACGCGCCCGTAGTCACCTTCGCGTTCAGCCTTTTCCGACTCAGTGCGCAGGGCATCGAGCTCTTCGCGGACAGAGCGGACGTCATCAATCGAGGACTTCTCGTTCTGCCAGCGGGTCTTCAGAGCGTTGAGCTTCTCGCGCTCATCGGCAAGTTCCTCACGGAGCTTGTCCAGGCGTTCCTTCGACGCGATGTCGGTTTCCTTCTCCAGAGCCATTTCCTCGATTTCGAGGCGGCGCACGATGCGTTCCGCGGAGTCGATTTCCTCCGGCGAGGAGTCAATCTCCATACGCAGACGCGATGCGGCCTCATCCACCAGGTCAATGGCCTTATCCGGCAGGAAGCGGGAGGTGATGTAACGATCCGACAGCGTTGCTGCAGCCACCAGCGCGGAGTCCTGAATACGAACACCGTGGTGTACCTCGTAGCGTTCTTTCAGACCGCGCAGAATGCCAATGGCGTCCTCCACGCTCGGCTCACCGACGAAGACCTGCTGGAAACGACGCTCCAGCGCGGCATCCTTCTCGATGTACTTGCGGTACTCATCCAGAGTCGTCGCACCGACCAGGCGCAGCTCACCACGAGCCAGCATCGGCTTAATCATGTTGCCCGCATCCATCGAGCCATCACCCGTGGCACCAGCGCCAACGATGGTGTGAATCTCGTCGATGAAGGTAATGATCTGACCGTCGGATTCCTTGATCTCATCCAGGACCGCCTTCAGGCGCTCCTCGAACTCACCGCGGTACTTTGCACCGGCGACCATGGAGCCCAAATCCAGGCTCATCAGAGTCTTGCCCTTCAGGGATTCCGGCACGTCACCTGCAACAATTCGGCGCGCGAGCCCCTCTACAATGGCCGTCTTACCAACGCCCGGCTCACCAATGAGCACAGGATTGTTCTTGGTACGACGACTCAAAACCTGTACCACGCGACGAATCTCCGCATCGCGGCCGATAACAGGGTCAATCTTGCCCTCACGTGCCCGCGCGGTTAAGTCCGTCGCATATTTTTCCAGAGCCTGGTACTGCTCTTCTGGATTTTCCGTTGTAACCTTCCTCGATCCTCGCACGCTAGTCAGCGCGCCCTTTAATGCCTCGGCAGTAGCGCCCGCCGACTGCAGCACAGTTGCCGCCTCCGACTGGCCGGTCGCCACACCGATAAGCAGAATTTCCGTGGAGACATACTCGTCTCCAAGCTCGCCCGCCAACTCCTCGGCAGCGTTCAGTGCATTAACGGCATCCCTATTAAACTGCGGGTTCGCCATATTCGCCCCGCTTGCCGACGGATACCCAGCGACCAGATCCTTAGCGCGGGTCAATACTCCAGAGGGATTAACACCCGCCGCCTCAAGCAGCGGAGCCGCAATGCCCTCCTTTTGCTCCAGCAGCGCTACCAGAATGTGCCCAGGCCGGATATCCGGGTTGCCTGCGCTGGTAGCAGCCTTCATAGCTCCCTGGAGAACTTCTCCAGTCTTAGTTGTTGGTGTGAAACTCATAACTTGCGCCCCTTTGACTCAACTTTGTTATTCACTACCCATAACGCATTCAGACTTGAGTCTGTTCCACTCAACTTAGATTTTTACATACTTCCAGTGTGATTCATGACACATATGCTGCCTCGGCACACTTGCACTAGATTCACGTTCCCCCATGTGAGTGATGGGCGGGCAGCGCGTTCATACCGTTTTGGTTACCCTAGTAGGTGACATTCCTTCATTCTCACGAAAGGACTCGAATGAACATCGAGCAGGCACGTCAGATGACTGAGGGCAAGGGCTTCATCGCCGCTCTCGACCAGTCCGGTGGATCCACCCCGAAGGCTCTGCGCCTGTACGGCATCAACGAGGATCAGTACTCGAACGAAGATGAAATGTTCGACCTGGTTCACCAGATGCGTACCCGCATCATCACTTCCCCGTCCTTCAACTCCGAGCAGATTATTGGTGCGATTCTCTTCGAGCAGACCATGGATCGCGACATTGAGGGAATCCCGACCGCCCAGTTCCTGTGGGAGAAGAAGGGCATCGTCCCGTTCCTGAAGACTGACAAGGGTCTGGCCGACAAGGAAAACGGCGTTCAGCTTATGAAGCCGTGCCCGGGTCTGGATGAGCTGCTGGAGCGCGCTGTCGCTAAGGGCATTTTCGGTACCAAGATGCGTTCCTTCATTGCTGAGGCAAACGAAGAGGGCATCAAGGCCAACATTGCTCAGCAGTTCGAGTTCGGCAAGCAGGTTCTGTCCCACGGTCTGGTTCCGATTCTGGAGCCGGAGGTCGACATCAACGCTGCTGACAAGGCAGAGGCTGAGGACATCGTCCTGCGCGAGCTGCTCGCTGGCCTGGATGACCTGGCTGATGACCAGAAGGTCATGATCAAGGTCTCCATCCCGACCAAGGATGACCTGTACAAGCCGCTGATTGACCACCCGAAGGTCATGCGCGTTGTCGCCCTATCCGGTGGCTACGAGCGCGAGGACGCCAACGAGCGCCTGTCCCGCAACCACGGCATGATTGCTTCCTTCTCCCGTGCGCTGTCTGAGGGCCTGTCCGCTCAGCAGTCCGACGAGGAGTTCAACGCAACCATGGCTGACTCCGTCAAGGGCATCTACGAGGCTTCGATTTCCTAATCGTCCACGCCTTTGCAGTTGCGCTCGTGTGCGCCTCTAGGTAGCCACTAGCACAACTAAAAATTCCCGCACCGGGTTTTTCTTGGTGCGGGAATTTTTTAATCGCGTCCCTGGTAATCGAATACCGGCAGCGACCAGCCGCGCCAAATTGCCGCTAGTCGAATAAACAGCGCGGACAGCACAGCGCAGATGATGTTGATGCTCTCATGCAGGCCAACCATGTCGAGCACGTAGTAAAGCGTCGCCGCGACGACCGCGATGGACGCGTAGAGCTCCTTTTGGAACACCAGCGGGACGCGGTCGCACATCAGGTCACGGAGCACACCGCCAAATGCGCCGGTGAGAACTGCGCCCACAATTGCAATAATGACGCCGTGCCCCATCTCCATGGCCACACGCGCACCGATGATGGAAAAGGCCGACAGACCAATCGCATCGGCAACCAGAAACACCACGCGAAAGTGCTTCATCAGGAAGTCCGCCAACAGCACAGTAATAAGCGCCGCGCCGACGATAACCAGCAAATATTGCGGACTTGCGACCCACACCAGCGGGTAGTGGCCGAGAATGACATCGCGCAGGGTGCCACCGCCGATAGCAGTCATGCACGCAATTGTTGAGACTCCAAAGAGATCCATGCGCATTCGACCAGCCGCCAGCGCGCCGGTGACGCCTTCGGCCGTAATTCCAATGACCCAGAGGATGTGGAGCAGCATGATTAGCAATATAAAGGACTTCGCCCGAATCGGTAGAACTGTGGGCTAAAATGCCGTGCACTTCGCTCCCCCACGTCTCTCGTGCGGGTCCCTCGCCCGGGCACTCGCCGTTCCTAGCAGCTAGCCCTGGTCGCGAATCTCCAACACCGGGATCGAACGGCGAATCCGCTCTACCTCCGCCACATCCACATCAGCCACGAGTAGCTGCGGACCGTAGCCCGCCGAAGCAATAACCCCACCGTCAGCATTGACCAACATAGAGTGCCCCGCACCGGTAGGCCCCTCATCCTTACCCGCGGCCTTAGCCCCACCAGGCCGCGCCGCATCAACGGCCGCGATTACGCAAGTGCTGTCCAAGGCACGTGCCGAAACCAGGGTCTGCCACTGCGTCACCTTGCCCGGACCGTCATTCCACGATGCAGGCAGCGCGATAACCTCGGCACCCAAGTTGGCCAGCTGAATGAATTGTTCCGGAAACCGGATGTCAAAGCATGTCGCAAGACCGAGGGCGACCGACGAGCCGTCGGCAAGCGGGACGTCACAGACCACGTGCGCGTTGCCCGGCGCGACGGTGTCGGATTCGCGGAACCCGAAGGCGTCGAAGAGGTGGATTTTGTCGTAGAACTCGACACCGGGACCGTCCTCATCACGCCAGGCCAGAAGCAGCGAGTTGAAAACGCGGTGCATCGTCTTGCCGTCTCGCTCCACTTGATCTGCTGGACGGAACATACCGAGCACCACGCTGATTCCGGCATCGTGAGCGGCCTGCGAGACTTCCGCTACGAACTTATCGCTGCTGGACTCCGCCACCACGTCAAGGCGGCCAGTATTAAACGCCTTCATCGTGGCCTCGGGGAAGATCACCAGGTCGGCGTTGTCCTGCGCCGCCCGTACGATAGTCGACTTCACCGCGTCCAGATTTTCTTCAACCGATGCTGACAATTCCAACTGAGCCAGTGCAATACGCATGCCTAAATGCTACCGGCTCCCGCGGATCGACTGCCTCACAGTTATCCACAGCGCATTGCCAAGCGTTGCTGACAACCAAAGTTATCCACAGTTACCAAAAGAGGTCCTTCCGCTAGCTTCCGCTTCTCCGCAGAATCAAAAACATGGCCGAACACATCACAGTCAATCCTGAACAGCTATCCGCCCTCAGTCGCTCTTACCAGCAGATTTCCAGTCGCGTTGATGGAATTTCCACCATCGTGGCAGCTGCTCCGAACAGCACCGGTCTCAGCTCCGCTCTGCCCAACTCGCGCATCGCTCCCGCCGCCGCCACTACCTGTGCGAAGTGGTCGGAATCATTGCTTGCCGCGTGCACGAATATCGACGTTATTGCACAAGCCGCCGATGCACTTGCGGCCAGCACTCTCACACACGAGCACGACCAGTCCCGCGCGCTGGAGAGGCTGTCATGGTCACGGTAGGCGAGGCGCTGCTGTGGCGCGTGAATCCGTTGGATAATCTCGCCGGCGTGTTACGTTCTGGGGCGCGCGCCCTCGCCGATTCCGCCGACAATTCCCGGGGCACACTCGACTCGGTTTCGGAGGACGACTTCGCCGGCGATAACCGCATCGCCGCCGAGGGCTCTGTCACCCGCAGTTCCACACGTCTGCGCCGGAGTAGCGTCGCGCTTGAACGCCTCGCCGATTGCTGCAGCGGCACCGCCGCCATGCTTAACGACGTCATCCGCGAACTCACCGACGCCGTAACTCAGGCGACCAACCTGGGGTTTCAGGTCAACCTGATCTCTGGCGCGGTAACTCCGTCTGAGGGTATGCTCTCGACGATTGCGCGCAGTCTCGCTCAGCCCAAAATTCCTGCCGTACCTTTCACCATGGCGGAATGGTGCGCAACCTCGCAGCATCGGATTCAGTTGGCCTTGGCCGAGCTCAACCGCCTCGATGAGAAGGCGGCAGATGCGATCTCCGCTCTTACGCCACTGGTGATGGATGGGTTTGGCGGCTCCGGCTTGAAAGACGAGGGTGAGACCGCCGGAGCATACTCGAGCCGTCCATTATCGGAAATCAACGCAGCCATGTCCGCTCACGCCCGCGCTTTGGGTCTTCCTCCTGGTCAACTCTTGGAATCCTCACCTGGGCATTCTGCAATCGCTTTCGGCGATGTCGAGCGAGCATCGACTGTGATAACTCTTGTCCCGGGCACGAGTTCTGCAGCGGAAGACGCTAGCAGGCAGTTTGAGCGCGTCGCCGCGACTTTCCGCGCCAGCAGCGAGAATCCGAAAGACGTGGCAGTGGTGTTGTTTTCCTATGATGCGCCCCCGAACCTTCATGAAGCCATGCGTACCGAGTATCACAATCTCGCCGCAGAACGGTTGCAGCACTTGCAGGCCGGTTTGATTGAACGAGCGGGCGGTATCGATAGCGGTGACACCGCAATTGCCAGTACCTCAACCTCCCATGGCATCCCTTCGATTCCGGGCCCCCTGGGCAGTCCAAGCAGCACCGCGGATCAGCCACTTACTCAGCGACACATTGTCGCCGGTTATAGCTACGGTGCGACGGTGGTATCGCAGGCATCCCTTGGCAGTGGCCTCTATGCAGATCGGGTTCTGCTCATAGCTCCACCAGGTACCGGCCCTGGCGTGGAGCGGGCACGCGACATGAAGCTACTCAAGCCGGACGGCATGGCTCGGCCCGAATATGAAAATAGCCACCGTGTGGCGGTGGCTACTTCTCCTGTAGACCCCATTCGCATTCCTGCCGAACTCGGGGTCCATGGCAAAAACCCAGCGGATAAAGACTTTGGTGCTTACACACTCGATCTGAGCGAGCGCGGCCTGTCCAGGCGAGACTTGGCCGAATTCATGTCCACGCCGGTGCGGGATATCCCCGAAAAGTACCGGCATGTCAGAGGGAACCCTCACATCGAGCATTACTTTGACGACGAAGTCTTCACTCGCGAAACCAACCGATGGCTCAGAAAAACGAGCTGACGGAGCTATCCTTTCCCACCGCGGTTGTCTCTGTGCCTGCGTCGTGTGCGCGGCTCCCACATCACCACTGCTGTGGAACGTGGGACGTGGACTAGTTCGCCGCGCGAACGACGAGCCTGTGACTTTGCCTGGTAGAGCTGCTCTCGCAGTTCAGCGTTCTCCTGCTCGAGTGAGTCCACTCGTTCAGTCAGGTCGATGATGGCCTTAATGCCAGCCAAGTTGACACCATCTTCCTGACTCAGGCGCTGAATCTCGCGCAACAGCGCCACATCACGTTTGGTGTAGCGCCGCCCTCCGCCAGAGGTCCGCTGCGGAGTTACCAACCCAAGTCGGTCGTAATTACGCAGCGTCTGCGCGTGCATGCCGGCGAGGTTTGCGGCGACGGATATGACATAGACCTCAGCGTTGTCAGCCATTACTTCGCACCTGCCCAACCCTCGCGGGGATTGAATCCGCTGGCCCGTTCCGCCTCAACGTAGGAGCGCAATGCCGAGGTGGCATTGTCATCCAGGTTGGTCGGAACCTTTACACGCACGGTCACCAGCAGGTCCCCCGGGGTGCCATTGCGCTTCGGGATGCCTCGACCACGCACACGCAGGGTTCGACCATCGGCCGTACCGGCGGGGACACGCACGCGGATTTTGTCGCCCAGCGTCGGCACGGTGATGGTGCCGCCGAGTGCGAGCTCCCCGAAGCTCACCGGCACCGTGACCTCGAGGTCATTGCCGCTGCGAGTGAATACTTCATCCGGGCGCACGTGGACGGTGACAAAGAGATCACCGGCCGGGCGTCCTCGAAGTCCCGCTTCACCCTGCCCAGCCAGGCGCACCTTCTGACCGTCAACCACACCCGCAGGGACGCGGACGGTGATGGTACGACGGCGGGTGGTCACACCTGTGCCGTTACATTGCGTACAGGGATTTTCGATGCGAGTGCCCTGGGCACCACAGTCCGAACACGGGCTGGAGAAACCGAAAGCGCCCTTTTGCTCCTTGACGAATCCCGAACCATTACACGTAGTACAGGTCACCGGCGAGGTTCCAGGCGCAGCACCCGAACCGTTGCAGTTCGTGCATGGCGACGGGTTGGTGAGCTGCAGCGGAATCGTGGCACCTTGGGCGGCCTCGCGGAAATCAAGCGTAATTTCGGTCTCTACGTCCGCACCGCGGCGGGCCTTCTGCCGTCCAGCACCACCGGCTCCGGCACCGGCGCCATTGCGGTTTACGAAGCCACCCAGGAAATCACCTAGGCCACCTGCGCCACCCGCATTGCCTCCGAACCCGGTACCTCCACCAAAGAGATCCGACACATCGAAGTCGAAGCCACGGCCACCGGGGCCACCGGGGCCACCGGGGCCACCGGTACCGGGGAATCGGAAACCGCCTGCGAGAGCTGCACGCAACTCGTCGTATTCACGGCGCTTGTCCTCGTCACCAACCACCGAGTATGCCTCGGAGATTCGCTTGAATTTATCCTCGGCGGCCTTGTTACCCGGGTTTTTATCCGGGTGGTTCTCCCGGGCCAGCTTGCGGTAGGCCTTTTTAATCTCGTCGAGTGACGCAGACTTAGAGACGCCCAAGTCAGCGTAATAGTCCTTATCTGCCCATTCCCGTTGAGTCATGGTGCATCTCCTCCTTTCAGAAAAACTAATTCAAAGAAATCTGCGTCACTTGTGTCTCCGCTACTGCGGATCGCCGATGATTACCATCGCCGTACGGATGATTCGGTCATTAATGCGGTAGCCCTTGCGCAGCACATTGGCTAGAACCTTGTCATCCCCTTCGGAGAGGTCCTGGACAGCCTCGTGAATGTCCGGGTTGAACTCCTCACCTGCAACACCAAATTCCTCAACGCCCTGTGCGGTCAGCACACCGCGGAACTTGTCCGCGAAGGCCTTCAACGGGGTGCCGTCTGCCAAGTCGCCGTGCTCCTCAGCGCGGTCGAGGTCGTCAGCCAAAACCAGTAGTTCTCCAGCTAGCTTTGCCTTTGCCTGTACGCGCTCGGCCTCACGGTCTCGGTCAACTCGACGACGGTAGTTCGTGAACTCTGCAGACAGGCGCTGCAAATCCTCCGTGCGCTCATCCAGTTCGCGCTGGACAGCTGCCACCGGGTCTGCGGCTTCCTCCGCAGCGGTGTCTCCGGCGACATTGTCGGTCGCCGACTCCGCCTCGTCGTCAAGCTTGGCCTGTTCGAAGACCTCGTTGACCTGATCGGCCAGGTTGGCCGGCTCCTCCGGGGTGGGCTGGTTTCCCTGATCCTGGTCAGCCATTCTTACTTGTCCTTCTCGTCCTCGTCGACGACCTCAGCGTCCACGACGTTGTCGTCAGCGTCTGCGGCCTCAGCACCCTCGGCTGCGGTTGCACCCTCAGCTGCCTGAGCCTCGTAGATGGCCTTACCCATCTCCTGGCTCTCGGTGGACAGCTTCTCGACGGCCGACTTGATGGCCTCAATGTCGGAGCCCTTCAGAGCCTCGTCAACTTCCTTGGCGGCCTCTTCAACGCGGTCGCGGATGTCCTGGGAGACCTTGTCCTCGTTCTCGGAGGCGAACTTGCGGGTCTGGTAAGCCATCGACTCAGCCGAGTTGCGGACTTCCTGCTCCTCGCGGCGCTTCTTGTCCTCGTCAGCGTGCTTCTCAGCGTCCTTAATCATCTGGTCGATCTCCTCCTTGGAGAGGCCGGAGCCGTCCTGGATGGTGATCGTGTTTTCCTTACCAGTGCCCTTGTCCTTAGCAGTGACGTGGACAATGCCGTTGGCGTCGATGTCGAAGGTGACCTCAATCTGCGGGACGCCACGCGGTGCTGGAGCAATACCGCCCAGCTCGAAGGAGCCCAGCAGCTTGTTGGCTGCGGCCATCTCGCGCTCACCCTGGAAGACCTGGATCTGAACACTCGGCTGATTGTCCTCAGCGGTGGTGAAGGTCTCCGAACGCTTGGTCGGGATAGTGGTATTGCGCTCAATCAGCTTGGTCATGACACCACCCTTGGTCTCAATACCCAGAGACAGCGGGGTAACGTCGAGCAGCAGCACGTCCTTGACCTCGCCGCGCAGCACGCCAGCCTGCAGAGCAGCACCAACTGCGACGACCTCGTCCGGGTTAACGCCCTTGTTCGGCTCACGGCCACCGGTCAGTTCCTTGACCAGTTCAGAAACTGCCGGCATACGGGTGGAACCACCGACCAGCACAACGTGGTCAATATCGGAAACCGGAACATCGGCGTCAGCAATGACCTGCTGGAACGGCTTACGGGTGCGGTCAAGCAGATCGGAGGTGATGCGCTGGAACTCAGTACGAGACAGGGTTTCGTCCAGGAACAGCGGGTTCTTGTCAGAGTCGACGGTGATGTACGGCAGGTTGATGGATGCCTGCTGCGAGGAGGACAGCTCAATCTTGGCCTTCTCAGCAGCCTCGCGCAGACGCTGCAGAGCCATCTTGTCCTTGGTCAGGTCAATGCCGTTGCTGGACTGGAACTTCTCGACCAACCAGTCGACGATACGCTGATCCCAGTCATCGCCACCGAGCTTGTTGTCACCAGCAGTTGCACGAACCTCAACGACACCATCGCCAATCTCCAGCAGGGAGACGTCGAAGGTACCGCCACCGAGGTCGAAGACCAGAATGG
>NZ_CAMQAZ010000032.1 GCF_946998835.1 uncultured Corynebacterium sp. | reverse complement strand
AGGAAATAATAGAAATCAAGGCAAACGCCTAGGAACAAAACCCGGGGCACTTCAGGTAGACCTTGCGGCCTGCGACCCTGAACTCGGTGACGTCGCTGACAAAGACGGTGTTTGGCTTATCTGGGGTGAATTTGCGGTCAAGTGTGTTGTCAGCAATGCGGCTGATCGTCCCGGTGTAGGAAACATAAGGTCTACGTTGGCGGATCTTGGCTCGAAGCCCCATCTGGCGCATGAGTTTGTACACGAGTTTGTGGTTGACCACCCAGCCCTGGTTGCGTAGGTCAAGTAGGACTCGCCTATAGCCGTAGCGATGCTTGTTCCGTTCGAAGCTTTCCCGAATCGCTTGCTTGAGAACGGCGTGTTTATCCGGCTTGTTGAGTCGTTTCTGGTGGTAGAAGAACGTCGACCTCGGCATGCCTGCTGCCTCTAGGAGATATTCCAAGCGGTGGTGAGACTTGAGGATGACGATCGCCTGGACTTTCAGGCGTGTCCCTGGTTCCTCAAGTCCCGCAATTTTTTTAAGTACGCGTTTTCCGCTTCCAACCGTGCGATCTGACGGCGCAGCTTGTCTTCTTCTGTAAGCCGCTTCGGTGCAGCCGAGCCTTTGGGCCTGCCCTTCGGCTTCGGTGTCAACGCGTCATCGCCGCCTGTGCGCCATGTCCTGGTCCAATCTTTGACGAGCTGGTCTGATGATAGGCCAAACTCGCGGGCAAGATCCATTCTTGTCTCGCCGGCAAGGTAGCGTTGGACAACTTCCTTCTTGATTTCAAACGAGTACTGCTGCTTTGTCGGTTTCTCCACAAGACATAGCCTGCCATGTAGCTTAAACCGACGATAGAGCATACGGGCGGCATACTTGGAGACACCAAGGGCATTGGCAGCGGCTGTATAACCCATGCCTTGCTCAAATAGTTCAACCAATTGCTCGCGCTGATATTCACTTAGCGAACTTCGTGCTCTCAATGAAAACAACTCCCCACTAGTCGGTAACTGGTTTCTCAGTCCAACTAATGGGGAGCAGTTCAAAGGTGTCCGGGGCTTTTCTGCGTTGTGGGACCTGTGGGGTGTTACGGTGGTCGGTAGCAGGGGCGGGGCGGTAGGCGATAGGGGGAAGATAAGCCGGGTTGAGCAAAAGGGGTTAGTCGTTATTGGGTGGGACACTCCTCCGCGAGGAAAACTCTGTTGCGCTGCGTAAATGATATTTTTAGAAGTATTAAAGGTGGGTTTTAGCCCACTTTAGGGGTGGGGATGTATGTAATTTCTGGGGATATCCTGAATCACCAATAGCGAGATAATATTGCCCGGAAAATGAGTGTCGGGGGGGGTGACCTGGGCATATTGGCCAATAAATCAAAAATACTTAACGCGGATGGGGAATGTGACTATGCGTAAGCACTGGCGAAGAGGGAAAAATCAGATTTACAGCCTTTTTACCTGCAATTAAGATGATGCGTGATCCGCGATAGTTCCCTGAGAGTTGTCTAAGTGTTGATTCATTGGGAACGTTGGTCTTGAAAGGTTCGGGATTAGCGTTGGAGTGGGTCAGGTAACCAGTGAGCGAAGAAATCCTTCGTTCGCTCGTACTGAAAAGGATTTTTCGCGTGAACAAGTTTTCTCGTACGGCTCGTTCCGTAACATTCGCCGCAATCGTTGGTCTGTCGATGGGCGTTACCGCTCCGGTTGCTATCGCTCAGGACACTGCCATCAACCAGGCTGCTGGCGACTCCCCGCTGGTGAATAAGGCAGCCAAGGGCTCGCTCACCATTCACAAGTTCGGTAATCCGACCGATGAAGGCCAGCCGTCTGGTACTGCAGCTGACGTTGACAACGTTATTGCCAACGGTGGCGAAAAGCTTTCGGGCGTCGGCTTTACTGTGTACAAGATTAATAAGACTGCCGACGGTGCTACCGACATTGACGTCACCACTAACGAGGGGCTGCTGGCTGCTTCGAAGCTGAAGGCCGGTGACTTCTCACAGGGTGCTGCACTCAAGGATGGTCTGCCTGACGGTGTCCTGACAGAGGTTGCGACGGGCACGACCGATGCGGATGGCAAGTGGAACGTTGGTACGGAACTGCCTCTCGGTGCTTACCTGGTTGTTGAGACCGGCCCGAAGGAAGGCTATGACCCGGCTGTTCCGTTCATTGCCTTCGTTCCGATGACCAGCAATGGTCAGGTAGGCGCAGAGACTCAGGGCACTACCTGGAACTACGATGTCCATGCGTTCCCGAAGAACTACAAGGACGAAGAGCCGACCAAGACTGTCACGGATAAGGACAAGAACGCTGGTGACGAAAATCTGGTCTACACCGTCACAGGTACTGCTCGTCAGCTGAAGCCAAACGTGGAGCGCACCCAGTTCAAGGTCACTGACGAGATTGACTCGAAGCTGGAAATCACCAAGGTTGAGGCCAAGATTGTCAAGGCAGACGGTGCAGAGCAGGCTCTGACTGAAGCCAACGATAAGGACGGCAAGTTCTTCGAGGGCAACAATGTCGATGTCGATCTGAACTCTGACATTGCGAAGACTCTTGGTACTGGTGACAAGGTTGTTGTTACTATCACCACCAAGTTGAAGGCTGAGTTCGCGGAAGCTACCGATATCGCACCGAACAAGGCTCTGGTATTCCAGAACAACCCGGGTGGCGAAGAGAGCGATACCCCGAAGGAGACTCCGGAGGTTAAGACCTACTGGGGTGGCCTGAAGTTCAAGAAGGTTGATGGCGACCGCAACGGTCTGGAAGGCGCTGAGTTCCAGATTGTTCGCCAGGAGGCTGGCAAGCAGTGCTCCGATATTGATACCACCAAGAAGGATTCCTGGACTCCGGTTAATGGTCAGCAGGGCGGCGAGGTTAAGACCACCTTCGTCTCTGGCCAGGACGGTATCGTCAAGATTACTGGTCTTCACGTCAACGACTTCGAGAACAATGCTGAGGTTGTCGAGGGTGAACAGTCTCACTACTGCCTGATTGAGACCAAGGCTCCGAAGGGCAAGGAGCTGCTGCCGGAGGCACTCGAGTTCAAGCTGGTTGCTACCGAGACTTCCCCGGAGCGCGTTTACCAGCTGGCTTCCGTCCAGGTTGGTGCTAACGAGGGCGAGGTTGTTAACTCCGACGACACCACTCCTAACCTGCCGATGACCGGTGGTGCTGGTGTTGGCATCCTGGCTGCCATCGGTGCTGCCATCGTCGCAGCTGGTGCATGGTTCGCCCGCCGTGGTTCCAAGGCCTAAGGCTCTTGGGTAATCGGGGAACTGGTTTTTGTGGGTAGGCGCTCATTGCTGAACCACAAAGCCCAGTCGCCGATTGAGCGCTAGTGAACCGGACCTCAGTGGAGGGATGGTAAAGCTGGTGCTTGGGCCAGTGAACCCGAAAAGGTTCGTTGGCCTAAAGTCGGCCACTTTGTGGTTGATAGTTCACGTAAACCGGGCAGTTTTCTCGCAGTGTGTGCCTGTGGCATTAAGAACGCCATAATCGACATTGTGTGAAAACTGTCCGGTTGGACGCCTAAATATTAAGAGCTTTACGTAATACTGTGGCGATCAGCTAAGGGAATTGGATATGACAGACCCGTCAGTAGGTGGTGAAACCACCAATACCAAAGGTGAGGTCAAGGGAAAACAGCAAACCTCGAAGTTCGCGGATTGGCTAAATCAGCTAAGCCGTAACAAGGCTGTGCCTGCGATTCTCATCATCATTGGTCTGCTCATCATCTTGTATCCAGTTGTGTCGACTCAGTGGAACAACTGGCAGCAGAATCGCGCCGCGGCTGAATATGCTGAACTACAGAAGGGCGCTCCGCCGGAGATTATAAATAAGCAATGGGAAGATGCTCATCGCTATAACTCCGAACGAGCAAGTGGCCCAATTCTTGACCCTTGGATTAGCCGTTTTGTACCGGATAATCAGGATTACATTGACTATCTTGCGACCTTGAATGCGCAGGAAGCAATGGCGCGTTTGATTATTCCATCCATTAAGTCAGACTTGCCCGTGTACCACGGCACCGAGGGAGACACGCTGCAAAAGGGTGTTGGTCATCTTTTCGGCACAGATCTCCCAGTCGGAGGCCCTGGAACGCACTCAGTGTTAACTGCGCATACGGGGCTTTCAACCGCGACTCTTTTTGACAACCTTAAGGATGTCAAAAAAGGAGATGCCTTTTTCATCCAGGTTGCTGGGCATAAGTTGAAGTACCAGGTGGACCAAATCAAGACCGTTCTGCCACATGAGGTTGAGTCTCTTCGGGCCGAAGCTGGGAAAGATTACGTCACCCTGGTGACGTGTACTCCCTACGGGATTAACACCCACCGCCTCTTGGTTCGAGGACACCAAGTTCCGATCTCTGAGGAAGAGGCAGCAGCCCTCGATGAAACTGAAGGCGTTGTTTGGCAGT
This sequence comes from uncultured Corynebacterium sp., assembly GCF_946998835.1. GTDB lineage: Bacteria > Actinomycetota > Actinomycetes > Mycobacteriales > Mycobacteriaceae > Corynebacterium. The sequence goes on along the minus strand of NZ_CAMQAZ010000032.1, from coordinate 21,437 downwards.
GGTGGATGTATCTCTTATCTGCGATGTTCGTTCTCGGGTTGAGTGGCCTTATTTGGTGGTACGTGCGTCAGGCTCGCGACAGTAGCGAGGAAAATCAAGAAAACTTCGGCGATACCGTTGCCGATTCCGATCACAACTATGAAGAAGATCTGTGATTATGAATTTTAAAAACACCGAGAGCTTTCGTCGGCCTCGCTTCTTCGCGGGTCGGCGTTTGAAGGTTGCATTCACTAGTGCGGTCGCTGCCGCCTCAGTGCTTGCAGTTGCGCCGGGCTTGACGACGATTCCAGGAGACTTCGGCTCTCCCGTTGCTCAGGCGGCAATTACCGGTTTCCGGGATGCGCCCCCGGCGTCGTCGATTGATATGAATCAGCCGGTTGACTTAACCCTGGTGATTCCTGATTTGCGTCACGGGGAGCCTCGTGATGAGTCTGAGTTGCCTCTTGGGGGAGCTGCAGGTTATAGCGTAACTGTGACGAAGCTGGATGTTGCTCCTATTAATACGGAAGAGGGCTACAAGGCTGCTGCGGGGTTAACCGCAGCTGACTTGAAGAACGTCGGTAGAGGTGATTCCTTCACCACCGTGACGGACGAGAACGGCATCGCACGGTTCGAGGGTTTGGAGCCGGGTGCTTATGTGGTTACCGCTCGGCCGCCGAAGGATTCGACGAAGTACTATCCGCAGCCGCAGGACATGGTTGTTGTCGTGCCGACGGTAGCTGAGGATGGTACGTGGAATTATCAGCCGACTGTAGTTGCGAAGTTTGTTCCTGAGGATTGCGAGTGTCCTCCGGATGAGCCCTGTCCGCCGCCGACTACCCCTGGTCCAACTCCGCCTCCGGTGACAAAAACGCCCCCAAGGGTGACGACTACTCCTGGAAAGCCGGGTAAGCCTGGGGAGCCTGGTGGTTCGTTGGCAATTACTGGCGTTCAGGCTGCGGGTTTGGCTGGTATTGCGGCTGTATTGATTGGCGGCGGTGCGGTGCTGATTACTACTAAGAGTAAGCCTCGCGAGGAAGAGGATGAGGTGTAGCGGAGATGCAAGACTACAAGTTGTATCGGAAAACAATTGCCACACTTGCAACCATTTTGATGGTGCTGGCTTCTTTGGTCGGTGGGCATACTTCTTTTGCGTGGGCGCAGGATGAGGAAGAAGAAACTGTAGTTTCTGAGAGCACTGAATCTCAGCCAGAGGAAACTGAGACTGAAGTATCTGAGCCCGCAGAGAAAAGCTCAGAGAAACAGAAGGATACTTCCAAAGTAGACGAATCGAGCACTGCGACGGAAACTCCGAGCGTTGACGAGGATGCGGAAGCCACTGAGTCGGAAGAACTCGAAATGGACATCGGATCAGGTCCACCTGCTCCCATGCGTGCAACTCGGCAGGCTTCTGATCCCCGTCTTATCGATGGGGATTGGCGGGATTTACCGATTGCAGATAATCCTTCGCTTCCTCAGCGATGTGGTTTGAATATTGCCCTTGTTTTCGACTTGTCGAATTCGATTGGTGAAAATGGATTAGGGCAAACTCGTCGAGCAGGCCGAGAAGTGGTCGGGGCGTTGGCAGGCACTCCGACAACTGTTGGACTATATAACTTCGGTACCAACGCTCCAGTTGAAAATACCCGTGATTATGATGCACTGGACCTGCAAGATCCTGACCAGGTAAATACTGCTCTGCGGACTGTCGCAAATTACACTCATGGTGGTGCTTCAGAGACTGATGCCTTTAGAGACTGGGGTGGTACGAACTGGGAAGGGGCGCTGAAAAACGTAAAGAATTCTGGTGTTAAGTACGATGTCGTTTACTTCATCACAGATGGTGCTCCGACCACTAACGATGATTTGTTGCCAAGGAATGTTAATGGCGCGAAGATCGATGGTTGGACAGGGGATGCTGGACGAATTACGCACAACTACGACATCACCTCTGCGATTAAAGCAGCTAATGAGATAAAAAATGGTGGAACTCGTATCGAGGCGCTCGCCGTTGGCAACTTCCATCGGCGGACTCCAGTTTTGAAAGATGATGTCGGTTACGGTGGTGATGTAGCTTGGGTCCCGTTCACGGACGGTAGCACTTATGTGAGAGCAGACTATGCAGACATTCCGCGGGGACAATTTCGTGTAGTGCGGACAAATCCCGATTTGAGGTATGCCTACCAAGAAGGTGTCGGAAAAACACTGGGGAACTACTACGTCACTGAAAGTGGTAATCCGTATTATTTCCGACTTGAGGATGAAGTCGCCTCAACGCCTGTCGTTGGATCCGGATGGAGCTATAACGTGAATGTTGCAAATCAGCAAGGGACGATATGGTCAAAGAGAGTACCTGCGCAAGGTTACTCGCAGGTTTATGCCCCTTCGTACAATACAGCTATTGAGATTATGGGCACCTTGGTTGGTCCGGGAAACGATGGCCTACACGAGATCACCAACTACAATTATCTCACCCAGCAGCTGAAAGATGCCGCTACAGAAACTTGTGCGGGAACTTTGACTGTGCAGAAGCAGATCGTTGATAGCGACGGAAACGTTCTGCAGGAAAAGGTCCCAGGCTGGAAATTTGAGGGCTATGATCTCCAAGGCGACTTGACTGCGAGCCTGCTAGACGGGACAACCGGGTTTACGGGCACCACAAACGACGACGGTGAGGTGGTCTTCAAGTTCAAGACTGCCGAGCCGCACAAGAACGGCACTATTTCAATTCGCGAGATTATGCAGGATGGGTTTAGCATCCACCAGCAAGATGGACTCAACGCGAAGTGTGAATCCGTGGACTTGACTGACCCAAATGCAGTAGCTACGGGCGAACAGGTTATCAATGACCCGAATGATTCATTGGGTTTCAATGTCGGAATTGGTACCGGTAAGGCAGTTCACTGCATTGTCCAGAACCAGAAGGGTGGCTCGTTCCATGTAGCGAAGACACCACATGAAGATCAGGACAAGGATACAGATGGTAATCAGCCGAAGGCACCGGTGAAGAACGGTGAAGTCACGGCATATTACGACATCTCGGTGACTAACAACAGTGATGACAAGGCAACGCTTAAGGCGCCGGTCATTGATACGGTCACTTTCCCTGATGGGATGACGATTAAGACTGTTGAGTTCGAGTATAATGGCGACCCCATTGATGCCACTCAACTGGGAGATGATCACCGCTATGAGTTCAAACCTGAAATCTTTGGAGAGTTCAAGGGCAACGAAACTAAGCAGATAACGGTGAAGGTGACTGCGAGGGTCGATCCGAAGACTCAGAAGAGCATCTTGGACGGTACTTACCAAAAGTGTGAGTCCGCAAACCCGTCGAGCCCAGATAATCCTCGTTCGATGTTCAATGCTGTGAGCTTGGAAGGTGAAGTCCAAGAGCCTGATCCGGTAGCCGACAACCAGGCCTGTGTTGACCCCGAGCTCGAACCGCTAGTTTTCTCGGTGCATAAGGTAGATGCGGATAACCAGGCCGTCTCTCTTGATGGTGCGCGGTTTACCGTCTATCCCGCATCCGTTACTGACTTCGGTGCTTCTGATGAAGGTATTGAACTAGTGCCAGTGCAGGGAGACAACTCGAGGCTGAAGCTACCGGAAGACGCCAAGCTTCTTGCTGGTAAGTACAAGCTGGTCGAAACTAAGGCACCAAACGTTAATGGTCAGCAGTACTCGCTGCTTCCAAACCCAATTGTTTTTGAGCTGAAGCTGGTGGATGGAAGGTCTGTTGTTGAGATTGATGCCGCGAATACTGGTGTAGCAAGTGTCGATGATAACGATGCAAGCATTATTACTGTGGCGAATGTCTACTCAGGCAAACTGCCCAAGACCGGTGGTATCGGTGTGGGTGTTGTCGCTCTGATTGGCCTAGTTATTGTGTCCGCTGGTGTGTACTTTGCACGACGCGGTAATAGCGGCCAGGACTAGGAAGTTGGTTCGAGCTAGGCCATAGCCTTGAGGCCAGCACAAAATAAGGGAGCTGTTCACGCAAAGTGAGCAGCTCCCTTTAACAATTTCTAAGAAGCAGCAGAGTCGCCGCTGGCACTGTCGCCGTCGTCAAGCGCGGCAACCAAATCGCGGCGCGCACGAGTTCCGATTACGGACGGTACTAAGTCACTGCCGAAATGTGGAATCTTGCTGCGAGTTGTCAATCGTTATCCAAAGTTATCGAATTTGTTAGCAAGCGGTTGGCACGTGGGGCTCGTTCGTAATGCCAGAATAGTAAATGAGAGGTCATATCCTGCTGCCAAGCAGGGATAATCTAGAAATTACAGAGTTCTCCGTGATGCCGGGGAAGAAAAGCACATCAAGTCTGTAATCCAGTTTTCTAAGAGACTTTTATAACGAAATCCCTGCTGGAGGGGCTCTCTCGCAGTTATGTACTCCTAGCCGCACTGCAGGTTGCCTGTGGCAGTTATAGCATCGGCTTTGTCCAGACATTTCGTCTACATCACTGAGGAACAGGAACGGCACATCATGGCTGACAACACAAAGAACACTGCTAAGAACACCCAGGCAACTCAGGCTGGCTCGGACTCCGCGAATAAGGGAACCGGCCACGGCCACACCTCTATCGACGACAGCGTCGTCTCCAAGATTGCCGGCATTGCTACCCGCGAGGTCTCCGGTGTTTATGACCTTGGCGGTGGCATGGATCGCTTCGCTGGCTCCGTCCGTGAGTTTGTCTCCGGCGGTAGCGCCAACGTATCCCAGGGAATTGCTGTTGAGGTTGGCGAGCGCCAGGCTGCAGTCGACGTCACCATCATTGCCGAGTACGGCGTTGCCATCCACGAACTGGCGGAGGCTATCCGTCAGAACGTCATTAGCTCCGTTGAGCGTATGACCGGCCTCGAGGTCACTGAAGTCAATGTCGATGTTTCCGATGTTCACACCGACTACCAGACCCCGCAGGAGCGCGAAGAAGAGGCCGCTAAGCAGCGCGAAGAGCAGCGCAAGGCCATCGCGGCTGCTAACGAGCCCAAGGAGCAGCCACGCGTTCAGTAGCTAACAACTATTGCGCGTCGAGGCCGGGCAGAATGGGCAGTTAAGCCCGTATAAAGGGGAATTTCATGTTCGATAATTACACAAAGACCTTCGCGACGATTGCCGTTGTCCTGTGCTTCGCCGCAATGATTGGTGGTTTCACGGGTTTTCTTGCGGTTATTGCCTTCGGAGGTCTGGCCGGTGCAGCCGGTGCGGTACTCGATGGAAAAATCGATGCGCCCGAGCTCAACCGTAAGTTCAACCGAGGAGGCCGCCGACGGTGACTATCCACGTTCCAACAACGCGTGGCACCACCGTCGTAAGCGAAAAGGCAATCCGCCGCATCGTAGAGATGGCCGTGCGCACGGTTCCCGGCACGCTCGACCAATCCCGTGTTCTAGGGCGCGACTATCCAATTGTCTCTATCGACAGTGAGATTGCCCCCAATCCTGCCACGACAAGCGTCGTTAGTGCAATTCGAGTCGGAGTTCGCGCTGTCGCGTCCTGGCCAGCGCCGACAGCGGAAATTGCAGTGCGCATTCGTTCCAGCGTCGCAACCTGGCTCGTTGATATGGCCGGTCTTGAAAATGTCACCGTCGATGTTGACATCGACAGCGTCGAACCCGGGCACGTGCGTGTCACCAGAGAGGACTTGGCGCACTTTTCGGGTCACCCGCAGCTGACACCCGTTCGGGTGAATCAGCAGGTAGTAGCCGCCCCACAGGTGCGGTGGGTCCCAGAAGTGCAGTCCATCGCTGTACCTTCGCCGCAGCCAGTGCGCAGTATTTCAGTACCGCAGCCTCAGCCAGTGCGCAGCATTACTCCGGTGGCACCGCAGCCGGTACGCAGCATTACTCCGCCGCGTCCAGAACGAGTACGCAGTGTCCCAGCGCCTGCTCCACAACCGGTACGCTTTGTCACGCAGCCGAAGCCACTACCAGCTGTGGCTGTTAAGGCACCGAAGCCGCAACCAGTCCGACGCATTGTTGCACCACCGCCGCTGCCAGTGACCCGCACCTCGGTGCCGAAGCCGGTACAGGTGCGTCGCACACCAACTCCACGGCCAATACAGCTGCGAAAAGTCGCAGCACCAAAGCCGACGTCCTTGGTGCAGGTGAGTGTCCTCCGGCAATCAAAGCTGCGTCCGGTACGAGTGCCGTCGCCACGCACAATTAGTGTTAAGGCGCCACGACCAGCGCTATTGCGGCCGGTTAAAGTGCCGCGTCCAACCCGGTTGAAACAAGTTCGCGCACCGCGACAGGAGCAGCTGCGCCCGGTATCCGTGCCACAACCACGTACCGTGGTGGTAAGCACGCCAGAGCCGCGCCCACTGAAAAAGATTGAGGTGACACCCTATGACGCCGACTGAGAGGTCATCGGCCGCGGTGGTCCCGGACGAGTCAGTAGAAACTCGCCAGGGACGTGACCCGCGTCAATCACCGAAGGTCCGCGGGCTGGGAGTTTTCGCCGGTCTGTTGATGATTGCAGCGGCTGTAGTCGCAGGTAGAGAAGCAATCATCAGTGCTAATGGCTCAGGCGGCACCTCATGGTTACAGCCAGCATTCGACTGGTTCAGCAACCCACAGGACTCAGCCGCGTCATGGGTGTTGCTCCTCGTCGGAATCCTCGCTGCAATCTATGGGCTGGGACAGCTCATCGCGGTGTTTCTTCCTGCCCCGCGCCGGTATGTACGCGTCGATGGCGATGGCAACCTGCCAGTTTGGATGCATAAGTCTGACTACCAAGAACTCCACAATGGCACGGCACTTGCTTCCGGAAGTCACGGCGGATACGAAGGTGATGACAAGTGAAAACATCAGTAAGCGTATTCGACCGAATTGTGCTGTTCCTCTTCTCAGCGCTGCTACTGCTGGTAGCAACATGGGCAATTGCGAGCTACTTCGATGTCGCTCCCGCACAGTGGCTTCACGACACCGGGCGGATGGAATCCTGGGAAAAAATACCTGAGCAAAGCTGGTATGTTCCCGTCCTCGGTGTAATCACAGCGATCCTAGCGGTGGTCGGCTGCAGCTTGGTGGTCGCTAATCTGAGATCGCACCGGTTCAGCACGGTTTCCGCATCGGAATCACAGGAAAAGTTAGGAGAGATTTCGCTGCCGGTCGCCGATGTTGCCGATGCGGTGTGCACCGATTTAGAGCGCAACGCCTACATCAACCAGGCGGATTCGCGGGTCTACCGTGATAATGGAATCCCGACCTTAGAAGTGACTGTGGCGATGTCGCCGCAGGCGAGCCTCCCCACTGTTGTAGCTGCCCTGAAAAACGCGGAGCGTGATATGCGTGATGCCCTTGGGCATGCGGATATCGCCTCGACCTACAAAATCGAACTGGATTGTTAGTCAGCTTCGCGGGGGAGACAACCTACAACGGCTAGCTAGGTTCCCTGGTCGGAGCGGGCCTAAACAGCAGCTGAGTCGCCGCTGGCACTGTCGCCGTCGTCAAGCGCGGCAACCAGATCGCGGCGCGCACGGGCGACGCGGGAGCGGATGGTGCCCACGCGGCACCCTGCGATTTCCGCGGCCTCCGCGTAGGAGTAACCCAGCACCTGCGTCAAAATGAGGGCCTCGCGGCGTTCCTCCGACAGCTGCTCCAGCAGCACGCGGGCGTCAGCGAGCTCTGACCACGACTCGCCGGTCGTGAACTGCTCGGCAGCGTTTTCCACTTCTACTGCTGACTTCTTCGGACGTGCCGAATCATGGCGGACCGAATCCACCCACACACGCCGCGCCAGTGATAACAGCCACGTGCGAGCAGACGAACGCGCTGCAAAGCGGGGAAGCGCCCCCATGACACGCAGGTATGTCTCCTGCGTTAGATCATCAGCAGCATCAACCCCGCCCAGATGCGCGAGCAGACGCCACACATCCTTTTGCGTGAGTCGCACAAACTCCGTCAGCGCAGCTTGATTACCGCGGCCGGCTTTCAGCGCCAGCTGCGTGATGTGCTCGTCATTTGAGACGAGATGTGCGGGAGTCATGGCAATAGCTTAGCAACTTCACGCCCAAAGCTAATTTGCCTGGCTGCACGTGGCCTCAAGACGGTCTCACCTGGAAGAAGCAGGTGAAGAAGGGACGAGGCAGCCAGGCGAATCAGGGGGCTTTGCTATTAGAAGCGGATGGCGTCGATGGGCTTGACGCGCACTGCAATCGTGGCCGGGATAATACCCGCCAGTGCGCCTACGAAAGTCGCAACCAACACGCCGATGACAGCGGCCGTGACGGGGTAGGCCACGGTACCTGTTTCCAGCGGCAACGCGAGCATCTTGTCCAGTGGTAGCTGCTTGACCGTGATAATCGAGGCGATCACGCCGACCACGCCCGCCACTGTCGTGGCAACAATCGACTCCAGGAACACAGAGATAAAGATCCTGCCTGCCGACGCGCCCATTGCGCGACGAATACCAATCTCGCGGACGCGGTGACCAATGGTGACAATCGAGACCGTGAGCAGCCCCAACGCGCCAAGTGCAATCACAATACCGCCGATAATGCCCAGCGCAGTGGTGATGGTGTTGTTTAGCTCCTGCGAGATCTCCGTGTCCTTCTCAGACAGCGAGGTATTCACCTTCCAGCTGGGGCCGAGCTCCGCCTGGAAAATGTTGTGCAACGCCTTCTGGTTCTCCTTCGCGGACTCCTCAGGCGTTGCGACGAGAAGTTGCGGCTCACCCACCGGACCCTCGTAGCCGGCATTGAGGAAGGAGTCATAGTGCGTGACAATGCTCGGTGCGTCCCACGAACCCAGTGACTTATACACTCCCACCACGGTGAAAGTGGTGTCACCTGTTTCCTGCAACGTGAAGGTGGGGTGGTCGGCTAGCGCAGGGTTGCCCAGGCTCTCGTAGAACTGGTCGTTGACCACAGCGGGGTTCATCAAGCGCTGGCCATCGGCATCTTCCAACCGGCGCCCCTGCACCATCGTGCGGGCGTAAATATCAAACCAACCGGGGTCGGCGGCGATTAACTCGGGTGTGGCTGGCGAAACGCACTCGTAATCATCCGGATCGCAGGCATTCACATTTTGTACGGGTGTGGCTGGCTGCATACGAACTCGCGACCACAAGTTGGCATGAGTGGTCTCCACTAGACGGTGTGCGGCAGTGGAAAAAGCGTCATTGATAGAGCCATCGGGGTTGATGACGCTCAAATCGTCAGGGCCGTTTCCGCCGATGCCGAGCCCTCCGAAGCTGCCGAAGCTATCGGCCATCGTGCCATCGCCGAAGTCACCGCCGCCGAAATCGGAGCCATCCTCGGAGTCGGAAGTACTTGCTCCGGCGGTCAAGGTGACAGTGCCGGCGATACCTGTGCTCTGGGCTGTGACTGCGTCCTGAGAGCTGGTGAGGATATTGCCGAGGGCGATGACCGTGGTCATAGCCCACACTGCGGCGGCCACGCTGACCAGGGACAGCATGATGCGGCCACGGTTAATGCGCAGCTCATGCCATGCTTCCAACAGCGCTCCGAGATAAGGAGTTGCCGCATAGAGGAATGACGGCCGTGACTTCGATTCTGTTTCTTTAGTCGTCGTCATCGGCAACCTCCTCGAAGTTGTGCATGGCGTTGGCGGCAGATAGTAGGACGGAGTCGGCGTGCAACTGACCGTCGCGAAGCTCAAGCACCCGATCGCCGCGCTCGGAGACCTCTAAATCGTGCGTAATCACAATCAATGCGGCGTTGTTTTCCGCGGCGACTTCTTCGAGCAGATCCATGACGACTTTGCCGGTGTCGACATCAAGTGCGCCGGTGGGCTCATCGGCAAGAATGAGCTGTGGTTGGCGCACGAGCGCGCGGGCAATCGCCACACGCTGCTGCTCACCGCCGGAAAGCTGAGAGGGCGTCGCTTCAAGACGGTCGCCCAGGCCGACGCGCTCCAGCATCGCGGCGGCAAGCTCAGTGCGATTCCAAAACTTCTCGCCTCGGTCGTACATCAACGGAACCTCGACATTTTCCAGCGTGGTGCGGGAGGGGAAGAGGTTGAACTGCTGGAAGACGAATCCCAAATTATCGCCGCGGAGCGCGGCGCGTTTGCGGTCCGACAGGGTGGAAATGTCGGTGCCGTCGAAAGTGTAGGTGCCGGAATCGGGCAAATCGAGCATGCCGATGATGTTCAGCAGCGTTGACTTACCAGAGCCGGACTGGCCAATAATGCTGAGGTGTTCGCCGCGTGGCACCTCGAGATCGATGCCTTTCAAAATGGGCAGCGCCTCGCCGTTGGGGAGCGTCACCGTACGAGTGACGGCAGTCAAACTAAGCATGGCGCGGGCCTACTTCTCGGATCCGGAGTCGCCGGTGTCAGTGCCGTCGTCAGTTCCGTCGCCGGCGAACTCGTCCTTGAAGGAAGGCACGTACTCCAGAACCTGCTGGCCTTCCTTCAGGCCGCGCTTGATCTCAATGAATGTGCCATCGTTGGCGCCCAGCTCAACCTTGATTTTGGTGGGCTTGCCGCCATCCTTAGCTGGAGCGTAGACAACACCTTCGCGGAAGCGCCCCTCCACAGCGGTAACCGGTAGCGCCGGAACCTCAGAGGTGGTGCCACTGCCAAGAATCAACGTTGCGGGGACCCCTTCGTAGACGGTTTGATTTGCTGGAATGTCGCAGCGCAGCTGTGGGCCGCCCGAGGAACCACCTGCAGCACCGGCGCCCATGCCCGCGCCATCTCCGGTGCCAGCGCCAGCTGAGCCTGCGCCACCTCCCGTGACGGTCTTCACCGAATCACACAAAAATGGGGCCGGGCCATCGGTGATAGCGAGCTTGCCATTGCTAATCGAGTCGCCGAGCGAGTACAGCTGACTTGGCTTAATAGGCGCTACGGCGTGGAAAGTGTTTGGTGAGATTGTGCCAATTTCCTGGCCAATCTCGACCGTCTGTCCGATGACGATATCCCACTGCACAGTACCTGAAGCTTTAGCAGTGATGTTCCCCCAGGTAACAGTGGTTTCAGGCGCGGCCGCTGCAACGTTTTCGTCACCGAAATCCGCACTGCCGGAGGTGCTGGCAACATCCGAAATCGAGGTTTTCTTCACCTGGAGCAGGTTTTGTCCCTCCACGGCGTTGCCACCGCTGTTGACATAGGCATCGGTGATTTCGCCAGAAGCGTTGGCGCGAATCACCGTGGGCTCGTCCGGAACGATAGTGGCAGATAGCTTCTGCGTGTTATTGATGCGCTGAGAGGATAGCTCCGTGGTCGGTTGCGAGAAATCGCCGGTCGCTTGCGCGAAGTCTTCGTCGTTAGCGGGGAAGAATGCAATCTTGAGGAGTGCAACAGTCGCCAGAAAAGCCAGCGTGTACTTGAAGAATGTGAGCGCTTTGGCGCCCCGCCCTGGTTTTTTCATGTCTGCAGAAGTGTCCGATCAGAATTCAAAATAACAGCGTGGTACTTGAGAAATCCTACCCTTTTCCTCTGCCCTCACCAGTAGTGCTGGCTATACCTTTTGAGGTCTTTTGGGCAGTGCTGATAGGTATTGCATGGCAGCGCGGTAAGCGCTTTTCGACGGTCATTGTGTGTGGTTGTTGTGGGGGAAAATCTGCCCTTTTTTCGGTTGAGTGTGTCACGCCGATATAGCGAACCTAATCGGAATAATAATTAGGGCCATATATCAATTGCAGGCGACTGATAGGCAAAATATGAAAGTTCGTGTAGGGTGGAGGGCACTGAGGGCATATTGCTTCTGCCGTCTATCCCCTCATTGTCAGGAGGAAATCCCCCATGTCGAATCTCTATGAAGGCTCCAATGGTCCGACCACTCGCCTCAACGGTGCGCCGGTTCCCACGGAGCAGCACTCACAAACGAATGGCCAACAGGGAGGTATTAACCTCCATGACATCCACCTGCTGGAAAAGCTCGCCCACTTCAACCGTGAGCGCATTCCAGAGCGTGTTGTGCACGCTAAGGGTGCCGGCGCTTTCGGTGAGCTGACCGTCACCGAGGATGTCTCCAAGTACACCAAGGCCGCGGTTTTCCAGCCGAATACGGTCACGCCGATGCTGGCGCGATTCTCCACCGTCGCAGGTGAGCAGGGTTCCCCGGACGGCTGGCGTGACGTGCGCGGCTTTGCGCTGAAGTTCTACACCGACGAGGGCAACCTCGACATCGTGGGTAACAACACTCCAGTGTTCTTCATCCGCGACGGCATTAAGTTCCCGGACTTCATCCACTCGCAGAAGCGCCTGCCGGATACCGGCCTGCGCGATGCCAACATGCAGTGGGATTTCTGGACCGCATCACCAGAGTCTGCACACCAGGTCACGTACCTAATGGGTGACCGCGGCATTCCGAAGGACTTCCGTCATATGGACGGTTTCGGCTCCCACACCTACCAGTGGATTAACGCTGAAGGGGAGCGCTTCTGGGTTAAGTACCACTTCAAGACCCGTCAGGGCTGGGAGTTCCTCACGGACGATGAAGCCGCTGAGCTGGTTGGCGAAAATACCGACCACGCCCGCCAGGACCTCTTCGAGGCAATTGAGCGCGGCGACTACCCAACCTGGGACGTCAAGGTGCAAATCATGCCTTACGACGAAGCCGCGGGTTACAAGGTGAACCCCTTCGATTTGACCAAGACGTGGTCCCAGAAGGACTACCCGCTGATTCCAGTCGGCCACTTTACCCTGAACCGCAATCCGGGCAACTTCTTCGCCGAGATTGAACAGGCCGCTTTCGCACCATCGAATACGGTGCCGGGTGTCGGCTTCTCGCCGGACAAGATGCTGCTGGCGCGTGTGTTCTCCTACGCTGATGCGCACCGCTACCGCCTGGGTGTCAACCATGATCAGCTGCCGGTGAACCAGTCTCGCTGCCCGGTGAACTCCTTCTCGCAGGACGGTTACGGCACCTACCACTACTCAGACCCGACGCTGCCGGTTTACGGTTCTAACGGTTCCGCTCGCGGTCCGGAGGGCGATACTGCAGCTGCGGCTGAAGCTGCAGGATGCCCGGTTCGCTCGGGTCACGCTGGACAGGTTGATGCCAGTGTCTTCGGCCAGTGGGAGAGCGTGGGCGAAGAGTTCTACGCCGGCGCGTACGTGCAGCACCCTGAGGATGACGACTTCTCTCAGCCAGGCGACCTCGTCCGCAACGTGATGGACGACGCCGAGCGCGATCGCTTGGCGGACAACATCGTCGGCGCCATGCAGGGAGTTTCCCCAGAGGTGGAACAGCGTGTCTACCAGTACTGGACCAACGTTGATTCCTGGCTCGGTGCCGAGGTGGAGAAGCGCTTCAAGGCTACGAAGTAAGGCCTGCATGGCTGCTTAACCCGCTGCGTAACTCGCTGCTTGGGCTACGCGGCGCTGTGTCCGTCGTAAAGCAAAGGCGCTTAACAAAAGCCCTAGCGTTACCGGGGGAAGATGGTTTCTCCTGGTAAACGCTAGGGCTTTTCTATGATTTTGTATAGAGCGGATTCTAGGATGTGGCCGCTAGTTACCGCTCCGGCTCATAGTCCTCAGCGGAGCCGTCACGAGCACCCAAGACCGCGCGTCCAAGAACCTCGGAAGCGACTGTGGCGACGACCAGCACGGCGACAATGGCCAGAATGGCAGTGAGAGTCTTACCCCAGGTCAGGTCTCCTTGGTCGGCTTCTAAGACCAAGTTGGCCATAACCAGTGCGGGAATACCCACCATGATTCCAGCCGAAAGCTGATTCAACCGGCTCAGTGCATCTTTGGAGCGCCACATTGCTACGCCTGCCAGGAGCAGATACAAAGATCCGCCAATGACCAGCACGGCAAACAATATAGTTACAAGAATTGAAGCGATACTCATATTGCGATTCGTCCTTAATTGGTCTTAGCGGCGGCCACGGGAAATAACTCGGGCCAGGCCAACAGTCGACAAAATGCCGAGCAGACCCGCCAACATTGCAATATCGAAAGTGATGGCCGTAGTTCGCAACATGGCGGTTGTGAGGAACACTCCCACCATGGGGTAGAAGGCGGCGTCAGAAAGCACGGCGCGGGAGACGTTGCCCTTGACCCGGAAAATCAGTACCACGCCAACAAGCAGTGCCACTGAACACAGAGCAACGCCAATGCCACTAATTACCTGCACCGCGGTCGGGTCGATCAATGTGTCGTTCATGAGCGTGCTCCTTTGTCTTTGCCGTTGGAGGCGATGCCATCCGGCAGCGGCAGACCACGGTCGACCTCGGCAGCAACGCCGACGACAGCGTCCGGGTCTATGAACTGGTCTGCGTTGTACTCCTCGAAGACGAAGGCCTTCGGACGGGGGACATCGCGGAGGCTGGGCACGAGGTGCTCCTCCATGTCATAGAGGGAGTCATACAGCGCATCCAAGTCAGCACCGAAGATTGCATGGATGATAAACAACCGTCCCGCGTCGGTCTCACGGACACCACAGACCAGCGTGCCCGGGGTCATGGTGATGGATTCGGCAAAGAGAGTGACCTCTAGGTCGGACTTCACGCGCAACGGCAGTCCGATGAGCACCGGCTGTTGCTTCTGGTTCGGGCGCAAAGTGTCAGCCACCACGTCCGTTGCGGCCACAATGACCTGCCACACCAGCCAGAGGGAATAGCGGATAATATGCAGGAACTTCATTAGTAAATACCTCCGATGGCGTTTTCAACTCCGCCGAGTGTGGCCTCGCGGTAGCCATCAATATTCAGCAGCGCATCAGCCGCACCGGTGGTCGCCCACGTGACGGCACCGACGGCAACGAACATTGCCACGGACACAATCGCCAACATGGCCGACGGCGCAACCAGCGCGCCCGGAACGCGAACTGAATCATCCACGCCCTGCATCGGCCGGCCCCAGAAGACCGCGCGCCACAGGCGAATCATGGCCAGCAGCGATCCCAGCGAGGCAACAATAATCGCCGTAATCGCGACGATCGAGCGGGCATCGCCAGTAGCTGCAGAGGCAAAGACAATGCCGACCTTGCCCCACACGCCGGAAAACGGTGGGAAACCAACAATGGAGAAGCTCATTGCCGCCATGACCCAAGCGACTGCCTGGTCGCGCCGGGCAAGTCCCGAAAGCCTGGAGAGCGTACCCGTACCGTAGGTCTCTTCCACCGCGCCGGAGCCCAGAATGAGGGCGCCAACAGTCACCATATGGTGGATTGCGTAGAAGATACCCGCAGCCAATGCCGCCTTGGCGCCGTGGCCGTCGTTAGCATCCGTGAACGCCAGCACAATCAGAATGAACGGCATGCCCGTGACCATCTGGTACGCCAGCACCTCGCGCATAGTGTTCTCCGCGAGGCCCGCAAATGCGCCGACCAGCATCGAGATCGCCATGATGATAATGATCGGCCAGTGCCAAGAGGGGTTCATGCCTACAATCACGACGTAGATGCGGAAAAGCATGTACACCGCAACCTTCGTATGCACCGCAGAGAACAGCGCCATCACCGCAGGGCTTGTCGACGGATACGTCCTCGGCAGCCACGTGTGCGCCGGAACCAAACCGGCCTTCACGCACAGCGCAATGATGACAATTCCCAGCGCGACCACACCCGTGCCTCCGGGGCCGCCCTCGCTGGCCATGTTAGCCAGCATTGCGATATTCACATTGCCCGCCGAACCATAGACCAGCGTGACACCAATCAGTAGCACCGTGGAAGTCAAGAGATTGACCAGCACGAAGTTACGACCAGCAGCCAGGCGGTGCCAGGTTCCAGTTACTGCAATCAGGCCGTAGGAGGGCAGCAGCATGACCTCCATGAACACGAAGAAGTTGAACAGATCGGCAGTCAGGAAAGCACCCGACATACCGGACAGCATCATCAGCGTCAGGGAGGGGAAGAAACGAGAGGTGTTTTCACCCGCGACATGGGCGAACCAGCTACCGATGGCCACCACCGCGGCGGCCACACCCAGCATCAGCATGGAGAACGTGTCCGCCAGGAAAGGAATCGAGATACCACCGGGGAACGCGCCCACACCGTGGCCGACCGGACCGTTTTCAGCGACGTAGAACATCACCCAAAACGCAGCCAGCGACGACAGCGCTGGGACCAGGATGCCCATAGTCGCGCGCATCCACAGCTTCGGCAGGATGGCTGTGACCGCCGACAGAATCAGCGGGATTGCCGCAAAAAGTGGCAGCAGTGAAGACAGAGTTGAAGGGGACATTGCCGAGGTCATTGCAGAGGCTTCTACCATTTCTCGTCACCGCCGTACGGGGTCTCGCGCGGGAACGTACTTGGAGCCGGAGATACACCTGGGGTGCCGGTGACCGTGGAGTCAGAATCCACTGGGATGTGCTTACCGGTACGACGACCAGCCGTCGACAACTGCTGCATTGCCTCACGGTCCTCGTGGATACGCGTGTCATCATCGTGGCCCAAACCAGCCAGTGCCAGCATGAATGCAGTCACCGCCATGGTAATTACGATGGCGGTTAGCACGAAGGCCTGCGGTAGTGGGTCGGCCGTCTGCTGGGCAGCACTGGCACCAGCGGTCGCGGCGGAATCGGTGCCCAGCAGCGGTTCGCCGCGCCAGGCGCCCACACCAGTGGACAAAATAATCAGGTTCGCGGCATGGGAAATCAGAGTCATACCGATGATGGTGCGCAGCATGCCGCGTTGCAGCACCAGGTATGTGCCACCGCCTGCGAGGACGGCAGCCATGATGGCGATAATCACTTCTTGGCCTCCTCAACAGTGGCGTAAGCGGGGGTGTGAGCGGGAGCTGGGTTGCTCTCCGCTTCTGCAGCGAATACGCCCACCTTTGGCGGCACCCGCAAGCTCGAGCGGTCTGGGTAGAGATCCTGCATCACATCGTCGGCCCCGGTCACACCAGGACGGTTCGGGCCGCCCAGGAGATTCAGTGCGGTTGCCACAATGCCGATGACGGCCAGGTACACGCCGACGTCGAAAAGCAATGCCGTGGTGAGATGCTGGCCCAGGAACTCGCCGTACAGCGGTGCCAAGAACGATCCCTTGGCGAATCCGATGAAGCCCGTGACGATGGCCGTGATGACACCCGCGGCGCTGAGCACCACCGGGGTCTTTTGGCCGAAGACCAGCTCGTCGCGATCCTTGGACAGGTAAATCAGCATGACGGCAGCGGCGCCGATTAGCGCCGCGTTGAAGCCGCCGCCCGGGGCGGTACCGCCGCGGTAGAGGACCACAGCAGACAGCGCGAACAGGACCGGCGCCAGCCAGCGAACCAGCCAGCGCATCATGATGGAGTTCAGTGCGGGCTCCGCAAGCGGGGAAGGCTGATCGAGCAGGTGCGGGAAGCGCGGCATCGACGTGACAACCGCCGCCATCGCGACACCCGCCATACCGAGAACCGCCAGCTCACCCATGGTATCGAAAGCACGGAACTCAACCAGGATCACGTTGACAATGTTGGTCTCACCCGTGACCTTTTCCGTGTTGTCGATGTACCACTGCGCGACTTCAGGCAACTGACGACGGCCAGTGAGGAACCACACCGCGCCGAATGTAGCCAAGCCCACAGCAACCGCCACGACCGCGGCGGAAGCACGGCGGCTGCTGGTTGTCTCAGAGAAAGCACGCGGCTGGAAGCGCAGCACCAGCATCATCAGCACGACGGTCAGGATTTCCACCATGAACTGTGTTAATGCCACATCCGGGGCGCCCAGCAGGAGAATCTGCAGCGTGACACCAACACCGGTGACACTGAGCAGTACAGCCGCCTGCAGACGGTTCTTCGCCCGAAGCGTGGCCCACACGCCGATTAGGACAACAGCCAGCGGAATCAGGTCGGTCAGGCGGTCGATGCCGTCGATCTTCGGCAGCACCGGAGCGCCTCCGACACCCGGGCCAATTGCGATAGCCAGGGCGTATACCGCAAGCAGGCCAAGCAGCGGCAGCAGGTGGCGCGATGGCTGGTGGGAGCGTGCCACCTTGCCCATCGCGCGACCCACGCGCTGCGAGACAGTCAGCGACGCGTTGATTGCCTCCACACCGGTGAATGGGAAGAGCTTACGGTCTGCCATGATGTCGTTGACGCGGGCGCGGGCAAAGATGAAGCCCACGCCGACTGCCAGCACAATTAGGGAGATAATCAGCGGCACGTTTACGCCGTGCCACAGGCTCAAATGCGATTCCTGAGTCGTGCCGGCTGGAAGCTGACCGACCGTATCCGCTACGCGGTCCAGCGGACGGTTCAAAATAGCGCCGGCAGCAAACGCTGCAGGCAGGCTCAGCACGCCAGGAATGGCGGCCGGAAGCCACAGCGAAATCGGGGCCTCATTGATGTGGTCAACGTTTCGCGGACCATCCACAAACGCACCGAACACCAAACGTGCCGAGTACGCGAAAGTACCAATCGCACCGATCGCCGCCACTGTCAGCAGGATGACCACGCCGGTATTGGTCAACGGCGCGCCTTCGAATGCGGTGAGCATGCCTTCCTTCGACATGAAGCCGAAGAACGGCGGAATTGCCGCCATCGATGCCGCACCGAAAATCATGGAGCCAAAGCTCCACGGCATCTGCTTCCACAGCGGACCCAAACGACGAATGTCGCGCGTGCCCGCCTGGTGATCAACCACACCGGCCATCATGAACAGCGAAGACTTGAACATCGCGTGCGCAATGGTGTGCACAACCGCAGCCATAATGGCGAACTTCGTGCCCACACCAATCGTGGCGACAATCCAACCCAGCTGCGAGACCGTCGAGTACGCAATCAGCTTCTTCATGTCAGTCTGCTGCAGCGCAAAGTAAGCCGTGGCAACAGCCGTCCACATACCCATGACAATCAGCAGCAACTGCCAGATGCGCACATCCGCGAAGACCGTGGAAAAACGCATCAGCAGGTATACGCCCGCCTTGACGACGGCCGCAGCGTGCAAGAAAGCCGAGACGGGAGTTGCCGCCGCCATGGCCTCGGGAAGCCAAGCGTGGAAGGGGAACTGAGCTGCCTTTGTGAAAGCGCCCAGGGCCACCAACGCGGCAATGAGGCTGCGCGCTGCCGGGTTGGCCTCCCACTCAGGCGAAGCCAAAACCTCGGTGAGGTTCGTGGAACCCGTCAGCCACACAGCACCGCCGAGAGCGGCCAGCAGAAGCAGGCCACCGGTAAAGGTCAGCAGGAGTGTGCGCAACGAGCCCAGCTCGCCCGAGGAGCCCGACCTTGCAATGAGCAGGAACGACGCCATCGAGACCAGCTCCCACCCGATGAAGAGGAGCATGATGTCGTCGGCAAGCACGAGGAGCAAAACCGCCAACATGAACCCCGTCATCAGGACGTAGAAGCTCATCGCGGATTTCTTCGGCGGCAGATACGCGGTGGAATAGATGAAGACTATCGAGCCCACGAGCAGCGCCAAGAAACTGAACACCAGGGAGAGGGGATCGAGCTTCAGCGCAAACGCCGCGTTCATCTCCGGGGACCAGATACGCGACCAGGTGAAGGTGGTGCCGTCGAGGACATCGCCCGTTACACGCGAAAGCTGGACCACCGACGCGAGGAAGAACGCGACAATGGGCCAGCCTGCGTGACGACCAAGGAGTTTCACAAACAGCGGGGTCAGGGCTAAGGCGACCGCCACTAACAGCGGGACCGAGAGGAGGGTCAGGCTATCGGTGGTGGCTTGGGCTGCTTGGGCGGCTTGGGCTGCGAGCGTTGTTGTGTGCTCTGCGGCGCTGCCTGCTTGGGTGGTAATTGTTGCCGGGGCAGAAAGAACGGAATCTAAAGAATTCAATGTTGCCGATACGCCGCCGGACGCAAACTCAGAAGCCAATGTCTGGTCTGGTGGTGCGGTCGCCGACGGTGGGCTGGCTGTATAGGAGCTGGCTGATGCCAGAGCTGGTGCCAGGTGCGTCACTTGGGGGCTACTTTCACATTGCTTGTAAAAAAGTTCGTACTTCTACAGGTTAACAGCCACGAAATTGCTCCATGCGGGGTGAAAGGGGCATTTGGGGGAATGGGGTTGAAGCTCTGTGGATTCAGTAGTGAAAAAATAGTGAAACCAGTGATGAACGGTGGCGGACCAATGCGAGTTAGTGACCTCGCTTATGGCAAAAATGACCCGAAAAATGGGATGAAAGTGCTATAAAGTTGCACAGTTTCACATTTGCAGCCCGTAAGTTTTCGGGTTGTGAATTTTCGGGCTGTCAGTTTTGCCACGTAACCCCGGGCTGTGGTGCTGCCGCAGTGGGGGCTGACCAGTCACTGTCTTGAGAACTAGACGCACTTTTTGTCTATTAGTCCTGAACAGCGGCGAAAAGTAGCGAATGACAAACCCTCCCGCACTTGGATAACTCTAGGTGAGAGAGGGTTTTTACTTGGTCGGGGTAGCGGGATTTGAACCCACGGCCTCTTCGTCCCGAACGAAGCGCGCTACCAAGCTGCGCCATACCCCGAGGCCACAGACACAAACTGGGAACATGCGTCTCAGTGCTGTGCTTGCGAGGACTTACTTTAGCCCGATGCCGAGGCGGAATGCAAAACGCCTGCTTAACGGGCTATGGGGTGGACGGTGGTGCAGGTTCAGTCCCTCAGATGTAGCCGCAGCCCCCAACCGCACCCACCCTACGAACTACGAATCCCGCTCCACAACCTCAATCAAGGTCGCGGATGGGCGGCAGAACAGGCGCACCGGCGCGTACGGGGAAGTCCCAAGACCATTGGAGACATGCAGCCATGTCTTCTCGGTCCAGCGTGACAACCCCGAGGCCCGCGAGCGGTCGATGCCGCAGTTGGTCACAATGGCCTTTCCGCCAGGTAAGCAGACCTGGCCACCGTGTGTGTGGCCGGAAAGCACCAGGTCGTAGCCGTCTTCTGCAAAGGAGTCCAACACGTGCGGCTCAGGGGAATGTGACAGGCCGATGGCGATGTCGGCATCCGCATTCGGGGCACCGGCGATCTGCGAATAGTCTTCCAACTCGTGGTGAGGGTCATCCACGCCGGACAACGCCACCTTCACGCCACCTGCCACAAACTCCAGCCGCGCATGGGTGGCATCCTGCCAACCGCGCTCGATGAACGCAGCACGCATGTCGCGCCACGGCAGTTCGACACGTGAGGGCTTGCGCTTCTTGCCCGTCAGGTACTTCAGCGGATTGACAGGCCGCGGCGCGAAGTAGTCATTCGTACCAAACACGAAGGCACCCGGACGGTTGAGCAGAGGGCCAAGCGCAGTAAGGACACTTGGGACGGCCTTGTCGCTTCCCAGGTTGTCGCCGGTATTAATCACCAGGTCAGGGTTCAGAGCGTCGAGGCTGGCAACCCACTTCTGCTTCAGCTTCTGATCGGGGAGCATGTGGAAGTCGGAGACATGCAGAATCCGGAAAGGTTCACCCTCGCGCTTTCCCGCCCGGGCGAGCGTGCCGGGTGCCAGCACGGGAACTTGCACACGGTGGAGCTTGAATGCGCGCAGTTCGATTTGGTTCGCGTAGATGAACGTCGTCAAGCCGAGCGTGGCGATAGCTGCGACTGACCGCAGGATTCGGTTGGAAAAAGCGCGCGATGTCATGACAGAGACACTAGCAACTACAGCGGTAAT
>NZ_CAMQAZ010000031.1 GCF_946998835.1 uncultured Corynebacterium sp. | reverse complement strand
AAAGTACCCGTAGCCCCAAGAGACTGATGGCCTCTTTCGGCTACGGCCAACACAGTAATCGGGTCTATATTACACAGGTAAGGCTAACCACACAACAGGCTACCCTAAGTTAGTCCGCTTCCTGCTCGGCCGCTACCGACTCCATCGCCGCCCTGGCCACCGTCGCCACGCTGGCCACCCGACGCCACTCTGGCCACCCTAGCCACCCTGGCCACTGTCACCGCCCTGGCCACCCTAGCCACCCTCGCCACCCTGGCTCTCAGTGCCGAGATGCTCGCGCTATTGCAACTCGTGGCACCAACTGTCGGAAAAGTTGCACTTCGAAGGTCGAAATGTCGCTAGAACGGGAATCTTTCAACACAGGCGCGCCTCCGAATTTTGCGACAATTCCCTGACCTGCAGTTTTGCGGAGCTGCAAATCAGTGTCTTTAACGCATTCCCGTTCTAGCGACATTCACCCCTGCTAGCGCCCCAAATACGGCGCCGTCGGCCACGCATTCCCGGTCTAGCGACATCTGCACATCCTCACGCCGCCAAATAGGGCGCCGGCGCCTCCCGTGACGCAATCCCCCCAGCACTGCGCTCGCACAATCTCACATTCCGCTGGCGCTGCAGCCAAGCGGAAAGCGTGGGCGTCAATAAGAAAAAAATAGGCCCCCTACCGCAACAAATGTGAACTGCTCCCCATTAGTTGGACTGAGAAATCAGTTACCGACTAGTGGGGAGTAGTTGTCATTGAGAGCACGAAGTTCGCTAAGTGCCGAGGCTTAACTTTTTGCGCTTTTAAGTACTGCGCTCAACTACTGGTCAGCGACCAACAACTCCGCAATCTGGATGGTATTCAGAGCAGCGCCCTTACGCAGATTGTCGCCAGAGACAACCAGCACCAGGCCACGCCCCTCCGGAACCGACTGATCGACACGGATACGACCCACCAGGGACTCATCCACACCAGCGGCGGCAAGCGGATTCGGAACGTCGACGACCTTCACGCCCGGCGCGGACTCCAGCAGTTCGGTTGCCTTCTCTACGGACAGAGCATTCTCAAACTCAGCGTGAATCACCAGCGTGTGGCCAGTGAACACCGGAACGCGCACACAAGTACCAGCAACAGCCAGCTCAGGGATAGACAGAATCTTGCGGGACTCATTGCGGAGCTTCTGCTCCTCATCGGTCTCCAGTGAACCGTCATCAACAAAGTTTCCAGCCACCGGCAGCGCGTTGAAAGCAATCGGGGCGACATACGGACCAAAGTCCTCCGCAACCAGAGCCGAACCATCAGTGGTCAGCTTCTCCAGGTTGTCGATGTTCTCGCGCACCTGGCCAGCCAGAGTATTCACACCAGCAAGGCCCGAACCCGAGACCGCCTGATAGGAGGACACACGCAGACGCTGCAACCCGGCCTCGTCGTGAAGCGGCTTGAGAACCGGCATCGCGGCCATCGTGGTGCAGTTCGGATTGGCGACAATGCCCTTCGGAATGTCCTGCAACGCATCCGGGTTTACCTCGGAGACCACCAGCGGGACCTCCGGATCCTTACGCCACGCCGACGAGTTATCAACAACAACAGCGCCAGCAGCCGCAAAACGCGGAGCCTGCTCCTTCGACAGCGTGCCGCCAGCGGAGAACACCGCGACATCAATGCCCTTCAGGTCCTCGTCAGAAGTAGCCGCGACATCCTCGACGACAATCTTCTCGCCGCGGAACTCCAACTCCTTGCCCGCACTACGAGCAGAAGCGAAGAAACGAACCTTATCGGCCGGGAAATCACGCTCCGCCAGCAGCGTACGCATCACACGGCCAACCTGGCCAGTGGCACCAACAACAGCAATCGTGGTCATAAGAACTCCTTAACGTCCCGTACCAGCGTAAACAACAGCCTCAGTGTCGCCACCGAGATTGAAAGCGTCGTGCAGAGCCTTCACAGACTTATCGACATCCTGGTCATTAACCAGCACCGAGATGCGAATCTCAGAGGTGGAGATCAGGTCGATGTTCACGCCCTCATCAGCGAGCGCCTCACAGAACGTAGCGGTCACACCCGGGTGGGACTTCATGCCAGCACCGACTAGGGAGACCTTGCCCACGTGATCGTCGTAAAGCACGTCCTTCCAGTCGTTGTCAGCCTGCAGCTTCTTCAGCAACGCCATCGCCTTCGGAGCGTCCTCGCGCGGGCACGTAAAAGTGATGTCAGTGCGGTTGTCCGCGATGGTGGAGACGTTCTGCAGTACCATATCGATGTTAATCTCCGCATCCGCAACCGCGCGGAACATCTTCGCCGCCTGGCCCGGATCATCCGGAATGCCCAGCACGGTCACCTTCGCTTCGGAGCGGTCATGCGCCACACCAGTCAGAACTGCTTCTTCCATAGGGATATCCTCCATCGATCCATCAACAAGGGTGCCAAGGTCATTGCTATACGACGAACGCACACGCAACGGGACATTAAACGCGCGGGCGTATTCGACACTTCGCAGCTGCAAAATCTTCGCGCCGACCGCGGCCATTTCCAGCATCTCTTCGAAGGAAATGGTGTCCAAGCGCTGGGCATCCGGCACGATGCGCGGGTCTGCGGTGTACACGCCATCCACGTCGGAGTAAATCTCGCAGACGTCTGCCTCCAGCGCTGCAGCGAGAGCAACCGCAGTGGTATCCGAGCCACCGCGACCCAGCGTAGTGACGTCCTTGGTCTCGCGGTTGACGCCTTGGAAACCGGCCACCAGGCAGATATGGCCTTCATCGAGGGCCTCGCGGACACGACCCGGAGTGACCTCAATAATGCGGGCGTTGCCGTGGCGCTCCGTAGTAATCACACCGGCCTGCGATCCGGTGAAGGACTGGGCCGAAGCGCCGAAGCTTGCAATCGCCATAGCGACCAGCGCATTAGAAATACGCTCACCGGCGGTCAGGAGCATATCCATCTCGCGTCCCGGCGGGACCGGGTTGACCTGCTCAGCGAGGTCCAGAAGCTCATCGGTGGTGTCGCCCATTGCCGAGCACACAACCACGACGTCATTGCCCTGCTTTTTGGTTTCCACAATTCGTTCTGCAACACGACGAATGCGTTCGGCGCTCTCCAGGGATGAACCACCGTACTTCTGCACAACCAGTGCCATGGTCGGCAACCTCCAAAAACTAGGCAACTATATGCACGTAACTATTATTGATTCAATTTACTTGAGTTGCATTCGTAATTACATAGTGGGTTACCAAAACGTAGCTTGTGGGGGTTGCGTGGGGGTTTTGGAGTGGGCTGCGTGGGGGTTTGCGGGGTGTGGTTGGGTGTGAATCGGACGCGGCTGCGGGCTGCAAATTTGAAACTGACCAAGCTTATAGCAAAAATCAGGCCTGAAACTCGTCAAAACTGCTATAAACCAGGTCAGTAACTCTCGGTACTGTGCCAAGAACTCCGGGCTCAGCCAGTTTCACTCCCGAACTCCCGGGCTCAGCCAGTTTCTCGGTCGAGTCAGCTATTTTCCGAGGCACGACGGGGAATGCGACGGGGAATGCGGCGAGAAATGCGACACCAAGCACTGCCCCGCTAAACCCTGCGAAGTGGACATGACAAGTGTTGCATGCCTAGCATTTCCTACGTGAACAATGACCTTCTCGCTGCGATACTGGCTCTGCTGTCTGCACTCAGCATCGCGTGGGGAACCGTCATCCGCCACAATCTCTCCGGAACACTGGAAGAGGGCACCAGCACACTTCGCGGAGTGGCGAAGACCCTGAAGCTGCCACGCTGGTGGCTAGGCTCAACTTTGGCGATTGCCGGGTATGTATTTCAGGTCGCAGCGTTGGCGTTTGGCACGTTGCTCCTGGTACAGCCGTTGTTGGTTATGAAGCTGATGCTCACACTCCCGCTGGCAGCGAAGGTGAATGGTCGGCGGATTTCGCGGTCAGAGATGATCTGGTCGGTAGCGCTTACTTTTGCGGTGGCGACGTTGGTATTGCTCGGCAAGCCGACTGCCGGCTCCACCGATATTCCTACCTACCTGTGGGGATGGGCTCTTGCCGCCGGTGGCGTGGTCACCTGCGGGCTTTACGCTGCCGCAGTTCAGTGGCCCAACACAGGCATGGGAGGTAGCGCAGGCAGCAACGGTCCCAGCGGTAGCACAGGTACAAAACAGCGAGGAATTCTGCGTCAAAACCCGAAAGCCCTATTGCTCGGAACGGCAACCGGCTGGTTGTATGGGTTCGTCGCACTCCTGTCCAAGTCCGTGATTGATACCTATGTCAACGATGGACTGGTCCAACTCCTGCTTTCCTGGGAACTCTGGCTACTCGTGGCGCTGGCGGTCATCGGTGTCGGCCTGCAGCAGGCCGCCTTCAACGCCGGCCCCCTGCAGGCATCGCTACCAGCGATGACCGTGGTCGAACCGATTGTGGCCTTCACCTTGGGATACATCGTCCTGGGCGAACGCTTCCAGGCCGTTGGTGTGCAGTGGGTGGCACTGTTTATCGCGTTGGCAACCATGATTGCCGCAACGATTGCCCTGGCAGCCCGGCCGGCAGAGGCCACCGCAACCAACACCTCCAACACCGCCAACACCACCGACACCACCGACTCCACCACCCCGCCACACCACATCACCTACATTGGTGATTAATACATAGGATTCGTCGGCCTAGCGGTCCCCAATCGGGAACTGCTCCAGGAGAGAAAGCCCCAAAGCCGCTATGAAAAGCAAACAAAACAGCAAACAAAAGGGCAAGAAGCTCAATTCGAACACCATCATCGCCCTGCTGCTAATCATTGTCGGTTTGGGTGTGCTGCTGTACCCGGTTGTCGCAACGCAGTGGAACAACTTCCAGCAGTCCCGCGCTGCGGATGAGTACTCCAAACTGGAAAAAGCCGCCCCTCCCGAGGTCTTGGACACCGCCTGGAACGAGGCCCACGAGTACAACGCCAGACTCGGCGAGGTCAACCCCACCGACGCCTGGACCACCACCGATGACGAGTCCTCGCCCGAGTACCAGCGGTATCGCCACTACCTCGACGTACTCGCCGACACCGACGCACTCGGCCGCATCGTCATCCCGTCCATCAACTCTGACCTGCCCATTTTCCACGGCACGTCGGAAAAGGCGCTGCAACGGGGTGTCGGACACCTCTATGGCACCGACTTCCCGGTCGGCGGCGTGGGTAACGGCGAAGGTCGCCACGCGTCACTGTCTGCGCATACGGGTCTGCAAAATGCGACGCTGTGGGACAACCTCACCAAAGTGAAAAAGGGCGACGCGTTCTACATCGCAGTCGCGGGCCACAAGTTGAAGTATGAGGTCCACGACGTAGCCGTCGTAAAGCCGGATGAAACCGATGCTTTACGACGTGTCCCCGGAGAAGACCTGATCACGTTGATTACGTGCACGCCTTACGGCGTTAATACACACCGCCTTCTGGTGACGGGGCACCAGGTGCCGATGGATCCTGACGAGGAATCCGTGTTCGACGGCAGCGGTTCGCAGTGGCAGTGGTGGATGTGGGCCATCCTGGCAGCGGCTGCCGTGATTATTGCGCTGCTGATTTGGTGGCTGCGGAAGCTCTCGCGCGACGGCGAGAGCGAGGCGGAGAAGGACGAGCCGAAGGAATAGGCCGCTTACGAGGTGGCCATCACCTTCGTCTCCTCGATGGCCTTCTTAATATCGTTGATTCCCTTTTCAAAGATGCGCTGGAGGCCAAGCGCCAAGATCAGCGACGGGATGATGAACAGCGCCAACATGAACATCAGCTTCCAGTAATCGGCCTCATAGATACCGGCAATTGAGCTGCGGAACATATCAATTGCGTAAGTGCCCGGTAGCCAGGGACCAATATTCTGGACCCACTGCGGCACCAATGGCAGCGGATACGCACCGCCCGCGGCCGATACCTGCATCACCAATAGCAGCACGCAGATGGCCTTGCCGGCGTTGTCGAAGGTGAAGACGAACGAGAAGACGATCATCATGAATACCAGCGAGATTATCCAGCCGGCCAGCAGCATCAGGAATCGGTGTGCGGGATCGATGCCCACGTACACCTGGAGTCCCAACACCATCAGCGTGGCCTGAACCAGGCCAACGGTGGCGAAGGTGGCGAACCGGCCGAAGTACTTCTCGACGCGGGTGTAGTCATCGGTTTGGGCAGCGTTGATTTGCTGGTCGCTGGACTCGTCGGCCTCAGCGTCAGCATCATCGAGCGCCTCATCGCTCTGCGCATCATCGAGCGCGGCCTCGACCTCGTCGCCGACCTTCTGAGCGCCGCGGCTACGCACCGTGGTGCGAATCAGCACTGACGACAGCAGCGCACCGATCCACAGTGCGAGTGTCGCATAGAACGGCGCCATGCCCGCACCGAAGCTCTGGACTGGGAAGACGGGGTCTTCCTCGACCTGCACCGGCGCGGCCAACTGCGCTGCCAGCGCACTGGGGTCGTCACCGATGGCCGCGGCAATGCGCGAGAGATCACCGGTGTCCTTCGCCTCTTCCAGCGCGTTGTGGATCTCATCGAAGCGAGCGGCCAGATCATCAAAGCGGTTGCTCAAGCCCATCGTGGCAGCGCTGGTCTTACGCAGCGTATCCACCGGCGAACCAGAAAGCGTACCTCGGATGCCACGAATGTCCTCGCCAATGACCTCGATGTCATTGCTCAGTCGCGACACCGGCTCCGACAGCGCGTCGATCTGCGGGCGCAGGTTCTGTTCGTAGGAGTTCTTGGCATTTTGGACTGCGGCAATCGCAGCCGTAAACGCATTCTTCGCCTGGCTTATCGACGATCCCGTATCCCGGCCACCACGCAAATCCGCCGCCACGGCGGAGAAACTCTCCTGCAGGCCGCGGGTGCGAGCAATGGAGGCATTCAAGTCCGAGATAGCGCGATCATAGCCCGGCTTGGCAACATCCGGAACCGCTGGTCCAACGGTGTCTTCCAGGCGGTCGCGCATCGCAGTCAGACCATCGGCCTGCTGGCCGAACTTGGCCGCCATCGCATCAAAGGTATCCGCGGTAGCGCTGCTGGTGGCCTGGGTGCCGTCGACAAGCTCGTTGACCCGGTCGCGCACGCCTTCGTAGCTCGCCTGCGTTGCGTCGAGCGCCGTGCTAACCGAGCCGCGAACATTGCCGACCGCGGCTTCCAGATCGCTGGCTGCATTGCCATCGCTGGCACCGCTGCGCAGACCATCCATCCGTGCACCAGCGTTTTCCAAAATGGAATCCGCGGTCTCCACCAGCGGCACGGTGGTCTCCACCAGTGTGGACAGCGAACGAGCAGTCTGCGCACCGGTGCGCAGTCGCGCGGCGGTGTCATCAACGCGGTTTTGCACGCGCGTCAGTGCCTGCTTGGAGTCGGAGGTGTCCAGGTACTCATCCAGCGAGGTGATTGCGCCCAAACCAACGCTGGCGACGACCTGCGTGAAGTTCTTATCAATCTCCTGAATAACGCCGCTGGCACCCTTGCCCGTAATGATCGACGACAGCGCGTTCTTCTTCTCATTCGTATACAGCGTCAGCGTCGGCGCCTCGGTACCGCGGACGTAGAAGGTCATCAGTTCGGTACTGAAGTTCTCCGGAAGCACGATTGCCGCGTAGTAGTCACCGGACTTGGTGCCATCGATGGCGTCATCGGAATTCGTAATCCGCCA
Source organism: uncultured Corynebacterium sp. (assembly GCF_946998835.1). Lineage (GTDB taxonomy): Bacteria > Actinomycetota > Actinomycetes > Mycobacteriales > Mycobacteriaceae > Corynebacterium. Next base: position 19,157 of record NZ_CAMQAZ010000031.1, on the reverse strand, counting down.
GTCAATGTCGTGATTACGGCTCAGCTTCGACAGCACCTCATTGCCCAAGTTGAGGTCAATCGCACCAATATCCGTGCGATGGCCGCGGTCATTACTGGCGACCGCAATCTTCAGCTTCTCGGTGTTCTCAAACGGTTCCCAGCTGGCCAGCACGTTAAAGCAGGTGAACAGCAGCGGAATCAGTGCCAGACCGAAAACCATGATGCCGGTCATCGTGTTCTGGCGGATCACCCGAAAGTCGTTCCGCACAATTTCAAGAACGTTTCTCATTAGGCTTCACCTTCTGGGGAAGTCTTCACGCTTGCCGACGACACCTTCGTCTGTGGCTCAAACGTATCGCCAGCATTTTCCAACGAGTACGCATGCGGATGGGAAGTCTGGTGCTCCATGTAGGCGCGCAGCTCTTCCTCCGACAGCTCGCTGAGTTCCTGGGCGTGAATCACAGACTGCTTGACGTACTCACGAACAGCGACATAGCCGACACAGAGCAGTACGAACACGCAGGCTAGACCGAAGAACAGGGCCTTCTGATTCGGGTAGTTGCGGGCCAGAATACCCAGTACCACCAGGGCGACCACTGCGACACCAATGGCAATGCGCATGAACAGCGTGTAACTGCCACGCAGGTTCTCCATCCGCTCATCGACTCGCGTCTGGTACTCCTCGCGGTTGCGCAGCGCGAAGACCAGGTCACTGAGCTTGTACCCACTACCGACCAGGTGGACTTCTTCGTTGTTGACCAGACCGCCCTCTTCAAGCTGGTGGTTAACCAAGATGTTGACCGAGGACAAGCTGCGGCGCAGCCAGTAGCCCACCACGTAGGCGATCACTGCCATGACCATCAAGGTGAGCATGTTCTTCAGGTAGTAGTTCGAGTAGAAACCACCAATAGTCTCGCGGAGAGCATCAATACCGTAGGTCAACGGCAAGAACGGATTCAGTGCCTGGAAGAAGTCCGGAGTCATCTCAATTGGATAGAGACCGGCGGCACCAGGGATTTGGATAAACGCGAGCACCACGGCGATACCGCGTCCCACGTGCCCAAATGCCGCCACCAAACTGTAAATAATGGCGAGATAACATAACTCCACCACGACACAGGTGAGGACGAACGCAACCGCGCTGACATTCTGAACACCAATGACGATGTCACCGATCGAGACAATCAGCGCCTGGAAAATAGCGATGATGCCCAGCAGCAAGGTGCGGCCCATGTACGCCTGGCCGACCGTGATTTCCTTGAAACCTTCCGCATCAACTTCCACGCGGAAAATCACAATCAGGATGAACGCACCAATCCACAACGACAGGTTGGTAAACAGCGCCGCCATACCCGAACCGTAGTGATCCACCGGGAACACGGCCTCAGTCCGGATTTCGGCCGGATCGCTCAGGAACTGCGAAATTCCCTCGGGGTCGAGGTCATTGACCATGTTCATGGCTTCGCGCTCTTCGTTAGTACCCAGGGTAAGAACATCGAGACGCGCGGTTTCCAGGCCATCGCGTACGCCATCAAGGTCAGCCTTGAAGCTCTCGAGGACCTGAGTCGCAGCGGAAAGCTGCCCACTCGTAGCGTCGAGAAGCGCGGACGTTTCCTGGACGGTGTCTTTTTGCGCGCCGAGCGCCGCCGCGTACGAACCCACGCGCGCGTTGAGCTGATTAAGCGCCCTGCTCAACTGCGGGAGTGCGTCCTGGGAAGCCTGGCGGATCTGATCCGAGGCAGCCTTGCCATCCTTAGTGGCCTGCGCCAACGCCTCGCTGGTGGCGTTGAGGGAGTCGAGAGTTCCCTGCGCCGAGCCAGAGACATTCTTCAGGCCCTCCACCAGCTCTTTATTGGTGGCGTTGCTTTCGCTGAGGGCATCAATCGTGCGTTGAATGGCCTGCTTATCTTGCTCGTTGAGGGGGCTGGCATCCAACAGCGAATTCAGCCCACCAATGACCTGATCCGCCTGCTTGACGATGTCCTCCGCCGCAGCTGTAGCCGAACCCGAACGGGCAATTGCGCCCTGCAGATTGCCGGTCATCGCGCCGATTGCGGCATTGGCGTTACCGGTGCCCTCGACCAGAGCGGTACTGCCCTGCAGGTAGGCATCGTTGAGATCCGCGGAGAAATTCAGGACCTCGTTGTTGAGTTCGCCAGTGATTGCCTGCACCTGCGTCAACGCATCTTGGGCATCGTCGAGGGCCGTATCTACGCTGCCAAGAGTTTTCTTGATCTGCGCAATCGTCGGCTGCAGATCGCCAATCTGCTCCTGGATAGCGCCGACTTCATCACGACTACTAGCCACCGCATCAGCGACATCCTGGAAAGCGTCGGCGGAATTGAGTCGAGCAGCATCGAACCGGCCCTGCATTTGACCGCCGGCTTCCTTGACCTGCTCGGTGACGGCTTTCGCGATTTCCTTATTGAAGGCTGCGGAAATCTGACCATCGATGCCAGACGCACCCTGCGCTGTAATGTGCGGCGAGATCGCATTGATCTTTTGGTTGGCGCTGTATTTGAGCTTCGCCGGATGTCCCTGCCCCTGAATCAGGTCGACCATTTCCTGCGAGAAATTCGGCGGAATAGTGATTGAGGCATAGACCTTACCGCGCTTTAGGTCTCGTTCTGCTTTCTCGGCATCGGAGAACTGCCAGCCAAGTTCATGATTTTCTTTTAGTTGTTTGACCACCTGGTGACCGATATTAAGGCTTCCAGTAACCGTGGAACTCGCGCCCTTGTCCTCATTCACAATTGCCACACCGATGTTCTCGGTGTGCTCGTACGGATCCCAGAAACCCGGGATGTTGAACCAGGAATACAAGGCAGGGGTAATCATCACGCCGATGACGATGACCCACACTCTTGGGCTATTGCGGAGACGGCGCAAGTCTCGCTTAAGAATAGACCAGCTAGTTTGCACCTTTAGGACGCTATCATCTTTACCCCGCTAAATACATTGGTACTAGTTTTAGAACTATTGATGGGTGGGTTCGGTGGGTTCAGTGGGCGAGGCTGGCCGGGTGGGGCTGGCCGGGTCGACTGACCACAACGCCATTCACTTTCGGCGACACCATTGCCAAGACCTCGGAGGCTTTCACTCGACCGGAATCTCAGCGCCTTTTCACCCCGCAAATCCCCCGAATGATGAAATTCAGCACACCATCAGGGTAAGGTACATCACATGCAACGCGGACTACTGCTTCTATGCCGCGGCGGGGCTTGGATTTAAGGCCGGCTCCCCGTCGCGGAGTTAGTTGTGCCGGCCTACAAGAAAAGTCCGAATTAGAAAGGCCCACAACATGACTCCCTCTGATGCTTTTATTTCCGCTCCCTCTGTAATCTCCACTCCCGCTGGCGAGATTCCGGAAGGACAGCCTGCTTGGAACAAGCAGCGCAACTCCCAGATGGCAACCAACCGTTACCTGCCATACGACCAGGAAGTTCAGGACTTCCAGCTGAAGGATCGCACCTGGCCGGACAAGCGCATTACCAAGGCACCGGTGTGGTGTGCCGTCGACCTGCGTGACGGCAACCAGGCACTGATTGACCCGATGAGCCCGGAGCGCAAGCGCCGCATGTTCGAGCTGCTGGTCCAGATGGGCTACAAGGAAATTGAGGTCGGCTTCCCGTCCGCTTCCCAGACTGACTACAACTTCGTGCGCGAGATCATTGAGAAGAACATGATCCCGGACGACGTCACCATCCAGGTTCTGGTCCAGGCTCGCGAGCACCTGATTCGCCGCACCTTCGAGGCATGTGCCGGCGCGAAGAATGTCATCGTTCACTTCTACAACTCCACCTCGATTCTGCAGCGCGATGTTGTGTTCCGTAAGGACAAGGACGCGATTAAGAAGATTGCCACCGACGCGGCGGAGCTGATTAAGACCATCGCAAAGGACTACCCGGACACCAACTGGCGCTGGGAGTACTCACCGGAGTCCTACACCGGCACCGAGGTTGAGTACGCCAAGGAAGTTGTCGACGCCGTGGTGGATGTCATCGACCCGACGCCGGAGAACCCGATCATCATCAACCTGCCGTCGACCGTGGAGATGATCACTCCGAACGTCTACGCAGACTCCATCGAGTGGATGCACCGCAACCTCAACCGCCGCGACTCCATCATTCTGTCCCTGCACCCCCACAACGACCGCGGCACCGGCATCGCCACCGCCGAGCTGGGCTACATGGCCGGCGCCGACCGCATCGAGGGCTGCCTCTTCGGCAACGGCGAGCGCACCGGTAACGTCTGCCTGGTCACCCTGGGCCTGAACATGCTGACCCAGGGCGTCGACCCGCAAATCGACTTCTCCGACATCGACCTGATTCGCCGTACCGTCGAGTACTGCAACCAGCTGCGCGTTCCGGAGCGCCACCCGTACGGCGGCGACCTGGTCTTCACGGCTTTCTCCGGTTCCCACCAGGACGCCGTGAACAAGGGCCTCGACGCAATGGCGGACAAGGTCCGCCCGGGCGCTGCTGTCAAGGAGCTTTCCGACGAACAAATGCGCGAGGTGACCTGGGAAGTTCCTTACCTGCCTATCGACCCGAAGGACGTCGGTCGTTCTTACGAGGCCGTTATCCGCGTGAACTCCCAGTCCGGCAAGGGCGGCGTGGCCTACATCATGAAGACCGACCACGGCATGAATCTGCCGCGCTCCATGCAGGTCGAGTTCTCCTCCGTCGTTCAGGCTGTCACCGATGCCGAAGGCGGCGAGGTCAACTCCAAGGCCATCTGGGACATCTTCGCCGGTGAGTACCTGGACCGCGAGGCACCGCTCGAGCAGATTGCTCTGACTGTTGATGCAGCTCAGAACGAGTCGGACGCCACCAAGATCAAGGCTCACATCGTTTACGAGGGCAAGGAGCAGACCGTCGAGGGTGTCGGCAACGGCCCGCTGGCCGCTTACGCCAACGCGCTGGAGAAGCTCGGCATCAATGTCGAGGTTCAGGAGTACGTCCAGCACGCTCGCACCGCAGGTGACGACGCCGAGGCAGCGGCCTACGTCCTCGCAGATGTCAATGGCACCAAGGTCTGGGGCTCCGGCATCGCCGGTTCCATCACCTACGCATCGCTGAAGGCAGTCACCAGCGCGGTCAACCGCGCTCTGGCTTAAACTCCACAGAGTTACTGACCAGGTTTATTGCGCTTCCGGCCCGAATTTGAGGCCGAATCTGCTATAGACCGGGTCAGTTTCTTTTTGGGGCAAACTATCCAGCGGCCCAATTATCCAACAGCTCCTTGGCCCCGCTACCCAATCAACGGACCGGCATTGCGCACATCCGCACGAAAAGTCACCCCACCTGCGGCTACGACGCGTTCGCGCTCGATGAGGATTGAACGGAGCGTCGATAAGCGAATGGCGTGCGATTCCACTTCTTTCCACACCACCCGCGCGACATCGAGCCCCGTTGTGCGCAGCGAACGCTCACGGTAGGTCTCCCGCGTGAGCAGCTCGGACTGGGCCGCAGGCGTCGGCGCGACCTCGCTCGCCGAATACTTGATGTGGCCATCGAACTCCACGACAAGCAGCAGGTCGGGGATATAAAAATCCACGCGGGCGAGAAAATGCGGCGGATTGTGGCTGGTGCCGCGAGTCCAAATTTCGGCTTGCTCGTGGAACTTCAGGCCGAGCTCGAGAAGAGCGGCTTTAGTCAGCGCCTCACCGGGCGTTTCGCAGCGACCATGACAGACCGCAAGCGCACGGTGAAACAGCTCTTGGCCCCGCACGCTGGGATAATGCGCTGGCATCTCCTCAAACTGATCGCGCGTGGCGCCATGTCGCAGCGCACCTTCGACGGCCAACACTGCCGCCCGCCACGACACGGACTCCGGCCCCTTCTGCCTGAACCGGACGCGACACTCATCGAACGCCGCACGCGCGAGCACCGCCACCCGCCGGTCCGCGAGCCCCTGCGTGTGATCCAGGTGGATCTCCGAGCGCAGGCGCATGCAATAGTCGATGCCGTGGAACTTCTGACTCCCGCCCACGACCACGATCTTCGCGTCGCGCACCAGCACCCACGAACCGTGCAAGGCCAGCGCTGCAGCTCCCGATATAACGCCTGACGACGTCTCGGAGACCACCGCCAAAGCAGTAATAGCCAGGCGTTCCTCGCGGTGGAGCCCTTCCCAGGCTTGCGCGGCTACATAGTGGCCTCGGCAAAGTCGCTCCAGATAACCGGCCCGCGTTTGCTTTGCGACCTCGCGGTATCCGTCCCCCGGCTGGTTGTCCGGCCTAATGATTCCATACTGATCCGCCACCAGCTGCTTACGTTTCCTGTTGCCCATTTCTCCCCCGCCCTGTGGTTATTGCCCTGCCGTAGTAATTTCGGCCCCTGTTCGTGGCCTTGGTTCGTGGCCCTATTTAGTGGCCCCTATTTAATAAGGCGCAGAAATCGTCCTTACGGTTCCATTCCTTTTCGGCTAAGCACCCCGCCGGGGGAGAAACTTTGGGACTTGTGTGGTTTTTTGTAGTTTGCGTGGCTTATCGGACCCGTGTGACCGGCCCCCGGTCCTTCCGATTAGGCACCCAAGTTACTGACCAGGTTTATAGCAGTTTCGTCGCAAAAATTTTGCTTAAGGTGCTATAAAGCTGGTCACTTTCTCCGCGGGTGAGCGCACCCGCTAGTCTTGAGGCATGACTGAATCGGCGCGCGAGGAGCGCAAAGCGACTGGGGCCTCTTCTCAGACGAAGAGGCGGCGGCGGAATCGTCGCCGTTCTCAACGCGCGTCGGGAGCGAAAGCGAAAACACCAGCAACCGCCCCAACCGAAACCGCCGCCACAAAGGCCGCTGACGAGCACAAACAGTTCTCCTCGGCGGAGGAAGCTCCCTACGCAATCGTGTCCATCCAGGCCACGGGCATCCATCCCAAGACGTCTCGGCTGGTCAGTCTGGGAGTGTCCACAGCCGATGAGAGTGGCAACATCGTCGACACCTGGCATGTCGTCATCGATCCCACCGAAGACCCCGGCCCGACGCATCTCCACGGCCTCGAGCCCGCGGACTTCGAGGGGGCTCCGAAGTTCGGGGTAATCCAGGCCAAGCTCGCGCACGCGCTCGATGGGCGCACGTTGGTTGCTCATAATGCGCCGCTGGTCTGGGGTTTTATAGTTACCGAGGCCAAGAGGGCCCGTCGTCAAGCGAATCGTGAGCGATCCGCGCGGAATAAGCGGGGTCGTCGTCGTACGCGCACTCGCGTCGCGCGAATTCCGGCGCCGGCACGGATTGCCGATACGTTGGAAACGGCGCGTCGCCAGGGAAAACGGCTTGACGACGCACGCCTGCGCGCTGTCGCGCGCGCCTACGGCCTCGATGTGCCTTCACCCGAGGCGTCGATTGCCGGCATCTCGGTGCCGGAGCGGGTGCGGACGTTGGATGATGTCACCACCACGCTTGCGCTGTTCCGCGCACAAGGCGGGCTGGACGAGGGCGCAACCCTGAACATGTACACGCCCGACCAGCTGCGCGAGGACATTGTGGGCCTGCAGCGCTCGGCAGTGCGTGTCGACGCAATGGAGGCACCGCGACCGGTAGAAAATCCCGGCCGCTACACGCCGGGGCGGAAGCTTATGGAGGGTATGGAATTCGTCGTGGCGCCAGAGGTATCGCTGGACCCGGATGAGCTGATTGCGGCGGGTGTGCGGGCTGGGCTGGCGTACTCGGAGAAGGTCACTCGCGAGTCGTCAGTGCTGGTGTGTAACCGGCCGGCGGATGTGACGCCGGATCAACTGACGGGCAAGGCCATGCATGCGCATCGGAAGGACATTCCGATTGTTTCCGATGAGGCGTTTTTGCGGCTGGTCGGCGAGATGGAGAAGTAGGGCTAGGGCTTTATGCCCAGCGCATTCGTTCTGCGAATTATTCACAGTAAAATACACAGTTATGAAAGAAGGCACTTCACATAATGACGTAAGTGACCACAGTCGCGACCGTGCAAGCTCCCCGAGCCTGCGCGCACGGTTTGCGACTGCCGCCGCTCACGCCGCCACCTGGGCCTCCCGAAAGTCCGGTCGCGGCGCGGGCGGCATGATCGGTGGCCTGATTGCGCAGAAGATTGACCCGCGCATTCTGGCTTCCCTCGGTAAGGGACGCCCGGCCGCAATCATCACTGGCACCAACGGCAAGTCCACTACCACCCGCATGTTCGCGGCCGCCATGCGCGCCGCTGGCCACAATGTGGCCACCAACGAGGGTGGCGACAACATGGACGCGGGCATCATCTCCGCGCTGCTCGCCACTCCCGATGCGGACAGCCTGGTCCTGGAGGTCGATGAGCTGCACGTTCCGCACATCGCAAATGATCTGACACCGCAGGTCCTGGTGCTGCTGAACCTTTCCCGCGACCAGCTCGACCGCGTCGGCGAGATCAACAAGATTGAGGCCACACTCCGCGCTGCGGTGGATGCGAACCCGCAGGCGACGGTCATCGCCAACTGCGACGACCCACTCATCGCATCGGCTGCGTGGGACGCCAAGAAGGTTGTTTGGGTCTCCGCGGGCGGTGGCTGGACCAACGATGCCACCTCTTCCCCGCGCACCGGCGGCCCCATCATCCAGGACGGCCACAACTGGTATGCCGTGAAGCCACTCCCGGACGGCTCAGAGTTCAAGCGCCCAGAACCGGACTACCGCATCACTGCGGAGGGCGTCATCACGCCTGCTGGCGATACCCTGCCGATGAACCTCACACTGCCGGGCAACGCCAACCGTGGCAACGCCACCATGGCAATTGCGGGCGCGGTCGATATGGGCGCGGACCTGGAGAAATCCCTCCGCGCCACCGAGACCGTCGACAACGTCGCGGGTCGCTACTCCACCATGATTGTGCGGGATGACAAGGGCGCCGAGAAGCACGTCCGCATGCTGCTGGCCAAGAACCCGGCCGGCTGGCAGGAGGCGCTGTCGATGGTCGACCGCACCGCGGATGCAGTGGTCATCGCGGTCAACGGTCACGTCGCCGACGGCGAGGATTTGTCCTGGCTGTGGGATGTCCGCTTCGAGGACTTCGACGGCATGGATGTGTTGTCCGCAGGCGAACGCGGAACTGACCTCGCGGTGCGGTTGCTGTATGCGGGCATCGATGCGAGGTTGGTCGCAAATCCGCTGCAGGCGATCCGGTCGTGTGAGGCGCGGGGGTCGTCGTCAAGCGTTACCCGAGTTGAGGTGCTGGCGAACTACACCGCCTTCCGCGATCTGAAGCGCGACATCGAACGAGCACAGGAGGAAAAGTAAATGAGCGAGCTGTCTATCGGCCTGATCCTCCCGGACGTCCTGGGCACCTATGGCGATGACGGAAATGCGCTGGTGCTGCGGCAACGCGCGCGGATACGCGGGATTGATGCCGAAATCGTCCCGATTAAGCTCGGCGATCCCGTCCCCACCGACCTCGATATTTACACCGTCGGCGGCGGCGAGGACGTCGCGCAGACTATCGCGGTGGAGCATCTGATTAACGACGGCGGCATTAAGAAGGCCGCCGCAGCCGGCAAGCAGATTCTGGCGATTTGCGCGGGCTTCCAGATTTTCGGCAATTCTTTCCGCGCGGGCGGACGCGATGTCGCAGGTCTCGGCCTTGTCGACTGCACCACCGATTCGCTGGAATCGCGCGCAATCGGCGAAATCTGCACGCTCGTCGATCCCGCGAACGGTTTGCTTGACGACGTCGATGCCAGCCCTTTGACTGGTTTCGAAAACCATATGGGTCGCACGACCCTGGGTACCGATGCGAAGCCACTTGGTCGTGTTGTCCGTGGCGTCGGCAACTCCGGCCCGGAAGTGGAACAGGCGGACTCCGGGATTGCTCCGGGAGTGGACGTTTCTGCACTTACGCCTGCCGGTGGCGCCGAGGGCGCGGTGCAGGGCTCGATTATCTGCACCTACCTGCACGGACCGGTGCTGGCTCGCAATCCGCAGCTTGCTGATCTGCTGCTGGCCCGCGCAACCGGCCAGGACCTGGCGAGCCTGGCTCCGCTGGACATCGAGGTTGTGGACAAGCTGCGCGAAGAGCGCATCCTGTCCAAGCCACGGCCGAAGAGCGAGCGCTAGTTTCTGTGGTTTCGCGCGACCGGCCGGGCTGACTGGACGGGGCCGGTGTTGCGCCTAGACCTTCAGCCGGCCCGTCAGCGCGCGGGACAAAGTGAGTTCATCGACGAACTCCAAGTCGCCGCCCAGCGGCATGCCGGAGGCCAACCGAGTGACCTCGAGATCCGGGAAGTCCCGCAACAGCCTGGCCAAATAGGTCGCGGTCGCTTCGCCCTCGGTGTTGGGGTCAGTCGCGATGATGACCTCGTGGATTTCAGGGGGTTGGGTCTCGTCGACGTCGTCAAGCACGCCTGCGATGCGCTGCAGCAGCGTGCGGATGTTGAGCTCGTTCGGACCGATGCCGCCGAGCGGATCGAGCGCCCCGCCGAGCACGTGGTAGCGACCGTTGTACTCGCCCGTGCGCTCGATGGCCTGGATGTCGCGCGCCTCTTCGACGACGCACACCAGGCCTCGGTCGCGGCGTGTGTCCGAGCAGTACTGGCACACGTCGTTTTCCGAGATGTTGCCGCAGACCCGGCAGAATTGCACACCCTCGCGCACCCGACCCAGCGCGGATTGGAGCCGACCAATGTCCTCCGGCTCCGCCTTCATCAGGTAGAAAGCGATACGCTGAGCTGACTTCGGGCCGATGCCCGGCAGGCGCGAGAACTCATCAATGAGATCTTGGAGTGGTCCTTCGAACAATGATAATTACCTAGAAATACTTACCTGAACAGCTAATTTAGAAACCCAGGCCGCCGAGGCCGTCGAAGCCCTGCGACAGCGGGCCCATCTTCTGCTCCGCCAGCGACTGCACCTTAGCGGTAGCGTCCTGGAAAGCAGCGAGGACCAGGTCCTGCAGACCGTCGATGTCCTCCGGGTCAACGACCTTCGGGTCAATGGCGATGTCCGTGACTTCGCCCGAGCCCTGCATAGTCACCTTGACCAGGCCGCCGCCAGCCTCACCGACGATGGTGGAAGCGACGATCTCCTGCTGTGCTGCCTGCAGCTGCGCCTGCATCTGCTGTGCCTGCTGCAGAATTGCGTTCATATCTGGCTGAGTCATAACTAACGTTCCTAACTATTGTGCTTTTTACGTGCTGATTTGTAGTTACGCGCACGCTCCCGGACTTATCGCCCATGCTTTACGACGCGCGTCGCCGCCCCATTCTAACGGCTCTAGAGGTCATTGAGCGGTTTGGCTCCCAGCTCCTTTTCCAGCATCTCCATGACCACGTCCTTTAGCGAACGGTGATCGAGCGACCCGACCTCATTCACGGCCTCGAAATACTCGGAGGTGTCCTCTTCGTAGTTGTTGTCCTGCGAGTTTTGGGGAACCTGGTTGTAGGCGGTGTTGTAGTTGGCGTTGGTGTTGGCGTTGACGTTGGTGTTGGACGGCGCGTGCGCGCCGTAGCCATCTGCGCCTTCCGGCGGAGCGAACTCCTCCATCGGCTCTGGTGGCAGCGGGACGCCGCCGAAGCCCGAATCCTGATCGGCCTGTGTTTGGGCGTTTGCCTGGGCATTCGCTTGCGCATTGGCCTGGGCTGCGCGCAGGAATGACTGGGGCTGCGGCTGGTTTGGTTGCTGTTGCGGCTGCTGGTTCTGGTTCGGGTTCGGATGATTCGGTTGAGCCAGCTCGCTTGGCTGAGCTAGCTGATTTGGCTGATTTTGCTGATGCGACTGCGCCGACTGGTCGTAGCCTGCCTGCTGTCCCATCGCGGCGCGCTTGGCGGCCTCGATTTTTGCGCGACGCTCCGCGACAGATGCGTAGGCCGAAGACCGTTGAGGGTGCGGTGCTGGCTCTGGCTGTGCGGGTGCTGCTGGTGTCTGTGCAGGGTCGGTGTCGTTCAGCGAGGACGAACCTCTTGACGACGAATCATCCTCCCCGGCACCACCACCAGTAGCTGTTGAACGCGGTGCGCGCGGGCGCGTACCGACGACACAGTGCACCTGGCCGTTGAAGCCCGTCACCTGCTTCACGGCAGCGGACAGGGCCTGAGCATAATCAGGCCTATTGAGCCTGGTAGCGAGCGCCCCCGTGCTGTGCCCGATGACGAGCGTGTCGTTTTCAACATCGAGCGGTACTGCCTGCTCGGCCAGTACGCGAATGGGGAACGCATGCGAACCATCGACGGCTGCGAGAATCTCCTGCCAGTGCTGGCGGATTTCCTCGATACCAGCGGGGGCTGGTTCAGGAGCCGGTTGTGGCGCTGGTTCAGGTGCTTGCTGAACCTGTGATTCCTGCTCCGGCTCGTGGGCGGGCTGTTCGGGCTCGGGCTGGGCGGCCTGAGGTGGCTGGGCTGGCGGGGCAGAGACAACTGGCTCCTCCTCGACAATCGCCATCGAGCCGCCTTCGCCCTCACGCTCACGAGTCTGCTGCTCACGTTCCTGTGCAAGCTGTGCCCGAGTCTGCTGCTCGCTAATCCGGGCATGCTCCGCCATCTTCCGACGGAATTCACGAATCTTCTCTGCCTGAGCTTCTTCCTCGGACATCGGCTGCTCAGCCGATTCAGGCTGCTGAGTCGGTGCCGACTGCTGCGGTTGTTCAGCCTGCTGAGACTGCTCAACTGATTCGGTCGGCGCAGACTGTGCAGGTTGCGCAGGTTGCGTAGGTTGCGTAGTGGGCGCTGCGGTTGCTGTTGCAGCTGGTTCAGACTGCTGCTCCTGCGACACCGGAGCCGCCGGCTGCGATTCTGGCTTGGGTTGCGATTGTGTCTGTCCCTGAACCTCCGCAGGTCCCGCCTGCTCAGTACGTCCGCTCCGAGTGGCCGACGCCGATTGCGCACCCTTCTTACGCTGGGCATTCCGCTGGCGCCACGCCTCCCGAGCCGACTGGCCCGACTGGCCCGACTGGCCAGACTGCATCGGCGAAGCATCGGCCCCCGCCGCATCGGAAGACACCGGTGCCGCTGCGGGGGTTGCGGCCCCCGAGCCGTCGGCAAGCGCGGGCCTGCCGTGCTCCAATGCCTCTACGCGCTGAAGCAGCGACTCCACCGAATCTTCGGTGGCGGGCAGGAGCATGCGCGCGCAGAGGACCTCGAGCAGCAGACGCGGCGAAGTCACCCCGCGGAAGTGGCGCAGGCCGTCAGAGAGCACCTGCGTGAAACGCGTCAGGGTAGCCGGAGGAATTGTCCCGGCCTGCTCCAAGACACCGTCGATTTGGCTCTCTGGAATCTCAACCAGACCCTGCTCCAGCGCATTCGGCACCGCCGAGAGCACCAGCAGATCGCGCACGCGACCAAGCAGGTCCGAGGCAAACCGAGCCGGATCCTGGCCCGACATAATCACGCGCCCGACCACGCTAAACATGGCCGCACGATCGCCTGCCGCCAGCGCCTCAATCGCATCCGTGATGATCACGCTGTCCGTGACACCGAGGATGGCCGCAGAAGTTTCATAGTCCACGCCATCGGTGCCGGAACCAGCAATGAGCTGATCCATAACCGATAGCGAGTCACGCGGCGAACCACCACCGGCCTGGATGACCAGCGGATACACGTCCGGCTCCACCTGCACACCCTCGGCCGTGACCACGCGCTCAAGCAGCCCACGCATATCCGGCGGGGTCAAAAGCCGGAACGGGTAGTGGTGCGTACGCGAACGAATAGTCGGCAGCACACGCTCCGGCTCCGTGGTGGCAAAAATGAAGATGAGGTGCTCCGGCGGCTCCTCAACAATCTTCAACAGCGCATTGAAACCCGAGGCGGTAATCATATGCGCCTCGTCGATAATAAAGATGCGGTAGCGCGACTCCGCCGGCTGGAAGATAGCCTTTTCCCGCAGCTCACGCATATCTTCCACACCATTATGGGAAGCCGCATCCAGTTCGATTACGTCCAAATTGCCCGGACCACCCGGCGCCAACGCACGACACGACGCGCACTGGCCACACGGCGTCGCCGTCGGCCCCTCCGCACAGTTCAAACTGCGCGCCATAATGCGCGCCGACGAGGTCTTGCCACAGCCACGCGGCCCGGAGAACAAATACGCATGATTAATGCGGTTGGGACGCCCCTGCGCATCCCGAGATTCCAGCGCCGCCGACAGCGGGTCAGTTACGTGCCGCTGCCCCACCACTTCGGCGAACGATGCCGGACGATACTTCCTATACAGAGCCACGTGCTCAGCCTACCTTCCACCCCGGATTGGCTAGTTCGAACCCTCCTGGGCAACAACCGACTCACGACACCAATCCCGCAGGTCAGCGTCCGCTTCCGCCAACTTCTGCATCAGCGCCTGCGGCCCCTGCTGCTCATAAAACTCCAGCTCCGCATCCGTAATCGGCACCAGCTGCGTCATCGTGGTCATACGCCCCTGCGGCGACTCCGCATCGCCCTCATGCAGGCTGATCTTGCCCGGCATCTCGGACACATTCGGCACCCCGTCGCTCCACACGTACGGCACCGTACACAGCACGTGCGCCACGGTAAAGGCCGTGCTTGACGACGACTCCCCTACCCCAGCAACCTGATCGGCCGCCAGCCGCACCGCATTCGGAATAACACGGCCCGGAATTGGCGACAGGAACTCCGGCTCTTCCTCCACCAGCGCTCCCGCGGCCGCGACCATGGTGGCCACGGGAAAATCGGCGTAGGCGACGGCGAAGAGCTCCACCCGGATATCGGTCTGCGCGGCACCAGTTAGGCCACAGTAGTTGCGACCCAACTCCACCGTGGCGGCTGCCGTTTCCGGACGACGCTCGTTCGCTTGGCCGTCCGGCTCGTCGTAAAGCGAGAACTCAGCGATTCGAAGCGGAGCCGAATCGTGCGCCTGCCCGTGTCGACCACTGGCCGGCAGCTCCGTCACATATTCACTGACCTGCGGGTCCCCGGGGAAAAGCCCGGAGATCCAAAACTTCGTCTCCTCGAAGTTCATATAGTCCTATCCCGACCTGCCTGGTCTACTTGGTCTACGCAGTCGCCTTCTCAGCAGCGGCGAGCAGCACACAGGTAGCGACGCCGTCCATAGCGACCTCGAGCTCCTCCATCGGAGGCAGCGACGGTGCCAGGCGGATGTTGCGGTCATTCGGATCCTGCTTCAGCGGGAAGGACGAACCAGAACCGGTCAGCGCAATACCGGCCTCCTTAGCCAGCTCTACCACGCGACGAGCAGTGCCATCGACCACGTCGAGGTTGATGAAGTAACCGCCGGTCGGCTTCGACCACTCTGCCACGCCGTACTCCGACAGACGCTCATCCAAAATCTGCAGCACCTTCTCAAACTTCGGAGCCAGCGAACCCGCGTGACGGCGCATCTGCTCGCGCACACCCTCCGCGTCACCGAAGAACTTGGCGTGTGCCAGCTGGTTGACCTTGTTCGGGCCAATGCCGCGGATACCAGCGTGCTTGAGGTAGTCCGCCAAGTTAGCGTCCGAAGAAGCGTAGAAAGCTACGCCAGCACCGGCGAAGGTGATCTTCGAGGTCGAGCCGAAAGCCCACACGCGGTTCGGGTTACCGGCTTCTTCCGCCCACTTAATGACGTTGTGAATCTCCGGGAACTCATCCGTCAGAGTATGAACCATGTAGGCGTTATCCCACATCAGGCGGAAATCCGGAGCAGCGGTCTCCATTTCAACCAGGCGGCGGCAGACCTCAGCGCTGTAGGTCACACCCGTCGGGTTCGAGAACATCGGCACATTCCACATGCCCTTAATCTGCGGATCGGAGGCCACCAGCTTCTCCACGACATCCATATCCGGGCCATCTTCGTTCAACGGCACCTGGATCATTTCAATGCCGAAGTGCTGCGTGATAGCAAAGTGGCGGTCATACCCCGGGACCGGGCACAGCCACTTCAGCACCGGCTCCTCGTTCCACGGGCGCTCCGAGTCCACGTTGCCGAACTGCATGGCCCACGAAATCAGGTCAAACTGGATGTTCAAGCTGGAAGCATCCTGCGCCAGGACGTTTTCCACCGGCAGATCCATCAGGTCCGCCCAGATAGCGCGGATATCAGTAATGCCCTTGGCGTTGCCGTAATTACGGACGTCCTCCCCGGAAGCCGAAATGTAATCCGGCGCCGGAAGACCCAGCAGGGCGTTTGCGAAATCAAGCTGCTCCGACGACGGCTTGCCACGAGTCAAATTCAACGCGAGGTTACGGGACTTCAGTTCCTCATATGCCTTCGCAAACTCTTCCTTGTGTGCCGCCAACTGCTGAACATCAAAGGAATCCACGGCCATTCTTTTAAGCCCTTCCGCTCATCGACTTTTCACCGCTTGATTTTTGCGAGCAACTTTCGGTTTTTGCGTTCCACCTTCGCGCTTCCCGACGGTTCCCGCAGTTACCCGCAGCGATTCACTAGGCAGTCTACACTCCAGCATTAACAGGCAATAGAGCACGTAGCACGCCAATCTAACTCCTGCTGAGCTACAAAACATGCGATCGGAGTCTAACTAACCATGAATCCTACTAGTCAACGCCAGAACCTCGTCGCTTTCTACTTCGGTCCTATAGTTGCCACCGGCGATGTCAGCAGCGCAGCTGTAATCAATATCGTGGCGAATCGGGCCTATCAAGATCTGCAACGCACACTGCGTCGATTTGGCTCGCACCCTCACAAGCAGACGCTGAAGAAACAAACGCGCGACTCTATTGCAGAGTTCGTCACCGACCTCGGCAGCTGTGAATCCCAGGAAGATTTCGACGAACGTCACTATCAATGGTGTGAGCAGACCTGCAAAACTTTCGAGAAATTTTCCCACGAAGGCTTTGTTTTTCATTACGGCCAAGCCCAAAAGTGGTTGAACATGACACTCAAATACCTTGCGGTCCTCGACCATCCCCTGGTGCAGCGTGTCTACACGTATCTGCACATTCCGGTGGATATCAATATCTTCCGCGAAGCCGCCCGCTTCGGTGTTGACCGACCACAAGCGGCCTGGTCCACACTAGGCCGAGAAGAATATGGCTCCTATCAGAAGAAACTTCGCGACATGGTGACCACCACCGAGTATTCCTGCCCGATGGACTGGGAGTCCGATGTATGGGTTACCCGACTAGCAACGTCTACCTCTTCCTCCCAGAAAGCTTAGCTGCCCAACTTCCCCGACAAAGCATCGAGGCGCTGCTTACTCGGCCCCTCTAAGCCGACAACTTCCACCTCTTTGCCCCGGTCAGCAAACTTGACCCGTACCGAATCCAACGCCGCCACCGTCGAGGCATCCCAGATTTCAGCCTTGGACATGTCGATTACAATGCGCTGCGCAGGATCGGTGTAATCGAACTGGTACACCAGGTCGTTACTGGAGGCGAAGAACAGCTGCCCCCGCACCTTGTACGTCCGGGAGTGGGCGCTGGGGTCGTCGTCAAGCACTTCGATCGTGACCAGGTGAGCGACACGGCGTGCGAACATCAGCGACGCGACGACCACGCCCGAAATCACGCCGATGGCGAGGTTATCCGTCGCCAGCGTGGCGATGACCGTCACCAGCATCACCACCGTCTCCGAACGCGGCATCAGGCGCAACGTCCGCGGGGAGATCGAACGCCAATCGACCGTGTCCACCGACACCACAACCATCACCGCAACGAGCGCCGCCATCGGAATCGCGCCGACTGCAGAACTGAGCAGAAGGACCAGAATGAGCAGGAAGACGCCGGAAAAGAGCGTCGTCAAGCGAGTTCGTCCCGACGATTCCTTCACACCCACCATCGTCTGACCAATCATCGCGCAGCCAGCGATACCGCCGAAGAAACCGCCCGCAATGTTCGCGACGCCGAGCCCCCAGGTCTCGCGGGTCTTGTCCGAATGAGTGTCCGTGATGTCGTCCACGAGCTTCGCCGTCATCAGCGATTCCATGATGCCGACAATCGCCACGCCCACCGAATACGGCGCAATCAGCTGCAGAGTCTCCCAGGTCAGAGGCACATTCGGAATCAGCAACTGCGGGAGGGATTCCGGGAGCTCGCCCATATCGCTCACATTCGGCACGCGCCAGTCCGCCAACACCGCAACAAGCGTGACGACGAGCACCGTTACCAGCGGAGCCGGAATCGCGGTGAACACCCGGGGCAGGAACACCATAATCGCAATACCCAGGGCGACCAGCGGATACACCAGCCACGGCACATCGATGAGATGCTCCAGCTGCGCGGTGAAGATGAGGATGCCCAGCGCGTTGACAAAGCCAATCATGACCGCGCGGGGAATGAAACGCTGCAGCTTAGCGATACCCAGCGCCGCAAAGGCAATCTGCAACACGCCCGCGAGCAGCACCGTTGGAATGAGGTAATCCATCCCATACGTCCGCGACAGTGGCGCCACGACGAGCGCAACCGAACCGGCGGCAGCGGTAATCATGGCCGGGCGACCACCCGTGAAGGCAATCACGATGGCCATAATCACCGAGCTAAACAGCCCCACCGCCGGGTCCACGCCCGCCAAGATGGAAAACGAAATGACCTCGGGAATCAGCGCGAACGACACCGCTGCACCGGCCAGCAGCTCGGTGCGCAGGCGCTTCGGCGAGGAAACCGCGAACCGGAAGGAGTCCCACACGCCCATTGGGGCAGGCGTTTCTCGGGCCTGTGGCTGTTGTGGTTCTGGAGTTTCTAGCGGTTCTCGTGTTGCCTGTGGTGGCACTCGCATGTCGTTGGCATCGCTCATGCACAGTATTCTTCCAGACCAGCGGCGACCACTTGTGGCCAAGGTATTCACCTATCGATGCGCTGCAGCGTGGCCATAAGTGAATAGCTCATCGATAGGTGAAATGGCCTGGCCAATATCGCGGGGATAAGTGCCGAAAAACATCGATAGGTCACAGGAAACCGTCGACAAGTGCCCGAAACCTTGCCACAAGTGCCAGAAGAACGCCGGGGATAAAAAAGGGGACCCCACGCACCCGTCAGAGCTCGCTGACCCTTGCTGCATTCCTGCCCTGGGGGAGTTCACGAGATGGACGCCACATGGGATCCGTGAAGACAGCCTACTACAGACTCAGACAAAAAGTCACGCCGCTATCGCTCACCACACCATTCAGCGAAGAACTGCCACACCAATCAGCGCACTGTCACCCAAGATTCGTGACAGGATTCGTGACAACTCACTGCCCTCTGGGCTTTCCTCCACGAATCCCATATACACTGGAAATTCCCGGGTTAAGGCTCAAAAAGTGTGTCCGATTGGGCTGATTTTTAGCAGTTGATCT
>NZ_CAMQAZ010000030.1 GCF_946998835.1 uncultured Corynebacterium sp. | reverse complement strand
GACTGTGCTCGTCAACATCGGTCTGGCACTTGACAAAAACATAGGGACACCCCCCGTTTACTAAACGAGCAGCATCCGCGTCCTACCCATGCAGGCGGTTAGCAGCGCAGACCAAAGCGGAGAGCACGGAAGCCTCCGGAGTCTGGCCGAAGCCCATGGTCCACACATGGTCATTGTTGTGACCTGCATAGACAAAGGTAGCGGTAGCTTCGAAGATTTCGAACTGGTGGAATTCCACGATTTCCACGCGGTAACCTGCATCAGCCAGCAGATTAGTGCAAGCCGACACCGGCCCCATAGCGGTAATCTCCTGGGTGAAGGTGTGGGTGTGGTCGTCCTTGTCGGTCAGTGTTAAGTCAGCGTTGAAATTCCAGCGCCCCAGGGTGCCGCGGGTTGCCTCGAAATTCTTGATCTGAACCGGGCCGCTCGTGGGGGAGTAGGTGTCCTTGAACTTCTGCCAGTTCATGCCACGAGCTTCTTGCCTTAAGCCTCGAGGCAGGCGATGTCCGAATCGAGCCCTAAATGGATCGTCGGAATAAGTTCGCACATTGCCGTCGTCCTGGTGCTCCAACGAAGGGCGCTTGCCCGTGAACGTCGTCGAAGTGGACATGTTCTTCTGGGTGCGAGTGGGAAACATTCTTTTCTGGTCCTTTGCTTAGTTGCTTTTGCTGTGAGTGGCGGACCAACCAAGTGCTTTGAGAAGTTGCGGCCAGAGACCCCGTGTGGAGGGGTCAGTCCTGTCGGCCTCCACCGGGGTTCGTAGCCTTCGCTACTCGAATAAGAATGTTCTGCTGCATGGGTGGAACCTTACTACAGGTAAAAGATGTGACACAAGTCATTCAATCAATATCTTTGGTGGATTCTTTGCTGTCCCCGTTAAATTCCGTTGACAGAGGCCAGGAAAACCGCCTCGCCAATAGCGATGTCGCGAATCTCGTTCGGGTCGACCGATTCATCAGCCGAGTGGATGCGAGCCTGTGGCTCCTCCACGCCGTAAAGCGCGATGTCAGCACCTGGTACGGCGTCCAGCAGGGTGGCGCACAGCGGAATTGAGGCGCCCTCGCCCATGCTTGCGGTCTCCTTGCCATAGGCGGCCGACAGGCTGTCAGCGACCAGTTGCACAACCTTGCCCTCAACGTTGGCCCGGAACGGGTTAGCCAGCTCGTCGCGTTCGACCGTCACCTTCACGCCCCACGGAGCATGTGCGCGCAGGTGATTTTCCAGCGCGTCCTGCGCCTCAGCCGGATCAACGCCGCCTGGGATGCGGAAGTTAATGTGCGCCATGGCGGTCGACGAAATCGCGTTGACAGCATTGGTTGCCGGTGGGCAGTCGATGCCGGTCACAATCACCGACGGGCGCGCCCAGGTCAGATCGGAGACGGAAGTGTCCTCGTTGCTAATCAGGCCCACTCCATTGAGCACGCCGGCGTCAGCGCGGAAAGTCTCTGGCGAGTAGTCCAGGCCCTCCCACCGCTGCGAGCAGTCCAGTCCATCAATAGAAGTAAAGCCATTTTCATCGCGCAGGCTGTCGAGCATGCGAATCAGTGCCGCCAGCGCATCCGGGGCTGCGCCGCCGAACATGCCCGAGTGAACCGGCTGCTCCAGCGCATCGACGCGTACTTCCACATCGGCGGTGCCGCGCAGAGTGGTCACGAGCGTCGGCTGGCCAACCTCGGCATTGCCGACATCCGCAATGAGGATGACGTCGGCGTCGAAAAGCTCTGGCTGTGTGGCGATGAGGTTGTTCAGGCCCGCCGACCCGCGCTCCTCGGAACCTTCCACGATGAGCTTGATGTTTGGCATGTCGACACGGCCCGCAAGCGCGTCGTCACGCAGCGCGCGCAGCGCAGCGAGGTGCATCACCACATTGCCCTTGCAGTCGGCGGTGCCACGGCCGTACCAGCGGCCATCGCGCTCATCGAGCTTCCACGGGTCCGCGGTCCAAGCCGATTCGTCGCCCGCCGGCTGGACGTCGTAATGGGAGTAGAGCAGTACGGTCTTCGCGCTTTCCGACGACCCGGGGACGAAACCCGACAGCGCAATCGAACCGTCGATGGTGTGGTGCGCCTCCAGCTCGATACCCAACTCTGCGTACATGTCGGTAACCGCCTGGGCTGCGTCGATGCAGGCCTGCTTGGTTTCTTCGGTGCCGTGTACGGATGGGAAAGCGACCAGCTCGGTCAGCTGAGTGCGGATGGTCTCGCGTTGGCTGGAGATGTGGTCTCGCAGGGTGTTCGTGAGTTCCTTATCAATAATGCTCATGTGCGACAGTGTAGGCGCACAGCCGTGGAGGCGTTGGCAGCGACGGCGTTGGCAGCGACGGGTTGGAGCGGCACTTAACCTTGCACTCGAGGGGGTTGAGTGCTAAAAAAGTGAATTAGCACTTGCTGTAATTGAGTGCTAATAAAAACAACTTCACACCTTGTATATGTGTGTGCTGTATATGTGCGTTGCAGTAAATTGCGCCACATGCTGCAGCAAGCGCTGAAACAAGTGTTGAAAAAGTCGTTAAAAAGTACAGTGTTGACTCCGGTGATGGAGAGGGCGGCGCTTCCCTCGAATCACATGCCGTCGCGGGCGCCTGGGTCAACTTCCAATGTAAGTGCCACATAAATAGACGGAGGATTCTTCAAACCTCATGGCTAAGATGATTGCATTTGACGAGGAGGCCCGCCGCGGTCTCGAAACGGGTCTGAACACCCTGGCCGACGCTGTCAAGGTCACGCTGGGCCCGAAGGGTCGCAACGTAGTCCTCGAGCGCAAGTGGGGCGCACCGCTGATCACCAACGACGGTGTCTCCATTGCACGCGAAATCGAACTTGAGGATCCTTACGAGAAGATCGGCGCCGAGCTGGTCAAGGAAGTTGCCAAGAAGACCGACGACGTCGCTGGTGACGGTACTACTACCGCAACCGTTCTGGCTCAGGCTCTGGTTTCCGAAGGTCTGCGCAACGTTGCCGCTGGTTCCAACCCGATGGGCATCAAGCGCGGCATCGAGAAGGCTGTCGAGGCCGTAACCGAGAAGCTGCTGGAGTCCGCTAAGGACATCGAGACCAAGGAGCAGATTGCTGCTACCGCTGGCATCTCCGCTGCTGACCCGGCTATCGGTGAGCTGATTGCCACCGCTATGGACAAGGTTGGCAAGGAAGGCGTCATCACCGTGGAAGAGGCCAACACCTTTGGCCTCGACCTGGAGCTGACCGAGGGTATGCGCTTCGACAAGGGCTACATCTCCGGTTACTTCGCCACCGACATGGAGCGCCAGGAAGCAGTCCTGGAGGATCCGTACATCCTCCTGGTTTCCGGCAAGATCTCCAACATCAAGGACCTGCTGCCGCTGCTGGAGAAGGTCATGCAGTCCGGCAAGCCGCTGCTGATTATCGCTGAGGACGTCGAGGGCGAGGCTCTGTCCACCCTGGTCGTTAACAAGATTCGCGGTACTTTCAAGTCCGTCGCTGTAAAGGCTCCGGGCTTCGGTGACCGTCGTAAGGCAATGCTGCAGGACATGGCTATCCTGACCGATGGCCAGGTCATCTCCGAGGAGGTCGGCCTGTCGCTGGAGACCGCTGACCTGCCGCTGCTGGGTCGCGCTCGCAAGGTCGTCGTCACCAAGGACGAGACCACCATCGTCGAGGGTGCTGGCGAGCAGTCCGCTATTGAGGGCCGCGTCAACCAGATCCGCGCTGAGATCGAGAACTCCGACTCCGACTACGACAAGGAGAAGCTGCAGGAGCGCCTGGCTAAGCTCGCCGGCGGTGTTGCAGTTATCAAGGCTGGCGCCGCAACCGAGGTCGAGCTCAAGGAGCGCAAGCACCGCATCGAGGATGCCGTCCGCAACGCAAAGGCCGCTGTGGAAGAGGGCATCGTCGCTGGTGGCGGTTCCGCACTGCTGCAGGTCTCGCACGTGCTTGACGACGAGCTGGGTCTGACCGGCGACGAGGCAACCGGTGTCCGCATCGTGCGTGCGGCTCTCGCAGCTCCGCTGCGCCAGATTGCTCTGAACGCTGGTCTTGAGGCTGGCGTCGTCACCGAGAAGGTTGCTTCCCTGCCGCAGGGCGAGGGCCTGAACGCTGCCACCGGCGAGTACATCGACCTGATGGAAGCCGGCATCAACGATCCGGTGAAGGTCACCCGCTCCGCACTGCAGAACGCTGCTTCCATTGCAGCTCTGTTCCTGACCACCGAGGCTGTTGTGGCTGACAAGCCGGAACCGGCTATGCCGGCAATGCCAGGTGGCGACGAGATGGGCGGCATGGGCTTCTAATCTAGGAGTTCCTAGCTGGTATCTGTGGCTGGTATCTCTGGCTGAGATTGCTCGCTGACAGCTAGTTAGCGCATTAAAGGCGCCGATGGGATCTGTTTGGTTCCATCGGCGCTTTTTTGGCTGTTCCGCGGTCATCGGCTTTATCGGACGGAAATTGGGCATTTTTACCTAGACTCGCATGTTTGGTGGTTTGGGCTCGCTAAAAGCCCAGGTCGCGGCCGTCGTAAAGCGTGAAAATAGCACCAAACATGCGAGTCTGCGTCATTTAGGGGTGTGTGAACGGCTTTAATCGTTACTTTGGGGTTTGTGGCGTGGCTGGCGGCGCTCAAATTAACTGTTAACGAGGTTTACCGGGGGTGTTGACGCAGGGGCTCGATTTGTGTGCCTTTTTGTGGGCGCTGAGCGGAACTGCCCTGGGAGTTTCCAATGTGAAGCCCACCCAAATCGAGACCTTAGGTAAAGGTGGCCCTGATTTGGGGCGGTAAGTGTGAATTTCGACGCTAGGGGAGAGGCGCCCTGCAAAAAAGAAGTTTTAAGTCCCCGAACCCACCCTCGTTGCATCAGACGCCTCAGCGCTTGGTAGTGAAAAATAACCGATAATCTGTACCCGTGTACGCAATGCCGAGGACTATCTGTTATTAATCCTGCTGCCTCAGTACAGGTGAGATCATAGGTGTCTCCTTAAGGCCAGAGACGGGCCGTCGCGCTCGCCGACGATCTGGATGCAACTACCGACTTATTAAAATGTGAAATTCTTCTAGCTCCGCTAGCAGGCCTCGCCACTTTACTACTCAGCCGGCTTATTTTCGGCCTCTATGAGCTCGGTCGACCAGTTCGCCTGCTGGATACGGGTATCCAAATCCCGGTATTCCTTCGATGCCTGATCGGCTTTCTTACGCAGCGACTGGATATCGACGGTAGAGACATAGCGAATCTCGGAGGCCGAGTATCGATCCCGTCGCTCCGAGCCTTGATCGGCCACGGAAGTGTAGAACCGCCGCCGTGTTAGCAGGTGGTCGCGTTTCGCAAGCGCGTCGCTAAGCGAGCCGTCTTCGAAAGTGGTGGCGGAGTTCGTTGCGTTGATGGAGCGCACGAGCCATTCGAAGCGTGCCATCAGACGCTCGGCTTCGGCGATAAGCGCCTGTGGATCCTCGTCAGGAGTATCGCCTTCCTGCACCTGGGCGACCAGCGACAGGCGACGATTAATTTCAGCCAGACGGTCGGAAACCTCGGATCGTGCGGCAAGAGCCTCAGATAACAACATGGCATTTATTGTACGCGCAGCGCTTATCGACGGTCATTGCGCGCCGATTCCCCCTCATTTTCGGTAAGACGGGATGTTAACTACTGGGAAATTGCAGGTAAGGGCACCCGCATGGGGGACGTGTGGCGGGGTTATTCAGTAGGATAGGGGGTATGGCTGACAAGAATGAAGAGGAATTCCACATCGTCGATTTGGCGAAGACCGAAGGTTACGTCGTCGATGACTCTGATGAGGACGATCCGGTACTGGTCACTCCAGACGGCGAGCGGGTTGATACCTGGCGTGATGGTTACCCGTACGAAGAGCGTATGACTCGTAAGGAATACGAGACCATTAAGCGGAAGCTGCAGATTGAGCTTCTGAAGTGGCAGAACTGGACCAAGGAAACTGGTCAGAAGCACATCATCCTCTTCGAAGGCCGTGACGCCGCTGGTAAGGGCGGCACTATTAAGCGTTTCAATGAGCACCTGAATCCGCGTGGTGCTCGTACTGTGGCCCTGGAAAAGCCGTCTCCGCGCGAGTCCACCTCGTGGTACTTCCAGCGCTACATTGAGCACTTCCCGTGCGCTGGTGAGATCGTCTTCTTCGACCGTTCCTGGTACAACCGTTCGGGCGTTGAGCGCGTGATGGGTTTCTGTACTGAGTCCCAGCACGCAGAGTTCCTGCGCGAGGTTCCGATGCTGGAGAACATGATTCTGGGCTCCGGTATTTCGCTGACCAAGCTGTGGTTCTCGGTGACGCAGAAGGAGCAGCGCACTCGCTTCGCTATTCGCCAGGTTGACCCGGTGCGTCAGTGGAAGCTCTCTCCGATGGACCTCGCTTCGCTGGACCGCTGGGGTGACTACACCCGCGCGAAGGAAGAGCAGTTCCGCTACACGGATACTGATGAGTCTCCGTGGATCACCATTAAGTCCAACGACAAGAAGCGTGCCCGCATCAATGCGATGCGCTACGTGCTGAGCAAGTTCGAGTACACGGAGAAGGACCACGAGCTGGTCGGTACTCCGGACCCGAAGATTGTTAAGCGTGGCCGCGACCAGATTGGTGACTAATCTTTGGTGGCCTGTAACTGACAAAATTCTTGTCTGAATAAAACGCCCGCATGAGTGCTCAGGCACTCGGCGGGCGTTTCTTATGGTTGGCGGCGTGTGGCGAGTGGCGGGCCAGTGTGAGTTAGCGGAGTTAGAGGAGTTAGTGGCTGCGCTTACAGCGGGTGGAGGCGAGGCCAATGGGCTTTAGCGGAGAAAGTGACCGAGTTTATGACAAAAACGGCCAGAAATTTTGCCCGAAAGTGTCATAAACTCGCACAGTTTCACATTTGCAGCCCGCCAGCTTTTTAGTCCGCCAGGCTGTAGCCCGCCAGACCGCAGCCCTCTACCCCTCAATCAGCTCCTGGCCCCAGTAGGAATCCGGGGTGGTGCCAGGGGCAATCCAGTACACAGCGGAGCCGATGTGGCGGTTCCACTCATTGAGCAGATCACCGCGATCCAAGCGGGCCTGAATTACGCTGAACTGGTTGTCTGGGTTCTTCTGGAATGCAACCCAGACCAGGCCGACGTTCGGTCCCTCGAATGGGAAGGCCGGCTCACCGGGCTGGTCTTCGTATGCATAGGCGCGGCGACGCAGGGCGTCGTCAGGCCGACCGTCCTGCTCACGGGAAAGCGCCAGGTGAGACTGGCGGTGGATGAGGTATTCGCCCTTGTCATCGACGGCGTCCATGTCCTCTTCGTCGAACTCGTTATCGCCGCCGGAAAGGGGAGCACCGGTGTGGAAGTCACGGCCAATAACGATTGAACGCTCGTCGGTGCTGAGCTCATCCCAATTGTTCAAGTCGAGCGCGATACGGCGAACAACCATGACACAAGAGTTGTTGATTGCCTTGTCCTTGGAGTCAATCCACACCTGCTCGGACCATTCTTCCGGAGTGGACGGGTTGACGGTGCCATCGAGCTGACCCAGCGGGTTGCGCGGGGTGGCGCCGTGTGGCTGCGAACCCCAGGCGTAGGAGAAGCCCTTCTGGAACCACTTGACGCCAGCCCACGGCGCCGCCTTCTTCTCCAGCAAACGGGATGCGGCCGTAACGGTGACAAGGTCGTCACCGCACAGCTGCAGTACAAAGTCAGACTGGCCCCACTCAGGGCGAAGCATGTCATGCTGGAATGCGGGGATATCGTGCAGGCCAGCCGGCTTGCGCTCTGGTTTGCCCAGGATGTCGAAGATGCGCTCGCCAAAACCGGCGGTAATGGTCAGGTTTGCAGTGGCTGCAACCATTTCCGGTTCCAGGTACCCCTCGATGTTCTGGCCTTGGGTGAGGCGGCGGGCAACGTCGGTAAGCGAGGAGAACAGCTCCTTCAGATTTGCTGCGTCGACGCCGTCCTTCAAATCGAATGCGACAAGGCGAAGATGCGCCTGGCCGGGCTGTTCAATGCCCGACTGGACGGGGCCGTCGAACGGAATCTTGGCGCCCCTGAGGGAATTTTCGTAAGCCTGTGTCACTTGAGGTCGCTCCTTTAAAAGAGGTGGAATAAATAGCTTTTATGGCTACGAGCTTAATCACATTGGCCCCAGCAGGAGAGCACCAAAGCACAGGCTCGGGGAAGGGGCTAAGTGAATGAGATATTTGTATATTGCGATATACTTCACATCCACAACCGCCTCGAAGGTGTTCATAAAGGAAAGTGCTGCATATCGCACGTTTTCCGCGCAAGGTGTGTTTTGAGCCTAGCGCGCATGAGACCCTCGAGTTATGCAGGGGAATCCCGGTGCAAGTCCGGAACTGTCCCGCAACGGTAAGCATCACTACCAGAGCTTTGGTTTATCCGACGCGTTGATAACCAATCTTTTCAGTGATGACAAGTCCGAATGCCTGCCGGTTGTGCAATTTCATATCCGATGCTGATCACGACTGACGAGGAAATCACGAGATCATGGCAATTCACGCAACCCTCGCGGGCATTCCGCGGATAGGGCCTAATCGTGAGCTCAAAAGAGCTCTGGAAAACTACTGGCGCGATCCGGCGACCGGCGGCCTGCTGGCCGCGACGGCGCGCAACACTGTCAATAGCTACATTGGCGCAGCGCTGAAGGCAGGAATCGACTCGGTTCCGACAATTGGGCGCTCGTTCTACGACTCCATGCTGGATACATCGGCGCTGCTAGGAGTGCTTCCAGCCCGCTTCCAGGATGTCCCGAAAATGGGCGGTTCCAACCTACCGGAATGGATCAACCACTACTTCGCCACCGCTCGCGGTACGAAGACGCAACCTGCATCCGCAATGACCAAGTGGTTCGACACTAATTACCACTACATTGTTCCGGAGCTGTCAGCCGATACTGAATTTACTTCTGACCTCACTGACTGGTTGGACGATTCCTGCAGCTTGAACAATGGCGCCACCACCATGCTGCGCCCTCATTTGATTGGTCCTGTGACCTACTTGAGCCTGTCGCGTGCCGACGATGGTTCGAACCCACTTGGCCTTTTGGAAAAGTTGACCGATGCGTACGCGGAAATCATCGCTCAACTGGGAGATAAGGGCTTTGAGTGGATTCAGCTCGATGAGCCAGTATTGGTCACTGACCTCGATGAAGTGACTCTTGCTAGGACTCGCCAGGCCTACGAGAAGTTGGCCGGCGTGGCGGAGTCTGCGAATACCAAGTTGTGGGTGCAGACCTACTTTGGTGATGGTGACCAGGCGCTGGAAACCCTTTCTGGCACAGGCGTGCAGGCCATTGGTTGCGACCTGGTAGCAGGCAGCTCCGAGTTGCCGCATTGGACCGGACAGGAACTGCTGGTTGCGGGCATTGTCGATGGTCGTAATGTGTGGCGCACCGACTTGGATGCAGCCCTGGCGACGTTGGAGAAGCTGGCAGTCCGAGGCCCCATCGCGGTGTCGACTAGCTGTTCGCTGCTACATGTCCCGTACTCCCTGGCCTCGGAAAACCCGAGCGAAGAAGAAGCCGAGGTGCTGCAGTGGCTGGCCTTCGGGGATGAGAAAATCGCCGAGGTGACCCTCTTGGCGAGGGCGCTTGATGCCAGGTTGAATGACCGCCAACTCGATGCCGCGGATTTGAAGGCGTTGAGGGAGTCCCGGGCAGCACTGGCATCGAGGGCAGAATCGAAGCGGATTGTTAAGCCTGAAGTTCGTGAAGCTTTAGCAGCAATCGAGGAGAGCGACCGGACTCGTTCCCCGTTTGCAGCTCGCCAGGCGGCTCAGGCTGAGGCCCTTAACCTGCCTCCGCTGCCGACCACCACAATCGGTTCCTTCCCGCAGACCAATAGCATTCGTCGTGCACGTGCGCAGTTGCGCGCGGGAGAGTTGACCCCAGTTGACTACGAATCAGCAATGCTCGCTGAAATTCGATGTGCCATTGAGCAGCAGGAAGAACTGGGACTCGATGTGCTGGTTCACGGCGAACCTGAGCGCAATGACATGGTGCAGTACTTCTCGGAGCAGCTGGACGGCTACCTCGCGACCGCCAATGGCTGGGTCCAAAGCTATGGTTCCCGCTGCGTGCGGCCGCCGATTCTCTACGGTGATATCACCAGGCCAGAGCCAATGACGGTGCAGTGGTATAAGGCAGCGGCAAACATGACTGATCTTCCCGTCAAGGGAATGCTCACTGGGCCAGTGACCATGTTGGCATGGTCGTTTGTCCGTGATGACCAGCCAATCGGTGACACTGCGGATAATGTTGCGCTGGTTTTGCGCGATGAGATTGCAGATCTCGTGGCCGCTGGAGCGCAGATTGTGCAGGTCGATGAGCCAGCCATTCGCGAGTTGTTGCCCCTGAATGAAGCGGACCAGCCCGCCTACCTGAAGTGGGCTGTGGGGTCCTTCCGCCTGGCTACCTCTGGCGTGGCTGACGAGATTCAGATTCACACGCATATGTGCTACTCGGACTTCAATGAGCTCATTGACACCGTCGATGAACTCAACGCCGATGTCACGTCCATCGAAGCAGCTCGCAACGGCATGCAGGTGCTCGCAGCGCTGAAGGATGAGGGATACGTTCGTGGGATTGGTCCAGGCGTCTGGGACATCCACTCGCCTCGCGTGCCGACGGACGGAGAAGTCAGCCAGCTCGTGGAAGATGCGCTCGAAAGTGTTGACCCCAGCTTGCTGTGGATCAATCCGGACTGCGGTCTGAAGACTCGAGGTTGGGAAGAGGTTACGGCTTCACTGAAAGTATTGGTAGCCGCAGCGAAGCAGGCTCGTTTGCAGCTAGCAGAGTAAGCCGGAACCAAAAAGCCGAAAAATAAATAGCGGGTTAAGTAGCAAAAGTGTGTCCGCTCGGCGTGTCGCCGGGTGGGCACCTTTTGCTACTTAGCTCTACTTAGCCCCAATGCGAGTAACTGACTGCGTTTATGGCTGGCGGCAGCGGGCCAATGTGAGTTACTGACTGCGTTTATAGCAAAAATTGCCCGAAAAATGGCTTGAAAGTGCTATAAGCTTGCACAGTTTCACATTTGCAGCCCGTTGTGCCAACAAGACCCCAACAAGGCCCCAACAAAGCTCCTACAAAGCCCTACATAAGCCGGCTACTTCTTTGCCACCACTGGCTCGATCGGGTTGCCTCGCCAGGAAGTGTGCGCAGGAACATGGTCACCGCGCATGACGAGAGAACCGGGCTCGACGCGGCAGCCGTCGTCAAGCACAGATGCCGGCAGAGCGACCGAATGTGGTCCGAGCACGGAGCCGTGTCCGATGTGGACGGTGTCGAGCGTCATCACGCGGTCGGTGAACAGGTGCGTCTGGACGACACAGCCGCGGCCGACAGAGGCGCCCCGCTCAATGGTGACCAGGTCGGTCTCGGGCAGCCAGTACGTCTCCAGCCACACACCGTGGCCAACGTTCGCGCCGAGTAGGCGCATAGCGCGTGCGATACCACCGGTGGCCATCGCCGGGTTCAGATACCACGGCGCAGCGACCATTTCGACGAACGTATCCTGCAGCTCATTGAGCCAGACGAACTTACTCCACAGCGGGTGGTCACCGGGCTTGTGCTTGCCGACGCACACCCATTTGGCCACGACCGTAACCAGCAGCCCCAGTGCGCCGACAATCAGTAGCACGGCAGGGGAGAGCAGCCACGCGACCAGCAGGCCGAGCAGGGCAGCGCCAACCCCACCTGCAGTGACCAACTCCGCGGTGAACATGCCAAGGGCCTGCAAGATAAACAGCGTGACGGTAGCCAACATGAGAGAGACCATCGGCGCCAGGATGCGCAGAGTCTCCACAATGCCTCGGGCGACCTTCAACCCCGTGGTCGGACGGTAGGTCTGAGCCGACTCATCGCTGGAGACCGTACCCACGCGACGCATGCGCTCCGGCGGTGAACCCCACCAGTTGGAGCCGGACTTGGTCTTCTTGGGAGTAGAAGACAGCACGGCCACCAGCGAGTTCTTCGCCAGCTTGCGCTGCGGAAGTGTGATTCCGGAGTTGCCCAGGAAGGCGCGCTTGCCAATCCGGGAGTCACCCACCAGCATCCAGCCGCCGCCGAGCTCGTAGCTGCCGACCATCGTGTCGTCAGCCAGGAAGGATTCGTCCTTCACATGCAAGAACTTCGGAATACCAATCGCGGTGGAGACCTCGCTGTCGCGACCAATCTGGGCACCCAACGCGCGCAGCCACAGTGGAGTCAGCATGGAAGCGTAGATGAAGAACAGGTCGTGGCGAGCAGCGTCCATCAGGCGAATTGTCGCCCACGACTGCCAGCCCACCCGCGAGCGCACCGGGTACACGCCGGGCTTCAGACCGATGCTGAACAGACGTACGAGAATCAGCGTCAAAAAGGCGTACACAGCGACACCGGCCAAAGTGGCAGGAATAGCCCACAGCACGGCGCTGCCCAGCGTTGGCCAGAGATTCGAGGTGGTCAGTTCGGTGGTGCCGTCGATAAGCCCTGTGCCCCAACCGATGACCGCCGCCATTGCGACCGCAGCGGTGATGGGCACCAGCGTCAGCAGCACGGCGGTGAAACCGTAGATAGCCACCCAGTGGCGGCGGGCCGCCGGCACCTCCTCCGGGAAGCGGTGCTTGGACCGACCGACCTTGCGAGCCGGGGAGCCCGACCAGCGCGCGCCAGCCTTGACCTTCTTCTCACCAGTGACGGTCGAACCCGCCTCGATATGAGCGTCGTTGCCAATACGCGCGCCGGGCAGCAGCGTCGAACGGGCACCGATGCGGGCGTGCTTGCCGATCGTGACCTCGCCGACGTGGACGACATCGCCATCGACCCAGTAGCCGGAGAGGTCCACCTCTGGCTCGATTGAGCAGTAATCATCCAGCCTGACCAGTCCCGTTACCGGCGGCAGCGCATGCAGATTCACACCCTTACCAATGCTGGCGCCCAGCATGCGGGCGTACCACAGCACGAACGGAGCACCCGCCACCGAGTGCACACCGGAGCTCTCTGCCAGGCGTTCGGCCGCCCACAGGCGCAGATGCACCGAACCGCCACGTGGGTAGTCGCCCGGAGTGATGTTGCGGGTGAGTAGGCGCGTCGTCGCCGCGTTGATTGGCATGACTCCCAGCGGAGTCAGGAAGAACACGGCCAGTACGGCAACCAGCCAGCCCGGCAGCGCCAGCGGCCCGCCGATAACCCAGTTGATGATCGCGAGCCAGGTCACCCAGCGCATGCCACGTGCCCACTGCAGAGGCACCATGAGTCCGACCTGAGCCCAACGGGTCTTGCGGGACACAGGTGTCGGCTCGGGCACCTTTTCCAGGTGAGCGGTGGGGTCGCTGGAATCGTCGGCAAGCATGTCGTCGCTGATGAAACCGCGTGCGACCAGTTCCTCGGCGAGATTGCCCAGGCGTGGGTGGTCGTAGAGGTCACGCACGGCGACCTGCGGGGCGCGCTGACGAATGCGTGCGATGACACTCGCCGCCGCCAGCGATGTGCCGCCCAGGGCGAAGAAGTCCGACGCCGCGCCGGGCGCAGGGACGGACAGTACGTCCGCCCAGATATCGGACAGCCACTTCTCCACAGGGCTCAGCTTGTCGACGTCGCCCTCACCCGCACGTGCAGGCAGCGGCCACGGCAAAGCCGCCTTGTCGACCTTGCCGGAGGTACGAACTGGTAGCTCATCCATGATGTGCAGGCGTGGCACCATCGCGGCCGGCATGGCGTCGCGGAGAGTGTCCATGCACTTGTCGTAATCCATGGCCGAGGCGTCGCCACCGGCGCCGACGTAGCCGACCAGGATGGAGTCGCCAGCACCGGTTTTCTGCACCACGACGGTCGCCTGTGTGGCACCGGGCAGGGCAGCCAGGTGCGCTTCGACCTCGCCGAGCTCAATACGACGCCCGCCGATTTTCACCTGATCGTCGACGCGGCCGGTGAAGTACAGTCCGTCCTCATCCATGATGACGTGGTCGCCGGTGCGGTACGCCCGCTCCCAGCCCAGGGCTGGCAGCGGCGCGTACTTCTCGGCGTCCTTTTCCGGATCTAAGTAGCGCGCCAGACCCACACCGCCGATGACTAGCTCACCCTTCGTCCCCGGTGGGACGGGGTTGCCCTCCTCGTCGATGACGGTGAGGTCCCAGCCGTCCAGTGGATAACCAATGGTCACGGGCTTGCCGGGCTTCAGCTCGATGCCGGAGGCCACCACGGTGGCCTCGGTGGGGCCGTAGGTGTTCCACATCTCGCGCTCAGGGGTGGACAGACGCTCGACCAGCTCTTGCGGGCAGGCCTCGCCACCGACGATGAGCAGGCGCACGCTGTCGAGTGCCTCGGCAGGCCACAGGCCAGCCAACGTCGGAACCGTGGAGACGGCCGTGATGTGGCGGGAAATCAGCCATGGGCCCAGGTCCACGCCGGAGCGCACCAGCGAACGTGGGGCCGGCACCAGGCAGGCACCATTTCGCCAGGCCAGCCACATTTCTTCACAGGAGGCGTCGAAGGCGACCGACAGGCCAGCCAGGACGCGGTCGTCCGGGCCGAGCGGGCCTTCCGGATGGTTGGCGAGGAACCAGCGGGCCTCCGCATCGACAAAGGCGGCGGCGCTGCGGTGGGTGACGGCAACGCCCTTGGGCTTACCGGTGGAACCGGAGGTGAAAATAATCCAGCAGTCGTCGTCAGGAGTGGGCTCCTGCGAGATGATCTCGCGTGCGCTTGGTGGCGTCGGCTCGGTGTCCTCGTCCCCGTCCGAGCCCTCATCGGAGTCAGCATCCGAGTCAGCCTCGGTGTCCAGCTGCGGGCGGTTGCGTGCCGCTGAGCCAGCCAAATGCAGCCCCTCGGCATCGAAGTAACCGGCGATACCGGCCTCGCCGAAGACCATCTCTGCACGCTCATCGGGGTCGTCCGCATCCACCGGAACGTAAGCGGCACCGGCAGCCATGATGGACAAAATTGCCAGGTAGAGCTCGCGGCTTCCCGACGGCATCCGCACACCAATGCGGTCACCACGACGGATACCTTGCTCATAGAGCCACGTAGCTGTGGAATCAATCTCGTTGATCAGTTCCGCATACGTGACGACAACCTCGCCGTCATCAATGGCCTCAGCCTCGGGGAACCTTCGCGCGGTCGCCCGGACAATGTCAATGAGCGTGCGCTCAAGCGGCTGTTCGGTAGCGCGCAGGAACTTCGCTTCAGTGGTTGTCACTTGAGAGACCCCTTCTTATTCTTCTTCTTGCGCTTTTTCTTCTTCGACTTTTTACGTTTAGGACGCGGGGCATCGCTTGACGACGTCTCCTGCGTCTTATTCTCAGCCACACCATCGGTGTCTGTATCGGTGACTGTGGCTTCCGGGGCAGTGCTTTCGGGGGTTTTCGCAGCCGAGGTGTTGGAAGCCGAATTGCCGGTGTCGGTTTCCGGGCTGGCATCGGAGTCGTCGGCAAGCGATGCGAGCAGTGCGCGCACCTCAGGTGAGCACTCGGCGACGGCGGCGCGTTCGGCTCTGCGCAGCGAGCGACGCAGAGACGCGCGGGTGGTGTTGCCCGCTTCCGTCAGCGCGATGAGCTGGCGGCGACGGTCTTTGGCATCGCGAGTGCGCTCGACCAGATTTGCCGACTCAAGGGAGTCGATCAGACGAACCATGTCAGAGCGGTCCATGCCGAGCAGAGCGCTGAGCTCAGTCTGTGCCATGGCTCCGCCGTCGGCGATGGCCTCCAGAACCCAATAACCGCGGATGGACATGGACTCAATCTGGGTGCGGCCAAGAGCCGCGTTGACACTGGCGCGGACAGCTGCGTCGAGCTGAGCCAGGCACCAGGACGCGGACTTGCGCAGAGCAGCCGGCGCGACGGCGGGTTCGCTTGCAGAGCCAGACTTGGCCTTCGCCTTAGAACCGCCCTTAGAGCTGGTCTTGGCATTTGCTTTGGCGGCCTTGCGAGCCTTCTTCGCCTTGGCGCTTTCCTGCGTTTTGGCAGCGGGCACCTTGGCGTCTACATCGGCTGCCGCACCATCGCTGGTCTCGGCTGAGTCCGCCGAGGAAAGTACGGATGAATCAGACATACTTCCCATAGTAGACAATCTGGGGAGTCATCAATAATGGGGCATGGCCAACTAATAATGTTCCGGTTTTCCTGCGGATTGTCGGAAGGTGGGTGCTTTCGTGTTGGCAAATAAAAATACACCCCACTAGTCGGTAACTGATTTCTCAGTCCAACTAATGGGGAGCAGTTCAGCGAAGCAGGGTATTTCTGGTTGGTGCTTAGTTGGCCTTCTCCATCGGACGACCAAAGTGCTCCCAGTCAATCATGCCGCCGGTGATGACAATGGTGTCGATACCGTTCTTCTCCAGCCAGGAAGAGACCTGGGCGGCGCGACCGCCGGAGCGGCACATCAGGTAAATGTCGGAGTCCAAATCCAGCTCGCCGTAGCGGGATGGAATCTCTTCCATCGGGATGTGAATGGCGCCGGTAGCGTGGCCGTCATCCCACTCCATCTGCGAGCGGACATCAATAATCTGGGCATCTTCTGGTACTTCAGGTACGTTTACGGTTTCCATAGTGCGCACTATACGCAATCCGGTCTCACCGCAGGAAGCGCGAAGGCCGCCGGAGAAGTTCTCCGACGGCCTTAAAGTTGCAGCATAGGAACTGCGTCAAAGGTGCGGGTCCCCGGGAAGGGTCCTCCATGTAGAGGTTCTCGCAGGGGCTCAGTTGAAACAGCCTTTACTTGTGGCGCTCGATTGCCTCAGCCAGAATGCGCTCTGCCTCAGCCTTGTCGCCCCAGCCCGAACCGGAAACTTCCTTGCCTGGCTCCAGGTCCTTGTAGTGGACGAAGAAGTGCTCAATCTCGTCCTTGGTGAACTGGGAGACGTCGTCGATGTCCTGGTAGTGGTCGAAGCGAACGTCGTCGAGGACGCAGAGCAGCTTGTCGTCGCCACCGGCCTCGTCGGTCATCTTGAAAACGCCGAGCGGACGAGCCTTGACAATAACGCCCGGGAAAACCGGCTCCGGCAGGATTACGAGAGCGTCCAGCGGGTCGCCGTCCTCGCCGAGGGTTTCATCAATGAAGCCGTAGTCGGCCGGGTAGGCCATTGGGGTGAACAGGTAGCGGTCGAGGTAGACCTTGCCAGTCTCGTGGTCGACTTCGTACTTGTTGCGCTGACCCTTCGGGATCTCAATAGTGACCTCAACGCTCACGGCGATGACTCCTTATAATCGGTGTACACTTCTCTGACGGCTATCTTATGCGAAACCCGCTCAGAAGCGTTTATGTGCACCTTAAGTGCGGTCTTATTCCTAGGAAGAAGGTGTTTGTGACCGTGGCCAGTACCGGCTCCGACAGCTCCAAAACCACCGCGAAGGGCACGAAAAAATCTCGGGGGCTGAAAATCGGCGGTGCAATTGCCGGTGTCCTCGTTATCGCCGCGGGCAGTGGTGCTGCGGTCGTCATCAATGACAATCGCCAGATTGTCGTCGATGCGCCGCCTGCCGTCAGTCAGGTTTCTGCTCCCGTTACGGCTGCGCAGTCCTCGCTTGACGACGGCACGCTGGCTCAGAAAGTCAGCGAAATCATGGATGCGGCTACGGCTGATTCCGCCTTCGGCGAGTTACACGGGATTGTCAGTGATGCTACGACTGGCCAGAAGTTGTGGGGGCAGAACGACACTTCAGTGGCCGTGCCGGCATCCAGCATGAAGGTTCTTACCTCGGCGGCCGCGCTGTTGGGATTGGATGAAAACCATCGAGTGTCCACTCGTGTCTCCCGAGTCACGGGCACTAATGATGTCGTGTTGCATGGCGGGGGAGATCCCACCCTAAGTAAGGATGGGGAGGGGTTCTTCCAGGACTCTGCTTCAATTGCTGATTTGGCGAAAAAGATTTCCGTGGTTATGCCGGAAGGGGTCGGCAAGGTTTATCTCGACAACTCTCTGTTTACTGAGAGCTTCCACGAGACCTGGGAGCGCGAGGGGCTCGATGATGGTTACATCGCGCCGGTGGAGTCTGTGATGTTGGATGCGGGGCGGATTGATTCGACGGATGAGAACTCGCAGCGCAGTGCAACCCCCGCCGCGGATGCAGCTGATGCGCTGGCTCAGGCACTCGGTGCGGAAAACGGTGGCAGCCTGAGAGATGCAGCTAAGGACGGTCAGTCGCTGCCCTTGGATCCAGACATTGTCGCACTCGTGCAGTCGGCGCCGCTGAGTACCCGCGTGCACGAAATGATGAATTACAGTGACAACGTGTTGGCGGAGTCCATTGCCCGTGAGGTTGCAATCTCCCGGGGTCTACCGCCGACCTTTGAAGGGGCTGCGCGTGCAGTTCGCGACACCCTTGCTGAGCACGGTTTTTCTCTCGATGGCGCGGTGCTGTCGGATTCCAGTGGACTGAGTACGGATAACCGTATCTCTCCACAGCATCTTTCCGAGGTGCTCAATTCGGCTGCGGGGCCGGTGGGACCAGCTGGAGAAGAGGAGTCTACGGGGTCGCAGGAGGAGCAAGAGCCGTCGGAAAGCACTGCGTTGCGGTTGCGCCCGTTGCTGGATAGTCTGCCGGTAGCGGCGGTGTCGGGCACCCTGGCGACGCGCTTTTCTGGCCAGTCCGGAGCGGGCATCGTACGTGCGAAAACCGGCACACTGAATAAGGCCTCGGCGCTGGCGGGGTATGTGGTGACGAAGTCGGGGCAGGTGCTGACGTTCGCATTTATTTCCAATGAAGCGAGCCTGTTGCCAGCAAGAGCTGCGGCGGATAAAGCAGCGAGCGCACTGGCGAATATCTAGACTGGGATTCATTTGCCACTGAAAATACCTCGAGGAGATGAATCCGCCTTGACCTCTCACACTTCCGCCATCAGGAACTTGCCCACCGTCCACGAGATTGCGGCGCAGGTCCGCGAGGGAAAACTAAGCCCGGTCGACAGCGTGCAGCGCAGCCTCGACGCCATTGCGAGACTGGATGGGGGAATTCATGCCTTCCGTGAAGTCTGGGCGGACCGGGCGTTGCAGGCGGCGCGGGAACTCGAGCAGCGCGAGGATCTCTCGCAACTACCGCTCGCAGGTGTGCCATTCGCGCTGAAGGAGAACACGGCTGTAGAAAACCCGTTTGTCCGTCAGCTGACTAACGCTGGCGCAATTGCGGTGGGGACGACGGTGAATCCGCAGTTCTGTACGTGGGGGACGACCACGCTGCCGGAACTGACCGTCGACAATCCGACTCTGCCGGGGCACACCCCGGGAGGATCCTCTGGCGGGTCAGCGGCGGCTGTCGCCGCTGGGATGGTTCCTTTTGCACAAGGCAACGACGGCATGGGATCGCTGCGCATCCCTGCAGCATGTTGCGGGCTTTCGACTCTGAAGGCGACCCCGGGAACAATGCCGGGACGCGTGGGCGGCAACGACTGGTACGGCATGTCCGTCCACGGTGTGCTCACGGTTAATAACGAGGACTTGCGTCTGATTACCAAGATCCTCACCGATGGCCTGGTGGATGCGGACGACCCTGCAAAGACCCTGCCTGAGAACTTCGCTGTCACCCTGGACACCACCGCTCCGGTTTTCGGCCTCAAGGCTGCGCCGGAGTACGTCGATGCGGCACAACAGGCGGCGAGAATATTCACAGACAAGGGCTTTGCCGTCACGGAAAAGAACATGCCGTACCCACTGAATCCGCTGCCGATGCTTGCGCGCTGGACTGCGGGGGTTGCAGATCAACTCCGCGACGAGCCGCGCCCGACTCACCTGGAGTGGCGCAACCGTGTCCACGCTGGCATCGGCCGCGTGCTGCGCCCCATGATTAATGACCGGCAAGTAGTACGCGACGGCGCCCGCATTGAGCGTGAACTGCCGGGCGACACAATCCTGATTACCCCGGCTCTGGCTAAGACACCACCGCGAAACCGCGTATGGCACCGCATGCCCTGGATTGTGAACTTGCTGTCCAATCTACGGTTTACGCCGTATGTCTCGACCTGGAATTACCTGGGTTTCCCCGCAGGTATCGTCGTGGAGCCGGTCTCTGGGTTGCCGGTGCAGCTGATTGCGCGTCCGACCCAGGAGCGGATTCTGCTCACGGCGATGGAGACCATCGCAAGTGGTGGACGCGTTGGCTAAACCTTCCACGTTGGCTAAACCGTTTTGGCCAGACCGCAGCCCTCACTTCTTAACCATTCGGCATGCCGTTCGCGCGATGGCACAACAGGCAGGGCAGGGGCTGGGCGACGGTGTCGTTATTGGGCTTTCCGGCGGCGCGGATTCGCTCGCACTGACCGCTGGGGCCTGTGCGGAAGCTTTCGGGCCTAAGGGAGCGTTGGCCGACCGTAATATCCATGCCGTCGTGGTCGATCACCAGCTTCAGCAGGGCTCTGCCGAAGTCGCTGAGCATGCTGCCGACCTAGCCCGGGGGATGGGAGCCACGGCGGAGGTCGTCGCAGTCGATATCAATAACGAGGCCGGCCGTGGCCCCGAATATGAGGCGCGCTTGGCGCGGCACCGAGTTTTGCGGGAAATCGCCCAAGCCCGAAGTGCGGCACTGCTGCTCGCCCACACCTTGGATGATCAGGCCGAAACCGTACTCCTGCGCCTGGCTAGGGGAGGCGGCCCGCAGGCGCTGTCCGCCATCCGTGCCGACTTGACCTGGTCGGACGGGACTCGGATTCTGCGCCCACTGCTCGGCGTGCGTCGCACCGACACTGAGCTCTGCTGCGAAGAGCTAGGTTTAAAGGTTTGGCACGATCCTCATAACCACGACGACCGCTACGCCCGAGTCCGGGTGCGGCAGTCAATTCTGCCTCTTCTAGAGCGAGAATTGGGCCCGGGGGTCGCGGAGAACCTGGCCAAAACTGCGTCGATTGCGGCAGCCGACAATGACTGTTTGGACGCTCGCGCAGAGTCGGCATTGGAGACGCTGCTGGGGGAGCAAGCTGCGTCGGAAGGCGGAGGCTTACCCGTGCGAGGGGTGGCTGAGCTCGACGATGCCATCTCGGTGCGGCTCCTCGCGCGCTGGCTGCGGCGGGCGGGTGCGGAGCCCAGCAGTAAACAGATCGACATGGTGTTGGCGCTCGTGCACCGTTATCACGGCCAGGGGGAAGTGCCGGTGACCCGTGGTCGTGGTGCCGCTGCGGAAACAAAGTCCGCGGGGGCCAGGTTGGTCGTAGAGCGAAAAGATGGCACTCTACAATTAGGTACGGCGGAAAGGAATAGCGATGCATGACGTTAAGGATTTCAACGTCCCCGCAAACCCATATGACGATGACGTAGAGGCAATTCTCGTTGGCGAAGAGGAGCTGCATGCTCGCGTCGCCGAGATGGCACATCGTGTAAACGAGAAGTATAAGGACGCCGACAGCGATTTGATTCTGGTCGCCGTGCTGAAGGGCGCGGTTTTCTTCCTGACCGATTTTGCTCGACAGCTCAGCATTCCCAGCCAGATGGAGTTCATGGCGGTTTCCAGTTACGGAAACTCCAGCTCGTCGTCAGGCGTTGTGCGTATTTTGAAGGACCTGGACCGCGATATTGAGGGACGCGATGTCGTGATTGTGGAGGACATCATCGACTCCGGTCTGACCTTGTCTTGGCTGATGAAGAACCTGCGCAACCGCAATCCGCGCTCGCTGGAGGTCATTACGCTGCTGCGGAAGCCGGAGGCTGTGCGCACCAATCTGGATGTTGCCGATGTTGGATTCGACATCCCGAACGAGTTCGTCATCGGTTACGGCCTGGATTACGCCGAGCGTTACCGCGACCTGCCGTACGTCGGCACGCTTCATCCCCGCGTGTACCAGAACTAGGTCGGTCTTCGGTGCCTCCTGCACGGTGCCGACGCTTTACGACGGGCATTGCGAAACTTTTTTCGGTTGCGATGCGTTATGCATACTGTGGGGTCAGGTGCCATGGGCCCTGGCCCCCGCTTTGTGTCTTTGATGCCTCTTCGAGGAAAACTCGTTGATGCGTACAATTAATAAAAGCAACTAATAGATGTAGAGAGCGAAAAGCGAACCCACTGTATGGACAAGAAAAAGGTATTCCGGTTTGCCACCGTTGCCGGCATTATCCTGATTATCCTCTTCGCAATTACCCAGCTGGCGGATGATTCCCGGGAATACCGTGAGGTGGATACATCCGTAGCCCTGACCCAGTTGGACAAGGGCAATGTCACGGAAGCTCAGATCGATGATCGTGAGCAACGAATTCGCCTCACCCTGAAGAAGGGCGTAGAGGTCGAGGGCACTGAGGACGTCACGAAGGTGATGACCAAGTACCCAGCGCGTGCGACCGACCAGGTCTTTGACAAGGTCACGGCCGCCAAGGGCATGGAGAAGTTCGATACCAAGGTCACGCAGGATTCCTTCCTGATGTCCACCTTGGGCTTCCTGCTGCCGATGGTGATCTTCTTCTTCGTCATCATGTACTTCTTCAGCCGCATGCAGGGCGGCAAGAACGGCATGTTCGGCTTCGGCGGAAACCGCGCCAAGCTGCTGAATAAGGAGACCCCGACCAACACATTCGACGATGTTGCTGGTGCCGATGAGGCAGTCCAGGAGCTCGACGAGATTAGGGATTTCCTGCAGCATCCGGCTCGCTACGAGGAACTCGGTGCGAAGATTCCGCGCGGTGTCCTGCTCTACGGCCCGCCCGGTACCGGTAAGACCTTGCTGGCCCGCGCCGTCGCCGGTGAGGCCGGAGTGCCTTTCTACACCATCTCGGGTTCGGACTTCGTCGAAATGTTCGTCGGTGTCGGTGCTTCTCGTGTCCGTGACCTGTTTAACCAGGCAAAGGAAAACAGCCCGTGCATTATCTTCATCGATGAGATTGATGCTGTGGGCCGCCAGCGTGGCGCCGGCATGGGCGGCGGTCACGATGAGCGTGAGCAAACCCTGAACCAGCTCCTGGTGGAGATGGACGGATTCGGTGACCGCCAGGGCGTGATCATCATGGCTGCGACCAACCGTCCGGATATTCTGGACCCGGCACTGCTGCGCCCGGGTCGTTTCGACCGACAGATTCCGGTGGGCGCACCAGACCTGAAGGGCCGTGAGGCAATTCTGAAGGTCCACGCACGCAACAAGCCGCTGGGGCCCGATGCTGATTTGAAGTCTCTGGCCAAGCGCACCGCTGGCATGAGTGGTGCCGATTTGCAGAACGTTCTGAATGAAGCGGCGCTGCTGACCGCTCGCGTCAACGGCAACATCATTACGGCTGATGCGCTGGAAGAGGCAGTCGACCGCGTTATTGGTGGTCCACGCCGTACCTCCAAGGTGATTTCCGAGCAGGAGAAGAAGGTCACCGCCTACCACGAGGGCGGCCACACTTTGGCTGCGTGGGCGCTGAAGGATATTGAGCGCGTGTACAAGGTGACCATCCTGGCCCGCGGCCGCACCGGCGGTCACGCCCTGACTGTGCCCGAGGATGACAAGGGCATGTACAACCTGCCGGAGCTCTTCGCTCGCCTGGTCTTCGCCATGGGCGGTCGCGCGGCCGAGGAGCTGGTCTTCGGTCTGCCGACCACCGGCGCGTCCGCCGATATTGAGCAGGCCACCAAGATTGCTCGAGCCATGGTGACCGAGTACGGCATGTCGCCGGAGCTCGGCCCTGTGAAGTACGGCGAGGAGCAGGGCGACCCGTTCGTCGGACGCGGTGGCAGCGGCACTCTGGACTACTCGCCAGAGGTGGCGGCAAAGATTGATCAGCAGGTTCGCCTGCTGATTAACAAGGCCCACGACGAGGCCTACGCCATCCTGAAGGAAAACCGCGACACCCTCGATGTTCTGGCTGAGAAGCTGCTGGAAAAGGAGACCCTGCGCCGTCCGGATCTGGAGGTCATCTTCACCGACGTCGTTGCGCGTGAGCGTCTGAACTTCTTCGACAGCGACACCAAGCACCCAGCCGACGGCCGTGAGCCGGTCAAGACCCCGGTGGAGTTGGCAATCGAACGCGGTGAAGAGCCGCCGAAGCGCGTCAACATCTTCGCGCCGGTGCGCCGCCGCGAGAACGAGAAGCAGGACGCGGGTAACAACGGCAACGGCCACCAGGGCGCAGCGGGCGCTGCTGGTGCCGGCAATGCCGGTGCGCCGGGTCTGCCGGGAGCACCGCAGGATCGTCCGAATGTTCCGGTCTACGGTGGCACCCCGCCGCCGGCTGGCTGGACTGCTCCGGGGTGGCCGCCGAAGGACACCGGAAGCACACACGGATCGAGCCCTGCCCCGACTCCGGCACCTCGCCCGCAGTGGAGGGGACAGTCGGCCCCAAAGGGGCGTCAGGACAATCCGCGTGGCCAGCACCCGGGCACTGCCAATTACCCGGCAGGAGCCCAGAACTCCGGCTCGGAGGCCACTGGCGGCGGCAACAGTGACGGTAACGGTCCCGCGAATATCCCTGCCCCGCCGAAGATGCCGGGGGACAGGCCAGGCGGGCGTCACCGCCAGGACAACTCTGGTAGCGATGCCACCCCGACCACGGTCATGCCGTCAGGGGCGCAGCAGCAGGAACTCCGCGGATTCCGCCTGCCGGATAACGAGCAGCCGGAATACCCAGAGCGCTCGGATAACGCGAAGAACGCCGACACTTCCGATGCCAAGGGTGCACAAAACCACGATTCGGATAAGGGCGGCGTCGTAAAGCGAAACGAAGACAACAGTGCCTGGCAGGACAAGCCGGAGAGCAACGAGGAGCGATAAGTACACATCATGGAGCGCGAATTCGATCAGGAGCGAGCCGAAGCTGCGGTTCGCGAACTGCTGATTGCCGTCGGTGAGGATCCCGACAGGGAAGGGCTAAAGGAAACACCGGCGCGAGTGGCGCGAGCCTACCGTGAGGTTTTCGCGGGCCTGTTTGAAGATCCGTCTGAGGTACTGGCAAAGACCTTCAACGAAGATCACCAGGAGCTCGTTTTAGTCAAGGACATCCCGATTTACTCGACCTGTGAGCATCACCTGGTGCCGTTCTTCGGCGTTGCCCACATTGGTTACATCCCGGGTAAGGACGGCCGCGTGACTGGCCTGTCCAAGCTCGCGCGTCTGGTCGACGGCTACGCCAAGCGCCCGCAGGTGCAGGAGCGTCTGACCAGTCAGGTCGCGGATGCTCTGGTGGAGAAGTTGGATCCTGCCTCGGCAATCGTCGTTATTGAGGCGGAGCATCTCTGCATGGCCATGAGGGGAATCCGCAAGCCTGGTGCTCGAACGGTGACATCCGCCGTCCGCGGCGGTTTCAAGTCGGATGCCCGTTCACGCGCAGAAGCAATGGCACTGATTCGCAAGAGCTAGCGCAACAGTTAAATGGTCGATTGGAAAGGCTGGACAACAAGGTGACTGAATCGCCCGTGCAAGCGCAGGCAGAACAGCAGGCGGAACAGCAGATGGAGCTGGGCATCGAGAATCAGCTCTGCAAAGTGATGGGCATTGTCAACGTCACCGAGGACAGCTTTTCCGATGGTGGCCTGTACAAGACCTTTGACGCAGCAATCGCCCATGCACACGAGCTCGTCGATCAGGGCGCGCACATTCTCGACATCGGTGGTGAGTCCACTCGTCCGGGTGCACACCGCGTCTCCGAGGAGGAGGAGATCGCCCGCGTCGTGCCGGTTGTCCGCGAGCTCGCCGCAGAGGGGCACTTGGTCAGCGTCGATACCATGCGGGCAAGTGTCGCAGAGGCAGCGATTGCCGAGGGGGCGGTGTTCATCAACGATGTCTCCGGCGGTCTTGCAGACCCTAACATGTTCGCCGTCTGCGCCGATGCCG
Organism: uncultured Corynebacterium sp.; assembly: GCF_946998835.1. Classification (GTDB taxonomy): domain Bacteria; phylum Actinomycetota; class Actinomycetes; order Mycobacteriales; family Mycobacteriaceae; genus Corynebacterium. The sequence continues at coordinate 5,646 of NZ_CAMQAZ010000030.1, read as the reverse complement.
ATGTGCCGATTTGCCTGATGCACTGGAAGACCGACCGCTTCGGCTCCGCCTCGGGGCGCGCCGAAACACGCCCGGATGGCATCGTCGCCGATGTCCGTGAACACCTGCTCCAGCTTGTCGACCGCGCCCTGGCTGCTGGCATCGTCGAGGAAAATATTGTTCTCGATCCGGGCCTGGGCTTTGCCAAGAATGCTGATGACAACTGGGCGCTGCTCCACGGCCTGCCCGAGCTTATTGACCTCGGTTTTCCCGTGCTAGTAGGTGCCTCCCGAAAGCGTTTTGTCGCCGCAGTCGGCGGCGAAGTTCGTGCGCCAAAGCAGGCCGATGCCGCGACTGCGGCGATTTCTGCACTGTCCGCCGCCGCGGGTGCGTGGGCGGTTCGAGTTCACAATGTGGCCGACAGCCTTGACGCAGTGCGTGTGGCGCAGGCGTGGAACCTCGGCCGCTCGCTGACTGACTACAGCGCGGCTGGCGACTACCCGGAAGGCGGTTCCAACCGCGCCGCGCAGGAGGCAGCATCGCCTACTGAATCAACCTCCAAAGGAAACGAGTAACCACCAGTGGCTGATCGCATCGAACTCAAAGGTCTGAAAGCCCACGGCTACCACGGCTGTCTCGACTTCGAGCGCCGCGATGGCCAGGACTTCATCTGTGATGTCACCCTGTGGCTGGATTTTTCCGGCGCCGCCGCCAGCGATGACCTTACCGACACGGTCAACTACGCCGACATCGCAGCCACCGCGCATGGAATTTTGACGGGCACCCCTCGTAACCTCATTGAAACGGTCGCGACCGAGATTGCCGAGGCAGTGCTTGCCGACGACGACGCCCGCGCCGAATGCGGACTGAATCCGCTGTTGCATGCGGTGGAAGTAACCATTCACAAACCACATGCGCCCATCCCGCTCGACTTTGACGATGCTGCTGTGACGGCCCGCCGCTCGCGGAAGAAGCGATTGGCATGATTCGCGCAGTCCTCTCCATCGGCGCAAACATGGACTGCGCGCGGGAAAACCTGACCGATGTGCGGGACTTCTTCGCCGACGAGCTGGTCGCGGCCTCAAAGATTTATGCCACCCCGCCTTGGGGTGGGGTAGAGCAGGGCGACTTCCTCAATGCCGTGCTTATTGTGGATACGACCCGGACACCAATGGAGCTGTTGGAAGCCGGGTGGAAGCTGGAAAACGACGCTGGTCGAGTGCGGAGGATTCACTGGGGACCGCGGGCGCTCGACGTGGACATTGTGCAGGTCATCGATAAGGAATCCGGTGAGGAGATAATCTCCGCCAATCCGACTCTGACCCTGCCACATCCATGGGCAGCTGAGCGTGCTTTCGTGCTGGTGCCGTGGCTCGATGCCGACCCAGATGCCGAATTGGAAGGGGCTCGGGTCGCGGAACTCGTCGATAAGCTGGCACCTGAAGATGTAGAAGCGGTGCGTCTAGCCGACGGCGGCGAGGATGGAGAAGGGGCCTAGAGATGAAACCGACCTCACCGATTATGTTGGCCGCATCTGCGCTGGTCCTGGCACTTGGATCATGGATGGTTTTGGCGCAGTTTTTCGGTGTGCTCGGGCCTCGTAGTTGGTGGGACCTGGGGTTTCCCTGGCTGCTCACTGCCGTTTGTGTCGCGGCGGCACGGTGGATTAAGTCGGTGCTCAAAGAGGGCAAGGTCGGGCAAGACCGGAGTCAGGTGCAGCCGTTGACGTTGTCACGCTGGCTGGTAGTCGGCACGGCTTCCGCGTGGTTAGGCGCAATTCTTGGCGGAATGTACGCAGGCGGCGTGCTGTGGGCGGTGCCGAAATGGACGGAACTAGCCGCTGCCCAGGACGATGGCCCCATCATGATTGTCGGCACCGTGTCCGGATTTTTGCTCACTGTGGCGGGGCTGTGGCTGGAAAAAGTTTGCCAATTGCCAACTGACGGCGAAAATTCTGCACCACCTAGCGGGGAAATGGGAACTAACTCGGTAGGGTGGGAGTTATGACTGACCTCTCCAACGCTGGTAACGACCCGAAGCGCTCGGGCGATGCTGCATATTTTCAGGACGACGCGGCAGCTACTCCGTCGGATGCGGCTGAGTCTTCGTCCCCCGAAAATTCCTCCGATGGGTTTGGCCCTGGGGACGCTGTGGCATATAGCAATGAACTCGACGCCAATAAGCAGAACAACGACGCGCTGAAATCCGGTTCCTCGGATGGCATGACGGAGAAAACCGCAGTCGTTCTGATGGCCGTATTGCTGGTACTCGCGGTCGTCGCCAGTATCGTCATGCTTTTCGCCACCTCGGCGGGATGGATGAAGATCGCTGTGCTGCTGGCGCTGTGGTCGGCAGTTATCGGTGCCGTGCTGGTGACGCGTTACCGCAGGACCATCTCGCTGGAGCGCAAGCGGTTGGAGACCATAGAGGAACTGCACAAGGTCGAGCTCGACCGTGAGTTGGCAACCCACCGTGAGCAGGAACTAATCCTGGAACAGAACTACCTGGATTCTCTCGAGGGCAACAATGATGAACACATTGCTGCTCTCCGCGCTGAGATTTTTGCCCTGCGAGCCCAGCTCGCTGAGTTCATGGGTGAGGATTTCGACGATGAGCAGGTTGCTCTTCGTGCCCGCGCAGAGCGGCTCCGTGAGCTCGACTCGCCGCAGCAGGATTCCCCGATGAAGAACCCGACTGGTCATGACCGCCCGACGCCGCGGGCGACCTCACACCGTGCTGAGATGACCGCCAACGGAACTGTTGGTGCTCATACCCAGCATGGTGGTACTAGCGCTGGTTCGCCGGTTGAAGATGCCGAGGCCACCGACATGCGCCGTACCTTCCCGTCATCCGGGCAGCCGGTTGATGTCCACGAGGTCTCTGACTCCAAGGACGATGACTCCATGGCTACGGAGAAGGTGGCGAAGGAGAAGTTCGACACCAACTCTTTCCGCGCTATCGATTGGCAGGAAACTCCTGTTCAGGGCTCCGGCAAGCGTGCCGCTCAGGGCGGAGCCCACGAGGCACACGGCGAAAAGAACCCATTCACGTTGCAGGACCGGGACGCTGCCTCGGAGTCTCCGACCCGCCAACTGACGCCAATTCGCGATGAGGATCTTGCAGAAGATACTGCTCAGGAACCTGCCCACGGTCGCCGTCGTGCCGAGGACAACAAGGGCAGCCTCACTGTCGCCGAGCTAATGGAACAGATGCGTAAGAAGAAGGAGCAACGCGCGGCTGAGGAGGACTAGCCGCTCACCGCTGCTTCCCGCTGTCTCTCGCACCGTGCACAGCTGGTTTGGTCTAACCTAGTCAGTCATGACGCAAAGCCAGCATGATCCCCATCCCCATCGTTCAGCCGCCCCGCGGTTGACGGTGGGGATTATTTCTGCCGGAAAAGTCGGTGTTGCTCTCGGTCAGGCCTTGGAGCGCTGTGAACACCGTGTCACACACGTGGTCGCGCGCTCACCGGAATCGGTCAGGCGCGCGCATCTGCGTCTGCCAAGTGCTCAGGTCGGTACCATCGCCGAAACAGCCTCCGCCTGCGAGCTCATCGTCATCGCTGTGCCGGACCGTGCCATCGCTGAGGTCGCCGAGGAAGTTGCACGCTACGTTGGGCCGGGGCGCATTGTCATGCACACGTCCGGTTCACTCGGGCGCGCCGTGCTCGACCCGGTCGCGCTGACCGGCGCGCTGACAATCGCCGCTCACCCCGCAATGACGTTCGCAGGGCTTGACGACGACTCCGAGCTCCTCACCGGTTGTCCTTGGGGCATCACGGTTGGGGATGAGCTCGCGAAGACGGTCAGTGAATTGCTGATTGGTGAACTCGGTGGCCGACCGGTATTCATCAACGAGCGCCACCGCGGCCTCTACCACGCCGCAATGGCCCACGGTTCAAATGGTTTGGGCGCGGTTGTGGTCGATGCGGTGGAAATGCTCGCAGCCACCATTGGTGAGGACGCAGCAGCTGAAGACACCGATGTAGCGGAGCTGCGCCGTGGCCAGGCCGCTGAACTGCTCCGCCCATTGCTGGAGGCTTCGCTGGACAATGCTTTGAGGTGGGGCTCCCGGGGGCTGACTGGCCCGGTAACGCGCGACGACCTTGGGACCGTCGTCAAGCATGAACGGGAAATTGAAGCGATGGCACCGGAGATGGGAGCCGCCTACCTGGCACTTGCCGAGCGGATTGCCGAGCTGCGCGGAGCCAACGAGGTGTTGCGGTACCTGCGTCGGTGAAGCCAGGGGACTGACAGTACTGGCAATCCGGGGTGTGGCGTAAGGTATTGCCGTCGGACGAAAAGTTTGGTCCGTTAGATCTGAACGCGGAGGAAACATGACGGGGTACACCGCCGGAGAGACAACTGTTCACAAGACTATTGCTGGAATTGCGCAGGTCACGCGAGCACTGCGCAAGACCGGGCGCCCGGTGGTGCTCGTGCCAACTATGGGTGCGCTGCACCAGGGGCACCTCGAACTGGTGGAGGCCGCGAAGACGCTGCCGCGCGCTGTTGTTGTGGTGTCCATTTTTGTCAATCCGCTGCAGTTCGGTGAGGGTGAGGACTTTGATGCCTACCCGCGCACTCTGGAAGAGGATGTAGACAAGCTCCGCGCTGTTGGTGCAGAGCTGGTCTTTGCACCGAACGCGAAAGAGATGTACCCCAATGGTTTCCGCACGACGGTGCAGCCGGGGCCGCTGGCTACTGAGCTTGAGGGCGCTACTCGTCCGGGGCACTTTGCGGGCGCGCTGACGGTGGTCAACAAGCTTTTCAATATCACCAACTGCACCGATGCCGTCTTTGGCGAGAAGGATTACCAGCAGCTGTGTCTGATGCAGCAGATGGTCACTGACCTGAATATGCCGGTGCAGCTGCACGGGGTGCCGGTGATTCGTGAGGCCGATGGTCTGGCTATGAGCTCCCGTAACCGCTACCTGTCTGAGGAGCAGCGCAATCTCGCGGTAACCCTGTCCGCTGCGCTGACCGCTGGCGCTTTTGTCGCCGATCGCGGTGCGGACGCCGTGCTGGAAACTGCGCGTGGTGTGCTTGCCAGCCAGCCGGAGGTGGAGCTGGATTACTTGGAGTTGCGTGATGCCGCACTGGCACCGCTTGACGACGAGGCGTTGCGCGGCGACGGGCAGGAGATTGAAGCCCGCCTGCTGGTTGCCGCGAAGGTCGGCACTACCCGTCTGATTGATAATGTCGGCCTGATTTTGGGTGCTCCGCGCCCGGATTCGGTCAGCGGTTTCGGCCAGTTGGGGCAGAAGGATGCGGAAATTGCGTCGGCGGCACTGTCTGCTGCGGGCCTGGATGGCGAGCTGACCGAGGAAGAAGCTGCTGAGTTGGCTGAGCTGCAGGAAAAGGTTCGAGCTGCACGGGATGCACGTCTGAAAGATGAGGCCAACAGGGAGAATCTGAAGAACGCTGGCTTTGGCGCTGAGCAGGACAGTGAGTAGGACTGCTAGCAGGGCAGCGAGCAGAAGTCGTATTTTTCGTGGCTGGCAAGTTGTCGTACTATAGTGTGCCAACTAATAACCTGCCACGCTAAAGGGTGCCGCGGTAGGCGAGCATCCAGGGGAAGCATCCAGGAAGGGACCTACCTTTTTCATGTTCCGCACTATGTTGAAGTCCAAGATTCACCGTGCCACGGTGACTCAGGCTGATCTTC
>NZ_CAMQAZ010000029.1 GCF_946998835.1 uncultured Corynebacterium sp. | reverse complement strand
GGTGGCGCCAAGGTCATCTAGCTGTTTATCTTACTTCGCAGGCTGTTCGCTACGAGATGCAGCGCCAGGCTGCCGCCATCACCAACGGCGAGGAGATTGTTCAGGAAACCCGTCACTACCAGGAGACCGACGGTACGACCTCCAAGGGCCGTCCGAAGGAGTCCCAGTCGGATTACCGCTACTTCAATGACCCGGACCTGCCGCCGGTGATTGCTCCGCGTGAGTGGGTCGAAGAAATCCGCGCCACCCTGCCGGAGCTTCCGTGGGTGCGTCGTGCTCGCATTCAGGACGAGTGGGGTCTGAAGGATGAGGAGATGCGCGACCTGGTCAATGCCGGCGCTCTCGATCTGATTGTCGACACAGTCGAGGCCGGCGCCGGCCCCGCTGAGGCTCGCTCCTGGTGGGTTGCCTACCTGGCGCAGAAGGCCAACGAGGCCGGTGTGGAATTGGTTGAGCTCGCGATTACTCCGGCGCAGGTTGCACGAGTGATTGCGCTGATTGAAGAGGGCAAGCTGACCAACAAGCTGGCTCGTAAGGCCGTTGACGGCGTCCTCGAGGGCGAGGGCGACGTTGACGAGGTCGTCGCCGCACGCGGCCTGGAGGTCGTTCGCGATGACGGCGCTATTGAGAAGGCTGTCGACGATGCGCTGGCTGCTAACCCGGACATCGTGGAGAAGTACCGAGCTGGCAATAAGAAGGTCGTCGGTGCCATTGTCGGCCAGGTTATGAAGGCCACCCGCGGCAAGGCAGATCCGGCTCAGGTCAACCAGCTGATTGCGAAGAAGCTGAGCTAGCAGCTCGGAAAACTTTAATCCGGGGAACCGCCGGCGGCACCATCACTCGGCAGTCTGACGACGCGCTCGTCAGACTCCGATGGTTGTGCCCCGGTGGTTTTATTCGTTGTGGCGCCCCAGACCTCAATGCCCTGATTGGACGCCACCGCCGCCACATGCGAGATATGGCCGAAGTCGCCGTCGACAAGCACTTCAGGGGACCCCTTAACCTCCCACGCCGCGCCGGGCCCGCTGTACTGTGCGCCGATGGGCATGGAGATGACCTTCTGCGCGTCTGGGATAGCAATGACCACGCGGTCACCCATCACCGCGCATCCACCGATGGAATCGTTGAGGTCAACACCGCCCATAGGGTTAATCACAGGGCCGGTGAGCTGCACCAGCTGTGGGGTGCCGTCGAGAATTGCCGTCGCCAACGGAGGCATGGTTGCCGGCCCGTGGCAGAACTGTTGAAATTCAATCCCCGGATCGCCCACAAGCAGTTTGCGCGGGGACTTTTTGCCCGAAGTCGGGTCTTCGGAAGCTTGATCAAAGTAGATTCCAAGAATGCCGGGTTCGCTAAGATCCGGGAGCTCGCGCACATCAGCAATGCCATCCTCCACGATGGTTACACGCGCGATGGTGTTGTCGTTACGCAGCACAAAGACCTGCCGGTCCTCTTCCACTGTGGGGCTGGGAAGCAGTTGTTTTGCAGGGGCACCGAGCCTTACAACTTCCCGCGGCGCCTTACCCGGTGCGACAACCGTAAGTGCACCATCGTTCGTGGCGACGAGTGCAGCTCCTGGGCCGAGGGGTGCGAGTGCAGTGGTGAGGGGAAGACAGGCAGCAAGGGTGACATCGTCAAGGTCACAAGGGCCCTTGTTTTCCGCCTTGCGTTCCGTGGTCGGTACCGGAGTAGATGGCAGATCGGGGGAGGAGAACTTGGGCATCGCAATCCCCGTGGGCTCCGTCTCTTGCTCGGTAAAAGGTAACTCGAGCGCATTCGACGCACTCATGCAACCGGAAAGGGAAAGCATCCCGACGACGGCAGCCGCGAAGGCGCCACGGTGCTTGGCACCGCGAGTGCGGTTCTGCAAACTGCCGCTACGAGCGGGATGGAATCTCATAGGCATACACAATACAGCCTTGTTTCACGGCCACGCCTGCGACCAAAAACGTCACAGTAGTTTTAATGTGGACGATGTGAGCGACTCAGAGAAGTACCCGAACGACCGCGCCCTCGAGAATGTGGAGGACGGATTCGATGACGATCTCGACGTCCCGACCTACCGCAAACTCGCTGAGCCAATGAACGAAGAAACCAGCCGTGATGACAGCGACAACACCGCGACCCAGGTTTTCCCAGGTGTGCCGGAAAAGCACGTAACGGCGGAGCCAGAGGCTGAGCAGGAGGTTGGACAGGAAGATTCTGCGCCGGATGATGAGACCGACAGCGAAGTTGTCGCTGATGCAGAACCTGAGCCGGAGCCAGAACTCGAACCTGAGCCAGAACCCGAACCTGAACCGGAACCGGAAGTCCAGGAAGCGTCGAAGAAGCGTTACGACGCCTACGCCGCAGCGGGCCGCACTGCTCCGCAGGTGATTAGCCCTGCCGGTAAGCCTTCGCCTCGAGCTGAGACTGAGGCGGAACCGGAGACGGAGATGATAGCGGGCATTGACGAATCTGCTCGGGATGAGCGCGTTAATCCGGACGAGGACTTTGGTCAGCCGACGGAAGCTTTCTCCACTTCTGAAAAATCAGAGGAGGACGTTTCCGCAGCCGCTACCCAGTACTTCGATGAATCGGACTTCGCTGAACCGGCGACGACTCTCGATACCGCTGGTGCTGCAGGAGTTGCAGGGGCCGCCGGTGGCACCGGTGCTGCCGGTGCAACCACAGCCACCGCTACCGGCGGCGAAGACGAGGACACGGACTTTTACGATGATGACGAGCAGGAGGTCCGTCGAGGTACCACCGACTTTGGTCTTCTGCTACTGCGTTTGGGACTAGGCGCGCTGCTGCTGATGCACGGCCTGACAACTCTGCTTGGCTGGGGCAACTCCGGCGGCACCACCGCACTGGAAGCGCAGTTTAATCAGAACAACTTTGCCCTTGGCCCGGTGATGGCTACCGCTATCCCAACAGTTGAGCTAATCGCAGGTACTTTGCTTATCTTGGGCCTTGCCACACCGCTGGCGGCAGCATTGGCACTGGCGCTCTCGGCCTACCTCAGCATGTTCGATGTGGCCACGACTGCCGATGGCGCGAACATCGTTGGAAAAGGCTCCGGCGACCTTCAGCTACAGCTGCTCATGACCTTCACCGCGCTTGGTCTGCAGTTCACCGGCCCGGGCCGCATCGGTCTGGACTTTGGCCGAGGCTGGGCGCGCCGTCCACTGGCATCGTCCTGGCTTTTCGGAATTTTTGCCATCGCGGTAGCTATTGGTCTGTGGTGGCTGACCACCGGCACGCTGCCCTTTATGCGCTAGTGCGGCTAGCGTAACTAGGTTCTCGATTCCGCCAGGGGGTACAATCCCTCCTATGCCAAAGTCGAGACGCACGTTAAAGACCACCCTCGCGGTGGTCTTTTTCATGGCTTCGATTGGTGTGACAACGTCGGTTCATTCACCCTCTATGGCTTCTGCCGATGAGCGCAATGCGGTTGCAGACTCCGCCCCGTCGACAAGCCCCTGTCCCACGCATGCCGTGAAACTGCCGCGCGTGAACCTCAACGACACGGGGCTGATTGAAACCGATTCACGCACACAGATGGCGGTGAGCTATTCGCCGGTGGGAGTGGGGTACAGCAGCCAGGCTTCGCAACGCCCGCTGCCGGCACTATCGCTGATTAAGCTGTATATCGGCCAGTACGTGCTCGACAACGGTACCGCCGACGACGTCAAACAGGTTGAGAAGATGATTTCGCGTTCCGACGACGATTTGGCAGCCGACTTCTATCGGAAGTACCCATTGTCTGTCGATTCCATTGCGACCGAGTATGGCCTGTATAACACCTCTGGAGGTGAGAAGTGGGGAGTGTCCAAGACCACCGCAGAGGACGTGGTGGCTTTTGTTTCTCAACTTCGCCTGAAACATCCCAACTCCGAAGTGCTTGAGGCGATGCGCCACTGGTCTCCGGTTGCCGCCGATGGCTATCGACAGAACTTTGGACTCGCAGGACTGTCCGGCTCGGAAGGCGCCAAGATGGGCTGGTCAAACCAGCGCACGTGGCATTCTTCCGTTGTTTTTGGTCCCGGGTACGTGATGGCTGCAATTACCGAGGGCGGAAAATACGACCACACTGAGGATGTCGCAGAGGGCATCGTGGGCGTTGACTACCGAGATTTGATGAAGTCCGCGAAAAGTGCGGGGAAGAAAACTAATCAGAAAACTGGCCAAAAAGTCGCCCGAGAAACGCCAAAGGCCCGTGCGGTACGCACAGGCCATTAAGCGGGCGAGGGAAGACTAGCTAGTCAGCGAATCTGGCTAGTCGACAATGCGAACTGCGCCTTTATCCGCACTGGATGCCATCTTGGCGTATGCGCGCAGTGCCTTGGACACCTTGCGCGGACGTGGCTTACGCGGGGTAAAGGGCTTGTCGCGCTTTAGCTCTTCGTCGTGGCGGGCAGCTAGCTCCTCGTCGGACACCTGAATCTCGAGGCGTCGCTCAGCGACATCGATGTATACCGGGTCGCCGTCACGCACGAGGCCGATTGCGCCGCCTGCTGCGGCCTCTGGAGAAACGTGACCAATGGACAGGCCAGAGGAACCGCCGGAGAAGCGGCCATCGGTGACTAGTGCGCAGACCTTGCCCAGGCCAGCGCCCTTGATGAATGCCGTCGGGTGCAGCATCTCCTGCATGCCCGGACCGCCGGAGGGGCCTTCGTAGATAACGAAGAGGACCTCGCCCGGCTGCAAGGTGCGGTTCAAGATGACGGAGACAGCTTCTTCCTGGCTCTCAACAACGCGCGCGGTGCCCGCGAAGTGGAACTGATCCTCGCCGATACCGGCAGTCTTCAGGACAGCGCCGTCCTCGGCGATGTTGCCGCGCAGGACGCACAGGCCGCCTTCCTTGGTGTAGGCGTGGTCGAAATCGCGGATGCAGCCATGCTTGGAGTCCGTATCCAGGCTCTCCCAGCGGTTGGAGGTGGAGAATGGCTCGGTGGTGCGGACACCGCCTGGAGCGGCGTGGAACAGCTCGATGGCCTCGTCGGTTGCCTTGCCACCGCGGATATCCCAGTTGTCCAGGTGCTCTTCCAAAGACGGGGAGTGCACAGAGCGGACATTCATTTGCAGGAGTCCAGCACGACGCAGCTCGCCGAGGATTGCCGGAATACCACCAGCGCGGTGGACATCCTCCATGTAGTAGTCCGAGTTCGGGGCAACCTTGGACAGACAGGGCACGCGTCGGGAAATGGCATCGATGTCAGAGAGATCGAAGTCAATCTCGCCCTCCTGTGCGGCAGCGAGAATGTGCAGCACGGTGTTGGTGGAGCCACCCATGGCTACGTCCAGCGTCATGGCGTTGACAAACGCATCGCGGTTGGCGATATTGCGAGGCAGAACGGATTCGTCGCCATCGTTGTAGTAGCTCTTCGCCAGATTCACAATTAGCTCACCGGCGCGGGTGAACAAGTCGCGGCGAGCTTGCTGAGTTGCCAGCGTGGAACCATTGCCCGGCAGAGACAGGCCGAGGGCCTCGGTCAGACAGTTCATGGAGTTTGCGGTGAACATACCCGAGCAGGAGCCGCAGGTCGGGCACGCCGAACGCTCGATGTCGAGCAGGTTCTTGTCATCGACCTTGTCATTCGCCGAGGCAGAAATCGCAGAAATGAGGTCGGAGCCAGGCTTGACGACGCCATCGATAACTACCGACGATCCCGATTCCATTGGCCCGCCGGAAACGAAGACCACTGGGATGTTCAGACGCAGGGCCGCATTGAGCATGCCCGGCGTGATCTTGTCGCAGTTGGAAATACAGACCAGCGCGTCTGCGGTGTGAGCGTTGACCATGTATTCCACGGAGTCCGCAATAATCTCGCGGGACGGCAGCGAGTAGAGCATGCCGTCGTGGCCCATGGCAATGCCGTCATCGACTGCGATGGTGTTGAACTCACGCGGAACACCGCCAGCTGCGGTCACGGCTTCGGCGACGATGTCGCCTACGTCCTTCAGGTGCACGTGGCCTGGAACGAACTGGGTGTAAGAGTTTGCAATTGCGATAATCGGCTTGCCGAAGTCGCTGTCGGTCATGCCTGTTGCGCGCCACAGGGAACGAGCGCCAGCGGCGTTGCGTCCGGCAGTGGTGACTTTGGAGCGAAGGGGGATCATGTGGGCTGCCCTTCCTAAATAGGGTGCAAGGTAACTAACTGTCCATACTAATCACAAAAAGCCCCTAATGTCTCATTTCGTGGTCACCGGTGTCCGCATAATGAGATTTAGGGGCTTTTGTGGGCTGTTGTGATTCTACTCGGTAGAGGCCTGCCCTTTAGCGTTGCCGCTTTTGGCCTTGGCATCAGCCTCAACGTCACTGACCTTCTTCATCACGGAGTAGCCATCGCGATCAAAGACCTCGACCTTGTCGTTCTCTGCCATTCGAGCAGAAGTAATCGGGTCCGGAATCATGCCGCCGGTAGCCTCCTTCAACTCGGGCAGGGAATTAAAGGTAATCGCTGGCAGGGCGATGCGCTCATCCGACTTTGTGACCGCGAACGCGCGGCCACCCTTGTTAAAGAAGATGCCTGCGAAATCGCTCCACGGCACCGAACGGCGATTGGATAGAAGGTATACCGCAGTAATTCCGCGTGGCCCCACGGTGGTGCGCACTCGGAAAATCCAAAGCGTATAAATCAACGGTGCCAGGAAGGTAACAGCCAGCCACGGGGTAAAACCGGTGGCAATTACACACAGCACGACCATGAACGCAACGATGAACAGATGCGTCTTCTGTGGGCGGAATCGCCGCGTCGCAATTTTTGGCTGTGGAGTCGATTCAGTCATGGCCTTTGATTGTAGCGGGTAGGTCGGATTGGTTAGTGCATGGTCGGCAGTTGTGCCTTACTGCGTGCCCGCCGAGTTCGGTTCTGCGTTGTTAGTGGAGTCCGTCGACTGCGATCCTCCAGTTCCCTCGTTGTCAGTGTTGTTCTGATTGGTGTTGGGTTGAGTGGAGGTAGTAGTCGATGATGGCGCGCGGTTCTGCGTGTTTTGAGGCTGTTGGGAAGTCTCGGTCGACTGATCCTGCGGTACCTGATTTTGCTGATTGGTTTCCGTAGGCTGCATATTTTGCCTGGTGTTGGTCGGCTGGGTAGTCGACTGGGAATTGGAGGACTTCTCCGAATCCTTCTCTTGAGTAGCCACCCGATCACTCCACCTGCTCGGGGCCAACCAGCCGGAGGGGCCGTCTTCGGTCTCAACGGTCATGAGGTTCAAGATGGACAGAATCAGAAGAGTTGCCAAGAGCACAATCGTCGACACGCGGGCGCGACCACCTGCGGAAAGAATCCTACGGACCTTCTGGCGCGTCGTGAGCGTTTTCCAATCAGGGTGGCTAATCAGCTTACGGATAACGCTATTGTCTCCGCTGTCGTCCTGGTCGCGTCGCGCATCGTCAAGGTCGGCACCCGCATGTGGCAGGTCAGATCGCTCGTTTCCGTCATGCTTATCGACGGCCTGGGTTGCCATCACCTGAGTTTCGGCGGTGTCCGGCTCGTTAGATGTGCCAGTTGTCGACGTGCCAGTCACTGTTGGAACGACTTCGGTTGGGGCGCTGTCCACGTCGTCAAGCGCCTGCTTTTCCGCTCGCTTAGCGTCGGACTGCCTGAGCTGCTCCAGCATTGTGTCATCGCGGACATGTCCGGTGATTTCTTCAGCGGGGTAGAAGGGGGTTTGCTGGGCGCGCTCGCCGTAGTCGTCCCACCAGGTGTCGATGACCGCGGCGCGAATAGCGCGTTCAATTAGCCATTGGTCGCCCGGTTTACAGTCGACAATCAGGCGCATGGTGACGGTCCAGGGCAGCCCCATGACCGAAGGGGGATTGAGCTCGGTCGAGGACTGCAGTTTGACCTCAGAGAGAACGGCATCCTTGATGGAATCCAGTGAAATGGCGCGTTCGGCGGCGGCGACGGTGCGCTCTTCCAAATCCTTGATGGAACCACCGGCGGTCATCGGTACTGGTACTTCTACGACAGCACGCGACCACTGCGAGGAATAGTTGATACACATGCGCGCCTCGGAGTTCGGCACGATGATTTCCTCGCCGTTAAGGGTTCGAATCGTGGTGGCACGCAGTGTCATATTGACGACATCGCCCTGAACAGTGCCCGAAGGTGAATGGAACTCGACCCAGTCACCGATACCATATTGCTTTTCGGCAATAATGAACACGCCTCCGAGGAAGTCGGCAATAACCCCCTGGGCGCCAAAACCAACAGCAGCGGAAACAACCGTTGCGGGAATGGCGGCGGCGGTGAGCGAGATGCCGAACTTCGAAAGAATCGCAACGATTAAGACGAAGTATGCAATAACTTCGACGATGTAAACGACAGCGCCAATCAGCGCGCGTCGTCCCTTCGACTGCTCTTCTTCAGTGGAGATGTTTCCGTCTGCAATCGCCAGAACGAATCGTCGGATACGGGGAACAAGAATCAGCAGAATGGCCAGGCATGCAATGGCGAGGCCGTTGCTGGCTATCCATTGCCATGCCCGTAACAACATGTATTGCAAAAATTCCATGCCCTCCACCGTAGGGCGTGCGCCTTAACGTGGGCTGAGTTTAAAGATAAAGATTTATGCATAAAGAAGGGGAGGTGGGGAGAGCAAGTGAGAGTGCTGGCGAAGAAAGGCTCTGGAGGGGTCGGGTGTACCAACCCCGGACTCAGTTCACACCGGCGATGGCGGGGGTGGCAGTATTTCTGGGTAGAGTGAATCCAAAGTTTGGGGCCGGGTTCTTGGGGGAATCGGGTGGGGGCATGGGTGGAGGACTCGGGTGGGGTGTCGACCAGGTGTCCAATTGGCGGGATTGACTTCTCACTATGTGGACGTTATGGTCGTAAGCAACGCCACATTCGTAGCGGCCCCGCGTGAATGTGAGTTGAGTAGTTGCCCGCTATGACCCAGGAGCGAAATCGTGAACGCGCACGAGCAGCACACCCCATCGCCCGCCCAATTCGCGGCTAAGGCGCGTACCAGCGCCCCCGAGCGAATTTCTGGTGCACAAGCCATTGTCCGATCCCTTGAAGAGCTCGGTGTCGAAGTAGCCTTCGGTATTCCCGGTGGCGCAGTGCTTCCGCTCTATGATCCGATTTATGACTCGGAAAAACTCCGCCACGTTCTCGTGCGCCACGAGCAGGGCGCTGGCCACGCAGCCACCGGTTACGCGCAGGTTTCCGGCAAGGTTGGCGTCTGCATCGCTACCTCTGGCCCGGGTGCTACCAACCTGGTTACTCCGCTCGCGGATGCTCAGATGGACTCCGTTCCGGTTGTTGCCATCACCGGTCAGGTCGGTCGCCCGCTGCTGGGTACCGATGCTTTCCAGGAGGCTGACATCCGCGGTGTGACGATGCCGATTACCAAGCACAACTTTATGGTCACCGAAGCCGAGGACATCCCCCGAGCTCTCGCCGAGGCATTCCACCTGGCATCCTCTGGTCGTCCGGGGCCGGTTCTGGTCGATGTCCCCAAGGACCTCCAGAACACGATGATTGACTTCACCTGGCCGCCGGAGATTAACCTGCCGGGCTACCGTCCGGTGACGACTCCGCACCAGCGTCAGATTGACGAAGCCGCCGAGATGATTGCTGCTGCACAGCGTCCGGTGCTCTACATCGGTGGCGGCGTCATCAAGGCTGATGCCTCCAAGGAGCTGATGGAGCTCGCTGAGAAGACTGGAGTTCCGGTTGTCACCACGCTGATGGCTCGCGGTGCGTTCCCGGACTCGCATCCACTCCATATGGGTATGCCGGGTATGCACGGCAAGGTCTCGGCCGTCGCTGCTCTGCAGAAGTCTGACCTGCTCATCACTATCGGTGCGCGTTTCGACGACCGCGTTACCGGTGACCTGAACTCCTTCGCGCCGAACGCGAGGGTCATCCACGCTGACATCGATCCGGCCGAGATTGGCAAGCTCCGCGAAGTCGACGTTCCCATCGTCGGTGATGCCCGCGAGGTTCTGTCCGCACTCAGCGAGGCCTACACCAAGCTCGGTCTTGACCGTCCGCAGATTGCCGATTGGCTGAAGCTTCTCGACGGTCTCCGCGACGAGTTCCCCCTTGGGTGGGAGGAGCCGACTGATGGTGCGATCGCTCCGCAGTTCGTGATTCAGACTTTGTCCGACATTGTCGGTCCGGAGGCTATCTATGCTGCTGGCGTCGGCCAGCACCAGATGTGGGCGGCCCAGTTTGTCCAGTACGAGAATCCGCGCACCTGGCTCAACTCCGGTGGTGCCGGCACGATGGGCTACTCGATTCCGGCTGCCATGGGCGCTAAGGCTGCGGCTCCGGAAAAGGAGGTCTGGGCCATCGATGGTGATGGTTGCTTCCAGATGACCAACCAGGAGCTGACCACCTGTGCAATGGAAGGTTTCCCCATCAAGGTTGCTCTGATTAACAATGGCAACCTGGGCATGGTCCGTCAGTGGCAGACGCTGTTCTACGATCAGCGCTACTCCAACACGAAGCTGCGCCCGGAGGATAACTCCTACCTGCCGGATTTCGTCCAGCTCTCCGAGGGACTTGGTTGCGTGGCTATCCGCGTGACCAAGAAGGAAGATGTCGCCGCTGCCATTAAGAAGGCGCGCGAAATCAACGATCGCCCGGTGGTTATCGACTTCATTGTCGGTGAGGATGCTCAGGTGTGGCCGATGGTCGCAGCTGGCAAGTCCAACGACGAAGTTGAATACGCACGTGGCCTACGCCCGCTGTTCAACGACGAGAACTCGGCGGCCGAGACCCCGGCTGACATCCACGGCACTGTCGTGGAAAATGCCGAAGACGCCGCTAAGCAGCGCGATGCCAACCACCCGACCATGAAGACCCGCTAATCGGGATCCGAAGCAACAGGAAGTGAGTCCCAAAAATGGCTGAACTGCACACTCTATCCGTGTTGACCCTCGATGAGCCGGGTATTCTGGTCCGCATTGCGGGCATGTTCACCCGTCGAGGTTTCAGCATCCAGTCGATTACCTCGGGTGAAACTGAGACCGAGGGAGTCAACCGCATTACCGTTGTGGTTGAGACTGAAACGCTGCCGATCGAACAGATCACCAAGCAACTCAACAAGTTGGTGCCCGTGCTGAAGGTTGTCCGCCAACCCCCAGAGACCATGGTGTCGCGCGGACTGCTGATGGTGAAGGTTTCCTGCGACAACACCAATCGTCCGCAGGTCGTCGATGCCGCCAATCTCTTCCGCGCCCGCGTGGTGGATGTCTCCCAGGACTCTGTCATCATTGAGGCAACGGGTGAGCGCTCGAAGCTAATAGCACTGCTGGAGGTCCTCGAGCCATTTGGTATCCGCGAGCTCATTCAGTCCGGTACCGTCGCAATGGCGCGCGGACCGAAGCCGATGCTCCAGACCCGCTAACAACTAAACGCTAAGATTTTTAACGAATCCGATTCGAAAAGAGGCTAATTTTTATGGCTATTGAACTGCTGTACGACGACGATGCTGATCTGTCCATCATCCAGGGCCGTAAGGTCGCCATCCTGGGCTACGGTTCCCAGGGCCACGCTCACGCTCAGAACCTGCGTGAGTCCGGTGTCGAGGTTGTTATCGGTTTGCGCGAAGGCTCCAAGTCGGCTGTGAAGGCCAAGGAAGCTGGCTTCGAGGTTAAGTCCAACGCAGATGCCGCTGCATGGGCAGACGTCATCATGGTGCTGGTTCCGGATACCACTCAGGCAAAGGTTTACGCCGAGGACATCGAGCCGAACCTAAAGGACGGCGACGCACTGTTCTTCGGCCACGGCCTGAATATCCACTTTGACCTGATTAAGCCGGCTGACAACATCACCGTCGGTATGGTTGCGCCGAAGGGCCCGGGTCACCTGGTTCGTCGTCAGTTTGTCGACGGCAAGGGCGTTCCGTGCCTGATTGCCGTTGACCAGGACCCGAAGGGTGAGGGCAAGGCACTGGCTCTGTCTTACGCTGCCGCCATCGGTGGAGCTCGCGCTGGCGTTATCCCGACCACCTTCGAGGCTGAGACCGTCACCGACCTCTTCGGTGAACAGGCTGTTCTCTGTGGCGGCACTGAGGAACTGGTCAAGGTCGGTTTCGAGGTTCTGGTTGAGGCTGGCTACGAGCCGGAGATGGCTTACTTCGAGTGCCTGCACGAGTTGAAGCTGATTGTTGACCTGATGTTCGAGGGCGGCATCGCCAACATGAACTACTCGGTCTCCGACACCGCTGAGTTCGGTGGCTACCTTTCCGGCCCGCGCGTCATCACCGCTGATACCAAGCAGCACATGCGCGAGATTCTGTCCGACATTCAGGACGGCACCTTCACCAAGCGCCTGATTGCCAACGTCGAGGGTGGCAACAAGGAGCTCGAGGAGCTGCGCGCATCCTACAACAACCACCAGATTGAAGAGGTTGGTTCCAAGCTGCGCGACCTGATGAGCTGGGTCAAGGTCGATGCTCGCGCTGAGACTGCCTAAGTCGGTTTCCGCAAGCGAATAAGTCGCTTAAGCGAACATAGGGCTTCATCACTGAGCTTCACCGCTGTGATGAGGCCCTTTTTCGTGCTCCCTATCTACCGAACTCCGGTCGAATTTCTGGGTTAAAGGTTTCCTCATCGTCAACGTTCGATAGTCTAATCGTTGAAATCAAATTATTTCACGGAGGTAAATGTGCGAGTATCCGCAATGGCGCGGCGCGTGACGGCAACGGTTGCCCTGACGGCCAGCTTGGCGTTGGGATCGAGCGTCCTGGTCGCGTGTGGCAGTTCCGACGACGCTGTCTCAGCGAAGAAGGTCGATGCCGAGTCGACCGTGCTTAGCGACGACATCGCAGCGTCGGAAAGCCTGATTGACAGTTCGGAAGCTGTTGTCGTTTCTTCTGCCGGCTCGGCTGAGCAGCGTCGAGCAGCAGGTATCGCGATTGCCGCTGGACTACCGATGCTGGTCGTCGGTTCTGCTCAGGATGCGGAAGATGACAGCACCGCTAAGAGCCCGAAAAAGGATGCTCGTGGCCGCGATACTGGTGCCAATATCGCTGATGTGGAAAAGGAAATTGACCGTCTGGGAGCTAAGACTGTCCTCACGGTGGGCGCAGTTGACCTGACTGGGGGAGAAGGCCGTCAGGTAATTGCAGATCCGGGTACGACCGAGGGGCTCAAGGAGCTCGTCGGGACTGAGTTTGAAGTACTCGAGGAGCCGGAGTCGAAGCCGACCCGCGCCGTGGTTGAGATGGATCCCGAGAAGCCTTCTGTAGTCGAGGATAAGGTGGCGAAGGAGGGACAGACCAACCCAGACGCACAGGATCGTGCTAGCGACGGCCAGGATGATAAGGGGCAGGAAACTGTAACGCTGCCGAAGGAATCTCCCAAGGAAGTAAAGGATAAGCTCGCGTTGGTCGCACCGGGCACCGGTCTGGCTTCCATTGCCACCGCTCGCGCTGCCGGTCTAAAGGTCAGCTGGTTGCCGGTTGGAGACGCACGCGCTACTTCCGAGTCGATTGCCGCTGCTCGCGACGGTGAATCCCTCATCGCTCTGGGCAAAGTTTTCGGCGATAAGGATAAGTTTGATCAGTCCATCGAATTGGCCAAGGATGACAAGGTCAAGGAACTCCCGGGTGGGGGCACGCTGCTGTTCCCGGGTCGTCATTTGATTGCAACCTATGGTCACCCAGGTGTCGCCCCGCTAGGTGTCATGGGCGAAGATGACCCAGAGGGCGCTGTCGCCCGCGCGAAGGATTACGTCAAGCAGTATGAGCAGTTCGCAGATGACCCGGTTCTGCCAGCATTTGAGATTATCGCTTCGGTAGCACAGGCGGACCCAGGCCCGCGTGGGGACTACTCCGAGCCGGCTCCGGTTGAGTCTCTGAAGCCGTACGTTGAGGCCATGACTAAGGCCGGCGGCTACGTAATCATTGACTTGCAGCCGGGTAGCGCCGATTTCCTGGATCAGGCCAAGTTCTACGAAGAGCTGTTGAAGATGCCGAACGTCGGTCTGGCGCTGGACCCGGAGTGGAAGATGGAGCCTGGTCAGGTTCCTGCAACCGAGGTAGGTCACGTTAAGGCTGAGGAGGTCAACCGTGTTGCTGACTGGTTGGCGGAGTTGACGCGCAACAACAACCTGCCGCAGAAGATGTTGATGCTGCACCAGTTCCAGCTGCAGATGATTCGTGACCGCGAGACGCTGGATCTGTCGCACCCGGAGCTCGCGTTTGTGTTGCATGCCGACGGACATGGCACTCCTCAGGAGAAATTCGAAACCTGGAATGTCATGCTGCAGGATTTGCAGCCAGAGATTTTCGAGGCCTGGAAGAACTTCATCGATGAGGATCAGCCGATGTTCACTCCTGAGGAGACCATGAACATCGAACCGCGGCCATGGTTGGTTACTTACCAGTAGGTTATGTACCAGCAAGAATGAAGATTTAACGCGAAACGTTTCGATTCGCGTTAATTTCGGTTACCGACTCGACTGTCGGGGGCAACGGCGCTTACTCCCTAAACAAAGGGTAGTAAGCGCCGTTTTGTTTAGGTAAGTCCCCCCGGGGCTCACCCCCAGAGTTTATGATGAGACGTAATGCGCGTGCACGCTTTAGTAGTTTTCTTAAGTGACACCGCACATACTGCATAAATATTTCGAGACAAACCAGGAGATGCTTGTGAGCCAGAACGCTCGCCCCGTTGTCCTCATCGCCGATAAGCTGGCACAGTCCACCGTGGACGCATTGGGGGATTCCGTTGAGGTCCGTTGGGTAGATGGCCCGAACCGCGCTGAGCTCCTGGCTGCGGTTGGTGACGCAGACGCATTGCTCGTCCGCTCCGCTACCACCGTGGACCAGGAAGTCCTCGAGGCTGCTCCGAATCTGAAGATCGTCGGCCGTGCCGGCGTTGGCCTGGATAACGTCGACATTGATACCGCTACCAAGCGCGGTGTCATGGTTGTCAACGCTCCGACCTCCAATATTCACTCCGCGTGTGAGCACGCAATTGCGCTGCTGTTGGCCACCGCTCGCCAGCTGCCGGCGGCGGATGCTTCGCTGCGCGAGGGGGAGTGGAAGCGCTCTTCCTTCAAGGGCGTCGAAATCTTCGGCAAGACCGTCGGTATCGTCGGTTTCGGCCACATCGGCCAGCTGTTTGCGCAGCGTCTTGCTGCTTTCGAGACCAACATCATTGCGTACGATCCGTACGCTAACCCGGCTCGTGCCGCTCAGCTCGGCGTTGAGTTGGTCGAGCTGGAAGACCTGATGGCTCGCGCTGATTTCGTGACCATCCACCTGCCGAAGACCAAGGAAACCGCTGGCATGTTCGATGCTGAGCTCCTGGGCAAGGCAAAGAAGGGCCAGATCATCATCAACGCCGCCCGCGGCGGTCTCGTCGATGAGCAGGCGCTTGCCGACGCGATTAAGGCTGGCAACATCCGTGGTGCTGGTTTCGACGTGTACGCGACCGAGCCGTGCACGGATTCCCCGCTGTTCGGCCTGCCGGAGACCGTCTGTGCGCCGCACCTGGGTGCCTCCACGGTTGAGGCTCAGGACCGCGCTGGTACTGACGTTGCCGAATCAGTTCTGCTGGCACTTGCCGGCGAGTTCGTTCCGGATGCCGTCAATGTTTCCGGTGGCGCTGTCGGTGAAGAGGTTGCCCTGTGGCTCGAGCTGGCTCGTGAGCTGGGCTTGGTTGCAGGTGGTCTGCTGGAGGGCGCTCCGGCTGCTGTTGAGGTCACCGCTCGCGGTGAGCTGCACACCGAGGACGTAAACGTCCTGGGTATGGCCGCAATCCGTGGCCTGTTCTCCCTCATGGTGGAGGAACCGGTTACCTTCGTCAACGCCCCGCGAATCGCTGAAGAGCGTGGCGTGACCTTCACTGTCGAGACCGAGCCGGAGTCCGTCTCTCACCGCTCCGTCCTGGAGGTCAAGGTTATCGGTGCCGACGGCTCCACTGCCACCGTTGTCGGTGCCCTCACCGGCCTGAACCGCGTCGAGAAGATTGTCCGCATCAATGGCCGTGGCATCGACATGCGTGCTCAGGGCCGCAACCTGTTCCTGCTGTACAAGGACGTTCCGGGTGCTCTCGGCCGCGTTGCCACCACCCTGGGTGAGTCCGGCATCAACATTGAGGCCGCTGCTCTGTCCCCACAGGAAGCCGACAAGACCGCCATCCTGGTGCTGCGCGTTTCCAAGGAGGTTCCGGAGGAGCTCGTCGAGAAGATTGCCGACGAGATTTCTGCGACCCACGCTCTGCAGCTTGAGCTGGACTAGTGTCAGTCTCTAACACATGAAAAAATCCCCTCCGCCTGGAGGGGATTTTTGCTTGCCGGCTAATCTTTTCAGCCGCGTTTTCAGCTAGTTTTACTAGCCCTTCATAGAGCCCTTCTCGATCATGTTGACGTGGAAGTCGAAGGCAGTGCGCAGGTCGTGCGGGGTCGACATTGCCGGGGAGGTCTTCAGTGCGCGCTCGTAGTATTCCTCCAGCAGCGGCTGGTACTCCGGGTGCGCAACGGAGATCATCTTGGCGACGCGATCGCGCGGTGCCAGGCCACGCAGGTCAGCGAAGCCACGCTCAGTGATGATGACCATGGCGTCGTGCTCAGTGTGGTCAATGTGCGATGCGAACGGCACGATGGTCGAGATCGCACCGTCCTTCGCCAGCGACGGCGAGATGAACGAGGAAACGAAGGCGTTACGGGTGAAGTCGCCCGAACCGCCGATGCCGTTCATCATGCGGGTGCCGTTGATGTGGGTGGAGTTGACGTTGCCGTAGATATCGGCCTCGATCATGCCGTTGGTGGCAATCAGACCAACGCGGCGGACAACCTCCGGGTGGTTGGAGATCTGCTGCGGGCGCAGGATGATGTTCTTGCGGTAACGAGCAGCCTCGTTGTTCATGCGCTCGGCTGCTTCCGGAGACAGCGAGAAGGAGGTAGCCGATGCGACAGTCATCTTGCCGGCGTCAATCAGGTCAATCATGCCGTCCTGAATAACCTCGGTGTAGGCCTTGATGTTCTCAAACTTGGAGTCCAGCAGGCCAGCCATCACGGCATTCGGCACGTTACCGACACCCGACTGCATAATGTACTGGTCGTAGGCCAGGCGGCCGGCGCGAACCTCACCCTCGAGGAAGTCCAGGAAGTGACCGGCAATTGCCTTGGAAGTATCATCCAACGGCTTGAACGGGGAGTTGCGGTCCGGAGCGTTGGTCTCGACAACTGCGACAACCTTGTCCAGGTTGATGTCGATGTACGGCGTACCGACACGGTCACCCGGAGCATTAATCGGCACCGGCGTGCGGTTAGGCAGGTGCTGGATGCGGTAGATGTCGTGCATGCCCTCGAGTTCCTCGGACTGCCACGAGTTGACCTCGAGTATGATCTTGTCGGCGTTGTCCATCCACTCGACGTTGTTACCAACGCTTGACGACGGAATCAGGTGTCCCTCTTCCGTGATACGCGTGACCTCCACGATGGCAGCGTCAATCGGCAGGAAGCCCTGCTCGATGTACAGCGCGGAGTGGGAGAGGTGGATGTCCTGGTACTTTGCCTTGCCTGCGTTAATGGACTTACGCAGTGCCGGGTCGCCCTGGTACGGCATGCGGTAGCGGATGATGTCGGCCTCTGCCATCACACCGTCACAGTCTGGGGCGGTGGAAGCACCGGTGTAGATGTCGACAGCGAA
This sequence comes from uncultured Corynebacterium sp., assembly GCF_946998835.1. Classification (GTDB taxonomy): domain Bacteria; phylum Actinomycetota; class Actinomycetes; order Mycobacteriales; family Mycobacteriaceae; genus Corynebacterium. Next base: position 14,700 of record NZ_CAMQAZ010000029.1, on the reverse strand, counting down.
TTCTTCACCCTTGGCGTGGAGTTCCTTGCCTCGATTTGCCAGCGCAGTCGGCAGAGCCTTCGGGTAGCCAGCGCCGGTGAAGCCGGAGATGCCGAGGGCATCACCGTGATTGATAAACTGTGCCGCCTCATCGGCGGTCATAACCTTGCCGCGCAAACCGGCATGTGCGATGCGATCAGACATGTCATCTCCTAAGTTGACTGGTCGACTTTAGTTTTGTCGCCTAACCTAGCATGCGCTAACAGTGTGTTGCCACACTCGCAGGTCGAGAAGTGATTTATGACACTACAAGGGTTACAGGTGGTCGCTAATGGGGCTTCTTCCTGCGCATTGTGGCGGTTTCAACTTATAGCAGTGCCTGTACTTCTTCGTCGGTGAGCATGGCATCCTCGAATGCTTGCAACGTGGCCTCTGGGTCAAATTCCACACCGATGAGTACAACTTCGTTGGATGGCGGGACATCTGTCTGTGCCCACATGACAGCAGGGGTTATTTTCAGATTTGGCCCTGCCTGGCTCCACACGTGGGCGACCTCTAGGCGGTCGGAAATCCAACAATGTCCCTTGGGGCGTACGAGCCCCTTTGTGCCACGCAGTGCCTTAATCAGTCGCTCGCGATCGAAAGGGCGGTTACCGCGGAAGAAAACGGAGGAAATACCGTACTCTTCGGTTTCCGGAGTGTGCGGGTTCGCGAGTTCCTCGGCGTAGCCGTGGAAAGTGGCTGCCGTGTCTTCGTCGTAAAGCGATGCGTCGAGAATGGCGGCGGTGGCGATGTCACCATTGGTCACGCGGAGGATGCGTGCTCGGGGGTTCATCGCGCGGATGGTTTCCTCGGTGCCGCCGGTGAGGTTTTCGCCGGCGAGGTCGGATTTGGTGATGAGGATGAGGTCGGCGAATTCCACTTGGTCGACAAGGAGGTCAGCGACGGTACGCTCGTCGTCAGGCAGTGCGCGCCCCTGCCGTAGGCTGTCGAGGAATGTCGAAGCATCGACGAGCGTGACCATGGTGTCGATGGGGGCGATGTCTGCGAGACGACGGCCGTCATCAAACTCCCACTCGAAGGTGGCGGCGACAGGCATGGGTTCGGAGATGCCGGTGGATTCGATGACGATGTGCTCGAATTTGCCGCTCCGTGCGAGCTTGCCGACGTTGTCAACAAGGTCATCTCGAAGCGTGCAGCAGATGCAGCCGTTGGACATTTCGATAAAGCGGTCTTCGCCGCGTTCGAGATAGGTTCCCTGCTCGATGAGTGCGGCATCGACGTTGACTTCCGAGAAGTCGTTGACAATGACCGCAATCTTGCGCCCTTGCGAGTTAGCCAGGAGGCTGTTCAGGAGGGTGGTCTTGCCGGCGCCCAGAAATCCGGACAGGACGGTGACGGGAGTGGTTTCGTCGGGAGTGGTTTTGTCGGGGGTATCAAAAGATTCAGTAGAAGTCACTCGACAAGATTAACGTACTGAAAATGGTTATCAATAAAAGGTTTGCAGGTTGGAAGCTGGGAGGCCTCGGAGTGTGTTGCGCTACCGATCTTTGGTCGGCTGTGACGTGAAGCATAAAACGGTGTTGTAGTCGGCGTTAGTGGCGCGTGGAGTGTGCCTAAAATGGGGGCGTTTTCAGACTTTCGAATGAAAGGCGCTAACCGCTTCATTGATAGGGTTGGGGGTGTGCTTCGGTGTTCGTAGCGCTACCCCCAATAGTCGCGTTGGGGGGATATAGAAAGGTGAGTTCATGTCAGATCGTATTGCCCATGCTGGTCTCAAATCCAAGGTGATGACCGCGCAGGAGGCGGCGCAGTTCATCAACCACGGAGACATGGTGGGCTTTGCTGGGTTTACCGGTGCCGGTTATCCGAAGGTTGTTCCACCGGCTCTCGCTGAGCGTATGGAGGCCGCTCACGAACGTGGTGAGGAATTCAAGATTAAGGTCTTGACTGGTGCTTCTACTGCGCCCGAGCTCGACGGTGCGCTGGCTAAGGCCAATGGTGTTGAGTGGCGAATGCCATACCAGTCCGACCCGGCAATGCGTAACCGCATTAACGCAGGCGACGCCTTCTACAGCGATATTCACTTGTCGCACTCAGGTCCAATGACTGAGCAGGGCTTCTTTGGTCCGGTTAATGTCGCTGTGGTTGAAGCTGTTCGCATCAAGGCTGATGGCTCCCTGATTCTGTCTTCCTCGGTCGGCAATAGCGTTTCCTACCTGAATGCTGCTGAAAAAATCATCATTGAGGTCAACTCCTGGCAGTCCGAGGATCTCGAGGGTATGCACGACATCTACAGCGTCGGCCTGCCTCCGAACCGTAAGGAGATTCCGATTTTGACGCCGGGTGACCGTATTGGTACCCCGTATGTTCCGATTGATGTGGACAAGGTTGTTGCAGTCGTTGAGACCAACGCCGAGGACCGCAACTCTGCTTTCAAGCCGCTGGATGATGACTCCAAGGCGATTGCGGGCTACCTGCTCGACTTCCTCGATGGTGAGGTTAAGGCTGGTCGCTTGCCGGAGAACCTGCTGCCGATGCAGTCTGGGGTTGGCAACATCCCGAACGCCGTGCTTGCAGGTCTGCTGGACTCCAAGTATGAGAACCTGATGTCCTTCACCGAGGTCATTCAGGACGGCATGATTGACCTGATGGATGCTGGCAAGCTGACCATGGCTTCCGGTACCGCATTCTCGCTGTCGCCGGAGTATGCAGCTCGTATGAACGAGAATGCTGCTGACTATCGTGAAAAGATTGTCCTGCGTCCGCAGGATATCTCTAACAATCCGGGGCTGACTCGCCGTATGGGCCTGATTACCACTAACGGCATGATTGAGGCTGACATCTACGGCAACGTCAACTCCACCCATGTGGCTGGCTCTCGCATGATGAACGGCATTGGTGGTTCCGGTGACTTCACCCGTAATGCCTACATCTCGTCGTTCGTGTCCCCGTCGCTGGCTAAGAATGGTGACATTTCCGCAATCGTGCCGATGGTCTCTCATGTTGACCACACTGAGCATGATGTGATGGTCATCATCACCGAGCAGGGTCTGGCTGACCTGCGTGGTCTGGCTCCGCGTCAGCGCTCCCGCCTTATTATCGAGAAGTGTGCTCACCCGATGTACAAGGAGGCGCTGCTCGAGTATGTCGAGCGTGCTGAGAAGGCCACCCCGTTCATGCACACCCCGCATGACCTGGGCACTTCCTACGACTTCCACCGCCGCTTCCTCGAGAACGGCTCGATGAAGCCAGTTGATTAAGTTTCTAGGCGTGTTTTAAGCGCGCGGCTGGTGTGCTTCCCGCTTTACGACGGTGTTTGCGTCGTAGGGCGGGATTTTCTTTTAGTTGCGGCTCGAATGGGTGTTCGAATTTGGTGGTGATTTTCAGGGTTTGTGTGAGGGGTTGAATCCGGGGTGGGAGATATGGTGTGGGCGAATTGATAAAGAACTGTTCGTGAGGGGACCTCGTTAGGGAGGGGGCAGTGCAATGTCAGAGTTGGAATCTTGCGGGGAATTTCGCTTCAGTCATGAAGTGAGGGCGCATCCGCTCGCTGAAGTGATGCGGGAAATTAACCGCTTACAGGTGGTTATCGCCCAGCAATTGGCGCCACCGGATGACGGCGATGTTGAAGCTCATTTGGCTTACTGGTCGGTGGTGCTGGGGATCTCGCGTACCGAAGTTAATAAATATATGGAAATTGGCTACATGCTCGGGCGCATGCCGCAATTGGCGGAATTGTGTCAGGAGCGCGGGCATTTGTCAGTGAAGCACTTGGCAATGCTTGGCAAACATACTCGGCCTGTGGCTGATGACAAAGTTGACGCAGTGGCGTCGGGGCTCGTGGACGTCGTTAAGCCGAGGCGGGACGGTGAAGCACTCCGTGGGGTGCGGGCGATGGCGACGCGCGTGCAGCGTGTGCTGGGTGAGTGTGCTCCGGACGCGCGGCCGCGTGATGTCGATGTGGCTGGTGTGCATGCTGATAGGGCTCTCGCTCAGAATGTCGAGGCGACCGTGGATGCGGCGATTGATGCGGCAGCGTACCAGGTTGAGAAGGGTGGGGAAACTGCTGCGGATCCCGCGGATTCTCCTGAGGTGAGGGATGTGCAAGCTGCGGCGATTGACTATTTTGGTGACCGTATGACTGCTCGAGAATTCGTCGCAGTCGATGAGCGTGGAGATGCTGGGGCTACGACGTTGACAGTCGTGCTGGAGCGGCATCATGCGGTGGAAGCGCTTGCAGTCATTGACGCAGTGGCAGCGAAGATGAAAGTAAGCCGCGCGGTTGCCTTCATGCATGCGCTGCGCGGGAGCTGCGACGTGGAGGTGAATCTGGAGCTCTTTCGGGTGCTCACTCCCGGGGCGGATGGTGAGCCTGAAAATACTCCAGTATGGCTGGCTGGTGCCGGTTGGCTCTCGCCGTTGGTGGCCGAGTCCTGGTTGAAACGAGTGTCTGCATTGCGGGTGCTGGGGGACAGCGAGGTCGAAGGCTATCGACCCTCCGAGTCTCAACGCGCATTCGTGCGAGCCCGTGACGGCGTGTGTAGTTTTCCTGGGTGCGATGTCCCTGCGGAAAAGTGCGACATCGACCATATTGTTGAGTTTGACCACGACCTTTCCGACGGCGAGCGGCAAAAGGAAGGAGCTACTCACACAGAGAATCTGCACTGCCTTTGTCGACGGCATCACAACCTCAAAACTGCGGGTATGTGGCGGGTAGTCAGGGGTGACGATGGGGTGGAAGCCTGGACGTTCCTCTCTTGTGATGAGGGGCCATTTGCAAGGTCGGATAAGGCGCACACGGGACATGGTCGGTATACCTTTGCCTCGCAGACAGAAAAGAAGACTGCCGCGCTGGCTGAGCACAATGAGAAGCGTCGCAAATTGCATGACAGTCGCCGCGGTCTTGTGGATAAGGTTCGGAGCGATATACGGCGCGAACAACAAAAGGCGGAAAAGGGCGAGGGGGACGGGGATGGTGGCAGGGACGAGCCTTAGATTCTGCTACACTCAACTATGTCCATATAGTGAGAAGGGTATCTCAAAAATGACTGAGGCAGGAAAGCTGAAGATTGCCGTCATCCCGGGTGATGGCATTGGCACGGAAGTTACGGCAGAGGCGCTGAAGGTGCTTAAGGCGGCTATCGGCGAGTTTGACACTACCGAGTACGACCTCGGTTCGCGTCGCTACTTGCGCAATGGCGAACTGCTTACCGACGCTGACCTCGACTCCCTGCGTGAGCACGACGCTATCCTGCTCGGTGCCATTGGTGACCCGGCAAACGTTCCTCCGGGAGTGCTCGAGCGCGGTCTGCTGCTGAAGATGCGCTTCGCGCTGGATCACCACGTGAACCTGCGTCCGTCCAAGCTCTTCCCGGGGGTTGAGTCTCCGCTGAAGAACCCGGGCGAAATTGATTTCGTGGTCGTCCGCGAAGGGACCGAGGGTGCCTACACCGGTAACGGTGGCGCGATTCGCGTCGGCACGCCACACGAGGTTGCCAATGAGACCTCCGTCAATACCCGCTTCGGTGCTGAGCGCGTTGTTCGCTACGCCTTCGAGCTGGCTATGACCCGCCGCAAGAAGCTGACGCTTGTCCACAAGACCAATGTGCTGGTGCACGGCGGCGGTATGTGGCAGCGCACGGTCGATGAGGTGGCTAAGGAATACCCAGAGGTAGATGTCGATTACTCGCACATCGACGCTGCGACGATTTACCTCGTCACTAATCCTTCGCGTTTCGACGTCATTGTCACCGACAACCTCTTCGGCGACATCATTACCGATGAAGCTGGTGCAGTGTCAGGCGGTATTGGTCTGGCTGCGTCCGGCAACATTGACGCTTCCAATACCAACCCGTCCATGTTCGAGCCCGTTCACGGCTCCGCACCAGACATTGCTGGCAAGGGCATTGCTGATCCGACCGCAGCCATTCTGTCGGGTGCGATGATGTTGCGCCACCTAGGTCGCGAGGAAGATGCTCAGCGTATCGAAGCAGCTGTGGAAGCTGACATGGCCAACCGTGGTGATGGGCCGATTAAGACCACTGAGGTCGGCGACCGTATTGCGGCTGCTTTGAAGTAGTGCATGCGGTAGTGCACGAAGTAGTGCAGTAAAAATAGGAGAGGGGCTAGACAATCACGGTCTTGCCATCGACGGTAGTGATGCGTGTCCTACCGTCGGCAGTGTGCTCGATGAAGTCTGACGCATGTCCGATCTGGGCTAGCACATCGATGATGGTGTCAAGTGTGTGTGGGGATGAGCTTCTTGCGCCGTCATCGGGACCATTCCCTCCCAACCCCGCCACTAGCGCATCCCTCGTGATCTCCGCATGTCCCAGGTGCTGAGCCGCCTCGTGGAAGACGTGCACAATCACGCCTTCGATGCTGCCGCACCACCAGCGATCCTTATCGGTGGGGATGACGGCGGGAGCGCTAGAGCGGTCCACACTTTGTAACTCCACCAGCGCCGACTCAATGGCTGCGCGGTCGCGGCGGTAAATCTCCAGCCCTTCCGCAACACTGCTATGAGCGGAAAATTCACCGTCGCGGTCGCGAACATAATCACGCCCGAGGCAGACTCGCTCGAGCCAGTAGCGCGCGGATCCGGTCACATGGCGCAGCAGCACGGCCAGGGAGTTAATGGCTGGGATGGGGAGGGATGCATTGAAAGTGTCGTCGTCAAGCGTGGCGACGAGTGCCGCGAGCTTGTCCATCCTGCTAAGGATGTGGGCGTCGAGTGGCCATTCGGGATTTGTTGAAGCGCTGTGTGTGGAATCGGTCATAAGGTCAAGTATTCCCGCAAATCACTCCTATTGGGAGCAAAAATAGGGGATAATTGACCCCATGACCGTCGAGCTTGCGGAGATTACAGACTTCCTCAGCCACACTCGCCCCTTTTCGGATCTCACCGATGAAGAGCGTGCGACCATTCCACCGCTTTTGACCATGCAGTATGCGCGTCGTGGTACGGAGGTTATTCGAGCGGGTGCGGATAATAACAGCTGTTTCATTATCCGCTCTGGCATGGTGGACCTCTTTGACCCAGCGGGCACTCTGCTGGACAGGCGCGATGTGGGCGATCACTTCGGCTACTCGACGCTGCTCAGCAGTGACCCCTCGCTGTACACGATGACGGCGGTGGAGGATTGCGTATTCCTGGTGATCTCCAAGGAAGTCTTTGACCAGCTCACCGAGCAGTTTGTTGAGGTCCGACGCTACTACGGCGGTGAGAATGCGAGGATTCGTGCAGTGGCCTCGAAGCTGCGGAGCACTGCGGCGTCGGAGTCGTTGCGCACACGCGTCGCGGACCTGATGGAAACATCGTTGGTGACCTGCAGTGCTGACGCGACAGTGCAAGAGGCTGCACAGATTATGACCGAGCGGAATGTCTCCAGTCTGCTGGTGATGGAGTCTGCAGGCGCTAATCAGAGCCCACTCGTTGGCATCATCACCGACCGTGACCTCCGGCGCAGGGTGCTGGCAGAAGCCAAGTCGGCGGTGACGCTCGTAAGCGAAGTGATGACCGAGAACCCGGAAACCATTAGCCCCGACCTGCTGGTTTTTGAAGCCATGCTGCTGATGGCCGAGCGCGGCTACCACCACCTGCCGGTGCATGACGGGATACGAGTGGTCGGCATGATTGTCATTGGTGATCTCCTACGCAGTCTGCACACCGATCCCGTGTATGCGACGGCGACGCTGGCTCGAAAGAGTGACATTTCGGAGATCGCGGAAATTGCTCAGAATGCGCGGCGGATCGTCGGTCGGTTTATTGACCGGGGTGACTCCGGGGAGGAAGTTGCCAAGCTGCTGACCGCCGTTGCCGATGCGGTCACCCGGCGCTTGGTTGCGCTGGCAGAGGAAAAGCTCGGGCCGCCACCGGTCAGCTACGCGTTTGCGGTACTGGGTTCGCATGGGCGCGGGGAAATGGGCCTTGCATCCGATCAGGACAATGCGCTGGTCCTCGCCGATGACTACGACGCCGACGTTCACGCCGACTATTTCGCTGCGCTTTGCGACGAAATTTGCACCAACCTCGACCGAGTCGGTTATCCGCTCTGTCCAGGGAACATGATGGCCAGCAATCCCGCGTGGAGGATGACTAAGTCGCAGTGGTTGCGCACTTTCCATGGGTGGATCACTGCGCCGGAGGCAGAGGCGCTGTTGCATGCGCAGACCTTCTTTGACATGCGTGGCGTAGCTGGTGATGTGCAACTAGTGGAGGACCTTCGCGCAGCGTACTTGCCGTTGGCGCAGAATTCGCCGCGTTTGCACGCGCACTTGGCTAAGCTCGCGGCCTGGCGGGAACCACCGCTCGGGTTCTTCCGTGGCCTAGTGTTGGAAAAGGGCGGGGAGCACGCGGAAACCCTGGACATCAAAAAGGGTGGAACTGCCGCGGTGGTGCAGATGGCGCGCCTATTTACCGTTGCCGCCGGGTTGCCACAGTTGTCAACACGTGACCGCTTGGCGGCTAGTGCAGGTGCCGGAAGCGTGAGTCGTCAAGGTGCCCAGGATCTGGCCGATGCGTTCGAGTTCCTGTGCACGGTGCAGCTTCACCACCAGCAGGCACAGTTCAACGCGGGGGAGCAGTCGAATAATCACATCTATCCGAAGCGCCTGTCCAGCCTGGAACGGGAGCACTTGCGCGATGCGTTCGGCGTTATCCGCAAGTTGCAGCAAAGTCTCGGGGCGAAGTATCCGATCCGGGCGATGTCGTGAGAGCGCTGTGTGAGCTAGCTGTGTGAATGAATCATGTTGAGATTTTTCAAACCCCGCAAGAAACTCCTAGACGCACCCATCCGCGACAACGCCTGGCTCGCGGTCGATGTGGAAACCACCGGCCTGGATCCGGCCAAGGATCAGCTGCTCTCCATTGGCTGGGTCGCGGTGGAAGGCCGCGACATCGTGCTGGAAGAGTCGGGCCACCTCCTCATCCGCCCAGAGCGCGAGGAGGTGAGCGTCGGCGAGTCAGCGACGGTGCATGGGCTTACCGACGACATGGTCGCAACCGGTGTGGACGCAGAGGTAGCCGTCGGCAAGCTGTTGGAAGCACTGCGTGGACGGAAGCTGCTGGCGCATTACGCGCGGATGGAAGTTGGGTTCTTAGATCCGTTGTGTCGAAAGTACTTTGATGCGCGCTTTGATGTGCCGGTGGCGGACACCATGACGCGTGAGTATGACGCCATTTTGCGGGCAAACCGCGAGCCGGTGCGCGATGAGCTGCGGTTGTGGTCACTCTGCGACAAGTACGGGATTCCGCGTTTCAAGGCGCACCATGCGTTCAACGATGCACTGGCTTGTGCGTTGGTGTGGCTCGCGCAGGAATCGCGTGGGGTTTAAAGCTCAAGTATTAGGGAGTGGGGGTCGTTGCATAACTATCGCAATGTGACGTGTACCCTATTTTTATGCGTATTGCTCGAATCGCCCACCCAGAGGGCATGTGCTTCGCGCTCGTCGAGGGCGAAGGCAATGAAGTCACTTTGCACGAGATTGAGGGACACCCCTTCGGTCAGCTGAATAAGACCGGTCGATCCTGGCCGCTCGCCGACGTACGTCTGCTCGCCCCGATGCTGCCATCGAAGGTCATCGCTATTGGTCGTAACTACGCTGACCACGTTGCCGAGGTGTTCAAGAAGTCGGCAGAATCGCTGCCGCCAACGATGTTCATCAAGCCGCCGACGGCCGTCATTGGCCCGGAAGCGCCGATTCGCATTCCGGATTTCGCCACCAACGTCGAGTTTGAGGGCGAGCTGGCGCTGATTATTGGCAAGCCGTGCAAGAACGTGAAGAAGGAAGACGCTCACGATGTAATCTTCGGATACACCATCGTCAACGATGTTTCCTCCCGTGACCTGCAGTTCGCCGACGGTCAGTGGGCGCGCGCAAAGGGTATCGACACCTTCTGCCCGCTCGGCCCGTGGATCCAGACGGAGCTGGATTACAACGAGCTGCCGATTAAGGCGCATCTGACTCACGAGGGTGTGACGGAGACCAAGCAGGACTCCAACTCCAACCAGATGATTATGTCCATCCCAGAGATCATCGAGTTCATCACTGCCTCGATTACTCTGCTGCCGGGTGATGTCATCTGCACCGGTTCGCCGGCCGGTACTGCCGCGATGTTCCCGGGCGACCGCATCGAGATTGAGATTCCGGGCATCGGCAAGCTGGCCAACCCGGTGGAGCGGGCTTAAGCTGCTAGGGCTTACCCGCCCTTAACTCCAAAAGCGCGGAGCACAGTGCCCATCTTGGCGCTGGTCTCCGTGACTTCTTCTTCTGGGTCGGAGTGCGACACAATGCCGCCTCCGGCCCATAGTCGTGCCACGGACCCTTCGGTGTCGATTTCGGCGCAGCGAATGGAGACCACGAACTCACCGTCACCATTCTCATCGCACCAGCCGACAGCGCCGGAGTAGAAGCCGCGGTCGGTCTCTACAGCCTGAATAACACCGAAGGCCGATTCCGTCGGCGTGCCACAAATAGCCGGTGTCGGATGCACCACCAGGGCCAGGTCCAGCGCGGACAATGATGGATCCTTCAGCCGACCACGGATATGCGTGGCCAAGTGCCACATCTCAGCGGTGCTCATCAGCTCGGGGCTATCCGGAACATCCAACGAACTGCACAGCGGCGCCAGGTTGTCGGCAATGTCGTCGACGACAAAGGCATGCTCATCCAGGTTCTTGCGCGAATCCGCTAAACGACGCGCCGTCGCCCGGTCCACCTCTTCATTCCGTGACCTCGGCAGCGATCCTGCCAAGGGAAAAGCCTCAACGATGTCGCCCGTGCGGCGGACCAGCATCTCTGGGGAGGAACCGATGAGCAACTTGCCTTCATAATCGGAACCGGCGGGGGAGAGGTCCACGACAAAGCCATCGCGGTTGGGTGATCCGTCGATAAGCCGTGATGCGAGTAGGAGCGGGTCGATCGGCGGATCGATTTCGAGTTCCACAGCGCGCGCGAGCACGACCTTTTCCAGCGCCGAATATTCGATGGTGCGGATGGCTGCTGCGATGCGCTCGGCGTGCTCATCGAGTGGGGGATCGTACGCGACGATGTGAGCGTGAGGCTTTGGTGCGTTCCAGCGGTAGTGCGCGGGTGGCTCCAGCGGCTGTGTGGAGCGGATGACCTCGCGGGGAACGGTCAGCGCAGCGGGCTTGTCCAGGTCGAAGGGGAGCGCACCGACCACCATCTTGTGAATGCCGGAATGCAGCCCCTCGGCCGCGAGCCAGGGGTCGGAAAGCTGCTCCTCAATACCCTGAGTGCGGATGGAACCGTGTGCCCGGGAGAGCAAAAAGTCCGGTGCAGTGGTTGGTCGCGAGGTGTCCCAGCGGGTGGAGCGTTTCGGCGTCGCTGCAGGGTTATCCTGTTTCTTCTGTTCGTCGTCGCCGCCCAGAGAGGGGTGGTTTTCCATGGACATAGCCCTAACCCGCCTCCTCAATCTAAACCCGGTTCTGCTCCAGTTTAAAGGGCAGGCTAACCCCTACCCAAAAAGGGCATACCGGCAGCGGTAATCGTGAGCTGGTCAATGACGGCATTCGACGGCAGATTTGCGGCGTAGAGGAAAGTCTCCGCAGCCTGTTTGGCATCGAACATCGGCTCGCTGCCGGTGAACGTTCCCAGCAGGTCAGTCTGCACATTGCCGATGTCAATACGCGTTGCCGTAATGCCGTACTCGCGTCCGTCGAGGGCGAGTACATGGGTCATCCCCGCCAGCGCGCTTTTCGACGTCGCGTACGCCGCCGTATGTGCCCTTGGCACCTGTGCGGCGATGGAACAATTGACCAGGATTCGGCCGCCCTCGCGCCCTGACTTCCCCTCGCGCCCCGTCTTCATCCGCGAAAACGCCTCGCGTGCACACAGGAAAGAGCCAACCACATTCGTGTCGATAACCGCGCGGAAGTCCTCGATATTGGTCTCACCGAACTCCGCGGGCGTGCCGGGCAGTCCCGCATTGAGCACCGCAACATCAATAGTGCCCGTAGCCGCCTGCGCCTCATCAAACATCGCACGGACCTGCTCAGGATCGGTGATGTCACACCTCGAGTAGGTGATGTTGTCCGCTTCCGTAGCGACGGCCTCCAGCGCGTCGACACGCCTGCCACAGATATGCACATGCCAGCCATCGGCGGCGAAGGTCAGAGCAATTTCACGGCCAATGCCCGCGCCACCACCAGTTACTATTACCGTCTTGGTCATGAGCACTATTATTAACTGTTCTACGGTCTACGCACACATGTCCCCGCAGGGTGCCGTCCGCGCCGCGCGTGACGACGGCTATGCGGCCGTGGAATTCTGGTGGCCATTTGACCTCGCTGTGCCCGCCCCCGATGAGGTTTCCGCTTTCTGCGACCTCTTTGACGACGGCTTGCGTCTTTATGCCATGAACTTGTGGGGTGGCGATATGGCAGCGGGGCAGCGGGGAGTGCTCGATGGTGATGGGCTGCCTGCGGGGCACCTCGAGGCAGTCAGCCAGATCGCGCGGGCGACGGGACTGAAATGTTCAAATGTGCTACTGGGGCGCTCGGGGGAGCTAACGGATTTGCAGGTGCAGAGGCTAACTGAGATCACTGAACAGCTGGAGCTCAGTGGGGTTCGCGCATTGATTGAGCCACTGTCCGGGATGGACGATTACCCCATTACCAATCCTTGGCAAGCCGAGGAACTAGCTCAACAGACTGGTGCTGGCGTGCTCGCGGACTTTTACCATTTTGCGGCTAATGGCGTCGATGTGGATGCTTGGCTCGCTGATGTGGAGACTGGAAGAGTGAGTCTGCCGGCGCACGTCCAGATTGCCGATTTCCCAGGCCGTGGCGCGCCGGGCACGGGCGAGGTGCCGCTGAAGAGGTGGGTTGAGAGGCTGTACGCCGCCGGGTACAGCGGTGAAGTGGCGGGGGAGTGGACTCCGTAGCCCTGTGTATGCCTGAACCCCTATGCATGCCTGCAGGTGGGAGGGCGGGTATCGTGGGAAAGCATGTCAGATGTTCGCGTACGCTTTTGCCCGTCGCCAACCGGTACCCCGCACGTTGGCCTCATCCGCACCGCCCTGTTCAACTGGGCTTATGCCCGTCACACCGGCGGCAAGCTGGTCTTCCGCATCGAAGATACCGATGCTGCTCGCGACTCCGAAGAGTCCTACCAGGCAATCATTGAGGCCCTTAATTGGCTCGGTATTGACTGGGATGAAGGCATTGATGTCGGCGGCCCGCACGGCCCGTACCGCCAGTCGCAGCGTAAGGACATCTACGCCGATGTTCTGCAGCGCCTTATCGACGCCGGTGAGGCCTACGAGGCTTTCTCCACCGCTGAGGAAGTCGAAGAGCGCCACAAGGCCGCTGGTCGTGACCCGAAGCTGGGCTACGACAACTACGACCGCAACCTCACCGAGGAGCAGAAGGAAGCCTTCCGTGCGGAGGGCCGCAAGCCGGTGATCCGCCTGCGCATGCCAGATGAGGACATTGTCTTCGAGGACCTCGTTCGCGGTCGCATTGAGTTCAAGGCCGGCCTGGTCCCGGACTTCGTCATCGCGCGCTCCAACGGTGAGCCGCTCTACACCTTGGTCAACCCAGTCGACGATGCCCTGATGGAAATCACTCACGTACTGCGTGGTGAGGACCTGCTGCCATCGACTCCGCGACAGATTGCTCTCTATGAGTCCCTGAAGCGCATCGGTGTCGCTAAGTTCACCCCGGAATTCGGCCACCTGCCATTCGTGATGGGCGAGGGCAACAAGAAGCTGTCCAAGCGCGACCCGCAGTCCAACCTCTTCATCCACCGCGATAACGGTTTCATCCGCGAGGGTCTGCTGAACTACCTGGCACTGCTGGGTTGGTCGATGGACGGTGACCAGGACATCTTCACAATGGACGAGATGGTCAAGGCCTTCGACATCCACGATGTGCTCTCCAACCCGGCCCGCTTCGACCAGAAGAAGGCCGACGCCATCAACGCCGACCACATTCGCATGCTCGATCCGAAGGACTTCGAACAGCGTCTGCGCACGTACCTGGAAAGCCACTTCGACTTCCCGGCCGACTACCCGGCGGATAGTTTCGCTTTCCTGGCAACGCTGCTGCAGACCCGTGTGAAGACGCTTTCCGACGCCTGGGACCTCTCGAAGTTCCTGGTCGTCGAAGAGGACGAGTTCACCTTCGACGAGCGCTCGGCACGCCGTAACTTCAAGGAAGAGGCCGTCGCAGTGCTGGAGGCCACTATCGCAGCGGTGGAGCCGCTCAGCGAAGAGGAATTCGTCACTGAGAAGCTCGAAGCTGCACTTCAGAAGTCCCTCATCGAGGACCTGGAGCTGAAGCCACGCAAGGCTTTCGGTCCGGTGCGCGTGGCCGTAACTGGTGCGCAGGTGTCTCCTCCGCTGTTCGAGTCCATGGAACTGCTTGGGCGCAGCCGCAGCCTGGGCCGACTGCGCAAGGCGCTCGAGGTGACTCCGTGGCAGGGAAATTAGCCTGACCAGGTGATTTGCTCTAGTCGGAGCAAATTGGCTATATTATTCCTCGTTGCGTTCAGCAGCGATGGCCTATGGTGTAATTGGCAACACTACGGTTTCTGGTACCGTCATTCTAGGTTCGAGTCCTGGTAGGCCAGCAGTGAAGAAATTCATTGTTGGATGTATTCACTAACTGCAAAGTTCTAAGCCCCGTTCGTCTAGCGGCCTAGGACGCCGCCCTCTCACGGCGGTAACACGGGTTCAAATCCCGTACGGGGTAC
>NZ_CAMQAZ010000028.1 GCF_946998835.1 uncultured Corynebacterium sp. | reverse complement strand
AAAAGGCGCTGGAGCCAGTGACCGATGACATTCACCGGATGGGGCAGTTCCTGCGTGAAGAAAACGCGGCCGGCTACGGTTACCTGCCTGCGGGCACCGATGTACTGCGCGCTTTCACATATCCCTTCGATGAGGTGAAGGTTCTCATCATCGGACAGGATCCGTATCCGACACCGGGACATGCGATGGGCCTTAGCTTCTCGGTTCAACCGGATGTGAAGCCGGTGCCGCGGTCATTGGCCAATATCTTCAAGGAGTACTCCTCCGACCTGGGGCTCCCGACTCCCTCAAACGGTGATCTCACACCGTGGAGCAGGCAGGGCGTGGCCCTGTTCAACCGGGTGCTGACTGTGCGCCCGGGCGCGGCAGCCTCGCATCGAGGTAAGGGCTGGGAAGCAATTACGGAGCATGCCATCAAAGCGCTAGTCGCCCGTGACCAGCCGCTGGTGGCAATTCTGTGGGGACGCGATGCGCAGAGTTTGCAGCGTTGGCTCCCTGGCGTGGACTGTATCTGCTCGCCGCACCCGTCACCGCTGTCAGCATCCCGTGGATTCTTCGGGTCGCGCCCCTTTAGTCGGGCAAATGAGTCGCTTGTCCGCCAGGGGGCTACCCCTATCGACTGGACGCTAGAATAGGAATTCATGTCTTCGCAGATAGGTTCTGCCGCCATTGTCGGCTGGGTAGCCCGGGGTATTGATGCGCTTCAATGCCGTCGCGATGAGATCAACAGTCTCAACGTCTTCCCGGTGCCGGACTCCGATACTGGGTCCAATATGCTCGCGACGTTGACCTCGGCGTATGAGGAAGCACAAAAGGCTGATGCTTCCGATGTTCGAGCAGTCACCGCGGCCTTGGCTGCCGGTGCAGTGTGCGGTGCTCGGGGCAATTCGGGCACGGTGCTTTCGCAGGTTTTCCGCGCGGTGGCCGAGGCTGCGTCCGGCAACGGCATTGGCGTTGAGTCGGTGCAGCACTCGCTGAAGCTAGCCGTGCAGCATGTCTCCCAGGCGATTGCCAATCCAGTCGAGGGCACAATTTTGACAGTCCTGCGTCACGCCGCGATTGCCGCGGAGGAATTCGAGGGCGATTCCATCGAGGAGCTCGCCGACACCATTGCGGATGCCGCTCGTGACGCGCTGGCAAAAACCCCCAACCAGCTTCCGGCACTGCAGCAGGCGGGCGTTGTTGATGCTGGCGGCGCGGGGCTGGTCATTCTGCTTGACGCGCTTGCCGACGAAGTCAGCGGCCGTACAGCCTCACCGGTCGACTTGCATGTCGATGCTCCCCACGCAGCCACCGTTGAGATGGAGGTCATGTACGTAATTTCCCTGGCGGATACTCAGTCGGTGGAGGAACTGCGGGAGCGGTTGAAACCGCTGGGCAATTCGCTCATCATCGCCGGTGATGCCGGGGGCGCGGAGACGGCGCAGTACATGGTGCATATCCACACCGTGGAGCCGGGGGCTGTCATCGAGGCCGCGCTCGACTTCGGTCGACCGGAGGGAATCCGCATCGAGGTGCTCGATGAACCGGTGCCGACACCGGAGTCCACCCGCATCCTTATCGCAGTAGTGCCGGATGGTCCACTGAAGGACCTCATCACTTCCTCTGGGGCGATCGCGATAAGCCCGACGCCAAAGAATCGCGCAGCCACTGCTGACCAGGAGTTCGCTGACAATGTGGTCACCAAGGCGCTGACTGCCATGCGCGGTGCGGACGAGGTAATCCTCATCCCAAATGGACTGGTCAGCTCCCAAGAATTAGCTGACATCGAATTCAGTGCCGCCGCGGCGAACCCCACACTCGCGGTGGTCGCCACCGATTCGATCGCCGCTGGCCTTGCCGCCTTGGCGGTGCATTCCTCCGAGCTGCCGCTGACAGTGGCCGCATATGCGATGGGGGAGGCCGCCAATGGCACGCGGACGGCAACGGTCGCTGCGGACGTCGATAAGCCTCTGACAGACGCGCTTACGGAGATCATCTCTGAACTGCTGGTTGGCGGTGGAGAGCTGGTGACTCTGCTGCTGGGGCGCGGAGCCGAGGGCGTTGACGTGGCAGATGTGCGGGCGCGGTTGGATAGGCCGGTAGAGGTTGTGGCTTATGATGCGGCCGGTATTGATGAGCTGGTGCAGGTAGGAATCGAGTAGCACGATGCTCGGATGGCTCGGCTCGGATTATGCGCGCACGCCCCTGAATATTGTGGTGGGACCGAAGATTGCGAAGAAACTGCACACGGCTTTCGGTATGGAGACCGTCGCGGATGCGCTGACGAACTTCCCAAAGCGCTATGTGGCGCAGGGCAAGAGTCTAGATGTGTCCTTTTCCGACATCGGCGACACCATCACCACGGTGGTGGAGGTGCACAGCATTTCGCCGACACCCGCGTTCGCTGACCGGCGCAAACCGCTGAAAATCTATGTCAGCGACGGTGTACGCATCCTCCCTGCGGCGATTTTTGGGGCGGAATGGCTGCGCAATATGGTGCACCCGGGTGTGCGGCTGCTTATTGTTGGCACGCTCAGTGAGTTCCGCAATGAGCTGCAGCTGAAAAACGTTGACTGCATGGTGCTGAAAGCAGATGGTTCGGTCGGCGCTGCTACCGGCAAGTTGGCCACGCTTACGAAGACGGCCAAGGGTATTGCGGAGATGCAGCGACTGCTCACGCGCCCGTACCTGCCCATTTATCGTGGCCGCAAGGGTGTGGCGGGTATTCACTTGGCGCTGTATATGCAGCGCATCCTCGAATGGTTGCCGCTCCAGCCCGACCCATTGCCAGCAACCCCGCTGGAGCTCACCGATTTTGACTCCGCACTGCGTGGCGCGCACTTTCCCTCCATCGCAGGCCCCGACATCGCACTTGCCCGCCTGAAGTACGACGAAGCGCTCGAAATCCAACTCGCCGTCGGGGCACGCAAACGCACTCAAGCCAGCCTCACCGCACCGGCCTGCGTGGAAGTCTCCGGGGGACTTCGCGACGATCTACGCAAAGGACTGCCGTTCTCGCTTACCGACGGCCAGGTCGCGGTCGCAGCCGATATTGCGCGCGATATGTCGCAAACCAGCCCTATGAACCGCCTGCTGGCAGGTGAGGTTGGCTCGGGTAAGACCGTGGTAGCCCTGTTGGGAATGCTGCAGGCCGCCGATGCCAGCAGACAGTGCGCGATGCTCGCACCGACTGAAGTTCTAGCTCAGCAGCACTACCGCTCACTGACAGCGATGCTGGAGCAGGCCGGAGTAGCAGCGACAGTGCGACTGCTCACCGGATCGATGTCGACCAAGGCGCGCCGGGCAACCCTGTTGGAGGCGGTCAACGGGGAGGCGGATATTGTCGTCGGCACGCATGCCCTGCTCAGTGAGGGTGTAGAGTTTTTTGACTTGGGACTCGTGGTCGTCGACGAGCAGCACCGCTTTGGTGTGCGCCAGCGTGACCAGCTGCGCAGTAGAGGCCGGGGCGGGATGACACCGCATCTGCTGGTGATGTCGGCAACCCCGATTCCGCGTACTGTTGCCATGACTATCTTTGGTGACCTCGCAGTATCGCAGTTGACGGAATTGCCGCGGGGGCGACAGGAGATTCAGTCCTTTGTCGTACCAACGCTGGAGAAACCGCGCTGGGAAGCACGGACGTGGGAGCGCATCGGGGAAGAAGTGGCCAAGGGCAATCGTGCCTTTATTGTCTGCCCCCGCATTACCCGTGATGAGGAACAGTTCCTCGACGAATCAGTAGAAGCGGTATTCGACCGCGCGCAGAAGAAACTCCCCGGAGTTCGGATTAGCCAGCTGCACGGCAACATGGCACCGGAGGAAAAAGATCGCGTCATGCAGGCCTTTGCCGCAGGACAGCTGGATGTGCTGGTCTCCACGACAGTCATTGAAGTCGGCGTCGACGTGCCGGAGGCCACGGTGATGATGATTCGCCGCGCCGAGAGCTATGGCATCTCGCAGATCCATCAGCTACGCGGTCGTGTTGGCCGTGGCGACCGCGGTGGTCTGTGTTTCCTGTGCACGCACACTCTTTCACAGACACCGGAACGCAGCCGGCTAGAACGCATTGCCGCGACCACCGACGGCATTCAACTGGCGGAGCTGGACCTGGCCACGCGTAGCTTCGGTGATTTGCTCGGCGATGACCAATCGGGGCTGGCCACCGGCCTCGGGCTGGTTGACCTCACCACCGATGGCGAAATCATCGAGCGCACTCGGCACGACGCCGCCGCTCTCCTCGACGGCGACGAGAAGCTGGTGGCCGAACTCATCGCCGATATCGACGAAGAGCAGTCGAACTACTTGGACCGCTCGTAGGAGTCCTCAGTAGACTGTTGGGCATGGTAGATGTCTGTGCACCTTTTGCAGGAGTAGTCCGCTGGGAGGTCGCCGAGAATGAGTCGGTGACGACCGGCCAGGTCATTGCGGTCGTGGAGGCCGTCAAGCTAGAGGCTCCGGTCGTGGCGCCCTGCCCGGGCACGGTCGCGGAGGTAGGGGCAGGTCAGTTCGTGGATGTCGAAGGCGGTCAGCTACTGGCACGAATCGACCCGACAGCTGGAACCGCTTCGGCGCACAACAATGGCAACGAGAACAGATCGCACGAAGGGAAGTAGATGACCCGCATTATTGCAGGTGAAGCACGTGGCCGCAGGCTAGTCGCCCCCAAGGGAGACACCACCAGGCCGACCAGTGACCGCGCGAAGGAAGCTATTTTTTCCTCCTGGTCCACGCGTTTCGGGCTAGAGGGAACCCGCGTTCTCGACCTTTTTGCCGGCTCGGGTGCGCTCGGGTTGGAGGCAGCTTCCCGCGGCGCTCGTTCCGTCGTGCTCGTGGAAAACGATTCCAGCGCCATCGCAGCGATTGAAAAGAATATCCGCACCGTGGGGCACCCCGATGTGACCGTGGCTCCGATGAAGGTGTCGTCGTATCTGGCGGGCGCGCCGGGCGAGCCTTTCGACCGCGTCATCGCCGATCCTCCCTACGAACTGTCGGGGGAGGCCGTCACCGAGATGCTCGAGGCACTGCGCAGCTTCCTCGCCCCCGGGGCTGTTGTGACGGTGGAGCGTCACCGCGATGATGAGGAGACGCAGTGGCCGGAGGGCTACGAGCAGCTAGAGCAGAAGCTCAAGCGCCGCATCCACGGTATGGCCCGCTTCGACACCGCTATTTACAACGCTTAACCTACAACGCTTCACGTTTTCCGCTTTACGACGGCCCAAGGTGGTTTGACCTCTATGACTCACGCATGTTGCCCCGGTTCCTACGACCCCATGACCTCCGGACACCTCGATGTGATTGAGCGTGCTGCGCGCCAGTTCGAGCAGGTGACCGTGCTGGTTACCCACAATCCGAATAAGCAGGGCATGTTCAATGTCGACGAGCGCATGGATCTCATTCGGCAGTGCACGGCGCACTTAGACAACGTGCGGGTAGATTCCTGGGCGAAGCTGCTGGTTGATTACACCTCTGCCCATGGCATAACCTGCCTGGTCAAGGGGCTGCGGTCGGCGGCGGACTACGAGTACGAGGCGCCGATGGCGCAGATGAACCGTCGCATGACAGGCATTGAGACTCTCTTTGTGGAAGCCGATCCGAAGTACGGTCACGTGTCGTCGACGCTGATGAAAGAAGTTGTCCGCTATGGCGGTTCGGTGGAAGGTCTAGTTCCTGAGCCTGTCTTGCACGCCCTGCAGCTCCGACTGAAGTAGCATGTAAGTCATGTTTCGCGTCTTCGAATCCCTTGATGAACTGGTTCAGATTCTAGAAGAGGCACACGGTGTGCCGCTGTCGGCCAATTGTATGGTCCCGCGTCAGCGTGTCCTCGAGCTGCTTGACGAGCTCAGGGATGCTTTCCCAACCGAGCTCGATGATGCGCAGGACGTACTGGACCAGCGCGATGAGATTATCAATGATGCCGAAGCGCGGGCGAACAACACTATTTCGTCTGCAGATGACGAGGCTCATCGTATTGTCGATGAGGCAGAGGCGCGCGCTAACCACACCATTGAGGATGCCAACGCTCACGCAGCGGGTACGGTCGCAGCTGCTGATGATGATGCCCGTCGCCTCCGCGAGAATGCTCAGCGGGAGTACGACAGCATTTTGGATCGCGCTGCCGACGAGTCCGATCGCCTGGTTCGCGCTGGTAATGACTCCTACGAGCGCTCGGTTGCGGAAGGTCGCGAAGAGCAGGCTCGTTTGGTCGCTGAATCTACGGTTGTCCGCGAAGCTAATGACGAGGCGAATCGACTGCTCTCTGATGCGCACGCTGATTCCTCCCGTCTCCGCGAAGAGTGCGACCGTTACGTGGACTCCAAGCTGGCGGAGTTCGAGCAGACGCTGCAGGAGACCCTGCGCAATGTCGGCCGTAATCGCTCCGTACTGCGGTCGGGTGCCGGCGCCGTCGGCGGAGGTGCCGGTGCGGGTACACAGAATGCTCAGTCCTCCGTCGCTGATGGGCAGGAACGTCGCCGGTACGAGCGTTAGAGCATCTTCGGGGTAGACTGAGGTCTATCATGACTGACTCATCCCCATTTATCCTGGACGTCTCTACATGTCTGCGGGACGACATGCCCGAACAGTTCCGCAAGGTCGGTGACAGCCCTGTTCGCGTCGGTGCCGAGATGATTGGCATCGCCGCTGGCGAGGAAGTTGTCGTCGACGGCATTGCCACAAATCTCGGCAGTGGTGTCATGGTTGACGCGACCGTGACTGCGAAGGCAACCGGTGAGTGTGTGCGCTGTCTTGCTCCGTTGAATCCGGAGCTCAGTTTCCACATCTCTGCGGTCTTTTCCAATGAAGAGGACTTCATTACTGGTGACGATGCCGATGAAGAGGAGCTCGATGATGAGGTTGGCCAGATTGTTGACAACACGGTCGACATCACTCAGGCCGTCATCGACGAGGCGGGTTTGAATCTGCCCTTCAACCCGACATGTGCAGACTTCGACTCCAGCTGTGCTGAATCGGAGTCGGATGTGCCGGAGCCAGACGGCATCTCGGGGGAAGAAGAGCGAATTGATCCGCGGTGGGCCGGTCTGGCGGAAAAGTTCGGTTCGCTCGGTGAAGAAAAGTAGTCATCGACGACTTAGACGAAGACTTATAAGGAGATATGACGGATGAGCCGCAAGCGTCGGCTAACCGGCGAGGCGGCAAGGTCGGCGGCCTTCGAGGCTGTCGATCACGCCCCGCTGCTGGAAAAACTAGGTGTTGAACTGCCGGAGGAGTCCCTGAAGCTCGCTCTGACTCACCGCAGTTTCGCAAATGAAAATGGCGCGTTGACGAATAATGAGCGTCTGGAGTTCCTGGGCGACGCCGTGCTGGGCATGTGCGTTGCTGAAGAACTCTACCGTCGCTTCCCGGACCGCGCTGAGCAGGATATTTCCAAGATGCGCGCAGGTGTCGTGAACATGTACGCGCTGGCTGATTTGGCCCGCAGTATTGGGCTGGGGGAGCACATTCTTCTCGGCCGCGGTGAAAAAGCCACCGGTGGTGCGGATAAGCACTCGATTCTCGCGGACACTACCGAGGCGCTGCTGGGTGCTATTTACCTGCAGCACGGCTTTGACATTGCCCGCGAGACCGTCCTTCGTCTGTTCAGCCAGATGATTGACGACGCCCCGACGGAGTCCCGTGGCCGCGACTGGAAGACGCTGCTGCAGGAGCGCCTGGCGGCTAAGCAAATGCCGGCTGCCGAGTACACCGTGCGCACGACAGGTCCTGACCACGACCTGACCTTCTACGTCGACGTGCTGGTAGACGGCGTTGTCAAAGGCAGCGGCACCGGAGCTACGAAAAAGGAAGCCGAGATGTACGCCGCGCATCAGGCACATACCGCACTGGCCTAATGCCCGAGCTTCCTGAGGTCGAATGTGTCCGCCGCGGACTCGACACGTACGTCGTCGGCGGACACATCGATGACACTTTCGTCTACAACGCGCGCGCCGTGCGCCGCCAGCCAGGTGGTGCCCCCGAGTTCATTGCGCGCACGCGCGGGCGCACCGTTGTCGCCACGGATCGCCGCGGCAAGTTTATGTGGCTCATACTTGACGATGACTCCGCAATCGCCATCCACCTGGGCATGAGCGGCCAATTGCGCGTGGAGCCACCGTACACCCCGGATACCGAGCCCGGTCGGCACACTCGAGCCGCTTTCGATATAGTCCTGCCGGACGGCGCTCGGCACTTAATTAACTTCAACGATCAGCGCACTTTTGGCTGGGTTTGGGCCTGTGAACTGGTTGAATCTCAGGGGCGTTTTGTACCGGAACCCGCGGCCAATATTGCCCCTGACTTGTTGGAGTCGAAGCTCGATGTGGTGTCTCTCGCGCACCGCATGAGGAAGTCCCGCGCGCCGATAAAGGCCGTGTTGCTCAATCAGAACATCGTGTCCGGAATTGGCAACATCTATGCGGATGAGATGCTCTGGGCCGCGAAGGTTGATGGACGCGTGCCCGCGTGCGACCTTTCGGTTCGTCGCTTAGCGAAGCTTTTGCGGGAGGGCCAATCGGTACTCCAACGGGCGTTGGCGGCGGGCGGGACGAGCTTTGATGCGCTGTATGTGCACGTCAATGGGGAAAGTGGCTATTTCGAGCGGAGCTTGAACGCCTATGGCCAAGCGGGGGAGCCGTGCTCGAGGTGTGGGCGGGCGATTGTGCGTCTGCCATTTGGGAATAGATCGAGTTATCTGTGTCTTAACTGCCAGCGCTAGAATTTCCTTATGAGTTTCATGGAACAAGCGACCGATTGGGTCAACGCCTGGAATGACAAGTACTGGCTGTTCATGATTCTGCTACTCAGCGGTGCAGGCCTGTACTTCTGTTGGCGGACCATTGTCGTGCAGCTTCGGTACATCCCGGAGATGTTCAGGGCTATCACTGAAAAGCCTTCGGACATCTCGGAGGGTGTCAAGGGCATCTCGGCTTTTAAAGCCTTTACTATCTCGGCGGCCTCGCGCGTTGGTACCGGCAACGTCGCAGGTGTGGCAGTGGCGATTACCGCTGGCGGTCCGGGCGCGGTGTTTTGGATGTGGCTGCTCGCTGCCATCGGCGGTGCTACCAGCTTCGTGGAGTCGACGTTGGCACAGCTGTACAAGGTGCGCGACAAGGACTCCTACCGAGGCGGTCCCGCGTACTACATCACCAAGGGGCTGGGGGAGAACTGGCGCTGGATGGCCTCGCTATTCGTCATCGCAATCACAGTGACGTACGGCTTTGTTTTCAACGCAGTGCAGTCCAACTCGATTACAGCGGCTGTCGCTGAGTCGACTGGCCAGGATTCGCTGGGCTTTAAGCTCGGCGTCGGCATTGTGCTGGCGATTTTGGCCGGCTTCATTATCTTCGGTGGTGTGCAGCGCATTTCTGCAGTGACGCAGGTTGTCGTGCCGATTATGGCCGTGGCCTACATCATCCTCGGCCTGATTGTCTTGGCTCTCAACATCACTGAGGTCCCTGGCATGATCAAGCTAATCTTCGAGCACGCCTTCGGTATCCGCGAAATCGCAGGTGCAGCTGTCGGTACCGCCATGATGCAGGGTATTCGCCGCGGCCTGTTCTCCAACGAGGCCGGTATGGGCTCCACTCCGAACGCGGCAGCGACGGCATCGGTGTCGCACCCAGTCAAGCAGGGGCTCATCCAGACGATGGGTGTCTACTTTGATACCTGGGTTGTTTGTACTATCACCGCCGTAATTATCCTGCTGTCAGATCCGACTTTCGGTGGAGATGTGGAAGGTACCGCGCTGACTCAGGCCGCGTTGTCGGCGCAGGTGGGCACGTGGGCAATTCACGCAGTCACAGTCATCATCTTCTTCCTGGCCTTCTCCTCGCTGGTGGGCAACTACTACTACGCGGAGGCGAATATCCCATTCCTGTCCAAGAGCAAGGCCACGCTGAATACCATGCGCGTGCTGGTCATCCTGTGCGTCATCGGTGGCGCTGTCGGTTCCGTGCCGTTGGTCTGGTCGCTCGCTGACACCTTCTCCGCGCTCATGGCCACCATCAACATCATTGCCATTCTCCCGCTGGGTGGCGTAGCCGTCGCGCTGTTGAAGAACTACTCCGAGCAGAAAGCTCAGGGGCTCAATCCGGTCTTCCATCGCGATGATCTGCCGAATCTCCGCGGTCACGACAAGATTGAGTGCTGGGATGGTTCCGACCCGATGACGGTGCGTGAGTCCGATGTCGCTTAACGACGTCCGCCTCACCGCGTGGGTCCACGGTCGTGTTCAAGGTGTCGGCTTTCGCTGGTATGCCCGCGCGACGGCGCTGGAATTGGGCCTGGTTGGCTACGCCCAGAACTACCCGGATGGTCGGGTGCTGGTTGTCGCCGAGGGGCCACGGGAAGCGTGTGAGAGTTTGCTCGCTTGGCTGGAAGGTCCGAATACGCCGGGGCAGGTGACGGCAGTGGTGCCGCTGTGGCAGGAACCGAAGGGTACATTGAGCAGCTTTGACCGTCGTTAAGCGCGTGCTAACTGCGTTCTTCCCCTATCTCGGGGTAGGTCGCGAAGGCATCTAGAAATTTTTATCCCTCGCTCTGCGTGAATGTTTTCGCGCAGGTGGCGGGGGATTTTTCATGTTTCACCGAAGATAGTGACTACGTAAGTGGGAAAAAAGTTACGCAAATACGGAAGGAGGTGATTTAAGTTAATAACTACCTACTGACAGACAGGGGAGGCACAAATGACGCCTGAAGAAGTTATTGCACAGTCGGGAAATTCAGCGTGGATGCTGGTCTCGGCTTCGTTGGTTTTGCTCATGACGCCGGCGCTTGCGCTGTTCTACGGCGGCATGTCGCGACAGAAGTCGGTGCTCAACATGATGATGATGAGTTTTGGTGCGGTCGGCGTTGTCGGTGCCATTTACGTGCTGTGGGGCTGGTCGATGTCCTACGGGTCGCAGTCGATTGGCGGTGTGTTTGCCAACCCATTCGAGTTCTTCGGCCTGCGTAACTCGATTACGGATGGCGACGGCAACTACATTGCGGGGGCGAATGGTTACCCGAACATCATCGACATCGGATTCCAGCTCACGTTCTGCTCGATCTCCGTGGCGCTGATTTCCGGCGCGCTGGCTGAACGCGTGAAGTTCTCCACCTGGTTGATCTTCGTCGGTTTCTGGACGACGTTGGTGTACTTCCCAATGGCGTTCATGGTCTGGGGCGGCGGACTGCTGAGCCACTCGGCAGAGAGTCTGTCGGCGAAGCTGTTCGGCACCGCTGACGGTGAAGCGCTGATCGCTCCGATTGACTTCGCCGGCGGTACGGTTGTCCACATTGCCGCTGGTACCGCAGCGTTGGTGCTGGCGATTATCGTCGGAAAGCGCAAGTCTGTTGCTACCAACGAGCACCGTCCGCACAACCTGCCGCTGGTCATGCTTGGTGCGGCACTACTGTGGTTCGGTTGGTTCGGTTTCAACGGTGGTTCCGCATTTGCCGCTGACGGTTCTGCTGGCCTGGCTTGGCTGAACACCACGGTGGCAGCGTGTGTGGGTATGCTCGGCTGGATTTCGCTCGAGCGGATTCGCGACGGACACCCCACCTCGCTGGGCGCCGCGTCAGGCATCATCGCTGGTCTTGTGACTATTACTCCGGCTGCTGGAGATATGAACCCGGTGACCTCTATCATTCTGGGCTACATCGGCGGCGTGGTGGCCTGCTGGGGCGTTGGGCTGAAGTACAAGTTCAACTTTGATGACACCCTGGACGTGGTTGGCTTGCACCTGGTCGCAGCGATGTGGGGCACCATCGGGGTCGGCCTGTTGGCTAACGATCGCGGCCTGCTCACCGGCGGTGGCATCGACGGCCTGAAGCTGTTTGCCATCCAGGTAATTATTGCCGTTGTCGCAGCTGTGTTCTCCGGAGTGCTGACATACATCATCGCCCGAGTTCTGAAGGCGACCGTCGGCTGGCGTATCCACGGCGAACAGGAACACTCCGGTATTGACTTCGCTCAGCACGGTGAATCGGCCTACACATCCACCAATCAGGCTGCGGTATAGCAGGGAATGCACCGAGTAACCCTATGGGGTAATTCAGCCCCAACCCGTAACTACAGGTAAGATATTGCCCCATGTATTTGAAATCGCTGACTCTGAAGGGCTTTAAATCCTTCGCTTCGGCGACGACGATGAAATTTGAGCCCGGCATCTGCGCAGTTGTCGGGCCAAATGGGTCCGGAAAGTCGAATGTCGTCGATGCACTCGCGTGGGTTATGGGTGAGCACTCCGCCAAGACCCTCCGCGGCGGCAAAATGGAAGATGTCATCTTCGCGGGTACCTCGGGGCGAAAGCCCTTGGGGCGCGCGGAGGTCACTCTGACCATCGACAATTCCGATGGCGCACTTCCCATTCAATATAAGGAAGTCTCTGTCACGCGTCGCATGTACCGCGACGGCGCCAGCGAGTACGAAATCAATGGTTCCCGCGTCCGCCTCATGGACGTCCAAGAACTCCTCAGCGACACCGGCATTGGCCGCGAGATGCACATCATCGTCGGCCAGGGCCGGCTTTCGCAGATTCTGGAGTCCCGCCCTGAGGAACGTCGCGCTTTTATTGAAGAGGCAGCGGGTGTGCTCAAGCACCGACGCCGCAAGGAGAAAGCGCAGCGCAAACTCCAATCGATGCAGGCCAATCTCGACCGGCTGCAGGACCTCACGGGCGAACTCTCCCGTCAGCTCAAACCGCTGAAACGCCAGGCTGAGGCAGCCTCCCGCGCTCAAACTGTGCAGGCAGACCTCCGTGATGCCAAGTTACGCCTGGCCGCGGCTGACTTCGTGGATTTGCAGAATAGTCTCAACGACATTGCCGGTCAGGCCAAACTCATTGAGGAAAAGGTCGAGGCTGCCACTGAGCGCGCCGAGATTGCCGCCGAGCGTACCGCAGAGTTGGAAGCCGAACTGGAGGAGATCACTCCAGCCGCGGACGCCGCCCGTGACCTGTGGTTCCGCCTCTCCGCGCTCGGCGAACGTATTCAGGCGACCGCCCGTATCGCTGCCGACCGCGCAGCCGACCACTCTGTTACCCCATGGGTCGGCCCCGACCCGGACTTCCTGGAGCAGCGTGCCGACGATGCCGCTACCGAGGAAGCTACGCTCGCCGAGGCGGAAGCAGAGGCCCGCGAAAAACTGGAGGAAATCCGCGAAACACTCTTCGATGCCGAGGAGATTTTCCGCGAAGCCGAGGCGGAGCACCTCGCTGCCGTTCGCGCGATTGCCGACCGCCGTGAAGGTGTGGTTCGCCTTATCTCCGCAGAAGAATCGCTGCGTACCCGCCTGGAAGCTGCCGAAGCCGAGGCCGCGCGACTTAGCGAGCAGACCGATGAGGCCGACGAACGCCGCGCCGATGCCACTGAAGCCGTAGAAAACGCCGCCCACGAACTCGCCGAGGCCGAATTCGAAGGCCCCGAGCTGCAGGGTGCCTTTGAGCAGGCTAACCGCGAAGCAGAGCTGGCAACCACGCGTCTGAAGGAACTCCGCGCCGACGAGCGCGATCTCGAGCGCAGCGTCTCGGGCCTATCCGCCCGTATCGACGCCCTCGAGACCGCCCGCACCGCCGCCGCCAACGACGGCACCGCGTGGTTGCGAGAAAAGCACGGCCTCGGCGCGCTCTCTGAGGTCATCGATGTCGACCCCGGCTGGGAGAAAGCACTCAGCGCCGCCCTCGGCGCGGCCGCCGAAGCATTGGTCAGCGGAGGCAGTGGCGAGTCGCTTATCGACGAGCTGGTGACCTCCGGCAAGGGCAGCGCCGTTGTTATCAATTCTGCGGACGCATCCGATTCCTGGCGGTTGGACATCACTTTGCCCGCGCAGGCTTCCTGGTTGCTCGACCACGTGACGGTACCTGCCAACCTTTCGGGTTCCCTGACCTCTCTACTCGTTGACGTCGTGGCCTGCGACGACGAGCAGGTCGCTCGTGACCTGGTGGAACAGGACACGCGATTGCGCGTCGTCGACCGCAATGGCGTGCTGCGTGGTTTCGGCTGGGTAGCCGGCGGCGCCGGTGGATCTGCCTCGGGCGTGGAAATTGCCGCGGACATCGCCAAGGCCCGCGAGGAGCTGGCGGAAGCGCAGACGCGCTTGAGCGACCTCGGTGGTGTGCTCTCCGGTGCCCAGGCCGAAGAGGAGGACCGCCGCACGGACGCGGCTGCCGCCCGCGCAGCTCTGCGCGAACACCAGAGTCGCATGAAGGTGCTTACAGATGCCCGCACTCGAGCCACGGCGCAGCTGTCCGGAGTGGTTCATGATGCCGAACGTGCTGAGCAGCGCGGGGCCGAGGCGGCTGAGCGAGTAACGAAGCTCCACAAGGAGTTGGCGGAAGTTGCCGACCGGCTGGCTCGCGTTGACCGTGACCCTGAGGAGGGGGAACCGTCGACAAGCGAACGCGACCGTGCGTCGGAGGCGCTGACGGCGGTGCGTGCCATGGAGACGGAGGCACGCCTGTCGCTGCGCACAGCTGAGGAGCGTCTGTCGAGTGTGCGTGGCAAGGCCGAGCGGTTGCGTCGGCAGGCGGCGTCGGAGCGAGTGGCGAAGGCTCGCCATGAGCAGGCGCAGCTGGCGAAGGTTGCACAGCGCGAGTTGGCTGAAGCCGTCGCGGAGCTAGCGGAGGATCTGCACGGGAAGGTCCACGTGTCGCTGGCGCGGGCAGAGGCTGACCGCGATGATGCCGAGGCGCAGAAGAAGACGGTGTCCCAGGCGCTGGCAGCCGCTCGCACGGAGGCGAACACCTCGCAACGTGAATTGGCGCAACTGACGGACTCGGCGCACCAGGGAGATATTGCCCGTGCGCAGGCGCAGGTGCGCGTGACGGAAGCCGCGGAGCGTATCGTCGACCAGCTGGGACTGTCCGTCGACGACCTACTCGCGGATTTCACGCCCGACGAGAACTTTGACCGCGCGGCCGTGACGAAGCAGCTCAAGCAGGCGGAGAAGGACCTGCGCGTGCTCGGCCGCGTCAATCCGTTGGCGTTGGAGGAGTACAAGGCGATGGAGGAGCGCTACTCCTTCCTGTCCACCCAGCTTGACGACGTCCTCAAAGCCCGCCAGGATCTCACCGATGTGGTCGAGGAAGTCGATGCCACGATTCTGCAGCTCTTCGCAGACGCGTGGAAGGACGTTGAGGCAGAATTCCCGGCGGTCTTCCAAACGCTCTTCCCCGGCGGCGACGGACGATTGGTTCTCACCGAACCGGACAACCTGCTCACGACGGGCATAGAGGTTGAAGCACGCCCACCGGGCAAGAAGGTTAAGCGCCTGTCTTTGCTCTCCGGTGGCGAGAAGTCGCTGACGGCGCTGGCTATGCTTGTCGCAATTTTCCGTGCTCGCCCGAGTCCCTTCTACGTGCTCGACGAGGTGGAAGCCGCGCTTGACGACGTTAACCTGCGCCGCCTCATCGCGCTGCTGGAGGAACTCCGTGCGACTAGCCAGCTGATTGTCATTACGCACCAGAAACCGACGATGGACGTTGCGAATGTGCTCTACGGCGTGACCATGCGGGGCGACGGTGTGACACGAGTAATCTCGCAGCGAATGTCACCGGCGTCCGCGTCCGAGGCGACGTCGGCGGAGTAGGTGATGAAGAGTAGTTGATACTGCATAATGAGAGTTATGACTCCAACTCAGTGGATACTCCTCGTCGTCGCGATTGTCGTTATTATCGCGCTGCTTTTTGTTGTGGGCTACGTCCGCAGGAAGAACCAGCGCATTTCTTTTGCTAAGGAAGAGACTAAGGAGCTCACCCAGCAGGAGAAGTCTGGAAATTACCAGGCCACTAGTGGTTTTAACTTTGCTCCGGCAAGCGGCGGAACCGCTACCCGCGAGAAGCAGCCGGTTGAAAAACCGATGCCCAAGCCGGCGGAAAAGCCTATTGAAAAGCAGGCCCCGGAACCAGTTGAAAAGCGGGCAGATGAGCCTGTTGATAAGTCGACGGATGGTTCCCTGCTGAAGCCGGAAGGCCAACTGCCTATTCCCGATAACCCCACCGAAATGGAGGGGAATCACGACCGCGTAATGCGGGAGATTCCCATTGATTTGCCTACCGGTGGGGAACAGGAACCCGAATCTGAGCCAAAGCCACAGGCGAAACCAGAACAGAAGGCAGAGCCTGAGGTAGAGGTAGTTCCTGCGCCAGAACCAGAACCGGCTCCAGAACCAGAACCGGCTCCAGAACCCGAGGTCAAGCCAGAGCCAGAACAGCAGATTGAGTCCATCGATCCCGCTGAGGGGCGTTTGGGCCGTCTGCGCGGTCGACTCTCTCGTTCGCAGAATGCGATTGGGCAATCCGTGCTGGGCATTCTGGGCGCTGGTGACCTCGATGAGGACGCGTGGGAAGAGGTCGAGGACATCCTGGTGATGGCTGACCTCGGCGCGGCTGCGACGCAGCGTGTCGTCGATAAGCTGCGTGAGCGTATCGCCAGCCAGAAGGTGAGCACGGAAGAGCAGGCGCGTGCCCTGCTGCGTGAGGTGCTGATTGAGGAGTGCAAGCCTGAGATGGATCGCTCCATTCGCGCACTTCCGCACGAGGGGAAGCCCGCAGTGATTCTGGTGGTCGGTGTCAACGGCACTGGCAAGACTACGACGACGGGCAAACTGGCTCGTGTGCTGGTTGCCGGTGGCCACCATGTTGTTCTCGGTGCAGCCGATACCTTCCGTGCTGCTGCGGCAGATCAGCTGGAGACCTGGGGCCGTCGCGTTGGTGCGGAAACTGTTCGTGGTGCCGAAGGTGCGGACCCGGCCTCCATTGCATTCGAGGCGGTGGCCCACGGCATTGAGTCCGGTGCTGATGTGGTGCTCATTGACACCGCTGGCCGTCTGCACACCAAGGTTGGTCTGATGGACCAATTGGACAAGATTAAGCGTGTCGTGGAGAAGAAGGCTCAGGTAGACGAGGTCATCCTGGTTCTGGACGCTACGGTTGGCCAGAATGGTCTGCTGCAGGCTCGTACCTTCCGTGACGTTGTGGACATCACTGGCGTTGCTCTGACCAAGCTGGATGGCACCGCAAAGGGCGGTATTGTCTTCCAGGTACAAAATGAGCTGGGTGTGCCGGTTAAGTTGGTCGGCCTCGGTGAGGGTGCTGACCACTTGGCGCCGTTTGAGCCGGAGAGCTTTGTCGACGCGCTGCTCGGTGGTCGCAAATAGCAAGAACAAGCCGGAGATTTCCAGCCCCCAGCAGGCCCATGAGCGGAGATATGTGCCAAACCTAGGAGCCAGCGGGTACGGTAGAACAGTTAAGAAAAGATAAGGCAAAAGGGGAGCTGGAAACTTGTTTGAGTCTCTTTCCGATCGTTTGACGGGTGCCCTGCGGGGCCTGGGCGGGAAGGGTCGCCTGACCGAGGCGGATATTAACGCCACCGCCCGCGAGATTCGGCTGGCTCTTCTGGAAGCCGATGTCTCCCTCGAGGTTGTCCGTACTTTCATTAAGCGCATTAAGGAACGCGCTAACGAAATTATTGACAGCCAGACGGTCAACCCGGCCAACCAGATTATTGAGGTCGTCAATGAGGAACTGATCAACATCCTCGGCGGTGAGACTCGACGCCTCAATATGTCGAAGCAGCCGCCAACGGTCATCATGCTGGCCGGTCTGCAGGGTGCAGGTAAGACCACCTTGGCCGGTAAGTTGGCCAAGTACCTCACGGATCAGGGGCACACCCCGGTTCTCGTTGCCTGTGACCTGCAGCGTCCGGGTGCTGTGCAACAGCTGGAAATCGTCGCTGAGCGTGCAGGCGTCCCGTGCTTCGCGCCATTCCCGGGCACTAGCCTCGACTCTACCCACGAGATGGGCACCAGCGAGGACAACCCAGTTGACGCCGCGTTCCGAGGTCTCGCGTACGCGCGCCAGCACCGTCATGACGTAGTGATTATCGATACCGCAGGCCGCCTGGGTATCGACGAGGTGCTGATGAAGCAGGCGCGCGATATCCGCGATGCCATCAAGCCGCACGAAGTTCTGTTCGTCATTGATTCCATGATTGGTCAGGACGCAGTCGAGACCGCCAAGGCCTTCCGCGAC
Organism: uncultured Corynebacterium sp.; assembly: GCF_946998835.1. Classification (GTDB taxonomy): domain Bacteria; phylum Actinomycetota; class Actinomycetes; order Mycobacteriales; family Mycobacteriaceae; genus Corynebacterium. The sequence goes on along the minus strand of NZ_CAMQAZ010000028.1, from coordinate 14,716 downwards.
GGTGTCGACTTCACCGGCGTTGTGCTCACCAAGCTCGACGGTGACGCACGCGGTGGTGCCGCGCTGTCCATTCGTGAGGTCACCGGAAAGCCCATTTTGTTCGCCTCCACGGGCGAAAAGCTGGAGGACTTCGATGTCTTCCACCCAGACCGTATGGCCAGCCGTATCCTGGGCATGGGTGATCTGAAGACTCTGGTTGAGGTCGCTTCCAAGGAAATCGACCATGAACAGGCTGCCAAGTCCGCCCAGAAGATTGGCTCCGGCGAGCTGACTCTCGAGGACTTCCTCGAGCAGATGATGATGGTCCGCAAGATGGGGCCAATTGGAAATATTCTCAAGATGCTCCCCGGCGGCGCGGAAATGTCCAAGGCCGCCGAGATGGTCGATGAAAAGCAGCTCGACCGCATCGAGGCGATTATCCGCGGTATGACTCCGGAAGAGCGAGAGAATCCGAAGATTCTCAACGCTTCACGACGTCGTCGTATCGCCAACGGTTCCGGCGTATCCGTCTCGGAAGTCAACCAACTGATCGAGCGCTTTAATGAGGCTCGGAAGATGATGGCGCAAATGGCCGGTCGTTTCGGTATGGGCGGTGGCCGCCCATCGAATCGTAAGGCCAAGCGTGGCCGAAAGGGCAAGGGCAAGAACAAGCGCAAGGGCGCTAACCGCGGTCCGACACCACCGAAGGCGATGCGCGGTGGCGGAATGCCTGGAATGCCCGGTATGCCTGGCATGCAGGGGATGCCAGGTATGCCCAGCATGGCTGAACTGCAGAAGTTGCAGAAGCAGATGGGCAACCAGCTGCCAGAGGGGATGGAGGATTTCGACCTCAATAACCTCGACTTTGGTCAGGGCAAGCAGGGCAAGAAGTAGCCGCGGCTAGGCCTAGCTAGCCCTGCAAGCTCGCCTGAATCTGGCGCTCCATCTCCGTGCTGAAGGTGGACGCCAATTCATCGGTGATGTGATTGCTGTCGCGATAGACGTAGATGTTGCCGATGATATTTCGGCAGGTTGTCGGCCCGCAGAAGACGTCGGAGAAATCCAGGCTATGCCCGTTGGGGAAATTCGCAAGAATCTCCTCAGCGGGATTTTTTGCACTTAAGGCTGTTTCTCGGGCAATAGTGCAATCTTCCTCAGCGTCGTTACACACGCTTGGCAGGAACTGATTCAAGTCCGGGTGCAGGGCCCAGGGGTTGTCACGGATGGCGAAGAAATCGATTCCGCGCTCTTGCATAGCTTCAAAAAACGCAATGTAGCCACTGGGGGTGTAGTCCCCGGGCTGCGGCGGATCCGCCTGAAACAGGGGCCTGGTGGATGTGGTAAAAACCATCTCCGGTTGAATCTCGTCAATTTTCTTCAGTGCCTCAATTGTCCGAGGCATGCAGGTTTCGCCGACACCGTGAATTGGCTCTAAGGTCGCGGGGCACCCCTGGCGTAGAAGCGGTATCACTCGGTATCCGTGCTTCTTGCCGTAGGCATCGATCGGAGCAAACCAGTGCTCCATATGGGAACCGCCGATTAAGACAATTGCCTTGTTGGCGCTTGAATCTCCATAGACACAGGGTTTACTCTCATCGCGCCAACGACGGTGTGTAGGAAAGAAGGCGATGTCTTCTTCGCTTGTCGCGAGGCAGCCATCTAGGGCCGGCTCTGGCCACAGATCGGTGATGAAGTCGGTATTTGGTTTGGGGGCCGTCTTGGGAACCTTGTATCCGTCGGTAAGCGCGAGTGCGCCTGGGTAGATCAGCGGATCGAGTTTTGCGGTGGCGGCGCGGTCGACACGTACCTGTTGGACAGTGACGAGGCTGGACATGCCAACCATCATGACAACGAGTACGGCGCTTGCAATTGCACGACGTCGGGCTGGGCGGCGAGTCTTTATTGCATGGATAGCATTGCCGACGACGGGCTGTGTGCGAGTCGGGCGGCGACTTGACTGAGCCAGTGGCAGCTCGACGTATTTGTTGGTGAGCTTGGCCAGAATGAAGGAAACGATAATGACTGCGGTGCCCAGCTTAATCCCGGGAACATCGCGGTTAAGGTAGTTTGTCGCCAGAATGAGCAGTGGCCAGTGCCAGAGGTAGAGGGCGTACGCGCTCTGTCCGATGTCTCGCATTGGTCGGCTGGCTAGGAACGTGGAAATCCAACCGGCATTGGGGCCGGCGATGATAATCAGCGCCGCGCCACCGAGTGGCCATAGTGTCCATGGGCCTGGGAACTGAGCGGCGCCATCGAAAATGAAGCCGGTGGAGACGACTAGCGCAAGTCCAACAGTCGCCAGAGTTACTCGCAGCAGCTTGGGCATAGGGATGCTGCCGCGGACAAGAACTAGTCCGAGCAGCGCGCCGAGTCCCAGCTCCCACAGTCGACTGACGGTGGAGTAGTAGTTCCACCCCTGGTTCTCGGAGTGCATATAGAAGGCATACGCAAGCGAACCGATAGTAATGACAACCAGCAACGGGATGAGGATTCGGCGGAGTTTGCCCCCGGTGGCGTCGGTACGCTTCGCGTCCGCAGGTGAGGTGATCGAACCGACGATTTCCGGCGAGCGTGTTATCCAGGCGAGCAGGGAAATCAGCAGAATTGATCCCAAGTAGAACTGCCCCTGCACCGACATTGACCACAGATGCTGCAGCGGTGAGGTTTCACTGTCAGCGGCAGCGTAGTCCGATCCCTGGAGCGCCAGTTCGTAGTTCTGGTAGTACAGCAGGCTGGCGCGGACCTGCTGGGCCATATCGATAGTGCGAAGTGAGGGGAGGAAAACGATGACAAACAGTGTCGTCGCGAAGAGGACCAGCACTAATGTTGGGATTAAGCGGCGAAGTGTTCGCCAGATGCTCCACCATGGGTTGATGGATTGCCTGGGGTTGATGGCGTTGCGGTACTGCGCGCCAAAGAAGAAAAACCCGGAGAGCAGGAGGAAAACATCCACACCACCGGAAACGCGGCCGACGTAGACGTGGAAAAGGACTACGAGGGCAATCGATATACCCCGTAGTCCGTCCAAGTCGTATCTATATTGGGTGCCGGTGGTTTTCATAGGTTGTTACGTTACCCCACAGTCAACGACGTTCAGCTTTAGAAGGTGGCGAGCGTTGTGCATATGGCGCTCAGCATATGGGTTTTGTTATTTGTTCAAACCTGCTGGTAACATTCCTCGAGTTGTCTCATGTGAGGCACAACTGCGAATTCATCGGATCCGGCCACGGCCGCCCGGTGGTCACGCGCAGTGTAAACATTCCAAGGACAAAACCGGTCCGAGGCACGTCGTTTGTACAGCGTAAGTACATAGTCAGTAGTTACTAGCGGGCCCGGATGCATAAGTATTGTCCAGTGACATAGAAGAAAGAGGAACTCCTCATGGCAGTCAAGATTAAGCTGCAGCGCCTGGGTAAGATTCGTACCCCGCAGTACCGCGTTATCGTTTCCGACGCTCGCACCCGCCGTAACGGCAAGGTCATTGAGAACCTGGGCATCTACCAGCCGAAGGAAGAGCCGTCGGTTATCCAGATCGACTCCGAGCGCGTTCAGTACTGGCTGGGCGTCGGCGCACAGCCGACCGAGCCGGTTCTGGCTCTGCTGAAGGTCACCGGTGACTGGCAGAAGTTCAAGGGTCTTGAGGGTGCAGAGGGTACCCTGAAGGTTGCTGAGCCGAAGCCGACCAAGCTCGAGCTGTTCAACAAGGCTCTTGAAGAGGCCAACAACGGCCCGTCCGCTGAGGCCATCACCGCTAAGCGCCGCGAGGCCAAGGAAGCAGCTAAGGCTGCTAAGGAAGCTGAGGAGGCCGCTAAGGCTGCTGAGGCTGAGACTGCTGAGTCCGAGACTTCTGAGGACGCTGAGTAAGCCGCTTAGCTAATCCGGGCGCTACCTTATACTTCAAGACGAAGTGTTGGGTGGCGCCTTTTTGTTTATATAAAGTGCTTTTACAGAACGGGAGTGTGCGCGTGTCGGTGGCTGACATGGTGCTAATTGGTCGGGTCATTAAGCCCCACGGTGTGCGGGGGGAGGTCGTTGTCGATGTGACTACGGATGACCCGGAGGGGCGTTTCGCAGTTGGCGCCACGCTGTTGGGCGTACAAGCTGGCCGCGAGGAACAGCTGACCGTGAAAACGGCACGGTCGCATCAGGGGCGGCTACTGGTTCGCTTCGAGGAAATCCCGGGTCGCAACGAGGCCGAGCGCCACCGCGGCATGAAGTTCTACGCCGAGCCTGTTTTCGAAGACGAGGATTTTTACGACTTTGAGCTTGAAGGTTTGCGCGTACTCCACAACGGCACCGACATCGGCGAGGTCACGTCCATCGTCCGAGCACCCGCGCACCGTCTCCTTGAGGTCACTCTTGACGACGGGGCCCGGGAGGTCCTCATCCCTCTGGTAGAGGAAATTGTCCCGGAGGTTGACCTGGAGAACTCGACAGTCACCATCACTCCGCCGGAAGGACTGTTGGAGCTGTGAGCTTACGTCTCGATGTAGTTACCATCTTCCCGGAGTACCTCGAGCCGCTGCGTCATGCGCTGCTGGGCAAGGCTATTGAGCAGGGCATTTTGAGCGTCGGCGTGCACAACCTGCGCGACTGGGCGCCAGGTGTGCACCAGGCCGTGGATGATTCCCCCTACGGCGGTGGCCCCGGCATGGTTATGAAGCCGGATGTCTGGGGTCCCGCTCTCGATGCGGTGGCGGCGTTGAAAGCGGAGCAGTCGCTCACATCCGCGGTGCCGCACCTGGACAATGTCCGTCACGATCAAAAGCTGGGCTTGGCCGAGGAATCTTCCTATGCTGCAGCGGAAGCGCCGTCGTTAAGCGAGGAAGACGCAGCGAAGCCGCTGCTCATCGTCCCGACGCCGGCGGGCGAGCCGTTTACGCAGCAGATGGCGCAGGAGTTCTCCCACGAGGAGCACATTGTGTTCGCGTGCGGTCGCTATGAGGGCATTGACCAGCGCGTTATTGACGACGCTGCCAACCGCTACCGCGTGCGTGAGGTCTCTATCGGCGACTATGTGCTGATCGGTGGGGAAGTGGCAGTGCTGGTCATCGCCGAGTCCGTCGTGCGGTTGATTCCGGGCGTGTTGGGCAACCGGAAGAGCCATGAGGAGGACTCCTTCTCGGACGGTCTACTTGAGGGGCCGTCGTACACCAAGCCGCGTGAGTGGCGTGGCTTGGAAGTGCCGGATGTTCTGCTCAGCGGAAATCATGGACTGGTGGACCGCTGGCGGCGTGATCAGGCGCTGATTCGTACGGCCGAACGCCGCCCCGATTTGCTTGCCGATGTCGACCTCAGCGCCCGTGACCGAGAAGTGGTCAAAGAAACAATCGCAGAAGTAGCCGAGGAGAATCGCTAGTGGCACGTGTCCGAATTGCGTGCCCCCGGCACGTCGTTGGCTGGTTGGCAGTCCTCGGGGCACTGGCATGGTTTACCCAGACGCAGCTGGCGGGGAGTGTGGATCAGTCCTTTGCTGGCTGGGTCAGTGGGCTCCAGGGCGCGCGGGATGGTCGCGTCGACAGCTTTATGGTGGGCCTGAGCGAGATAATCCGGCCGATGTACATAGCACCGGCCACTCTTGTTGCGGCAGCACTCCTGTGGTTTCGCTTTCGCGCGTGGGCGCTGTTGCTGCCGGCATCATTCGGCTCGGCGATTGCGGTGACCTACGCCATGAAGTGGTTTGTAGACCGCGACCGTCCAGGAGAAGAGTTCTCCCTGGTCAACCTGCACGACGCGGCATTTCCCTCCGCCCATGTGGCGGCGGTTACCTCCAGCGGTATGGCCACGATGCAGCTGGCCATCCCGGTGTTGCGGCGCACCGCCCGCAAATTGCTCGACCTGGCCATCATCGCACTAATCGGCGCCGTGGCACTGTCGCGCGTGTGGGTTGGGGCGCATTGGCTCACTGATGTCATTGGCGGTCTCATCGCCGGGGTTATTGGCCTGGCCGTTGCGCTGCTCGTACTTAGGAAATGGCCACGAGCACGGCGGTATGCGCTGCCATAGTCTCCTCGTAAAAGGCCACGAGTTCGCGGTAGCGCTTGGCCGCGGTGGTTTCGTCGATAAGCGAACCGTTGTCCTTGATGCGAGCGGCAAGATCGATGTTCGCCAGCGTCTGATAGACATCGTCGACGCGATCGGCGCGGATGACTGCGGACAGCGGCTTGCGGCAGACGCGGTCGGCGCCGAGGATAGCCTCGGCCAACGGGTCGCCGAGAGCCTGGCCGTCGATGGGATTACCTGTCAGGGTGCGCAGCAGGGACTCCCAGTCGGTGTCGATATCCAGGGCATCTTCGTCCGGAACGTCGACGAAGTGCTGTAGGATAATCTTCTCCGCGCCGTCGTTGACAAGCCCCGCCGTGCCGCCCTCGCTGGTCGCGGCAGGCGCTGCGACCTCAACTAGCCGCGCTGCCTCCTCGTCGGAGATGCGCAGGTATTCGGCACAGAGTTTCTGCTTCATGGGGCTCCTTTTCCGGGGATTACTGCGAGCCTTCTGTGGGGCGTTCGCCAATCGGTACTTCCACGATAGTAAAGTTGCCCGGGTGATTTCATCAGTAATTGCCCGAGAACTCGCTGCCACTGGTGCGGACGTTGCCGAGAGCTCCGTCGCCGCTGCCATCAAACTTCTCGATGAAGGCAACACCGTGCCCTTCATCGCCCGCTACCGCAAGGAAGTAACCGGCGGACTCGACGACACACAGCTGCGTTTCATCGAGGAACGCGTCGTCTACCTGCGCGAATTGGAAGAGCGCAAGCAGACGATTCTCGCCGTTATCGAAGAGCAGGGAAAGCTTAACGACGACCTGAAGGCCGCCATCCTCGCCTGTGACACCAAGGCTCGGTTGGAGGACCTCTACCTGCCGTACAAGAAGAAGCGCAAGACCAAGGCCGATATTGCGCGTGAGGCCGGGTACGAACCGCTGGTGGAGGAGCTGCTGGCCGACCCCGCCGCAGACCCTGAGGCGTTGGCTGCCAAGTACGGCGAAGCAGCTGGCAAGGACGCGAAGGATGCCCTGACCGGTGCTCGCGCCATCTTGGTCGACCGCTTCGCTACTGACGCTGATCTGGTTGGTTCCGTGCGTGAAAAGGTATGGTCCTCCGGTTCCGCCGCTGCTGCCGTGGTGGAGGGCAAGGAGACCGCGGGCGCGAAGTACCGCGATTACTTTGAGCACAACGAGCCACTGGAGACCATGCCGAGCCACCGCGTGTTGGCCGTGTTGCGCGGTGAGGCCGAGGGCATTCTGACTCTCAACATCGATGCGGGTGAGGACGAGACTTACGAGCACATGATTCGTGAGGCCTTCGAGCTTCCCGACGGCGGTGCTTCCAAGTGGATCGACCAGGCCATTCGCTTCGGTTGGCGCACCAAGTTGGAGGTGTCCGCTGCCCTCGATGCCCGTACCCGCTTGAAGGAGCGCGCCGAAGCTGAGGCCGTGGATGTCTTCGCCCGTAACCTGCGCGACCTGTTGCTGGCCGCACCGGCTGGCCAGCGCGCCACGCTCGGCCTGGACCCGGGATACCGCAACGGTGTGAAGTGTGCAGTGGTCGACTCCACAGGAAAGGTGCTCGACACTACCATCGTCTACCCGCACCAGCCGCGCAATGATTGGGCCGGTGCCAAGGAGCAGCTGGCAACTCTCTGCGCCACGCACCGTGTGGAGCTCATGGCCATCGGTAACGGCACCGCTTCCCGAGAGACCGAAACCCTGGCCCGCGAAATCGCCGACCTCATCGCTCAGGCTGGAGGCAAGAAGCCGACCCCTGTGGTGGTATCTGAGGCCGGTGCTTCCGTGTACTCCGCATCGTCCCTGGCAGCAGCCGAGTTCCCAGATATGGATGTCTCTCTCCGCGGTGCGGTCTCGATTGCCCGCCGCCTGCAGGATCCGCTTGCCGAGCTCGTTAAAATCGACCCGAAGTCCATCGGCGTCGGCCAGTACCAGCACGACGTTTCCCAGACCAAGCTCGAGCACTCCCTGGACGCTGTGGTGGAGGACGCGGTGAATGCTGTCGGTGTGGAGGTCAATACCGCATCCGCGCCGCTGCTCGGCCGCGTCGCCGGTGTGTCCTCGACGGTGGCGGACAACATTGTCGCCTACCGAGACGAAAACGGCGCCTTCGCCTCCCGCAAGGAATTGCTGAAGGTTCCGCGTCTCGGCCCCAAGGCCTTCGAGCAGTGTGCTGGCTTCCTGCGCATTCACGGTGCTACCAACCCGCTGGATGCCTCTGCAGTTCACCCCGAGTCCTACCGCGTTGTCGATGCCATCGCTGCGTCAGCTGGCGTTAGTGTCCAGGAGCTCATCGGCAACTCCCGCGTCCTGTCCAAGGTGCGTGCCGAAGACTTCGTCGACGAGTCTGTCGGCATCGGTCTGCCCACAATCCAGGACATCTTGACCGAGCTGGACAAACCCGGTCGCGACCCGCGTCCCGAGTTCGTCACCGCCACTTTCAAGGAAGGCGTGGAAAAGGTCTCCGACCTTAAGCCCGGCATGATCCTCGAGGGCACGGTCACCAACGTCGCGGCCTTCGGCGCCTTCGTCGATGTCGGAGTCCACCAGGACGGTCTGGTCCACATCTCCAACATGGCCCGGGGCTTCGTCTCCGATTCGCATGAGGTTGTCCGCTCAGGTGAGGTCGTCAAGGTGAAGGTGCTCGACGTTGACGTCGAACGCAACCGCATTGGTCTATCGCTCAGGCTTGACGACGATGCCTCGGAACCCAAGCCGAAAAGTGCAGGCGGTCGCGGGGAACGCCGTGGAGGCGGCCGAAAGCGGGGTTCTCAGAACAACCAGAATAAGAAGCGCGGCGGCGCTCGCGGTGGAGGCGGTTCCATGGCCGACGCGCTGCGCAGGGCGGGCTTTTAGCGCTTGATTTATTAGCGCATAGCCATTAGCGCATAGCCATTAGCGCATAGCGTCGATGCGGCTGTTGATCTCTCCCGCGACAGTCGCAGCCATTCCATCCGGTACGACGATGGTGTAGCTGGAGCCTGAAGTCTCAATCTTGACGGCCTCGCCCGACCGGGCCGCAACGCTGATGCGACCGTCATTGCCGAGGCGAAGGCCAATACCGCCACCATCGGCCCAGTTATATTTCCCCGGTGCCGCGTACTTAACGGTTCGAAGCTCGATGCGGTGCTTCATCTTCAATGGTCCGCAACCGTTAAAAATAGTGATGGAATCTGTCTTTGGGTCGGTATTTAGTGTTATGCCGGTCTCATATGCAATGAGGAATAGCGGCGTGCACAGCAGGAAAATAATGCCGAGGCTGGGAAGGAACACTGCGAGCGCTACAGACACCACGCACCAGACTGCGAGGGCGACCTTGACACCCTTAGAGATGGTCACACTGACATCGATGGGAGTCGGGTCTCCTTCTCTGTGGGGCAACTCTGGCGATGCAGGTTCGGTGACCGTGGCGTCGGTAAGCGAAGAGTAGTCCTTGAGGCGGCGCGCCACGAATAGGGCAGCGACTAGACCGATGACGACACCGGCGATTGCATAAAACCAGCCGATTCGGGCGGTCGTCGGATCCGTCGTGTTGAGTTGCGGGATGATAATCGCGAATTCAATGCCGATTAAGAAGCCGCACAGGGCGAGATTGGTTATTGCAATTGGCTTGCGTACGACAAGCGGCGTTTTAGTCTTGGCGCCGAGCCAACCGATCTGCGCACATGCGATGACGATGATGGCCGTAATCAATGTGCTTTGAATCGGCGGCATGAAACCGTCTGGCGTGTCGCCGCCGCTCCAGTGCGTTGCTAATTGCTCCGGTAGTCGGTCAGAAATGGCAATTACCCACAGAAGCTGTGCAATGGCCAGAACGCACGGGGCGATGATTGTTCCTCTAACAATCCAGGGGTCAAAGCGTGGAATCTGCTGCATGGAGACAATTTAGCAGTTTTTTTGGGGGGGGAGGGCAGCGATGCACGTCGGTGATGCACGTTGCTAGTGCGCCTTGGTGATGCATGGTCCGTCTCGAACAATGACCTCGAAAATAAATGCGAGAAAATTTGCAAAAAGGGGTTGTTCAATCGAACAGGTATGCTAAGATGAAAGCATCAAGATCATGAAGTACTTGAGCATCTCTTCTCGGTGTTGGGGCTTTTGGGGGAGCAATGTCTGATCAAGTTAGTCCAGCCAACCGACCGTCCGATGTTTACGAAGCGGCTCTGCTGCCTGAAGCGCCGCAGTTTTTCCACGAGTCATCCACTAATCCGTTGGCGATTGCGGGCATCCAGCGCAATCGCTTAGAGCTGGATATTTCTTTGAGCTGTGCGCCTCAGTCGCTTGAAATAGATGTGGATGCCTACATTGCTGAGATTGCACCCGAGCTGGGGATTGCCCGTGGTAAAGCGTTGGAGTATGTGGAGGTCGGGATCCAGCTAGCCCTCATGCCTCGGCTGGGTGCTTTCGTCAAGGCTCGTGCTCACTTGCCTTTTCGGCATCTGCTGACCATTGCCCGCGCAACGGCGCCACTGCAAAACCCAGAGGTGCGCGAGGTTGTAGAGGAAGAGATTGCGCGCTTTGTTATTCCTCGCAGACAAGGTGAAGTTCTCCGAGGAATTCGTAGTCTGCACAAGTTCTTGCAACGGGTAATCGAACAAATTGAACCCCAGCTGCGTCCGAAAAATCTTCCGGGTGACGTTGACCCGCTTCTTCCCGCTGGCGAGCGCGAGATAGTAGGGGAGAGCATCGGTTTTGAAGACGGCGACAACTTTGCGGAAGTTTTCATGGAGCTGGAAAAGACCCGCGCTCTCGAATTCAAGGCCACGCTCCAAGCTATCTCCACCTCGGCCGGCTGTACCCGCGTCGAAGCTCTGACACACCTTATCCGTGGCACCGCGGAAGCGAAAATCGTTCTGAACCTGTACTGTCCCGCTACCGAAGAGCGTCCGCGCACCGCCTGGCTCGGCGGTGTGGGGTGGATTTCGCAGTTGGCAACGCAGGCGTGGATCGACAAGGTCACGCATATCCGCTTGCTTGCCGACGAAACCGCGGAGGGCTACACCCCAACTGAAAGCCAGCGAGCATACATCCAAGGCCGCGACGGGACGTGCCGCTTCCCTGGCTGCGATGTCCCCGCAGAATTCTGCGACATTGACCATATTGAGCCCTACAACAAGGAAAACCCAGCCGAAGGTGGGGCAACAGAAACTCCCAACCTTCACTGTCTCTGTCGCCGACATCACAACATGAAGACGGCTGGACTGTGGAATGTTGCACGGGATCGAGATGGTGTGGAACTGTGGACGTCGTCAAGCACGGGCAAAAAGACGGTGAGCATGGAAGACGGGCCGCTCGCCGGGCATGGGCGCTACACCTTTGACAAGCGGGGGCTACGAATGGCCCAAGCGCTGGAAGAATATAACCAGTACCGCCAAGAGCTCATTGAGCAATCGCAGAAATTGGTCGAGCAAGCGCGCAGGGGAGAAGACACCGACACGCCTGACTCCGACACGCCCGACACCGAAGACCCGCCGAACATGAATGAGTTTGGTTTCTGACCAGGGGGTGTGTAATAATCTTCGGGTTGTCTTTATAGGCAGCTTTACCTGTTTCGGGCATGAACCGGCCGAGCGTCCCTCCGAGGGAAAGTGCCGCCAGGGTCCTCTGTCTATGCAAAAAGTAAAGGAATAAGTTTCCATGAACATTCTTGACAAGGTTGATGCAGCATACCTGCGCGACGATATCCCGGAGTTCCGCGCTGGTGACACCGTCGAGGTCGACGTGAAGATCGTCGAGGGTAAGACTGAGCGTATTCAGGTCTTCAAGGGCGTTGTTATCCGTCGTCAGGGCGGCGGCATCCGTGAGACCTTCACCGTCCGCAAGGTTTCCTTCGGTATCGCTGTTGAGCGTACCTTCCCGGTGCACTCCCCGAACATCGATGAGATTCGCGTCGTCTTCAAGGGCGACGTTCGCCGTGCGAAGCTGTACTACCTGCGCAACCTGCGCGGTAAGGCTGCACGCATCAAGGAGCGCCGCTAATCTTATGGCGCTTATGGCGCAAAATATTCCCCATCGAGTGTTGAGCTCGGTGGGGATTTTTCTATCGCGTATAGTCGTTTCTCATGACCGACGACGATTCGCGTGAACAGACTGACGGCCAAGAACAAGACCGTGCTGAGGGCTTGAAAGGCTTCCGAACTCTTGACGAGGAGCCGGAAAAGCGCACGCCGTGGTACATCGAAATCCCCATCATTATTGTGATTGCCCTGCTTATTAGTGCAGGTGTGCAGTCCTTTATCGGCCGCGTCTATGTGATTCCATCCGAGTCAATGCAACCGACGCTCAATGGTTGCGCCGATTGTACTGGTGACCGCATTTGGGTGGATAAGGTTTCCTACCGGTTCTCGGATCCCAAGCCTGGCGACGTGCTCGTATTCAACGGCCCAGACTCATGGAACAGCACCTATGTCTCGCAGCGTTCCACGAACCCGGTAACGAATTCGCTGCAGACGGTAGGATCCTGGATCGGTCTGGTCGCACCCGATGAAAACGCGTTGGTGAAACGTGTGATTGCGACGGGAGGCCAGACCGTGCAGTGTCGTCCGGGAGACCCCGGCATCATGGTCGATGGCAAAATGACGGAGCAGGACTTCATTAAGACTCCGGCGGATAAGCCCGTCGCGGAGGACCTCGGTTCCGCTCAGTGTGGTGGCCCGTACTTCGGACCCGTCACTGTGCCAGAGGGGCATTTGTGGGTCATGGGTGACAATCGCACCAACTCCGCAGACTCTCGCTACCACATCGGTGACGAGCTGCAGGGTACTGTGCCGCTGGATAACGTCGTCGGCAAGGTGCAGGCAATTATTCTGCCGTTCAATCGTATCGGTGGCGTCGATGACCCGGACATCCAGCACAACTAGGCCCAGCACAACTAGGCTTCCTGCACCACTCGCAGCACCAAAACTACGCAGACTGAAGCAAGCGCGCACGATGGAAGTCGCATTGGCAAAGCGCGGCTTCGGTCCGGTAGCTGGGGTCGATGAAGCCGGCCGTGGTGCCTGCGCCGGTCCAATCGTCATCGCCGCCTGCTGCCTTCCCGAACGCCCCATCGCAGAGCTCGACAAGCTCACCGATTCCAAGAAACTCACGCCCGCCGCACGCGAGCGCCTCTTTCCACTCATCCAACGCTTCGCCACCTCTTTTTGCGTGACGACGATCCCCGCGTCCTACATCGACCAATTCGGCATCCAGGATGCAAACGTAACCGGGATGCGCCGCGCGGTAGCTGGGCTCGGGAAACGTCCGGGCTATGTGCTTACCGACGCGCTCAAGGTCCCCGGCTTCACCGCTCCCTATTTGCCCGTTGTTGGCGGTGATTCCGCCTGTCGATGTATCGCCGCTGCGAGTGTCTTAGCCAAAGTCACCCGCGACCGCATTATGGTTGACCTATCGGAAAAGTATCCGGGCTATGGTCTGTCGGGGCATAAGGGTTACGGCACGGCATCGCATATGGAGGCGATTTCGCGCTATGGCGCAACCTCAGAGCATCGGTGGTCATACCGCAATGTGCGCATGGCACACGCGGAGTACCTTGAGCACCTTAACTAGGCCAGCCTTTAGACCAACATGTACAAACGAGCAACATGTAAAAATTCGAAGGAGCCGTCGCGGTCGTGAGCGCAGAAGATCTAGAAAACTACGAGGCCGACGTTGAACTTTCCCTGTACAAGGAGTTCCGCGATGTTGTTAGCCAGTTTTCCTACGTCGTTGAGACGGAACGCAGGTTCTACCTGGCCAACGCTGTAGAGCTGATTCCGCACAACAGCGAAAACGAAGTCTATTTCGAGCTGCGAATGTCGGATGCCTGGGTGTGGGACGTGCACCGCCCGGCGCGATTTGTTCGTTACGTGCGCGTTATTACCTTCAAGGACGTCAACATTGAGGAATTGGATAAGCCTGACCTACGTCTGCCGTAGCTAGTCATAGTTTGTTATAGCTAGTTGCGAGCAGTTATCCACAGTCGAAAAATTATCCACAGTTGAGGCCTTCCGAACACTTTTCGGAGGGCCTTTGTCATGTCCGCTGTGCAAGAGTGTTTTCCAACTGCCACGGCAACAGTAAGCCACGGTAACAGTAAGCCACGGCAACAATTCGACGGGGGAATAGGGGACCGAGAACATGACACAGAGCGACATGACACAGAGCGACATGACACAGAGCATTGAAGAACTGACCACGAGGCAGCTCGGCGCGTTAGGGGAGGATATCGTCGCTGAGATGTTGGAGGACCAGGGGTGGGACATCGTTGCTCGCAATGAGCGTGTCGGGCGCTATGAGCTTGACATTATTGCGGAGGACATCGAAGGCACGCTGCATTTTGTGGAAGTAAAAACACGACGCAGCTCGCGAAGTAGCCAGTTTGGGGATGGTCGAGAAGCCATCACAGCGACGAAACTCATGCATTTGCGCAAGGCGGCTGGACAATGGCTGTCCGAAAGCTTTACGTACTGGGCGGAGGCCGTCACTATTGACTGCGCAGAAGTCACGGTGTCCAGTCCTTCGGCCAGTTCTTCAGACAGTCCGCCAGTTGCAGCAGTGACGTACATTCACGCAATCGGCGATGCCAACATGTGGGACTGCTAAATGACTGTCGGAACAGCCCTTGCAGTCAGTCTCAGCGGTATTGAGGGAACCATTGTGCAGGTGGAAGCTGATGTCGGTCGAGGCCTGCCGGGGATGAAGCGTCCTGGGTTTAGTTCCGCTTCTTTTACGGCCCTGTGTTGATGGGCTGG
>NZ_CAMQAZ010000027.1 GCF_946998835.1 uncultured Corynebacterium sp. | reverse complement strand
AGGAAATAATAGAAATCAAGGCAAACGCCTAGGAACAAAACCCGGGGCACTTCATCGTGAACCGCTACACCCCTCAGCTCCCCAGAATCAGCCACCCGCAGCAACAGGGGCAACCGGTAGGCGCAACGGGGCGATAAGCGTGAAGGAAAAGCTAAATTCCTTGAGACCATTGGGAACATGTTCCCTACCTGGGGGAACACGGAGGGAACATAAAGGGAACATGGTAAAAACATGCTTTGACCTGTGGGAACATGGGGAACATGTTTTTTACTAAACTTTCCTATAAGGTTTAGGGATGCCGTGAGAATGGTCAACACTTAATCAACAAGTAATAAACGCATCTAGTGAGAATCAACGACACTAGACGAACAGCTAGGCGTAGTTGACCTGGAGAAACTGTAACTAGTGAGAATCAACGACACTAGACGAAACACCTGGTAACACCCTTTCAGTGTGGGTTCGAGTCCCACTGGGGGCACCAAAAGACCAGGTAGAAGCGTTTTTCTACCTGGTTTTTCTCGTAAAAAGGGCTTGCGGGGGCTAAAAAGTGTCCAAATAATAATCGGGTATGTGTGTGCTACACACGTATTACGGCAACACGTTGAACTTTTTGCCGAGAATCAGCGCCGTGTTGAACACCTTCGCGTAGCGCTCGCGCGACATGTGCGGCATCGACACCGGGGTGAGACGCTGCACGGTCACCGTCTGCTCGTCGGTGTACTTCAGCAAGCCACCCGCTGCTTGACGACGGCCCACACCCGAATCCTTAAATCCACCCATCGGGGCATCGACGGACGCGAAGGCCGCAGCGAAACCATCGTTGACATTGACGGTGCCAGCTTCCAACTGCGGAGCCAGCTCCTTTGCACGACGAGGGGAGGTCCACAGCGAAGCGTTGAGGCCGTAGCGGGAATCATTGGCCTTGGCGATGGCCTCGTGGACATCCGAGACGCGCTGGAGGACTACTACCGGGCCGAATACCTCTTCGGTCAGCAGGGCGACACCCTCCGGGACATCGGTAAGCACGGTCGGTTCGTAGAACAGCGGCCCCAAGTCCGGGCGGGGACGACCGCCGGCCAGCACGGTGGCACCGGCCTCAATGGCATCGTCGACCATGGACTTGACGATGTCGAACTGACCCTGGGACTGCAGGCAGCCCATTTCGGTTTCCCACTCGTAGCCAGCGCCGATGGACATTGCTTTGACACGGTCGGTGAATGCCGGGACGAAATCGTCCCATACGGAGTCCACGACATAGATTCGCTCGATGGACACGCACAGGTGGCCGGAGTTGGTGAAGCAGCCGATGCGTGCGCCCTCGACCGCGCGGTTGATGTTGGCATCCTCAGCAACAATCAGCGGGTTTTTACCGCCGAGCTCTGCGGAGAAACTAATCAGGCGCTCGCCACACTGTTGTGCCAGGGCACGTCCGGTCTCGGAGGAGCCGGTGAACATCAGGAAGTCACACTGGCCGACAATGCCCTGGCCGACCACACGACCCGGGCCCGGAATGACCTGGAAGAGATCCTCCGGAAGACCCGCCCGGTAGAGCAGGTCGACGGCGAACAGAGCAGTAAACGGGGTGGTGCTGTCCGGCTTGAGGACGATGGCGTTACCGGCCATCAGCGCAGCCAGGGCGTCGGAAACCGCGAGAGTCAGCGGGTAGTTCCACGGAGCAATGACACCGACGACACCCTTGGGGTGGTGATAAACAGTGGTCTTCGAGAGCACCGGAACCGCGCCGTGCGCCCGCTTCGGCGCCAGCAGTTTTGGCCCCTGGTTGCCGTAGTAGCGAGCGGTGATGGCGGTATGCACGAGCTCCTCATGGGCGCTGGCCCGGTTCTTTCCGGTCTCGGCCTGCAGCAGGTCCAGCAGCTGGTCGCTGTGGGTAAACAGCAAGTCGTGGAAGTGGTGCAGCACTTCGCCGCGCTGTTCAGGTGCCATGCGGGCCCACTTCTTCTGGGCCGCGCGGGCACGCTTAAAAGCCTCGTCGACGTCGTCCTGCGTACCGACAGGAATCTGCGCCAGCTCCTGGCCGGTAAACGGCGCCGAGATAGTGGAGGTTTTCGACTTATCAGCTACCGTGACACGCTGGAGTAGGCGGGCAACGAGCTCGTCGTTAAGCGGATTGCGGATGGTAGTTCGGTTTGTCGTGGCAGTAGATGCTGTCATGGCACAGATACTACTGTCGCACGGCACCCCGAGATAGAAAATTTGGCAAAACTACTAAAACTTAGAAAAGTTTAGTAGGTAGTCCAGCCCATCCGACGATTGCGGTCCGGGTCACGCGGGCCATCATTGCCGAATTCGAACGGTTCGTGACCATCGACATCGCCGTAGCGCATCTCCGGGTCATCATTCAGATCATCGTCGACATCGATGTCCGGCTTTTCCTCGGCCAACCGCTTGCCGAGAGTGTCATGTGGAGAAGCGCCCCGCCAGCGGTCCGGCGGATCCATCACATAATTCTCGCCATCACCGGTGAGGAAATCACCATCGAGTCCCTCCGAGCCATCGAGCGTGGTCTCGTCAAAATCACCAGTGGTATCCGGATCGTAGTCAAGGCCATCAGACATCTTGACCAGCCTCCTAATTCGTAATCACTCAAGTGGTGCCCACGCCTGGCGACTGTGAGTGTTTCCGCGATTACAAAATCACCGCCAGCAGGCGAGGAATTACCTTGATACTAACTGTTTTTCAGGGTTGGGAACAATACCTAGACACCGTCCGTTGTAGACAATGTAGGCAAACGTACGCGCGTGTGCCTGAGTTCAAAACGTGTAAGAAAAACTGAGAAAAAGAAAGAAGGACGACGTGCGCGAAAGCAGCAATCCTGCCTTCAGTTCACTTACTAAGACCGTCGCCCGCGGACAGGCGGGCGCACAACACTACGGCCAAGGTCAGATGGGCGCTGACTACGGGGATAACCCGTACCAGTCGCAGGTTGCCGCCGACTACCGTCCGATGACGGTCGACGATGTCGTTTCCAAGACCGGCATCACGCTGGCAACCATCATCGTTTTGGCTGCAGTCAACTTCTTCATTGCCGTTAGCGTCTCCACCAGCCTGGCCATGATTCTGACCATCGTCGGTGCCATCGGTGGACTGATTACTGTTTTGGTTTCCACCTTCGGTAAGAAGTACGGCTCCGCGCCGGTCACGCTGACCTACGCCGCCTTTGAAGGCCTCTTCGTCGGTGGCATCAGCTTCATGTTTACCGCACCTATCCAGGGCGTTGCCGCTGGTGCGCTGATTATGCAGGCTGTGCTGGCCACCCTGGGTGTCTTCATCGGTATGCTCTTCGTCTACAAGTCCGGTGCTATCCGCGTGACCCCGAAGTTCACTCGTTTCATGAGCGCAGCTCTGATTGGTGTCCTGGTCCTCATGCTGGGCAACCTGCTGCTGTCCCTGTTCGGTCTGGGCTTCCCGCTGCGTGACGGCGGCATGCTGTCGATCATCTTCTCGCTGGTCTGCATCGGCCTGGCGGCCTTCAGCTTCCTGATTGACTTTGATCAGGCTGACCGCCTGGTCCGCGCTGGTGCTCCGGCTCAGTACGCCTGGGGCGTCGCCCTCGGCCTGGCCGTGACCCTGGTCTGGCTCTACACCGAGATTCTGCGCCTGCTGTCCTACTTCAGGGACTAAGCGCTAGAAAACTAGCTAACGCAGAAGCGCCGGTTAGCCCGTTAATGCGGGTTGGCTGGCGCTTTGTTTTGTCTTGGGCCTCACCAGTCAACGTTTTGACCGACAGGGCTGTGCAGTGTGACGTCGTAAAGCGCAATATTGAAGCTGGAGAGGGCACAAAAAATGGACC
The DNA here is from genome assembly GCF_946998835.1 of uncultured Corynebacterium sp. Lineage (GTDB taxonomy): Bacteria > Actinomycetota > Actinomycetes > Mycobacteriales > Mycobacteriaceae > Corynebacterium. The sequence continues at coordinate 29,168 of NZ_CAMQAZ010000027.1, read as the reverse complement.
GATAGGCCATATGGGCTTCTATCGATCCAAGAATCGGGCGCTGTGGCCCGAGGTTGCCGCCTGGGTTGAGGCGGCGTGACGCCGGGAATAACTAACCTAAGCGTTTAGGCGTCCATCTCCGGGTTGTACGGCTCAGCCTTGACCACGGTGACGGACACTTCGTCGCCGCTCGGGGAGGTGTAAGTGCGGGTCTCGCCCTCCTTGGCGCCGACCAGAGCCTTACCCAGCGGGGAATCGGTGGAGTAGGTCTCCAGGTTCGGGTTGGAGGAGTCAGCGCCACGGGTGCCGATGAGGAAGGTCTCGGCGTCGTCCTCGTCGCCGTCGTAGTAGACGTGGACCACGGTGCCGACCAGAGCCACACCGGACTCCTGCGGAATCTCACCGACAGTGGCGCGCTGCAGCAGATCTTCGAGGTAGCGGATGCGTGCCTCTTCCTGTCCCTGCTGCTCACGAGCGGCATCGTAGCCGGCGTTTTCCTTCAAGTCGCCCTCTTCGCGGCGCTCGTTAATCTCGGCGGCGATGACCGGGCGGTTTTCGTATAGCGCCTCAAGCTCGGCCTTGAGCTTGTCGTAGGACTCCTGGGTGAGCCATGGGCTATTGTTCTGTGCCTCAGTCATGGTTCCTCCTGTGTTTTTGGCTTATTTAATACAAAAGCGGCCCCGCGTGGGGCCGTCGGCTGCGTCACAGGATAGCACTGTCATGCCCTATGGCAATAACGGACGTGGCGGAGTGTTGTCGTACATGCTTTACGACGTGCCACTGCAGTGCACAATCATTGACAGCGGAAGGAGGTTACTTCGCAGGTTTGAGGAACTCCGGAATGTCGGTGGAGCAGCCGTAGACATCGCCTGCCACGGCCAGCTCGCGGGTGGCAATGGGGACATCCATGCGCACGGTAGCGGGGCCGCCACCCGGGACAAACACATCGCGACGGCCGACCTCTGCCACGTCATAGTTCAGCGCGTAGATGATGCAGTAGCTGTCCAGTTCCGGTTTTTCGCGGGTGACGTCGAGCGTGAAGATGAACTGCTCATCTTCCTTGCCGGGAGTGCGGCTCCAACCCGCTTGCGTTGCGGAGACATCCGGGGCGGTGACGCGGTTCATCTGAACGAAAATGTACGCGCCTGCGATGACGAGCATGCCCACTATAGCGATGACAACCAATTTTGCGGGGAGCGTGCGACTGTTATCCCCATAGCGCTCGCGCTGCACGTTTGGCGCTGCGGTATTTCGGGTGTTTCGCTCCGAACTTTCAGCCATGCTTTTCAGCCTATCGGAGTTTCTGGCCGACGTGGTAAAATGTTGACATTTAAACAATCTTTCTGGCGTGGCACGGTGCTCTGCTGTTATGTCGTTCCACTGTGTTGCGTTGCTGTGTGGGCATGTGATGTCGCAGCGCTATAGTGGGGCGGTATTGAAATGGTGCTTCTGTAGTGCCGTCGCGGTCGAAGGACACCGACCTTAGCTAGAAAACACGGACTGAGATAGTAGGGGGAGTAGCTTTAAATGGCACTTCGTCTGATGGCAATTCACGCTCATCCTGATGACGAATCGAGCAAGGGTGCTGCAACGATGGCCCGCTATGCGGCCGAGGGGCATCGCGTCAAAGTGGTGACGTGCACCGGCGGTGAGGCCGGCAGCATTCTCAACCCGGCCATGGATCGGCCGGAAGTGCGCGAGAACATCGCCGCGGTGCGCGTGCACGAAATGGCTGCGGCCGCCGAGGCCCTCGGTGTTGAGCATGAGTGGCTCGGCTTTACCGACTCCGGCCTGCCCGCGGGCAACCCGGTGCCGGTGCTGTCGCACGGTGTATTTGCGCGCCAGTCGGTCGAGGCTGCGACGAAACCGCTTATTCGAGCCATCCGGGAATTTCGTCCGCACGTCGTCATTACGTACGACGAAAACGGTGGCTACCCGCACCCGGATCACATCATGACCCATATCGTGTCCATGCGCGCGTGGTTGGAATCCGGCACGGATAAGTACCCCGAACTCGGTGAGCCGTGGGAGATCTCCAAGCTCTACTACACCCACGGGTTCATCAAGGCGCGCCTCATCGCGCTGGATAACTACTACCGCGATAACGGTTTAGAAAGCCCTCTGGCAGAGTCCTTCCGTCGCTGGACAAAGACTCCCGGCGACATCATGACCCGCGTAACCACGCAAGTAGAGTGCGGCGACTACTTCCCGCAGCGTGACCAGGCGCTACTGGCGCACGCCACCCAGATTGACCCGAACGGGCCATTTTTCGCCGTGCCCGCGGACATTCAGCAGCGCGTTTGGCCCACCGAAGAATTCGAGCTCGCCCGCACTCGCGTGCAGACCGAGCTGCCAGAGACCGATCTCTTCGCCGGTATCGACCCCGACGCGGAATAGTCCGGAATTAACGCTAAGCTGGAACTCATGATTGAAAGCTTCGATGCCTTGGCGGCTCGCACGACAATTTTCCTGGCGCAGAACCCCACTGGTCCGCGGGGTGCTGACTTCGGCAAGGCCTCTCCCATTGGCCTGCTCATCATTGTCGTCTTGCTTATCGTCATCCTGGCTCTCGGCTGGGACCTCTCGCGGCGCGCGAAGCGCATGGCCGCCCGCCGGAAGTTCGCCGAAGCGCACGGCATGGATCCCTTCGATTCCGAGGCCGTGGATAAGGCGATGGCTGCAGCAGAGCAGCGTCGTGAAGCGGAGTAGTTAACGCCAAGGCATGCGTCCGTCGCTTGACGACGGGCGATGCGTGCGCGCCCCTAATTGCGTCCCACGGGGTGGGATTCGGAGTTCGAATTGCGGGATTACAGGCGGTGCGCTACAGTCAAGCACATGCGTATGTGGCGATTTTATTTTTCGAAGGCTCCGGAGGCAGCGACGACATAGTCGCAGTCGGCGGCAAAATCGTCACGTCGCCACCAACCGGAGCCAAAGGCAGCAGCCCCAACCAATAGGGGCGCTGCCTTTTGTCGTATCTACAGCCAAATACAGCGCAACTAATCACCCAGAGAAAAGAGACCTCCGATGACCCCTCCTACATCCCTCGAAGCCCCCGCCTCAACTGCGAACCGCCGCGTCGTAGCCTTCCACGACCTGCCCTCCCCAGAAGAGGTCATGGCCAAACAGCCACTGACCCCGAACCTGGTGAACGAGGTAGAACAGTCGCGACTCGACATCGCCCGCGTTATCGCCCGCGAAGACGACCGCCTGCTGGTCGTTGTCGGCCCGTGCTCCATCCACGACCCCGAGGCCGCCATCGACTACGCCCGCCGCCTCAAGGCCACCGCCGATGAGCTCGACGAGGACCTGCTGGTCGTCATGCGCGTCTACTTCGAAAAGCCGCGCACCACCGTCGGCTGGAAGGGACTCATCAACGACCCCGACCTGGATAGCTCCTACAAGATCAACAAGGGCCTGCACATGGCTCGCGAGGTGCTTATTGAGGTCCTGCGTACGGGCCTGCCCGCCGGCGCCGAATTCCTCGAACCCAACAGCCCTCAGTACATCGCCGACGCCGTCTCCTGGGGCGCAATTGGTGCACGTACCACGGAATCACAGGTCCACCGCCAGCTCGCTTCCGGACTTTCCATGCCCATCGGCTTCAAAAACGGCACCGACGGCAACGTCCAAGTCGCAGTGGACTCGCTGGTCTCCGCAGCAAACCCACACTTCTTCTTCGGAATGAACGACCAGGGCCGCGCCGCCGTCGTCGAAACCGCCGGCAACCACAACTGCCACCTCATCCTCCGCGGCGGCACCTCCGGCCCGAACTGGGACAAAGAATCGCTTAACGACGCCGAAGCCCGCCTGAACAAGGCCGAGCAGACCGTCAGCATCATGGTGGATGCCTCCCACGCCAATTCCGGAAAATCCGAAGTGCGCCAGGCCGAGGTTGTCGAGGAGCTCGGCAAGCTCATCGGTGCCGGTGACGAGCGCATCACCGGCATCATGATGGAATCCTTCCTCGAAGCCGGCGCGCAGAAGATTACAAATGGTCGCAAGGGCCTCGTCTACGGCAAGTCCGTCACCGATGCCTGCATGGATTGGGAAACCACCGACCGGCTGCTGCGAATGCTTGCGGCAGAAGTCCGGAAGCGTCGGCAGGCACGCGACTAAGCGCAAAGCAACCATGCCCATTGGGTAGGGTTACATATGTGAAAGAAAATCAGCCGTCCTCACTCCGGCGGATTGCATATCCGCTCTACGAGCGCAAACTAGCCCAAGAGCTAGAAGGAAAACCCCGCCCCAAGCACGTTGCCATCATGGCCGATGGCAACCGCCGCTGGGCGAGGGAGGCTGGATTCACCGACGTCAGCCACGGCCATCGCGTCGGCTCCCGGAAAATCGCGGAATTCGTCGGCTGGTGCGCTGAACAGGAAATCGAGCTGGTCACCATCTACCTGCTCTCCACCGAAAACCTCGGACGCGACCCCGAAGAGCTGGAGTTACTGTTCGACATCATCGCCGACGTCGTCGACGAATTAGCGCAATCGCCTAACGACGTGCGCCTGCGCATGGTCGGCCACCTCGAGCTCCTTCCGGAAAAAATGACCGCCCGGCTGCGCCACGACGAAGAAGTCACCGCGAACAACACCGGCATCCAGGTCAACATCGCCGTTGGTTACGGCGGCCGCCAGGAAATCGTCGACGCGGTGCGCAAAATCATCCGCGAAGCCGCCGCCGAAGGCATCGACGCCTCCGAACTAGAAGAGCGCATCACCACCGACGCCATCTCCCGCCGGCTCTACACATCCGGACAACCGGACCCAGATCTGGTCATCCGCACCTCCGGAGAACAGCGGCTCAGCGGCTTCCTCCTATGGCAAACCGCCTACTCCGAGATTTGGTTCACCGACACCTACTGGCCCGAGTTCCGCCGCATCGACTTCCTCCGCGCACTTCGAGACTTTTCGCAGCGCTCGCGCCGCTTCGGCAAATAACCTCCCTACATCCGGAAAAATTTCCGGATGTTAGAGTTTGCGCATTCGGACTCGGGAGACCTTGTGGTCCCGGGACTTCGTCAGAACCAACGATGCCCGCACTCGAGTGGGCAAAATATTTTCCGTCAAGTTCGGCAAGTTCACCTGCTGCCAAATACGCCGGGCCTCCGCGGCCGCAGCTTCGTCGTCAAGCGTGGCGTAATCCGCGAAGTGCGCCCCCGGAGCACGAAACGCCGTCTGACGGAGGCTGAGGAAACGACTAATGTACCAACGTTCGATGTCCGCGCGCGGGGCATCGACGTAGACGCTGAAATCGAAAAGATCGGAAATCATCAACGTCGGGCCCGTCTGCAGAACATTGAGCCCCTCGAGAATGAGAATGTCCGGGCGGTCAACATCGATGAACTCATCCGGCACCCGGTCGTAGAGCGTGTGCGAATACACCGGCGCCTTCACATGCCGCGCACCCGACTTCACCGCCGTAACAAACCGCATCAACGCACGCTGATCATACGACTCCGGATACCCCTTGCGCTGCATAATGCCACGGCGATTCAATTCCTCAGAAGGGTAGAGGAAACCATCAGTAGTGACCAGATCCACCCGCGGATTGGTCTCCCACCGCTCGAGCAGCACCTGCAGCAGACGCGCCGTCGTCGACTTGCCGACCGCCACCGAACCCGCCACGCCGATAATGAACGGCACCGACGCGCCCTTCGAAGGATTTTCCCCAAGGAAGTTCGATGTCGCACTATTCAACTCCCGATGAGCCGCCACGCGCATATGAATCAAACGCGAAAGCGGAAGATAGACCTCGGCGACTTCGTCCAAGTCGATGTTTTCACCGATACCGGAAAGTCGCTCAGCTTCCTCTTCAGTCAGCACCAGAGGCATATTCTTGCGCATTTCGCGCCACTGCTCACGTTTGAACTCGACGTACGGGCTGGGAGATGTTGCGCGCGTCATACTTCCAATTGTGCCAAGGGGGTACCGAAAACCGGAAAACGGGTCAATAAAGGGGGCATGGCCGATTGGTGCTGCTTTCGTGGTTTGCCCCACAAAGGGCTAGCATGGCCTGTGGCATTGAAGTTTTATTGAAAGGTCGAAAACCTACTCATGACCGGGTCTAACAATAACGATGTCCGCTACCAATCGCTGCGTGAACTCGATCCCGACCTCGCAGAGGCAATGGCAGGGGAACTCTCTCGTCAGCGTGACATGCTGGAAATGATTGCTAGTGAGAACTTTGTTCCGCGTGCAGTGCTGCAGGCTCAGGGCTCGGTTCTGACCAACAAGTACGCCGAGGGCTACCCGGGTCGTCGTTACTACGGTGGCTGCGAATACGTCGACGTCGTCGAGGACATGGCTCGCGACCGCGCCAAGAAGCTCTTCGGCGCTGAGTTCGCCAACGTTCAGCCGCACGCAGGTGCGCAGGCCAACGCCGCTGTTCTGCACGCGCTAATCAACGCCGGCGACAAAATCATGGGCCTCGACCTGGCACACGGCGGTCACCTGACCCACGGCATGAAGCTGAACTTCTCCGGCAAGCTCTACCACGTCGCCGCATACGGTGTAGACAAGGACACCATGCGGATTGACATGGACAAGGTGCGTGAGCAGGCGCTCGCAGAAAAGCCGGATGTTCTCATCGCAGGTTGGTCGGCGTACCCACGCCACCTCGACTTCGAAGCTTTCCGCTCCATCGCCGATGAGATTGGTGCCAAGCTGTGGACGGACATGGCTCACTTTGCAGGTTTGGTTGCCGCTGGTCTGCACCCGTCGCCGGTTCCGCATTCTGACGTTGTGTCGACCACCGTCCACAAGACCCTTGGTGGTCCTCGTTCGGGCATGATTTTGGCGAAGCAGGAGTACGCCAAGAAGCTGAACTCCGCTGTTTTCCCGGGACAGCAGGGCGGCCCGCTGATGCACGCTATTGCTGGCAAGGCAGTGGCTCTGAAGATTGCTGGTACCGAGGAGTTCAAGGAGCGCCAGGAGCGGACTCTCGCCGGTGCTCGTATTCTGGCTGAGCGTCTCACCGCTTCCGACTGCGCCGAGGCCGGCGTCGATGTCCTCACCGGCGGCACTGATGTCCACCTGGTGCTGGCGGATTTGCGCAATTCCGAGATGAACGGTCAGGAGGCCGAGGACCTGCTCCACGCTGTTGGCATTACCGTCAACCGCAATGCCGTTCCGTTTGACCCGCGTCCTCCGATGGTTACATCCGGACTTCGTATTGGTACTCCGGCGTTGGCCACCCGTGGTCTTGACGAGAAGGCTTTCACCGAGGTTGCCGATGTCATCGGCACTGCTCTCGCCGCCGGTAAGAATGCGGATGTCGATTCCCTGCGCGCTCGTGTTTCGAAGGTCGCGCAGGAATTCCCGCTTTACGACGGCATCGAGGACTGGAACCTCATCTAATTCTGCATTTTTGCAGCGCAACTACCCGTTCTAGCAGTGTGCTAGGACGGGTTTTCACGTACATCCGGGTTTTAGGCGGGAGGTGGTGGCTCGGGGCCAAGCTGTTTCGTTGTGCCTGCTCGATACCCCGCGTAGGATCTCCCGGACATCGATGTCACAAACGAGTTACTAAACAGTGGCGGTCGGGTTTTGTCCGGTGGGCGCCATCGAATATGTCCGGATGTGGGGATGCGCTCGAGGTAGCCGTTGCGCCCCTGCCTGTCATCGTCGTTGAGTCCGTTGTGTTCGCGGCAGACCATGGTGAGATTGTCCAGGGTGGTCTTACCTCCGTGTTTGTGTGCCACTAGGTGGTGTGCTTGTCCGCTATAGGCGGGGCGTTCACAGCCGGGCCAGGCGCAGATTGGGTTGTCGATGAGCATCGCAATGCGCTGCTCTTCGGTCGCCAGGCGGGGGTTGCCGATGGGGAATAAGTCCGTAATGGCGCTGTGTTCGTCGTAAAGCACGGCCCACCCGGTGTCGGCGAGCAGGGCGTTGAGGAAGACGTCGGGCGCGAGCGCGGAGCCGTTGGTGGTGGCGGCAAATCGCGGGCTGTAGTCGATGAGATCTTGTGCGGTGAGGATGATGGCGGGTTGGTAGCGCATTTCATCGAGCTTGTCGACGGGCATTGCGGCACCGGCATGCTCGAGGCGCTCGGCAAGCGCTTGGCCGACACAGCGGTCGTGCGAAAACTCCGGACGTAACTTCCGGATTTCTGCGGCGCGAATGGTCAGCGGCGACAGGAGGTTGTCGAGCATGTCGGAGGGCCCGGAGATATGGAAGTGTTTCATTCCCCGGATGTCTACCTTCCGGGAAAATCGGGCGCGCAGGTGTTGGGGTGGCTCGTCTTCGGTGTTGAGCTCGGTGAGAGTTTCCCGCATGTAGAGGTCCAGTTCTTCGAAGCCGAGGCGTTCGGCGGCGGCGACGAAGGTGAGGCGGAGGTTGTCGTGGAGTTCTGTGTTGTTGGCTTGGCGGCTGCGCTTGTCGATAAGTACGCAGGTATCCAGGCTGAGCCCGAGGTGGCGGGCCAGGGCGGTGGCGTCTTCGCGGGCTTTGGTGTTGTCCTCGGTGTCTGCGGGTTCGAGGTAGTGGGCGGCCACGCGCAGCAAAAGCCGGAGGCGCGCCGGGTCGAGACCGAGGGTTGCGGCCAGGTGGGAGGTGGCTTCGCGGCCGTCGGGACGCGCGGCGTGGAGTTCCGCCAGCGTGTCCATTCCGCGCGAGGCTAGCGCGGTGAGCGTCCCAAGAACTGTCATACCTTCGAAGGTAAAAGTCCGGATGTAGGGGGACAACGGCTATCGGGGTTGACTGTGGACAACTCGGTCGGTTTAGCAGTTATCCACATCCGGACTTTTCACCACCGCAACACCGCAGGTCCGCTTGTTAGGCCCCGAAGTCGCTTAGGGCACCGCCGGTGAGGCGGAAGGTGTCCCATTCATCCATGGGGAATGCACCGAGGGAGCGGTAGAAGTCGATGGAGGGCTGATTCCACTTCAGGACGCACCATTCGACCCGCGAGTATCCGCGTTCCACGGCAATCCGCGCGAGGTTTTGCAGCAGCGCCTTGCCCTTGCCGGTGCCGCGTGCTTCGGGGCGGACGTAGAGGTCCTCCAGATAGATGCCGTGTGTGCCTTCCCAGGTGGAGTAGTTGAGGAACCACAGGGCAATACCGTCGAGGCGCGGGCCAGCGCCGCCACCCCCAACACCGCCTTCATCGCAGCCGCCCAAATTTCCGGATGTGGAGTCGACGACGTGGCAGAAAATCGCGGGGTTGTCCCCGAAGAGTTGTTCGCGGAGGCGCTCCGGGGTCAGGCGGACGGCGTCGGGTTCTTTTTCGTAGGCCGCCAGGTCTTTGATGAGGTCGACGATCTCGTGGACGTCGTCAGGCGTGGCGGGGCGTGGAAGTGTCATGTGTTCCTTGTTACTTGTGGCGGGTGATTTGGGGCAAAAGTGCGTCCGAGTTGGGGGAGATTGCGATAGTCTGCGGGGGTATGAGCAACGTTACTCAAGAATTTTCCGACGGCATTCTAGCCATCACCATCGACCGCCCGGATGCATACAATTCCCTGGATAAGAATCTCCGGTTGGAGCTGAAAGCCGCTTTTGAGCGTGCGCAAGAGCCGGATGTGCGCGCTGTTATCCTGCTCGGCGGGCCGAAGGCGTTTTGCACGGGCCAGGATTTGAAGGAGCACATCTCTGACCTGCAGTCGGGCGCTGGCATGGGCAAGGTTGTCGATGAGTACAACCCGATGGTCGCGGAGCTGACAGCGATCAACGTGCCGGTGATTGCCGCTATCGAGGGGGCTGCCGCGGGTGCCGGTTGGTCGCTGGCGCTGCACTGCGACTTCCGCATCGCTGGCCCGAAGGCATCGTTCAAGGCGGCGTTCCCGTCGATTGGGCTGGCCACGGACTGTGGCATGTCGGCGCTGCTGCCGCGCATGGTTAGCGACGCGAAGGCGCGTGAGCTGTTGTTCTTCGATAAAAAGGTGCTTGCCGACGAGGCCCTGAGCCTCGGCCTGGTTACTGAAGTGGTAGACGATCCAGCGGCTCGGGCACGTGAGCTGGCAGCCCAGTTTGCTGCGGGCCCGACGGCCGCGCTGAAGGAGATCAAGACTCTGCTGCGCCGGGACACTCTGGCCGCTGCGGCGGCGGAGGCGGATGCGCAGGCGCGCCTGGCGGTCTCGGCCGACCATAAGGAAGCGGTGGCCGCTTTCTTGGAGAAGCGACCACCGCGTTTTGTTGGTAAGTAAGTCAGGTACGTGGAGTGGTGGGAAAGGCTGTAGTTAAGAACTACTGCTCTTCCTGCGCCCCCAGTACTTCACTGGTGAGGTCTGGGTGATCGCCCAGCTCACCGGACACCTCATCTGGGTGCTTGGACAGGCTGATCAGTGCGACCGCCAGTCCGCCCCAGATGACGATGATGAATAGCGCCATCATGACAATTGCGATACCGGACATTGTGGCTTAAACCTCCTCGGTTTCCGGGGTGTGCTTGCGTGGCAGGTGTGAGGTCCGTTTGAAGTCCGGAGTCACACCGAAGTCTGAGCCCGGAGGGCCGTCGAGGCGGTGCTGACCGCGCCATGGCAGGATGGCCATAATCAGGGCGCCGATGAGAATCACGCCGATGACACCCCAACCGAAGACATCGATCTGCGCATCGGAGTAGCCACCGTAGTTTTCTTGGAACAGACCGATGAGCTCCTGGAATAGGATGACGGCGAGAATGACCGGCGTGATGTTGCCGACGAAGATTTGCCACATGGTGCCGACCTTGAAAGAGGATACGGCGTTGAGGTGCATGGCGAATTCGTTGGTGCGGCGCAGAATCCAATCGGTCGCGATGATGGTCAGCAGTGCGACCAGGACGATGCCGACGTTGTTGGTGAACTTATCGACGATGTCGAGGGTTCCCAGACCAGAGGTGGTCGGGAAGGCCAGCAGCGAGATGACGGCCATGGAGCCACCGACGGTGAGGGTGGCCTGGACGCGGCCGAGGTTCAGCTTGTCCTTAACGGCGGAGACGACGACCTCAAGCAGCGACATCAGGGAGGTCACACCGGCGATTGCCAGGGAGAGGAAAAACAGCAGGCCGAAGACCGAACCGATGAAGCCTGGCATCTCGGAAATAACCGTCGGGAAGGCGATGAAGGCAAGACCGATGCCGGAGGTTGCGACCTCGTCGACAGCCTGGCCCGACTGCGTTGCCATGAAGCCCAGGGTGGCGAAGACACCGATACCGGCGAGAACCTCGAAGGAGGAGTTCGCGAACGCGGTGACCAGGCCGGAACCGGTGAGGTTGGTGCGTGGCTTCAGGTAGGAAGCGTAGGTCAGCATGATGCCGAACGCCACGGACAGAGAGAAGAAGATCTGGCCGTATGCGGCGATCCACACGCTGGAGTCGGTGAGTGCGGACCAGTCCGGGGTGAAGAATGCGTCCAGGCCCTTGGCAGCGCCTTCCAAGGTCAGGGAGTAGATGACCACTGCGATGAAGAGAACGGTCAGCAGTGGGATGAAGATAATCGAGACCTTACCGATGCCCTTGTCCACACCAGCGGCCAGAATGCCGATGACGAGAACCCAGACGATGAGCAGGACAATAGAAATCGACGGGACGAAGTCCAGCGAGAAGACGCTTTCGGTGTCGGCTTGGAGGAAGTCCTTCATAAAGTGGGTTTCAGCATCCGAGCCCCAGCTCTTGCTGATGGACTTCCAGGCGTAAATAAACGACCACGCGATGATGACAGCGTAGTAGACGGTAATGAAGAAGGCGATGCCGACCTGAATCCAGCCGATTGGTTCTGCCCAGGGCTTAATACGGCGCATTGACTTCGGTGCGGAACCGCGGAAGCGGTGACCGATGGCGAAGTCGAGGAACAGTAGTGGAATACCTGCGGTCAGAAGTGCGACCAGGTAGGGGATGAGGAAGGCGCCGCCACCGGAGTCGTATGCGACATAGGGGAAACGCCAGATGTTTCCGAGCCCGACTGCCGAGCCGATGGCGGCGAAAATGAAGGCTGCTCGGGTGGAAAACACCTCCCTTCGCTGAGGGCTAGCGGTCGAGTTGGTTGTGCTCATTGGCTCTGGAACTCCGATCCTTCATTTTTCGGTCACGCATTAGCGCAGCCTTGGGGGAAATTGGTGAAGTGCATCACCATTACTTAATGGAATCTTAGTATATGAGATGGGTGTCCCATTGTATAGTTTCAGTTTTGTAGGGGGTAATGGTTTTGTTTCGGGGTAGGGACGGCGGCGACGGCGACAGAAAGTGGGGGGGGATCAACAAAAGAAGGAGGGAGCGCCAATCAAAGCCGCCCAAGCGTCCGAAGGGGTGACTATCGAATGCCCGCTACAAAGGCCACCTAACTGATATCAGGTGTTTCCACCCTCCCTAGAATTCGTCCCAATCTAGGACATGCAAAAACCCCGTCAGGAAAAGCTGAACTGCTCCCTATTAGTTGGACTGAGAAAACAGTTACCGACTAGTGGGGGGGGGCTAGTTCAAGACCTGACGGGGTTTGGTCGAATGCGCTCTTGCACAACGCTGCGCAAAAGCTCTTGCATAACGCTGCGCAACACTTCGCAAAAGCGCTAAGGTAAGCGCTTCGGCAGATTGTTGCCGCGCATTGCTAATAGAGCTCGCTGGTAAGTTCCGCTTTACTCTGCGCCGCCCTTGGCGATACGACGGAAGATGATCTCCTTCATGATCTCGTTGGTGCCACCGTAGATGGTCTGGACCTTGGAGTCGAGGTAGTGAGTGGAGATTGGGTACTCGAGCATGAAGCCGTAGCCACCGAACATCTGCAGGCAGCGGGTAACGATGTCCTGCTGCTCCTCGGTGGTCCAGTACTTGGCCATGGAAGCGCCGGTCTCGTCCAGCTGGCCAGCGTTGTGAGCCATAACAGCCTGGTCAACGAAAGCCTGCAGGGCAGTGACGCGGGTAGCGATATCAGCCAGGTAGTGGCCGTGAACCTGGTGCTGGATAATCGGGCGACCGAATGCCTCGCGCTCCTGAGCGTACTTGTAAGCCAGGGTCCAGGCGCGGCGGGAAGTTGCCACAGAGCCGCAAGCCAGGGTCAGGCGCTCGTGAGCGAGGTTGGTGCGCAGGTAGCCGAAGGCTGCGCCCTCTTCGCCGAGCAGGTTCTCAGCCGGAACGCGGACGTTGTCGAAGTTCAGCTCAGCGGTGTCCTGAGCCTTCAAGCCGACCTTCTGCAGCGGGCCAGCCTTGGTGAAGCCCTCGAGGTCGGCGTCGACGATGAACATGGAGACACCAGCGCGGCCCTTGGATGGGTCGGTGATAGCTGCCACGAGAGCGAAGTCAGCCATCATGCCGTTGGAGATGAAGATCTTGGTGCCGTTGAGGACGTAGTGGTCGCCGTCCTTCTTAGCGAAGGTGCGCATACCAGCCAGGTCGGAACCGGCACCCGGCTCGGTCATGGCGAGGCAGCCGATGGTGTCGCCGGCGTTCATGGAAGCCAGGTACTTCTGCTTCTGCTCTTCGTTACCGAACTTGGCCAGGTACGGGGCGACCAGGTCGTTGAGAACGCCGAAGGAAACGACGATGGAACCACAGTCAGCGTTGGAGAGCTCTTCGTTCAGGACCTGGTTGTAGCGGAAGTCCATCTCTCCGCCGCCACCGTACTGCTCCGGGGTGGACATGCCGATTAGGCCCAGCTCGCCGGCTTTCTTGAAGACCTCACGGTCCGGCTGACCTTCCTTGTGCCAGCGCTCTACGTTCGGGGTGATTTCCTTCTCGACGAAGCCGCGAACCATGTCGCGGAACATGTTGTGCTCTTCTTCGAAGTGAGTGCGGGGCAGAAAGTCCTTCATGACATGCTCCTAGAAATGTTGATCGTGGGAATTTTGTCTTAAGACCTTTTCATACGTCATAGATAAACGCGCGTGGCCTTGGTTCATCGTCATAGTGACTATGACTGTTGTACCCCATTATGCACGAGTGTGACGAGCGACACTGATTTTTTTAAAAGTTTTCTCGGATTGGTGGTGTGAAATCGCTTGACGACGACCATTGCGTCTTCGCCACGGCTGAAAAATCACCCCCGTTGTGATTGGACATTTCCCGTCGGTCTAGTGGTGGTACCAACAGGGCGGGGAGTTAGGTAATGCTAACCTACACGGCCAGGTGAATGGCTATTTTTTATCCCCGAGAACCTTTGGATTGCTGCGTCCTTTTGGTGGAAAACGGTGAATGTGATGCGCTAGTTTTCGGGGGTGATTAACGAAACATTCTAGTTTTCTTATTCCCATTCGTGCTGGTGGTCGATACTATGGGCTTCAGGTGGAAAGCGGTTTTCTTGATTATCCGAGCTCCTTCCACTGCAGTCATAGCAACCTCCAATTGCACTCGAAAAATAATGACGCGACCCGTACGCCGCCCCTTGTGGAATGGACAGCGCGCAGGTCGCGTCATTTTTTATTTCCGCGGTTGAGATCTAGTCGGCAATCCCGTCAATGTGCGCCAGCAGCGCTGAGTTGTAGTACTCCGGGGTCTCCTGGTTAAGCAGGTGCTTAGCCGGTGAAACGACGACCATGGTCGAGCCCTCGATGCCGTCGTGAAGCGAAGTGACGACATCTAGGGGTGTAGATGTGTCCTGCTTACCGGCGATGACCAGCGTTGGAGCGGTGATGTCGGCAAGCCGCTCGCGGGTGTCGAAGCGGGACAGTGCTCCGCAGGCACCGATGTAGCCGTCGTTGGGGCAGTCAGCAATCATGTCCCGGAAGCGGGCTGGTAGTTCGGGGTTGGTGTCGAAGCACTCGTCGGTGAACCAGTTACGGACGACGGTGTCGGCAAGTGCCACCGTGCCCTTTTCGCGTACGAGCTCGGCCTTTTCCTGCCAGGCCTCAGGTGTGCCGAACTTCGGAGCCGTCGACGACAGTGTCAGACTGGTTACTCGATTGGCGTGCTCTAGCGCGATGGTCTGGGCGATCGCGCCGCCGAGTGAGAGCCCCACAAAGTGTGCGCGGTCGACATCCTCCTCATTGAGGACCTCGATGATATCGGCAGCCAAGTGACTCATATCCCACTCGCCCTCGGGGATTGGGGAATCGCCATGGCCACGGACATCAGGCGTGATGACCTGGTACTTCTCGCTCAAAGCGGCTGCCTGTGGCTCCCACATCTCCTGTGTGGTGCCCAGCGAGCCAATCAGGACAACAGTGCCGTTGCCCTTGTGATTGATTGCATGTGCGGTGTAGTCGATGGACATGGGAAGATCCTCCTTAAAGGTGTTGGCTGTGTCAGCTGTGTCAGCTATTTCTCAGCTGCGCGAGCAGCTTCAGCGGCAGCCCGACCAGGGCCATCGTCCTTCTTGGCCTCTACCTCCGCGGCTTCGGCTCGCTGCTTCGCCATAGACTCACGAGCGGTCTCCAGCCACTCCGGCATCTGCTCGAGCAAATCCTTGATCTCCGCCGTCGTCAGTGGCTTATCCATGTCGTTCTTCTTTAGCGCCGTAATGGTGATGCCCAGCTTGCGGGCAACTTCCGGGCGCGGGTGCGGTCCATTGCGGCGCAGCTCAGCGAGCCACTCCGGCGGATTGGACTGCAGCTCCACAAACTGTGCGTGCGAAATCTCACCAGTGCGAAATTCCTCGGGTGTGGCCGGGAGGAAAATGCCAAGTTTCTTGGCTGCGGTTAGGGGTTTCATGGGTTCAACGCTAGCACCCATTCGAGTAACCTTGCGGAGTATGTCGACTCCTGAACCCGCCGTCCTGCGCATCGTGTTCGCCACCGGCACCAGTCCCGAGAAGTGGTTTCGCCGCTTTAGGGATCGAATTCCGGCGACACTGCACACCCACGCCGCCGACGATCCGATGTCCGACATAGTCGAAGGTACTGCTGATATGGCGCTCGTGCGGTTGGAGTCCGAAAGCTCGCTGCCCGAGTCGCTCCATCGCATCCGGCTTTACGACGAAGCCTGGGGCGTGGCCTTCGAGAAAGAGCACGTGTTCTCTCTCACAGAGTCCGTGCTGGAGGAGCTGTTGGCGGACGAAACTGTGCTGTTGACCTCCGTGGATGCGGATGAGCTGCGACAGATGCTGCCCGTTGCGGCCACTGGTGCAGGCGTCGTAGTGGGACCTCGCACGATTTTGAAGGCGCTGTCGAAGAAGGCGGTGGCCTCATCGAACTTGGTGGCCGAGGAAGGTGCCACAGAACCGCTGTCTCGGACAGCTATTTGGTTGGTGTGGCCGAAAGTAGAGGACGACGAGCTCCGGCAGGAGTTCGTCGGCATTGTCCAGGGGCGCAGGGAAGGCTCGACACGCACGCAGTTGGGGCGCAAGAAGGCTGACGAGCAGCCGAAGAAGTTGTCGGCCAGAGAAAAGACGCTTGCTAAGCAAGCCCGCCGGCAGCGCGCTGGGGCCGTCGTAAAGCATGCGCGCAGTGGGCGTGGCGGACGTCGAAGCGGGCGGCCGCGTAGGCGAAAGTAATTTTTTTACAATATTTTTCCCGTTTCGTTCGACGCGCGCGGAAAAATTAGCCACACTTGTAGTTATGGCTGAAAAGAAGCGCGATTTCACGATTCGAATGATGCGTGAAGAGGACTATCCACAGATCCAAGAGATCTACGAAATTGGCCTGGATACGGGGCACGCATCGTGGGAACACTCCGCTCCTGAGTGGGAAGAATTCATCGCTCTCAAACGAGTGGATTTGTGTTACGTCGCAGTCGACGCGGAGAACCCGGACAAAATTCTGGCATGGGCATCGGCAGCGCCGGTATCCAAGCGCCCGATTTTCCATGGTGTCATCGAAGACTCCATCTACGTTCACCCTGATGGGCAGGGCATGGGCTTGGCGGCGACGCTGCTGAAGAAGCTTATCGACGATGCCACGGAGCTCGACTGCTGGTCGATTCACTCGTGGGTCTTCCCGGAGAATGTGGGCTCGCTCAAGCTGCACCAAAAGCTCGGCTTCCGCGAAGTGGGTATCTACCACCACATGGCAAAGATGACCTACGGCCCGATGGCGGGGCAGTGGCGTGATGTCATTATTTTGGAAAAGCTGCTGGAAAAGCCGGAAGAGCGCGCGCTGAAGCGCGTCCAGGAAGAAGCAGAAGCCGCCGGTGAGCCGAACCGTCCGATTTTGGACAAGCTCGACCGCGCCGACGGCCAGGTGGGGGCATAGCTACCGCAAGCTGCGGATTGCTTGGATTAATTACTCGACGGTTTCCTTCAACGGATCCTCGCGAACAAAGAACACAATGATTGCGGCCAGGATAATCACTGGTGTCAGCACCAAGAAGATCGGCGTCAAACCATCGTTGTAGCTGGAGATCAGCGCTTCGTGGATTGGCGCCGGCAGTCTATCTAGCACCTGCGGAGTCAGGGAACCGATGGACTTGGAGGAAAAGCCCTCCGGTCCCATTTGCTTTGCGAACTCCGCGGCAGCCTCGGGGGAGGCGGCCTTAATCTGCTCGATGGCAGCCGGGACACGCTCGCCGGCCAAGTCCTTCATGCGGTGGATGAAGATCGAGCCCACGATGGAGGAGCCCACCGCGCCACCGATTTGGCGGAAGAAGTTATTCGCAGCAGTAGCGGTACCGACCATGGCGACCGGGAAGGAGTTCTGGACAATGAGCACCAGAACCTGCATGCCGGTACCCAGGCCGAAGCCCATGATGAACAGGTAAACGCCAACCTGCCACAGTGGGGTAGTGGTCTCCAAAGTGGACAGCAGATAGAGCGAGACGGCCATAATCAACAGGCCGATGAATGGGTAGAAGCGGTACTTACCAGTCCGGGAAACAATCTGGCCCACACCGATTGAGGTCAGCAGCATACCGACCATCATCGGAGTCATCATCAAGCCTGCCGCGGTCGGCGACATTGAGTGCACCATCTGCAGGTAGGTCGGAATGTATGCCATCGTGCCAAACATTGCGATTCCCAGAATCAAACCGGACACTGTTGTGAGCACGAAGTTGCGGTTGTTAAACAGGTGCGTCGGAATCAGGGGGTTGGCAACTCGGGTCTCGGTGAAGAAGAACAGCATCCAGGAAATGGCCGAGGCAACGATGAGTGAAATGATGACGCCAGAGTTCCACTCGTACTGCGTGCCTCCCCACGTGGTAGTGAGAATCAACGTCGATGCAGCGGCAGTCAGGAACATCGTGCCGATGTAGTCGAAGTTGCCCTCGCGCCGGCGGCGTGGCAACTTCAGGAAGGCCGCGGCTGCCAACAGCGCAATTACGCCCATGGGGACGTTAATCCACAGACCCCAGCGCCAGCCCGGGCCGTCGGTGAACCAGCCGCCCAATACAGGACCCAGTACGGAACTCAGCCCAAATACGGCGCCCATGATGCCCATGTACTTACCACGCTGCCGGGCCGGAATGACCTCAGCCAGGATGGCCTGCGAGGAGACCATTAGCGTGCCGCCAGCAAATCCCTGGAAAGCGCGGGCCGCGATGAGCAAGCTCATCGAGTTGGTGACTGCGCCCATGACCGAGCCAATCATGAACAGCGCGATGCCCATCATGAACAGGCCCTTGCGGCCAATCATGTCACCGAGCTTGCCGACAATTGGCATTGCTACAGTCTGGGCCAGCAAGAAAGCAGAAATGACCCACGACATGTGATCGACTCCGCCGAGCTCGCCGACGATGGTCGGCAGTGCAGTGGCGAAAATCATCTGCCCCAGCGAGCTCATCAGCATAGTGAGAATGAGCGCGAAGAAGATGATGCCCAAGTGTGATTCGTTGTCAGAAACCGTGGTGTCTTTATTGCCTTGAGCAGTGGTGGTGCTAGCTGTCACTATTCCTCCTCCAGAAATGTGAGACGACGTCGGCAGCGTCGTGAAGCGGTGTGTCTGTTGTGAATTCGTCCAGATGGGAAGATGAATAAAGTACGCATTCGCGGACGAAACCGACCGAGAGTGCTACCTCATGCTCGACGGGAAGCTCCGGATGGGTGCGCGACTGTGGATTCATCTCGAAATAACGCTCAAACGTGGACCGGACGCGCCGCATTGAGTTGCCAAAATTGGCAAGGACAACTGTCGATAGTTTTGGCTCGTTGCGCAAAATCTCGCGGATGCGCTCCTTGAGCATGCGGTGCAACTCTTCGGTCGCCCCCAGTGCTTGGTATCGGAGTAGCTGGGTGCGATGCTTTTGCTCAATGAAATCGAGCATGTCCCCGATGGGGTCTTGGTGCTTCTGATCGAGGAACAGTTTTTCATCGTCAGCATCGAAAGACATGATGCCGTTGCCGAAGATGGACTGATCCTTGGAGTCGAAGTAGTTGAAGAATGTGCGTCGACTGATGTTGACCTGCTGGCAAATGTCTTCGATATTGACGTGGTCGTATCCGCGATTGAGCACGAGGGCGGTCGCAGCATCGGCCAAAGCACAGTGAGTCTTGAACCTTTTGAGCTCTCGGAGGCCGCACTCGGGGCGTTCTCTGGAGCGATCATCGATATCTTCTATTTGCACGGAGTGTAACTATACACCCCGTGCAACAATATGCAAGGTGATGTGTCAACTAGCTGTTTTCCCGCAAGCTGTCGATACTTTGTTGAGAAAACCTCTGTGGGAACAGAAAAATCCCCTTTTCTAAACCACCTCGGTGAGAAGGCGGCTTGCGAAAAGGGGTTTTTCGACCGGTTCTACATCGCTAAAACCGGCTGCAGTTGACCATCGCGCCTGCCATACTTAAGTACGACAGGCAGAGACAGTCAGAGGCAGCCAGCGACCGTTGAAATTAGTCACGATCAGTGTTGGCCATTGCCAGCACATCGAGGCGCTTGTCCAGCTCTTCCTCGGTCAGCTTCTCGCCGTCTACGAAGCCCATGTCGATGACGGTCTGACGGATAGTCTTGCCTTCCTTCAGAGCAGTCTTAGCGACCTTAGCTGCGTTCTCGTAGCCGATAGCGGAGTTCAGCGGGGTGACGATCGACGGGGAGGACTCAGCCAAAGTCTTCATACGCTCGATGTTCGGCTCGATGCCGTCAACCAGCTTCTCAGCGAAGACGCGAGCGGTGTTGGCCAGCAGCTTGGAGGACTCCAGGACGTTGCGTGCCATGACCGGGATGAAGACGTTCAGCTCGAACGCACCGTTAGCGCCGGCGAAGGCGACAGCGGCGTCGTTACCCATGACCTGTGCTGCGACCTGAGTAGCGGTCTCACACAGAACCGGGTTGACCTTGCCCGGCATGATGGAGGAACCCGGCTGCAGGTCCGGCAGGTGGATTTCAGCGAGGCCGGTCAGCGGGCCGGAGCCCATCCAACGGATGTCGTTAGCAATCTTGTTCAGGGAGACAGCAACCGAGCGCATAGCGCCGGAGAACTCGACCAGACCGTCGCGGTTAGCCTGAGCCTCGAAGTGGTTCTTGGCCTCGCGCAGCTCCTCGATGCCGGTCAGCTCAACGAGCTCAGCGGTGACCTTGGCGCCGAAGTCAGCCGGGGTGTTCAGGCCGGTGCCGACAGCGGTACCGCCAATTGGCAGCTCGCCCAGGCGCGGCAGAGTGGCCTCAATGCGCTCGATGCCAGCTTCAATCTGGCGAGCGTAACCGGAGAACTCCTGTCCCAGGGTGACCGGGACGGCATCCATCAGGTGGGTACGGCCGGACTTAACGACGGTCTCCCATTCCTTGGCCTTCTTGGCCAGAGACTCCTGCAGGACCTTCAGGCCCGGGATGAGGTCCTTGACAGCGGCCTCGGTTGCGGCGACGTGAGTTGCGGTCGGGAACGTGTCGTTAGAGGACTGGCCCATGTTGACGTGGTCGTTCGGGTGAACCTCAACGCCGTTGGCCTTTGCGATGGATGCAATGACCTCGTTGGTGTTCATGTTGGAGGAAGTACCCGAACCGGTCTGGAAGACATCAATCGGGAACTCAGCGTCGTGCTTGCCCTCTGCAATTTCCTTGGCGGCGGCGACGATGGCATCTGCCTGCTCGACAGACAGCAAGCCGCGGTCCTTGTTAACGATGGCGCAAGCTGCCTTCAGCAGGCCCATTGCGCGAATCTGTGCGGACTCCAGCGGGCGGCCGGAAATCGGGAAGTTCTCAACTGCACGCTGAGTCTGTGCGCGCCACAGGGCGTTAACTGGAACCTTGACCTCGCCCATGGTGTCGTGCTCGATGCGGAACTGCTGCTCTGTCATTCGTTGCCTCTTTCAGTTAGGGGAACTTGAGTGTGCGCCAAACGGCCAATCCCGCATGCCCTTTTCATGCGACGCGGAACCGCTCGCGCATTCGCCTTCAAGTATGAATCAGTTTGATAAAAAAGTGGTGCCCTGAGGGCACCACTAAAGGGGTAGTTTTCTTAAAGGTCGATGTCCGGCATCTCACCAGAGCCGTAGTCGATGGTGGCGTACTTGCGTAGCTTCGCCAGAGAGTGGAAAGCCTCGATCCGGCGGACAGTACCGGACTTGGAGCGCATGACCAGCGAACGAGTCCACGCACCGTTGCCGCGGTAAGCGACACCGCGCAGCATGTCACCGTTGGTGACACCAGTTGCAACGAAGTAGCAGTTATCGGATGCGACCAGGTCATCGGTGGTCAGAATACGAGACAGGTCGTGGCCAGCGTCGAGAGCCTTCTTAATCTCGGCCTCATCGCGCGGGTGCAGCTTGCCCTGAATTTCGCCGCCCATACACTTCATGGCACAAGCGGTAATGACACCTTCCGGAGTGCCGCCGACGCCCATCATGATATCGACGGAGTTCGTGTCCTGAGCTGCGGCAACGGCGCCGGCAACGTCACCGTCGCCGATGAGGCGAACCTTGGCGCCAGCCTCGCGGATGTCACGAATCATGTCGGCGTGGCGCGGACGATCCAGCACGACAACGGTGACATCTTCCGGACGCAGACCCTTGGCCTTCGCAACGGCCTTAATGTTGTGCTCAACCGGAGCTTCGATGTCAATCTTGCCTGCAGCTTCTGGGCCGACAGCAATCTTGTCCATGTAGAACACTGCCGACGGGTCGTACATGGAACCGCGGTCTGCGGCAGCGAGAACGGCGATGGAGTTCGGACGGCCCTCAGCCATCAGAGTGGTGCCGTCAATCGGGTCAACTGCGATGTCGACGGCCGGGCCTTCGCCGTTGCCGACCTTTTCGCCGTTGAACAGCATCGGAGCTTCGTCCTTTTCGCCCTCGCCAATAACAACGACACCGTTCATGGCCACGGTGTTGATGAGCTGGCGCATGGCATCGACGGCAGCGCCGTCGCCCTTTTCCTTCTGACCGCGACCGACCCACTGACCAGCTGCCAGCGCAGCGGATTCAGTAACTCGGACGAGCTCCATCGCAAGGTTGCGATCTGGTGCTTCAGGATTCGAGGCGTTCATTGAATTCTGGCCCTTCCGTCGTTTGAGGAACTCTTTTGAGGTTTGAGAATGTGCTGGGAGACGCCACGCCAGGAAACTGGGGCTTAGCGCTGCAACAATTTCTATCTATTGATGTTTTGGCGCATCGTTTTTAGCGCCATTGCATCTGTTACTAGTGTTCCACTTTTTTCTTGTTCGGGGGTGGACGTAGCGCAAAAGTGGGGGGAGCTTCAGGGCTAAACCCCCACATCACGCGGGTATCAAAAGTTTGTTCCGGTGCCAGTTCGCTTGACGACGTCGACAGCGTCCGTCACCAACCATTGCTAGCTGCAGCTGTGCGGATGCAACCGATGACTAGGTTCGTTGCGAGGCGTTTGGCATACTTGAGCGCGTGGCGAATGAGAAACCTAGGATTTTGCAGGATAGTCGAGATATGATTCTCACCCTCGTGGTGATGTTCGTTGCGGTGGGAGTCACCATCGGCTTTACCGGCTTGTGCAGCTTCAACCCCGGAAAACCGGAAAACGGTCCGGTACGAGAAGTGGATGCTGCGTCATTCGTGAACATGGAGGCTCGGCGGGTGGACTACCCAGTACGCCTGCCGAAGGTGCCCGAGGGCTGGGTTTCCAACTCGACTCGTGCGGGCATGGCAGCGGGCAAACAGACGACCATTATTGGTTATGTCACCGCCAGCGGGGCGTTCATTCAGGTCACTCAGACCGATGCGGAAGCCAGCCAGCTGCCGGATGATGGCAAAAATCGTCGCCGCGATGGTGCCACTGACGTCGAGAGCACGACCTGGACCCAGTATGTTCCAGCTGAGGACAATGTTCGCCGAGTATGGGTCGGCGACCTAGGGGATTCTCGCGCGATTATTGAGGGCACTGCTAACGACGAGGAGTTCACTCAGCTCGCTTCGGCTCTCCAGAAAGCCGAGCCGATTGATGTAGATGCACCGATGCCGGCTCCGTCACAGCCGCAGGAGGCTGCATCCGATGCGCCTGCTGCTCCAGCTAAGTAAGCGGAGTTGGTGTCCCTTCGTCGTCCGCGTGTGCCGTAGCGGCCGCGGCATCCTGATTTTTGCTGGCCAAGGCGGCTTCTACTTTTGCTCGTGCCCCAGCCAAGTGCTCTTCGCAGCGATGAGCCAGGGCCTCGCCCCGCTCCCACAACTCCAGCGACTCGTCCAAGCTCATTTGGCCGAGTTCCAGTAGCTTCACAGTCTCCACCAGTGCATCCCGTGCCTGCTCGTAGCTTAGGTTTTCCACCGGTACCTGCTCCTCAGAAGAGGGAGCTTGACCTGCGCCAAAAATATTGTCGTTCATGAGTGAGTACATCCTTTAAATCTCGTGGTTAAAAGTCTCGTGTAGATAAAAGTTGTGGGCTACTGCAGTGGCCCAAATTCGTTGGCTGTTTAGTTCGCTGGTTTCGTTGCAAGTGTCGCCGCGGAGATAGAGCCGTCCCCCACACGAATACGCAACCGCGAACCCATCGGCGCTTGCTCAATGGATGTCACAACCTCGGGTTCTGGCTGGGAGGCCGACTGTGCCTGGACAATGGCGTACCCACGTGCCAGCGTGGCAGAGGGGCCAAGTGCTGAGACCTTTCCGCGCAACCCCGACACTGTCGCTTCCTCTCGTTCCAGACTGCGGTTGATGAGGAATCGCAGTTGATCCACCTGTGCGGTGACAAACTCTTCGCGCACGCGAATGGGAGTGTGTGGATTGCGCAGCACTGGCCGCGAGGTTAAATCTCGCAAGGTGGCCACCTCTCGGTCCACCCAACGTCGCAGAGATGCAGAGGAGCGCTCACGGAGCTGGCCAATCAGATACCGTTCCTCAGCTGCATCGGGCACAGTCTTCTTCGCCGCATCTGTTGGTGTGGCAGCGCGGAGATCAGCGACGTAGTCCAACAGCGGAGTATCCGGCTCGTGCCCAATCGCCGAAACTACCGGAGTCGTCGCTTTACTCACTGCACGAATCAGTGCCTCGTCCGAAAACGGCAGTAAATCTTCGACGCTGCCACCGCCGCGAGCGATGATAACGACATCGACCTCTGGATCCGCGTCGAGCTGCGATAGTGCGTCAATAATCTCCGGCACTGCCTTTGCTCCCTGCACAATGGTGTTGACAACCCGGAAGTCCACCTCAGGCCAGCGTCCACCTGCTACCGACAGCACGTCTCGTTCGGCGGCGGAACCGCGGCCTGTAATCAACCCAACCTTGTTAGGTAGGTAGGGCAGTGGGCGTTTTAAACGCGGATCAAAAAGGCCCTCGGCTGCAAGCGCCTGCCGTAGCTGTTCCAGCCGAGCCAATAGCTGCCCCAAGCCCACGGGCCTCCACTCCGTAGCCCATAGGGAAAACTGGCCACGACCGGCGTAGAACGCAGGCTTGCCCAAAACCACCACGCGATCGCCGTTGCGCAACGGATTATTGCGCAGTGCCGCTGTCGAGCATGTCACCGACACTGAAAACTCTGCAGAGGTGTCACGCAGTGTGATGTAAGAGAGCTTCCAGCTCGGCTTGGAGTTGACCTGGGCAATTTCCCCCTCCACCCAAATCTGTCCAAGGCGCTCAATATAGTCCTTGACCAACTGGTTCAGGCGTCGAACCTGCACCGGTTTCTCGGCCGACGTTTCCAATTTCGACATACAACAACACTTACACGATGGTGCGGATCGGCTCTGTCACCAAACGCATGTTGCCCACAGGCGAAAACTGCCTGTGGGCAACATGGAAGGTGAAGATGCAGGATGGAATCAGTTACGGTATCGGGGTCCGTGGTCGCGGCCGGTTATACGCTCCTGACGAGGACGCTGCTGCCGCGGCGGCCACTCTTCGGTTGGGCGGTAGTTGGCAGCCGGGCGCACGGGGCGCTGCTGCGACTTCGGGGACGAGGCCTGTGATTGCTGTTCGCCCCACATCCGAGCGGTTCCGCCAGCTTGTCGACGTGGAAACTCCGCTGATGACCGCTGCGGAGCGTTAGCCCGATCAATTGGGCGGCGAGCCTGCTGCCCAGTGGGCTGTGCGGTGGTTGGCCCCTGAGTGAATTGCGGCTGTCCAGGCTGCGGACGAGCCTGCCAACGCGATGTCGGCTGCTGAGTGCGCTGCCTGAAATCAGAGCGCTGTTGGGTATGTGCACGCGAACGATCCGAAGGTCGCGGACGTGGCCGCTGGGCTGGCTGAGGCGTAGAGTCAGCGTTCCCGGATGTCCGAACTTCGGAACGAGTAGGCCTTTGCTGTGCACGTCCGGCCTGCTGACGCGCTTGGCGGCGAGCTTCTGCATCTCGAATAATGTCTGCAGCGGGTCGTCGTGAAGCTGTGCGTTCCTGAGCGCGAGAGGCCACGCGACGGTCGGATTCTGCAAGCCGACGTCGAACCTGTGCGTTGGACTCGACGCTGGCCTCTTCACTGTCTTGACGCTGCTTAGCAGCCTTACGCTGGGTATTAAGAGATTTCTCCTGCTTGCGAGTGATTTCGAGATAGCGCCACACTGCAATGATGATGCAGATAAGCACCAGAATCAGCAGCCATGGGAAGTGCTGGATGATGGGGTACGCGGAGGTAATCATCCGAGCGCGGTTAGGAGTCCCTGCGGTGACACCACCATTTTCGGGATCTGCTAGAGAACCGGTGAACCATGCGGTGAAAAAGGTGACAATCGCGAACAGAAGGGGAATCTGAGCGACTGTAACTACTAGGCCACGGGGAACAACCAAAAGTGTTCCGGCCACAGCGGCCACAGTGAACGCAATGAGGTAGGGCTTACCAATCGCCCCAGTGGGAACAGAAAAGAGCAAGCTGACCACACCGGCCAGAAACATCAGCAACGGCGGCACAAACATCGGCACACGTGGAAGCAGCGGTTGGGTTCCGCTGCCTTTACGGGTTACTGCTGATCTGTTTGACACGAATGCGTATTCTACCGGTAACTAACGTCAAAAACGGACAAGCCCGGTTTATGGGCCTGCCCGTGTCTTATGGGTTCGGGTTACTTATTTTTCTTCGAAAAAGGTCCGGACACCACGTCGGAAATCTTGTGGAAAGCCTTCGTCATTGTGCCCTCCTCCTGTTTGGTTGGCCCAGCATCGGAAGAAACCTGACCGGCGGTGCGGGCATCTGCCTGTACTGCGTTTTCCGCGGAGCTGTCGCCATCGTCACTACCCAGGCGGAACGAAGCCAGACGGTCGCGCATTGCACGGCCGGCAGCCTCAATCTGGATACCCGAGATTGAACCCGCATCCGTAGCGAACTTGATGTCCTTTGCCGTCTTATCTCCTGTGCGCAGGTCGGTGAGGTCGCCGAGGTATCGGAACCAGACTGCAATAACTGCAGTGACCGGCACAGCAAGGAAAGCGCCGATGATGCCGAAAATACCGCCACCGAGCAGAACCACGAGCAGGACGATTGCAGCGTGCAGGTCCATGGCCTTGGACTGCAGAATCGGCGAGAGGATGTTGCCCTCAATCTGCTGGACGGCGATGATGATGAGCAATACGAAGATTGCCGTGGTCAGGCCGTTTGCCACCAACGCGACAACTACCGCAATAAAGCCCGCGGTGAACGCACCGACAATCGGAATGAAGCCGGCGAAGAAGGTCACCACGGCCAGAACCATTGCCAGCGGCACGTTCAAAATCGCAAGACCGGCACCGATGAAGACTGCGTCGATAAGCGAAACGATAGCCTGCGTGCGGATGTAACCCGACAGCGTGTTCCAGGAGCGAGTGAGAACCTCCGTGAGGTGCCAGCCGAGGCGACGCCCCGTCAGACGGCGGAGCCAGGGGAGGAAGTCCTGTCCGTCTTTGATGAAGAAGAACGTCAGCACCAGCATCGCCATCATGGTGACAGCGACCGATGAGACCACTGAAATGCCCTGGAAGACCGTGTTGGCGATA
Source organism: uncultured Corynebacterium sp. (assembly GCF_946998835.1). Lineage (GTDB taxonomy): Bacteria > Actinomycetota > Actinomycetes > Mycobacteriales > Mycobacteriaceae > Corynebacterium. Next base: position 2,122 of record NZ_CAMQAZ010000027.1, on the reverse strand, counting down.
TCACCCGAGCGCTGTTGGAGCCATTCAGAGCCCTGGTCCAGTGCGTCGAGAATTTGCTCATCCTTGACGTTAAATGGCGGGGCCTGAATGATGTTCTGGACCTCTTGAATGCCATCAGTGAACTGGCGGCGCAGTTCGGGGAACTGTGACTGCACAGTTGGCGCGAGTAGAGCGACAACGCCGCCAAACATTGCCAGCGCGCCCACGATGACCGTCAATGCGGCGAGTGCACGCGGCCAACGGTGCTTCATCAGGAAGACAGCGGGCGGTGCCAACACTGTGGAGACGATGAGAGCCAGCAGAATTGGCAGAACGCCGGCCCAAATCTTCCCCAGGGCAATTGTGATGACATATAGCGCCGCAGCGGTGATGAGGAAGCGCAGACACCAACCCGCGAACCATCGGGTACCCTCGCCGATGACGTCAGCGCGGTCGATGGATTCGGAGTCGTTTTCGCTCATAAGTTCATCGAGGTTTTCTGCGTCTTCCGGTAAATCCGGTTGAGTCGTCGCCGACTTATGCGCGTCGGAGGGGATAGACAGAGACTGTTCCACACGCAGAGGCTCCGATCCCATTACGTAATCGATAGCGTCTTTTTCGGACTGTGCAGTCCACTCTTCGCCTTCATTGGGTTTATTGCTCACGTATTCATTATGGGGGTTCGGGCGGTGGAGAGGGCAACTTCGCGAAGTTAGGGCGAGTTCAAATCTTTCTCTCCGAGCCCGTAAGATGAGCAATGTGAGTCTTACACTTGGAATCGTCGGTCTGCCCAATGTCGGAAAGTCAACCCTATTTAACGCTTTGACGCGCAACGATGTGTTGGCTGCGAATTATCCGTTCGCCACCATCGAGCCGAACGTCGGCGTTGTGGAGCTTCCCGATCCCCGTTTGAATAAGCTCGCGGAAATTTACAAATCGAAGCGAATCGTTCCAGCCACGGTGTCGTTTGTGGACATCGCCGGCATCGTCAAGGGTGCGTCCGAGGGCGAAGGTCTGGGTAACAAGTTCCTCGCCAACATCCGCGAGGCTGACGCAATCTGTCAGGTCGTCCGTGTCTTCAACGATGATGATGTCGTGCATGTCGATGGCAAGGTCGACCCGGCCTCTGACATCGGTGTGATTGAAACCGAGCTCATCCTGGCGGATATCCAGACCATTGAGAAGGCGCTGCCGCGGCTAGAAAAGGAAGCCAAGAAGGATAAGGACAAGGTCGGCGAGGTTGAGGCTGCCAAGCAGGCTCTTGCCGTGCTGGAAGAGGGGCGCACTCTCTTCGCTGCTTCCGATGATGTGAAGCTCTCCGCTCTGCGCGAGCTGCACTTGCTCACCGCAAAGCCCTTCCTCTACGTTTTCAATGCTGACGAGGAAGTGCTTGCCGACGAGGACCGCCGCGCGGATCTGGCCGCTGCTGTGGAACCGGCGGACTGTGTATTCCTCGATGCGAAGGCTGAGTCGGACCTGCTGGAGCTGGACGAGGAATCCCGCAATGAGCTCCTGGCTGAAATTGGCCAGACCGAGCCGGGTCTGCATTCGCTTGCTCGCGCTGGTTTCCGCACTCTGGGTTTGCAGACCTACCTGACTGCTGGTGAGCAGGAAGCTCGTGCGTGGACTATTCGCAAGGGCGCTACGGCTCCGCAGGCTGCCGGTGTGATTCACACTGACTTTGAGCGTGGCTTCATTAAGGCTGAAATTGTGTCCTTCAATGACTTGGTTGAGGCCGGCTCAATCGCTGAAGCGAAGGCCAAGGGCAAGGTCCGCCAGGAGGGCAAGGACTACATCATGCACGACGGTGACGTGGTGGAGTTTCGTTTCAATGTAACCTGAGGCGCGCTAGTGTTAGCGGCATGACAACACGTGCTGCTATTTACCTCCGTATCTCGCTCGATGCTGCCATGGACGGCCTCGCCATCGACCGGCAGCGCCAGGACTGCGAAGCCCTTGCCGAGCAACGCGGCTGGGACGTCGTGCATACCTACGTCGATCAGTCGATCTCCGCGTCGAAGAAGGACGTGGACCGCCCCGACTACGACGCGATGGTGGCGTCCTTTGAGCGCGGCGAGATCGACGCGATCATTTGCTGGGACCTCGACCGCCTCACACGGCAGCCCTGGCAGCTCGAAGAGTG
>NZ_CAMQAZ010000026.1 GCF_946998835.1 uncultured Corynebacterium sp. | reverse complement strand
AGATCAACTGCTAAAAATCAGCCCAATCGGACACACTTTTTGAGCCTTAACCCTCTTTTTGCGCGGGTTGGGCGGGGGGGGGAGCGACGTAGGGTGGTAGTCGCTGGGGTGGCCAGCGGTGGTAGCCGTGAGGCTAGGCCCAATCCAGCTCGGGTAGATGCTCAGGGCGCTGCTTATCGACGACCACGAGTCCCTGGGTTGCCCGAGTCAGTGCAACATACAGGTCCTGTAGCCCCTGCGGCGATTGCGCCACAATCTGGTCGGGCGCGACGACGATGACCTCGTCGAATTCCAGGCCCTTTGAGGTCGTGATGTCGTAGACCGCGCAGCTGGTGAGCTTGCTGGCGCGAGCTCCGCCACCAAGAAACTCCCGCACCTCCGCGCGCGTGGCTTCGAGCAACTCTGCCGGGGCGATGACCGCGACCAGGCGATCCGGCTGCGCCACCCGCTCAACGTGCGCTAGCGCCTCCGTCATGGTGCGAGCCTGGACAGGCTTGCGACCGGTTGCCCGAATCGACTGCGGCGCCTCCAGCTCGGAATCAATCTGGGCCAGGACGCTGGCGGCAACTTCCATAATCTCAGCTGGGGTGCGGTAGTTGACGGTCAGCTCGTGGAGATGCCACCTCGAACCGATGATTGGTTCCAGCACATCGTCCCAGGTCGCGGCACCTGCGGGGGAGCCGGTCTGAGCCACATCACCAACGAGGGTCATCCAGCCGTTGGGGCTGCGGCGGCGCAGCATTCGCCAAGCCATCGCGGAGAGTTCTTGCGCCTCATCGACGATGACGTGGCCGTAGGCCCACAGGCGATCCGCTGCCGCTCGCTCGGCGGTGGATCGCAGATCGCGCTCGCGATGACGTTCAGCCAGTGCCTCGGCATCGATGACGTCATACGCAGACAAGATCTCGGCCTCGAAGCCGTCGTCAAGGTCCTGGGAAGCAGAACTGGACAGAGTATCCAACGCGCCCTGTGCTTCGTCGATGCGGGCCTGCCAATCCTCTTCATCGGCCTCCGCTTCACCAACCGGGCCGAGGAGCTCCGCCAGCTCGTCGAGAAGCGGGGCATCGGAAGGCATCCAGTCGGTGCCTTCCTGCCGGTAGAGAGCCTCGCGCGTCAGCTCGTCGTAGTCGCTGGCGGCGTAGTCGATGGCCTCGCGGGAACTCAGCAGCTCCGACAGCACCTGCTCGGGCGTAAGCGCAGGCCACAGCTCGTCGAGGATGTCGGCGACTGCTCCGGATTCGTCGATTTCGTCGCGCAGGTCGGCAACGTCGGTCACGGACAGCAGGTTCTCGCCGCCGAGCGGGTCGGCACCAATGACCTCGGCCATCTGTGCGGCCAGGAGTTCCACCACGTGATCCCGGAAAATCGGACGTGCCAGGTTGTGGGGTTTACGAGTCCTCCGCGCACGCGTCCGCGCGGCTTTCACCATTGCCGGCGTGATGGTCAGGGTGATGTTGTCGTTACGGACCTCAAGCGGCTCCGCGGGCAGCTCCTGGTAGGCCCGCACGGCCTCACGCAGGATTGTGAGCATTTCAATCGAGCCCTTAACTTCCTGCGCAACCAGGGGTTCGGGGTTGTGTCCGTCGATAAGCGCGTCGGAACCGCGCACGCCGGGGTAGAGGTCGGCGATGGTGGTCAGCACCACGCCGGTTTCGCCGAGGCTGGGCAGCACGCGCGAGATGTAGTCGAGGAATGTCGTGTTCGGGCCGATGATGAGGACGCCGGTTTTCGCTAGCTGATCGCGGTAGGTGTAGAGCAGCCATGCGACGCGATGCAGCGCCACCGCCGTCTTGCCCGTGCCGGGCCCGCCTTGGACAACCAAGGTGCCGCGAGTGGAATCGCGAATGATGAGGTCCTGTTCGCGCTGAATGGTCTCCACAATGCCGCGCATATGGCCGGTGCGCGCTTGATTCATGACTTCGCGCAGCACCGATTCGCCACCGACACCCGCCTCAACTTCGGTTTCGGGTGCGCTGTCGGCTTCCTCGCCGGAGAGCCATTCGTCGTCAATACTGCGAACTTTGCGGCCGTGCGTGCGCAGGTGCCGACGCAGGCTGACGCCCTCGGGATGGGCGGTCGTGGCCAGGTAAAACGGACGCGCACCATCGGCACGCCAGTCCATAATGACTGTACGGTAGTCGTCGTCTTCATCGGACAGGCCGATTCGCCCGATGTATCGCTTATCGACGCTCGCCCCCGGCCCTTCCGCTGCCAGAGGATTGTCGGGGTCTGGGTCATCGATATCGATGCGACCAAAGACCAGGCCTATCTCGGCTGAGCGGTAGCGGCCCAGGTTAGCCTGTAGTCGGTGGTATTCCACCTCGCGTTCAACGCGGGCTTGCGGGTCCGGGTCGTCGATGAGCATGACCTGGCGTAGGTATTCCTGGTCGCGCTCGCGTGCCCGGTCGAGGAAGCTGAAGGCGCGGTCGACGTAGGCCTGTTCGGCAGCGAGGATGCTTTCTTCTTCTCGCTGTGGTGCTGAACTGGCCTGGTCCGGCAGACCTGCCTGGCCAATCTGGGCAGTGCGGTCAATGCGGCCTGCCTGGTCCTGTCCGGGCTCGGATGCGCGCGACGCCAACCTGGTCTCCTCAACGGTTCGTAAAAGTGGTGTTAATTGGTGTGCGCAGGAGCATGCGCACAAGCTAATGCAGAAAGAATATAAAAATGTGAAAACGCTCCACACACGCAGTGGCGTGGGGAGCGTTTAAGTATACCGCCTGGGCTGTCGCAGCGATTTTACTGCAGACGAGTGTGGGCTACTTTGGCTATTCAGGCCTGCTGGCTAGCGAGCCTAGCTAGCCGACCCTACTGGCGACCCAGGTTCCGAACCTACTGGCGGCCCAGCTTAGCGAGCGGACTTGATAGCCTTCTCAGCCTTCTTCGCGCGCTTGTGGGCCTGCTTCTGAGCCTTCTTTGCGGACTTCTTGGCCTCCTTGGAAGCCTTCTCGGCGCGCTTGCGCAGTTGCTTGCGCTGCTTGCGGGAATCCTTCTTGAGGTCCTTGCCCAGGTCCTCGGCGTAGTCGCGAGCGTCCTCAGCGAGCTCGGTGGCCTTGGCGATCCAGTCGTCCTTGTTGTCCTCGACGTAGCTCTTAGCGGTGTCGAAGGCATCGGTGACCTGCTCGCGCCAGCCGTCCTTGTTCTCCTCGACGTATTCACGAGCCTCATCGGTGGCCTCAGAAGCGCGGTCACGGAGCTGGCCGGCCTTCTCGCGGACGTTGTCGCCGGCAGAAGCGAAGGCGGCGCTGATTTCCTCGGAGCGCTGCTCGGCCTCAGACTTGGTCGGCAGTGCGGCCTGCACCTTCTTGTTCAGCTGCTTGCCAGCCTTCTCGGCGCGCCAAGCGACGCCCGGCTTGCCGTCGGTGTCGGCGGTAGCCAGGAACAGGCCGCCCAGCAGGCCGACGTTGGTGAGGAAACCAGTACGGCGAGCTGCCTTTTCCTTCTCATCCTGGGTCTCCCAGAATGCGTGGCGAGCCAACATCGTCGGAATCTGTGCGGCGACCAGGGCGGTTGCGGACAGGCGCGGAGCCTTACCGAGCGCGTAGAGAGAACCAGCGGCAACCTTGGTGCCAGCGATGGCCTGGACGACCGTCTTCTCGTTGCTTGGCACGTACTTGATGTACTGGTTAGGGGTTACGGAGCGGACGCGGGCAATCAGGTCACGTGCGCCCTCTTCATGATCCTGCTGGTTCATCAGTGTGTCGACACCGTCGGCAACAAAAACCGAGGCCAGCATTGGGCGGGCAAACTTGCGAATCATCTAAATTCCATCTCCTTTGTCGTCCAGATAGGACCGTGTTTGTGGCCATCTGGTCGCTGTAATTCACTATTAATCCTACGCAGCCCGGCCTATTTATGTTGGGGGAACGGCGAGGTTTTCAGAAGCTACTGCGGCACCCAACGCTACCAACCGCGCTCGCGCCAGTTATCCACCTCAGGGCTTTCGACACCGACCGTGGTGTCTTTGCCGTGACCGGGGTGAATCACCGAGTCGGTGGGGTAGACGCGGAAGACGCGGCTCTCGACATCGTCGATAAGCTGCGTGAAATCCTCGGGGGAATACGTCTTGCCGACGCCGCCTGGGAAAATGCTGTCACCGACGAAGAGGTGGTGTGATGGGGCGTCGTCGGAAAGCGCGCCTGCTTCCTTGGCGGACAGGTCGAGGCAGAGGCCGCCTTTTGTGTGTCCGCGGAGGATGAAGGTGGTTAGCGTGATGTCCTGGCCGAAGTCAATTGTTTCACCGCCGTCGAGTTGCTGGTCGGCGGGCTCGGGGATGGCTGGGGCATCGAGGCTGGAGGTGATGTGGCGGGCGGGGAAGGCCTGCAGGAGCTGGCTGAGGGCTTGGACATGATCGGCGTGGGAGTGAGTGGTGACAATCGTGCGGACCTGCGCGCCGACGTGCTCAACCAGGCGGACTAAGTGGTCGGCGTCGGTGGCGGCATCGATAAGTAGAGAATTGTCGGGCTCACGGGAGTCGACCAAAAGGTAGACGTTATTTTCCATCGGGCCGACGGAGGTCTTATAAATGGTGACATCGCCGTAGTCAATGCGCTCAACGCCGCGCGTGCTCGGCGAGTTGGAGTAGGGGCTGATTGTAACGTCGTCGTTCATGCGCCCCAGGGTAATGAGGTGGCTGTCGGCGCGCTAGGAACGCGACGTAACCGCGAGTCTCTGAACACATGTGCGAAAAAATCGCTGTGGCCTGTAGACTGGTCGGGAGTAAATCGTCGACGAATTGAGGTTTCCCACTGTGGCTGAACGTCTAGTGGTCAGAGGCGCCCGCGAGCACAACCTGCAGGGTGTTGACATCGATTTGCCCAGAGACAAGATGGTGGTTTTCACCGGTCTGTCGGGTTCGGGTAAATCGTCACTGGCATTTGACACAATTTTCGCCGAGGGCCAGCGCCGCTATGTGGAGTCGCTGAGCTCCTATGCGCGCATGTTCCTGGGGCAGATGGAAAAGCCCGATGTGGAGATGATTGAGGGGCTTTCGCCAGCGGTGTCGATCGACCAGAAGTCGACGAACCGCAACCCGCGCTCTACGGTCGGCACGATTACAGAAGTGTATGACTACCTGCGTCTTCTCTTTGCGCGTACAGGTACGCCGCACTGTCCGACCTGTGGGGAAGTAATCTCCTCGCAAACTCCGCAACAGATCGTCGACCAGGTCATGGAGATGCCGGAGGGCACCAAGTTCCAGGTCCTGGCACCCGTCGTACGCACGCGCAAGGGCGAGTTCGTCGACCTGTTTGAGCGCCTCGCATCCGAGGGCTACGCCCGCGTCATCGTCGATGGTGAAATGCATCGTCTGACTGATCCGCCGAAGCTGAAGAAGCAGGTCAAACACGATATTGACGTGGTTATCGACCGTCTTCAGGTAAAGGATTCGCAGCAGCGCAGGCTCACCGATTCCGTCGAAACGGCGCTTTTGCTTGCCGACGGCGTCGTGGTCATCGACGCCGTTGGGTTAGAGGCAGACGATCCGCGACGTACCCAGCGGTTCTCGGAGAAGATGGCCTGCCCGAATGGGCACCGCATCTCTATCGACGAGTTGGAGCCGCGGTCGTTTTCCTTCAACTCGCCCTATGGGGCATGCCCTGAGTGTGACGGTATCGGCACCAAGCTGGAGGTGGACACGGACCTGGTCATTCCAGATCCGTCGCTGCCTGCAATCGAGGCAATCGCGCCGTGGCGGCAGACGCTGAATAAGAAGTACTTTGAAAAGCTGGTCGAAGGCCTTGCCACCGAGATGAGCTTTGACCCGACCGTGCCTTTCGAGGACCTCACGGCACCGCAGCGCAAGGCTCTGTTGCACGGTTCCAGCCACAAGGTCACGGTGCGGTACCGGAACCGATACGGTCGCACGCGCCAGTACACCGCGCCTTTTGAAGGCGTGATGCCGTACCTGCACCGCAAGCTGTCGCAGGCGGAGAGCGAGTCGCAGAAGGATCGCTTCCAGGGGTACATGCGTGAAGTGCCGTGCCCGGCATGTAGCGGCACTCGTCTGCGTCCGGAGATTCTTTCGGTGACGCTGGATTCGGCGGAGTTTGGGCAGAAGAATATTGCCGAGCTCACTGAGCTATCGGTGCAGGATGGTTCGGCGTTCCTCAATTCGCTGACTTTGGGTAAGCGTGAGGAAATGATCGCCGGTCGTGTGTTGCGCGAGGTGCAGGCTCGCCTGAAGTTCCTCCTGGATGTCGGCTTGGACTACCTGTCGCTGTCGCGCTCGGCGGGCACCCTGTCTGGTGGTGAAGCACAACGAATTCGTCTGGCCACCCAGATCGGTTCGGGGCTTGCCGGCGTGCTCTATGTTCTGGATGAGCCGTCGATTGGCCTTCACCAGCGGGATAACAACCGCCTGATTAAGACGCTAAAGAACCTGCGCGATCTGGGCAATACTCTGATTGTGGTCGAGCATGATGAGGACACGATTCGCGAAGCCGATTGGCTGGTCGACATCGGACCAAAGGCCGGTGAATACGGCGGGCGGATTGTCTACCAGGGCGAACCATCGGGCATTGTTAACTGCGAAGAATCGCTGACAGGCGCGTATCTCTCGGGCCGTCGAGTGTTGGCAGTGCCGGAGAACCGCCGTGCGATTGATAAGTCGCGCATGGTCACGGTCAAGGGCGCTCGCGAGAACAACCTGAAGAAGATTGACGTGAAGTTCCCACTCGGTGTGCTGACCTGTGTCACAGGTGTTTCCGGTTCGGGTAAGTCCACCCTGGTCAACGAAATCCTGGCCAAGGTGATGAGCAACGAGCTCAACGGTGCTCGTCAGGTGCCGGGTCGTCACAGCCGCGTCGAGGGGCTAGATCAGCTGGACAAGTTGGTGCAGGTGGATCAGTCGCCGATTGGCCGCACCCCGCGCTCCAACCCCGCGACGTACACCGGCGTGTTCGACAAGATTCGTAACCTCTTCGCCGAGACGCAAGAGGCCAAGGTCCGCGGCTACAAGCCCGGTCGCTTCAGCTTCAACGTCAAGGGCGGTCGCTGTGAGGCGTGTAAGGGCGACGGCACCATCAAAATCGAGATGAACTTCCTGCCGGATGTCTACGTGCCCTGCGAGGTCTGCCATGGCGCGCGCTACAACCGCGAAACGCTGGAGGTTCGCTACAAGGGCAAGACCATCGCCGAGGTGCTGGACATACCCATCTCAGAGGCGGCGGAGTTCTTCGAGCCGATTCAGTCGATTGCGCGTTATCTCAATACGCTTGTCGACGTCGGCTTGGGCTATGTCCGCCTCGGGCAGGCGGCGACCACGCTCTCGGGTGGTGAGGCTCAGCGTGTGAAGTTGGCCAGTGAGCTGCAGAAGCGCTCCAATGGTCGAACCGTTTATATCTTGGACGAGCCGACAACGGGTCTGCACTTCGAGGACATTCGCAAGCTGATGCTCGTATTGCAAGGCCTGGTGGACAAGGGCAACACCGTCATTGTCATTGAGCACAATTTGGATGTCATCAAGTCTGCGGACTGGATTATCGACATGGGGCCGGAAGGCGGCTCCGGCGGTGGCACCGTGGTTGTGGAAGGCACGCCGGAGGACGTCGCGAAGTGTTCCGGTTCCCACACTGGCCAGTACCTGAAGCCGCTGCTTAAGTAGTCGGGTCGTTTCTGTCGGCATCCCCAGGGCTGTTGGCGTGGGGGACATCTTCCCGCTCGCCAGCAGCCGGGACAGCATCGGCGGCACCGGCAACACCAGCAGCGTCGGAATCGTTGGCAATGGCGTTGTCGTTCACGTCCGGTTTCGCTGGCTCCTCGGCATTCTTCTGCTTTGCCCCGGACACAGCCATGGCCAGCAGAATCAGGCCACAGCCGAGGAAAGCCAAGGCTCGGATAACGCCATCGAGCGTGGCCATGTCGTAGAAGATCAGCTTGACGATAGACAGTGCCGCAATCGTCAAGCCCGCCGCCAGCCGCGCCGGAATGTGGTGGAACCTCTTTGACAGCACCAGCATTCCGGCGATCGTTGCCCAGAAAATGCTGAGCAACATGTGCGCGGCGTTGAAGCTCACGCCAATGGTGGTGAGCAACACGATAAAAGGCATACCCAACGCAGCCAGGCCAATCAGCGCAAACGCCGGTGCCAGCTGCGACCTCGCTGCCGCCACTGCCAGACCGACATCGGCGCACAGCAGGAACAACAGCGAAAGCGACTCTGCCAAGCTCGCCGGGTAGTCAGTTGCAACACTCGCATTCAACGCTGCGGGCAGGATGTAGAGGTGTACCACCGTTGCGCAGAGTAGCCAGGTCAGCGCCGCAATCTTTGTATACGACCCAACGGCATCCCGCGTCGGTTTAGGGGCCTGGAGTCGCGCACCAATCTCGCCGTGCTTGGATGCCGTGGCCAGTGCCCAGACGAACAGTGCGGCACCGATGGAAACCGGGATGAGACCCCAGGTCTGATTTCCAGTACCGGCTCCCTCGGCGCCCTCCGGGCCTGCCACTGCGAGCGCGAGCCAGGGAAGAACCGCCGTGGCCAGGGCCATTGGCGCGAGAAAGCGGAAGACATCACGATTCCAGATGAATACCGCAGCAATACCAACGAACAGCGCAAACCCGCCGTAGAACAGCAACCAGAGGCTGGATGTGGACTGCGTTGCGTTGACTGTCGGAACCGCGGCTATCACCGGAGATGAGAAGGCGACTATTGACGTGATGGTGAACGAGAAGTCTTCCGAGGTGGTGGTTTCCGAAGGCTCGTCGTCAAGCATGGACTTGAACTGGCGCGCCAACGCCAGCGGTCCAAACTGGGCGAATACGAACAGGGCGATGGTGAGTGCGGCGACTACCGGCATCACCAGCGCATTGTGGGTTGTGGTGATGCCGATGAGGATGTTCGCGCCCAGCAGGAATGCGACGACGTACTTCTGCAAGGGGAGCTTCCAGAAGCAGACGATGGCGGCGATGATCATCAGTTGCAGGGTGATTTGCGCGAGCGAGGAGCTCAGCGGTCGGGCGTGGAAGTAGAGGCCGCTTGTCGCCCACAGCATCAATCCGGTGTTGATTGTGATTGTCCACGCCGCGGCAGCGCTTGATTTCGTCCACCGCGCCCCGTAGAGACCGATGGCGGCGAATGGCAGCATGATGACAAGTGTTGCTGCCACCGGGATCCAGTCGACGAGGAAGGACATTGACATCGTCGTCAGGTGTGCGGCGGCTAGCGATGTTGCGATTAGTGCTGTTACGCCAGCAGGCGGTGCTTGACGACGGTGCGCTCGCACAGCCGCGACCGCGAGCACGGCGGCCAGCAGGTATGCCAAGACCACACGACCGATTGGGCCAATCAGGCCCGATTGGATTGCAACTGCGACGAAAAAGGCGATACCGGCAGCGGTGATGAGACCGCCGAAGATGGCAATGATTTTGATGATCGCCTTCTCATTGCGCCACCAAGGGGCGCGAGGCTCGCGTGGTTCGAGCGGGGGTTGTGGCAGGCTTGGCGCTGGGGAGGACTGCGGCGGGTAAGGCCGTGCTGGGGATGGCTGCGGCGGACCTGGATTCCGACGCCATTGATGGGCGGAGGGGAAGCCGAACTGCTCTGATTGAGCGTGCTGCTGCGGTTGCGGTTGTGGCGGTTGCGGCGGCTGCGGTTGCGGTTGCGCCACTCGCGGCGGCATCTGCCCAGGTTGTGGCTGCCAATGAGCGTGAGGCACCTGTGAAGGGTGTGGCTGCGGCGAGATAGGTCCTGGTGCCTGCTGCACTTGCGGTTGAGGCCGGGGCATCTGGTGGGGTGCAGGCTGCGGCATGTGGGACGCAGAAGACACCTGCTCAGTGGCTTGCTCGGCGGTAGGATTGGTCACCTTCTCGGTGGCCTGTGAAAGACGCACCTGCCAGGTGTGGGTAAGCTGCGCCAGCCGAAGAGAACTGGCTTCCAAGTCCGCTAGAGCATGGGAGAGCTCTGTGACGGAGTCCCCAGTCAGGACGAAATCGCCGCTAGGTCGATTTTCGTTCGGTCGATCTGTATGTCGGGCAGGGGCATCGTTAGGATTGCTGTTGTCGGCTTTAGGGCCAAAGCCGTTGGAGCCAGTAGTCATGGTGACGACTTTAATCGTGTTTGGCTCGAAAACTACGGGAAAAATCTACCAATCTGATTACAAATCTGATTTTGGTATGCGAGAACGCCTGTGTTAGTATCTCGTCTACGACCGCCAGAATGTGATGGTTGCTGCCTTCGGGGAGCAATTAGCTGCATTCGGCAGCGAAGAGGATTTAAGTCCCACCCTTGGTGCGCCAAAGAATTACGGTAGTGCCGGGGTCCACCCTAATCGGTGATGTCACATCGCACGATTGGAAGGCGTCCTTATACAGTGTGTAGTAATCCGCTGTAGACGCGTGGCTTTTCTTCCTTTCCCGCTTGCTATCGCGGTTTGAAACGAAGATTGTTCAGGTTCAACCTAGGAGGCCACATCAGCGCTGAAGCTCGTATTAACGAGGATATTCGAGTACCGGAAGTCCGCCTTGTAGGACCGAACGGTGAGCAGGTGGGCGTTGTCCGTACCGGTGACGCACTCAAGCTCGCTTACGAAGCAGACCTTGACCTGGTTGAGGTTGCTCCGCGAGCAAAGCCGCCGGTCGCCAAGATTATGGACTACGGCAAGTTCAAGTACGAACAAGCCCAGAAGGCACGCGAGGCTCGAAAGAACCAGCAGCAGACTGTGGTCAAGGAGCAGAAGTTCCGTCCGAAGATTGATGACCACGACTACGAAACCAAGAAGAACAACGTTGTTCGTTTCTTGGAGAAGGGTTCGAAGGTCAAGGTCACGATTATGTTCCGTGGCCGTGAACAGTCTCGTCCAGAACTGGGATTCCGCCTGTTGGAGCGTCTGGCCGCCGATGTCGAAGAGTACGGCGTCGTTGAGTCGCGCCCGAAGCAGGACGGTCGCAACATGACTATGGTCCTGGGGCCGGTTCGGAATAAGGGTAAGAAGTAACCGACCTGACCAGAAATGGTTGTAAACGAAATCTTTGCGCCACGAGCGTCGAAGATTGGTAGGGGAGAGTTTTAACATGAAGCAGAAGACCCACAAGGGCACCGCAAAGCGCATCAAGGTTACCGGTTCCGGCAAGCTGCGCCGCGAGCAGGCTAACCGCCGCCACCTCCTGGAGGGCAAGCCGTCCACTCGTACCCGTCGCCTGAAGGGCACCACGGACGTTGCGAAGTCGGACGTCAAGCGCGTCAAGCGTCTGCTGGGCAAGGCTTAATTTTTCAAGCCTCGTCCCAGGGCAATCGCCCTCTTAATTTCACTAGTTCTTAAAGACAACGAAAAGGAAGTATCACCGTGGCACGTGTGAAGCGGTCTGTTAACGCTAAGAAGAAGCGTCGCGAAGTTCTCGATTCCGCAAAGGGCTACCGTGGTCAGCGCTCCCGCCTGTACCGCAAGGCCAAGGAGCAGATGCTCCACTCCAAGACCTACGAGTTCCGCGATCGCCGCCACCGTAAGGGTCAGTTCCGTCGTCTGTGGATTCAGCGCATCAACGCTGCTGCCCGCGCTAACGACATCACCTACAACCGCTTCGTCCAGGGCCTGAACCTGGCTGGCGTTGAGGTTGACCGTAAGAACCTGGCTGAGATGGCTGTCAACGACCCGCAGGCATTCGCTGCTCTGGTCAAGGTCGCTAAGGACGCCCTGCCGGAGGACGTCAACGCTCCTGCTGCTAAGTAAGGCAGTTACGAGGTAACTCGTACGTAGCGTCGGCAAGCGCCTGCGAATGGCAGCGTCCTTGCCAACTTCTTTGAAAAACCACCGTCGATTGGGTTTGTGGATAACCCCGACGGTGGTTTTTCGTATCCGCCCTCGCAGTTATGAATCCCGATCCGCACCACTAGGATTAGTCACTATGAACTCTGCGCTGTACTTCAACGACGAGCCGTTTACTCCCCGCACTCCACGAGTCTCGGCGGCTATTCAGCTCCACCGCGCGGCCAAGCGTAAGAAGGCCGGACGCTTCCTCGTTGAGGGCTTCAACTCCGTCGACGCAGCTATCCGCGCAAAGGCCGTCGTAGAAATCTTCGTCACCGCAGCCGCCGCCGAGCAGTTCCGCGAGCTGCTCACGGGGTATCTCGAATCGGGGACGCAGCGCAAGTCCGTATCGCTAATCGACGACTCCGCCGCCCGCTCTTTAAGCGAAACCGTCACCACCACCGGGCTCTTCGCCGTCTGCGACACCAGTGCGGTGTCCACCTCGCTGGAGGCGGCCATTGAAGCCGGAAAACAGGCCGGCTGTCTGGTTATCCCGGTCGAGTGCAACGACCCGGGCAATGTCGGCACAATCGTGCGCATGACTGATGCCCTTGGAGCTGGTGCGGTGATCCTCGCTGGCGATTCGGTTGACCCGTTGAACTCTAAGGCCGTGCGTTCTTCGGCGGGGTCTGTCTTCCACACCGCGGTTGCGCGGGAGCGTGATATCGACGTGGTTATGGAGAAAGTCAGGGAAGCGGGCTTTACCACCCTCGCCACGGCGATGGACGGCACGCTCACACTTGGTGTTGATGCACTTCCCGGCGGTCCCGTCGCCTGGCTTTTCGGAAATGAAGCACACGGCCTATCGGAAGAGGTCACGGCTTCGGCCGGGGCCAGTGTGTCCATCCCGATTCAGGGCAAAGCGGAGTCGTTGAACCTCGCTACCGCAGCGGCCATGTGCCTGTGGGAGACAGTTCGAGGTAAGTAGGAAAACCTCGATGGAGAGGCGCGTGCACGTGTGCAGTTATCCTCGACTATGATTGTTCCATCACATGAACTGATAGTCCTATATAGAAGTGGTTGACACGTGAGCGATTCGCCAAATCCTATCGATCTTTCCGAGGACGCCCTCCAGGCGGCTGCACAGAAGGCCGCGGACGCCTTCGATGCTGCCAACAACCTGGATGAGCTTTCTGCCGCCCGTCGTGAGCACTTGGGGGATGAAGGTTACATTCCGCAGGCTCGCCGCGCGCTGGGCTCCATTCCGAAGGCTGAGCGCAAGGATGCTGGTCGTCGCGTAAATGTTGTTCGCGGAGGCGTCGAGAAGCACTATGCTGAGCGTCTTGCGGTGCTGGAGGAAGAGGAAAACGCGCGTCGTCTGGTCGCGGAGCGTATCGACGTGTCGGTGGACACCACGCGCAGCCAGCGCGGCGGTATGCACCCAATTACCATCCTGTCCGAGCAAATCGGTGACATCTTCGTCGGTATGGGCTGGGAAGTTGCTGAGGGCCCGGAGGTAGAAGCCGAGTACTTCAACTTTGACGCACTGAACTTTCTGCCGGATCACCCGGCTCGTACCCTGCAGGATACTTTCCACATTGCGCCCGAAGGCTCCAAGCAGGTGCTGCGTACGCACACCTCTCCGGTGCAGGTTCGCACTCTGCAGTCGCGTGACCTACCGATTTACGTTATTTGCCCGGGCCGTACCTTCCGTACCGATGAGCTCGACGCCACCCACACCCCGGTCTTCCACCAGGTGGAGGGACTCGCTGTGGACAAGGGCCTGACCATGGGGCACCTGCGCGGCACGCTGGATCACATGGCCAAGGCCCTGTTCGGCCCGGAGACCAAGACCCGTATGCGCACCAACTACTTCCCGTTCACCGAGCCGTCCGCTGAGGTCGACGTCTGGTTCCCGAATAAGAAGGGCGGCGCAGGCTGGATCGAGTGGGGCGGCTGCGGCATGGTTAACCCGAACGTGCTGCGTGCTTCCGGCATCGACCCGGAGGTCTACTCGGGCTTCGCGTTCGGCATGGGCCTGGAGCGCACCCTGCAGTTCCGCAACGGCCTGACCGACATGCGCGACATGGTCGAAGGCGACGTCCGCTTCACTCAGCCGTTCGGTATCCGCGGCTAATTCACTGACCTACAGATAGGAGTTTTACTTACATGTTCATTCCACAGTCGTGGGTCACTGAAATCGTTCGCGGCCCAGAGAACACCATCAACCCGGACTGGTCCGTCACCCCGGACGAGCTGGATGAGGGCTTTGTGCGCGTCGGTTTTGAAACCGAGGGACACGAGCCGCTGGAGAAGGTCGAGGGCCCGCTGGTTTTCGGTCGCGTCGACCACATTGAGGAGCTCGAGGGCTTCAAAAAGCCAATTCGCTTCTGCCAGGTCAACGTCGGTAATGCCAATGGCACCGGCGAGCTGCAGGAGATTATCTGTGGTGCCCGCAACTTCGAAGAGGGCTCCATTGTCATCGTCGCGCTGCCGGGCTGCGTGCTGCCGGGTGGTTTCGCAATTTCCGCACGGAAGACGTACGGCAAGATTTCCAACGGCATGCTCTGCTCCGAGGCTGAGCTGGGTATGACCGATTCCTCCGCGGGCATTCTGACGCTGCCGTCGGCCCCGGCTGAGCTGGGCTCGTGCGCGAAGGAGTTCATCGGTCTCGATGACGAGAAGTTCGAGGTTAACATCACCCCGGACCGCGGTTACGCGCTGTCGGCCCGAGGACTGGGCCGCGAGATCTGCTCCGCCTTCAACCTCGACTTCGCCGATCCAGCAGCTGTGCAGCAGCTGCCGGTCGAGGGCGAGGTTCTGAACGTCACCATCGACGAGGACACCGACACCCGCCGCTTTGGTCTGCGCCGTGTCACAGGCATCGACCCGAACGCCGAGACCCCGTGGTGGATGCGCCGCCGCCTGCTGCTGGCCGGTCAGCGTTCGGTCAACGTGGCCACGGACGTCACCAACTACGTGATGCTGCTGCTCGGTCAGCCGATGCACGCTTTCGATGGTTCCAAGATCGCTGGTGGACTGCACATCCGCAACGCGAAGCCCGGCGAGACCCTGACCACCCTCGACCACGTGGACCGCAAGCTCGACCCGGCGGATGTCGTCATCTGTGACGACAACGGTATTCAGTCGCTGGCCGGCATTATGGGTGGACTCACCTCCGAGATTGCCGACGACACCACCGATGTGGTCTTCGAGGCCGCCAACTGGTCGCCGCTGCACGTCTTCCGTAGTGGCCGCCGCCACAAGCTGACCTCCGAGGCTTCACGACGTTTCGAGCGCGGCGTGGACACCGCTCTTGTCGAGCCGGCTCTGGACCTGGCCTGCCAGCTGCTCGCTGACATCGCCGGTGGCACTATCGACACTGGTCGCACCTTGCTCGGTGAGGTTGCCACCATGCCGACTATTGACTTTGCGGTCAATCGCGCTAGCGAAGTTGCGGGCGTTGATTACCCGCGTGAGACCGTCATCGGTCGCCTGCGTGAGGTCGGCTGCGAGGTCGTTGACAACGGTGACCGCCTGGCTGTCACCCCGCCGACCTGGCGCTCGGACCTGACCATGTCCGCCGACCTGGTTGAGGAAATCCTGCGCCTGGAGGGCCTGGAAGACATTCCGGTTATCCTTCCGATCGCCCCGGCTGGCCGCGGTCTGACCGAGCGTCAGCTGCGCCGCCGCTTCGTTGGCCACGCACTGGCTCACAACGGCTACTTGGAGATTCTGCCGACGCCATTCATTGCCAACGACGTCTTCGAAGTCTGGGGCCTGGACGCTGATGATTCGCGTCGCAATACCGTCAAGGTCATCAACCCGCTGGAGTCGGACCACGCCCAGCTGGGCACGACTCTGCTGCCGTCCATGCTGGACGCGCTGAAGCGCAATGTTGCTCGCGGCCAGGTAGACCTGTCGCTCTACGGTGTGGAGCAAGTGTCTATCGAGCGCGGGAGTGGTGTCTCGCCGATGCCGTCTACCGCGGGTCTGCCGAGCGAGGCCGAGCGCGCCGAACTGCTGGAGTCGCTGCCGGAGCAGCCGCTGCATGTCGCCACTGTCGCCTGTGGTCGTATCCGCTTGGATAGCCCGTGGGGTGACGAGGCTGCATACACCGTCGCCGACGCTATCGATGCCGCTCGCATCGTTGCTCGCGCTGCTAACGTCGAGCTGGAGATTCGCAACGCCGAGGTCCTGCCGTGGCACCCGGGCCGCTGCGCCGAGCTGCTTGTCGACGGCGAAGTCGTCGGCCACGCCGGTGAGCTGCACCCGAAGGTGTGCAAGGACGCTGGTCTGCCGGAGCGCACCTGCGCTATGGAGATTAATCTCGATGCACTGCCAGTGACGGAGCACCTGCCGGCACCGGTTCTCAGCCCGTTCCCGGCTGTCCACCAGGACGTTGCACTTGTGGTCAGCGATGAGGTCTCCGCCGCAGAGGTCGAGAAGACTCTGGTTGAGGGTGCCGGTGAGCTCCTCGAGTCGATCCGTATCTTCGATGTTTACCGCTCCGAGCAGATGGGCGAGGACGTTCGCTCGCTGGCGTACTCCCTGCGTTTCCGCGCACCGGACCGTACGCTGAAGGAAGAGGAAGCTTCCGCCGCTCGCGAGGCGGCCATTGAGTTGGCCACTACCCGCCACGGCGCTCAGCTGCGCGGTTAGTCGGGAAGTGACGCGCGCCGAGCGGTATTATATTCACTGTTCGCTCGCGTCACATCAGCCACAACCCAGCACTTTGGCAACGAATTTCATGAATATCTTGCAACGCAGTGAATAAAAGTGTTGAATGTTTGGCATGAGTATTTCCGTTGCCATTGCCGGTGCGACCGGTTACGCGGGAGGAGAAATCCTCCGCCTGCTGTTGTCGCACCCGGCCTATCTTTCCGGCGAGTTGACCATCGGCGCACTGACAGGAGCATCCAACGCGGGTGCTCGTGTGGGTGACATTATGCCTCATGTGGCACCTTTGGCTGACCGTCGCATTGAGCCGACCAATGGTGACACGCTCGCTGGGTATGACGTGGTGTTCCTCGGTCTGCCGCACGGTCATTCGGCTGCAATCGCAGAGCAGCTGGGAGACGACACGGTAATCATTGACTGCGGCGCGGATTTCCGTCTACAGGATGCCACCGAGTGGGAGCATTACTACGGCTCGGAGCACGCTGGCACTTGGACTTATGGCATCCCGGAGCTGCCGGGCAACAGGGAAGAGGTGGCTGCTTCCAAGCGTATCGCTGTACCGGGTTGTTTCCCTACCGGCGGTACCATTACGGCGTTGCCGGCTGTGGCAAAGGGCTTGGTCAAACCGGACCTGTCCGTCGTTTCTATCACCGGTACCTCGGGGGCTGGTAAGAAGGCCGCTGTGCCTCTGCTCGGCTCCGAGGTGATGGGTAACCTCCGTGCCTACAACACCGCAGGTAAGCACCGCCACACCGCGGAATTCCTGCAGAACCTCAAGCCGTACGCAGAGGACCTCACCGTCAGCTTCACGCCGGTGCTCTCTCCGACATCGCGCGGCATTCTCACTACCATCACCGCTCCGCTTGTCACCGGGGTTACGGAGGCCGCCGCTCGGGAGGCCTACCTCGAGTTCTATAAGGACGAGCCGTTTGTGCAGGTGTTGTCGGAAGGCCTGCAACCACAGACGCAGTCGGTGATTGGTTCCAACTTGGTTCAGATTCAGGTTGAGGTGGATGAACGCGCCCAGCGCCTGGTGCTGACCTCGGCTATTGACAATCTGACCAAGGGCACCGGTGGTGCCGCAATCCAGTGCATGAATTTGGTGACTGGACAGAATGAAACTGCAGGACTTCCACTGGTAGGAGTTGCCCCATGATGAAGGAAGAAAAAGAAGGTCTCGTCAACGTCGCTGGTGACGAAGGCGGTGTATGCGCGCCCCAGGGGTTTGTAGCCAGTGGTGTCACTGCAGGAATCAAGGTCAGTGGTAACCCGGATATGGCCTTGGTAGTCAACCAAGGTCCGGAGAAAACCGCTGCGGCTGTCTTTACCACCAACCGTGTCCAGGCTGCGCCGGTGACGGTGTCCAAGAAGCACATTGCGGACGGCAAACTGTCGGCAGTAGTGCTGAACTCGGGCAATGCCAACGCCTGCAACGGTCAGCCGGGTATTGCCGACGCCCTCGAGGTCTGCCAGAAAGTCGCAGATGGGCTCGGCGTCGACGTTACCGAGATTGGTGCCTGTTCCACCGGTTTGATTGGTGACCGGTTGCCGATGGACATCGTGCTGGCGGGTGTGCCGAAGCTGCTGGAGCGTCTGGGGAGCGACGCGGCTGCCGGTACGGCTGCGGCGGAGGCCATTTTGACCACCGACTTGGTGGCAAAGCAGGCCGTGGCGCATGGCAACGGCTTCACCGTTGGTGCCATGGGCAAGGGCGTCGGCATGATTAGTCCCTCGATGGCTACGATGCTCGGTGTGATTACGACGGATGCGTCGGTAAGCGAGGAAATGGCGCACGAGGCCATTGCCAAGGCCAGCGAGGTTACTTTTAACCGCCTGGATATCGATGGGTCTACCTCCACCAATGACACCGTCATTATCCTGGCCAACGGCGCCTCTGGTGTGAAGCCCTCGCAGGAGGAGCTGGATAAGGCAGTGCTCAGTGTCTGCGATTCGATCGCGCGCCAGATGCAGTCGGATGCCGAAGGCGTAACCAAGCGCGTGTCTGTGACTGTGCGGGGTACTGGCGGCGCTGAAGAAGCGCTGGTAGCTGCACGAATTATCGGTCGCGACAACCTGTTCAAGTGTGCAATGTTCGGCTCGGATCCGAACTGGGGCCGCGTGCTGGCGGCTGTTGGAACTGCACCGGTGGAGATGGATCCAGAGCACATTACAGTCTCCTTCAATGGCCATGTCGTGTGCCGCGATACCGGTGGCACTCCGGATGCCCGCGAAGTGGACCTTTCCGGCAAGGAAATCGCTGTTGAGGTTGACCTCGGCACTGGTAACGCCGAAGAGGCCACGATTCGTACAACGGACCTGTCGCACGACTACGTTCACATTAACTCGGCATATTCGTCGTAGAAGGTTTTGAGGAGACTCTGACATGGTTCACCAGTTGACCGAAGGGCTGTCCTTCGAACAGCGGGCACATGTGCTGGCGGAAGCGCTGCCGTGGTTGCAGCATCACCGCGACAAGATTGTGGTGGTCAAGTACGGCGGTAACGCGATGACCGACCTGAAGTTGAAAAAGGCTTTCGCGCAGGACATGGTTTTCCTGCGCACTGTGGGTGTGAAGCCGGTGGTCGTCCACGGCGGTGGTCCACAGATTTCGTCGATGCTCAAGCGCCTTGGACTCGAGGGTGAGTTCCGCGGTGGCTTCCGCGTTACTACTCCGGAGGTCATGGAAATTGTCCG
Organism: uncultured Corynebacterium sp.; assembly: GCF_946998835.1. Taxonomy (GTDB): domain Bacteria; phylum Actinomycetota; class Actinomycetes; order Mycobacteriales; family Mycobacteriaceae; genus Corynebacterium. The sequence continues at coordinate 15,228 of NZ_CAMQAZ010000026.1, read as the reverse complement.
CATGGTGCTCTTCGGGCAGGTTGGCCGTGAACTGGTGAATCTCATCAACGCGTATGGCCCATATGCGGTGGGTACCTCTGGCGAGGATGGCGGCCTGTTTACCGGTACTCGCCGCACCGTGAATGTCGGCGGCAAGGAAACCGATATCGGGCTGGTCGGCAATATCACGGATGTGCACTCGGAAACTCTGTTGGACCTGATTGATGCCGGTCGTATTCCGGTGGTTTCCACCATTGCGCCGTCGGCAGATGGCAGCGAGGTCTACAACATCAATGCCGACACGGCAGCAGGTGCACTGGCATCTGCAATTGACGCGAACCGTTTGGTGATTCTGACTAATGTCGAAGGTCTCTACACGGATTGGCCGAACCGCGATTCGCTGGTATCGAAGATTTCCACTTCACACCTGCGAGAAATCCTCCCAACGCTGGACTCGGGCATGATTCCGAAAATGGAGTCCTGCCTGAATGCAGTGGACCAGGGAGTGCCAGCGGCCCACGTTATCGATGGCCGCCAGCCGCACTCGGTGCTACTGGAGCTGATGACATCCGGTGGTATCGGCACAATGGTAGAGCCCGGATAAGGCAGAAAAGACGAACAAGAATTTAGCTACACACACGTTAGGCAGGTCGAAAGACGACATGAGCGACTTCAAGCAGCAGTGGCAACACACGATGATGAACAATTACGGCACGCCGCGCATTGAGCTTGTGCAGGGCAAGGGCGCTATTGTCATGGATTCCGAGGGCAAGGAATACCTGGACCTGCTCGCCGGTATCGCAGTCAACGCGCTGGGGCACGCACACCCCGCCATCGTGGAAGCAGTATCCAACCAGATTTCCACGCTGGGGCACGTATCCAACATCTTCGCCTCTGAGCCGCCACTGGTATTGGGGGAGAAGCTCATTGAGCTGACTGGCTGGGACACTGGTGACACCCGGATTATGTTCTGCAACTCCGGTACCGAGGCCAATGAGGCCGCATTCAAGCTGGCGCGTTTGACCGGCCGGAACCGTATTATCGCTACTCACCACGGTTTTCATGGTCGCACCATGGGCGCACTCGCCATGACCGGTCAGCCGGACAAGCGCACACCGTTTGAACCGATGCCGGGCGGAGTCGAGTTCGTGCCCTACGGCGACATCGACTTCCTCACTAAGACCATCGAGTCCGATCCGCTGGGTGTCGCTGCGGTGATCCTGGAGCCAATTCAGGGCGAGACCGGTGTGGTCGCACCGCCGGAGGGGTACCTCACTGCTGTCCGCGAGCTGACTAAGCGCTTCGACGTCCTCATGATCGTCGACGAAGTGCAGACCGGCATTGGCCGCACCGGACAGTGGTTTGCCCACCAGCATGACGGCATCGTGCCGGATGTTATGACTTTGGCCAAGGGGCTGGGCGGCGGCCTGCCGTTGGGTGCTGTCATCGCCAATGGTCGCGCAGCGGAACTGTTCACCCCGGGTGCACACGGCACTACCTTCGGTGGCAACCTGGTCTGTGCCGCCGCTGGTCTTGCGGTTATCGAGACCCTCGAAGAAGAAAAACTGCTCGACCGAGTCACCGAGAAAGGCAAGGTTCTGGCCCGCAAGCTCGCGTCGTTAAGCCATGTCGACCACGTTCGTGGCCGCGGCTTCATGCTCGGGCTGGTGCTGACCGAGAACCTGGCGAAGGAAGCGGTCAACGCCGGCTATGAGCGCGGTGTCATTCTGAATGCACCGCAGGCAAACGTCCTGCGTATTGTGCCGCCGCTGAATCTCAGCGATGAGGAAGTCAACCGCGCCGTTGAGCTGATTGATGCCTGCCTGAATGATGCCGCTGAGGCTGTCGCTAAGAATGGAAGGAACTAGAAACTGATGCTCCGTCATTTTCTCGCCGATGATGACCTGACTCCGCAGGAGCAAGCCGAGGTACTGCAGCTGGCTGCAGACCTGAAGGCAGCGCCGTACTCCCGTCGCCCGTTCGAGGGCCCGCAGTCGGTTGCGGTGTTGTTCGACAAGACCTCGACCCGGACCCGTTTCTCCTTCGACGCCGGTATTGCGGCTCTGGGCGGCAACGCGATTGTGGTCGAAACTGGAAACTCGCAGATGGGCAAGGGTGAGACCTACCAGGACACCGCAGCGGTGCTCAGCCGGTTTGTCTCTGCGATTGTCTGGCGCACCTACGCACAGTCGGGTCTGGAAGCTATGGCTGAGACCGCGACAGTACCGATCGTTAATGCACTGTCCGACGAGTTCCACCCGTGCCAGATTCTCGCTGACTTGCAGACCATCATTGAGCACAAGTGCCCGGCAGAAGGCCAGGCAGGACTGCGCGGCAAGAAGGCTGTCTACTTCGGCGATGGTGCTAACAACATGGCCAACTCTTACCTTGTTGGCTTCGCTACCGCAGGTCTGGATGTCACCATCTGTGCGCCGGAGGACTTCCAGCCGGAGCAGGCCTACGTCGACCGCGCAAAGAAGGTCGCGGAGCAGACCGGTGCGACCGTGTCCGTGACTGCGGACGTCGACGAGGCCATTGCCGGGGCGGACGTTGTCATCACCGATACCTGGGTCAGCATGGGGCAGGAGAACGACGGACTGGATCGTCGCACTCCGTTCCTGCCGTACCAGGTCAATGCTGAGCTGATGGCGAAGGCAAATGAGGATGCCATCTTCCTGCACTGTCTGCCGGCCTACCGTGGCAATGAAGTCACCGCTGAGGTCATCGATGGGGCGCAGTCGGTAGTCTTCGATGAGGCCGAAAACCGCATGCACGCACAGAAGGCTTTGCTGACCTGGCTGGTGGAGAGGCAGTAACAGCCATGACCGCAGCACAACCAGGTTCTCGCACAGCTCGGCAGGCACGCATTGCTGACCTGCTGGCGCAACATCACGTGTCCAGTCAGGTTCAGCTCGTCGAGCTGCTTGCCGACGAGGGCATTGAGATTGCGCAGGCCACGTTGTCCAGAGACCTCGATGAGCTGGGCGCTCGGAAGATCCGCGATGGAGTAAACGGTTCGCGTTATTCCATCGTCGAAGATGCTCTCGCTGTCTCCAGCGGGGCAGTGGCCAGGATGCGGCGCGTTTTAGACGAGCTACTGGTCTCCATTGATCATTCGGGCACCATCGCGGTTGTGCGCACACCGCCGGGCGCCGCACAGTATCTAGCCAGTGTGATTGACCGTGCGGGGCTCAAAGACATCGTTGGCACAATTGCAGGTGATGACACCGTAATGTGCCTGGCTAGAGAACCACTTTCCGGCGCTGAGCTAGCCCAGCGTCTAGCCGCCGGAACGAACCAGTAAACTATTCCACGAAATGCTTTAAGCACCGATTAAAGGAGCGCTTACCCTATGACCAACCGGGTTATTCTTGCTTACTCTGGTGGCCTCGACACCACCGTTGCTATTCCGTACCTCAAGGAAATGACTGACGGCGAGGTCGTCGCAGTTTCCATCGATGTCGGACAGGGCGGCGAGGACATGGAGTCCGTGCGTCAGCGCGCTCTGGACGCCGGCGCTGTCGAAGCCGTCGTTGTCGACGCTAAGGATGAATTCGCTGAGGAGTACTGCCTGCCGACCATTAAGGCAAATGGTCTCTACATGAAGCAGTACCCGCTGGTTTCTGCACTGTCTCGCCCGCTGATCGTTAAGCACATGGCGAAGGCCGCAGAGGAGTTCGGCGGCACCCACGTCGCTCACGGATGCACCGGTAAGGGCAATGACCAGGTCCGTTTCGAGGTTGGTTTCGCCAACACCGCTCCGGATTTGAAGATCATCGCTCCGGCTCGTGACTTCGCGTGGACCCGTGACAAGGCCATCGCCTTTGCTGAGGAAAAGGGTCTGCCGATTGAGCAGTCCAAGTCCTCTCCGTTCTCCATCGACCAGAACCTCTTCGGTCGCGCCATTGAGACCGGCTACTTGGAGGACCTGTGGAACGCGCCGACGAAGGATGTCTACGCGTACACCGAGGATCCGACCCTTAACTTCAACTCCCCGGACGAGGTCATCATCTCCTTCGAGGACGGTAAGCCGACTGCCATCGACGGTAAGAAGGTTTCCGTGCTGGAGGCCATCGAAGAGATGAACCGCCGCGCTGGTGCTCAGGGCATCGGTCGCCTGGACATGGTCGAGGACCGCCTGGTCGGCATCAAGTCCCGCGAGATCTACGAAGCTCCGGGTGCTATGGCCATCATGACTGCACATGCAGCTCTGGAGGACGTCACCGTTGAGCGCGAGCTGGCTCGCTATAAGCGCCAGGTCGAAGGCGAGTGGGCAAACCTGGTCTACGACGGCCTGTGGTTCTCGCCGCTGAAGCGCGCACTGGATGCCTTCATCGAGGAGTCCCAGAAGGGCGTTTCCGGTGACATCCGCATGGTTATGCACGCAGGCCACTGCAACGTCAACGGTCGCCGCTCGAACACCTCGCTGTACGACTTCAACCTGGCTACCTACGACGAGGGCGACACCTTCGACCAGACCCTGGCTCGCGGCTTCGTCGAGCTGCACGGCCTGTCCTCGAAGATGGCTGCAAAGCGCGACTTCAAACTGTAAAAGAATCACCAGAGCGACTAGAGCGAAAGGCCTATTGAAAAAGACAATGGTCGAAAAGCACGGTACCAACGAAGGCTCCCTGTGGGGCGGCCGCTTTGCCGGTGGCCCTTCCGAGGCGATGGCCGCATTGAGCAAGTCCACCCACTTTGACTGGGTGCTCGCGCCTTACGACGTTCTTGCGTCCAAGGCCCACGCCCGAGTGCTGCATGCCCGTGGGCTGCTCAGTGATGCCGACTTTGACACCATGATTGAAGGCCTCAATCAGCTCGGTCGCGACGTTGCCTCCGGCGAATTTGGTCCAGAGCCGACGGATGAGGATGTCCACGGTGCCATGGAGCGCGGTCTAATTGACCGCGTCGGCCCGGAGGTCGGCGGTCGCCTGCGCGCTGGGCGGTCCCGAAATGACCAGGTGGCAACCCTGTTCCGCATGTGGTTGCGCGATGCTGTGCGCGGCGTTGCACTGGATGTCACTGACTTGGTTGACGCGCTGGTGGCTCAGTCCAAGGCACACCCGGATGCCATCATGCCTGGCAAGACTCACTCTCAGGCGGCTCAGCCGGTGCTGCTGGCACACCAGTTGCTGGCACACGCGCATCCGCTGCTGCGCGATCTGGATCGCATCCGGGACCTCGACCGTCGCCTGGCTGTGTCCCCGTACGGTTCCGGTGCGCTGGCGGGATCCTCGCTGCACCTGGACCCGGAGGCCATTGCTGAGGAGCTCGGCTTCGACTCTGCCACGGACAACTCGATCGACGGCACTTCCTCCCGTGACTTCGCCTCTGAGGCGGCATTTGTCTTCGCGCAGATCGCCGTGGACATGTCTCGTCTGGCTGAGGAAATCATCTACTGGGCCACCCCGGAGTACGGCTACGTCACCCTGGCTGATGCCTGGTCGACTGGTTCCTCCATCATGCCCCAGAAGAAGAATCCGGACGTGGCGGAGCTGACCCGTGGCAAGACTGGTCGTCTGATTGGTAATCTCGCTGGCCTCATGGCCACGCTGAAGGCTCAGCCGCTGGCCTACAACCGTGACCTCCAGGAGGACAAGGAGCCTCTGGTGGACTCGGTCGAGCAGCTGACTCTGCTGCTGCCAGCGCTGACCGGCTTGGTGGCAACGCTGACTTTCCACGAGGATCGTCTGCGCGAGCTCGCTCCGGCAGGCTACACTCTGGCCACTGACTTGGCTGAGTGGCTGGTCCGTGAAGGCGTGCCGTTCCGCGACGCGCACGAGGCCTCCGGCCAGTGCGTCCGCATCGCGGAGTCCAAGGGCGGTATCGGTTTGGACGAGCTTTCCGATGAGGACCTCGCCGGTGTTCACCCGGCACTGACTCCAAAGGTCCGTGAAGTGTTGACTATCGACGGTGCTGTGGCTTCTCGCGATACCCGCGGTGGCACTGCAGGTGTGCGTGTTGCTGAGCAGCTCGCCCGCGTTGACGAGAAGAACACTGAGTTGAAGCAGTGGGCTGAAAGGCCAGTTCGCGGCTAAAGCGGCTAAAGCGGCTAAAGTGGTCGTCTCAGCTAACGCACCTAATTAATCGGTGTGCGGTCAATCGATCGCACACCGATTCTTCTTTCAAACCACCGGAATGGCACTCGGGTGTGGTGACGGGGGTTTGGTGTGCTTTCCAGATCATACGAAACAGACCTAGAAGGCCATTTGTGCAGACCAGATGAAAAAACGGCACCATCCCCAAAAATTATGAGCTGCACATGTGAAACTGCCCAACTTTATAGCACTTTCAGGCCATTTTTCGGGCCATTTTTGCTATAAGCGAGGTCAGTAACTTACATTGGCCCGCTGTCGCTGACATAAACGCGGTCACTAACTCGTGTTGACCCACCGTCGCCGGCCATTTTTGCTATAAACGCGGTCACTAACTTGCATTGGGTCAAGTAGCGAAAGGTGACCACCGGCCGACACACTGAGCGGATACACTTTTTGTCTATTACCCCGGAATGCCAGGGTGCCCCGAAGTGACGCAGGTTACTGATTATTTCTATACCTGTTGCCAGCTTTAACTGCGTCTCTTACCATAATTTCATGGCGGAAAGTACGGCGTCGAGCGGTGGAAATCACAGCTCACGAGATAAAAATAAGAATCGGAGTGGCGGCAAGAAAGGGTGCGGCCCAGGGCCAATTCTTGCAGTCATTCTGATCATCATCGCAGCTGTCGCGGTGTATGTCGGTCGTGGTGGCAGTGTTCCAGGACTTTCTGGTAGCAGCTCCGGAGGCAACAGTGATTTCTTCGGTGGCGAAAAAACCGTCGTCAAGGCGATTATCGGCTCTGAGAAGAAGCCGTTCTTCGAGGACAAAGAGGTTCAGAAAGCGCTTGCCTCCCATGGCTATGTGGTGGAGGTAAAGACGGCGGGTTCGCGTCGGATGGCCACGGATGTGGATTTGGATTCCTTCGACTTGGCATTCCCATCGTCGGCGCCAGCAGCGGAGAAAATTGCTGAGAAGATGAGTGGCGCTGAGCGGTATGACGTCTTCTACACCCCGATGGCAATCGCTACTTTCGACAACATTCTTCAGGCGCTGGAAGGCGAAAATGTTGCCCACCAACAGGGCACTACGTGGCAGGTTGACATGGAAGCACTGGCCACGATGCAACACGACAATGTCCGCTGGCGGGACTTCGCGGGGAACAGCTATCCGTCGCCACGTACGGTGCAGATGTCCACAACTGACATTCGCTCGTCGAACTCAGCCGCAATGTACTTGTCGCTGATGTCCTGGATCACTAACGACGGCCGGATTGTATCCGACACCGGACAGGTCAATGCCGTTTTGCCAGAGCTCACTCCGCTGTTCACCGGCCAGGGGTACACCGAATCCTCGTCGGCGGGGCCATTTTCTGACTACCTCTCTCAGGGAGTCGGTTCGAAGCCCATGGTGATGCTCTACGAGTCGCAGTTCCTCGGCGAGGACCGTGCCCCGAACAGCCGGCTGAAGCCGGAGATGCGCTTGGCGTATCCATCTCCGACAATTCTGAGTACTCACGTTGCGCTGGGTTTTAACGACAATGGTGCGGCCGTGGCGAAGCTCCTTGCAGAAGATCCTGAGCTTCAGAAGTTGGCGGCAAAGCATGGCTATCGATCCAGCCATCCTGAGGCGATGGAGGAATTCCAGACGCAACTGCAGACGGGGCAGGAGGCATCCACCGATTTTGTGGACTCTATTGACCCGCCGAGTTTCGACATGCTCGAGCAGCTCATCGAGGGTGTTTCTCGCGGATACCAGGGTCCGCCGAGGCCTGAAACGGAAGAGGGATAAAGGCCAATGAACGTGGAAAAAGTACCAACTACTCTTCGGAAAGTACTGCTTGCCCTCATCAGCGTGTTCGGCATCTTTGCTGTCGCGGCCTGCTCCGACGACGGCCTGAACTTGTCGCTAGGCTCCGACGATGAGAAGACGAACAAGGTCAACGTCGATTCCGACCTCAAAGGCTCGACCATGCGCATCGCAGGTGCCACGGAGCTCAAAGAGCTCAAGCCACTGATGGAAAAGGCCTCGGACGACCTCGGTTTTACTATCAGCCTCGAGCTTCTCGACGGTACTGTGAAGAACAGCCACGCCCTCATTGACGGCGACTTCGACGAACATTTTGATGCCACCTGGTTTGCGACCAATCGGTACGTTGACCTTCTCGGCGGGACCGACAAGCTCGGCGAAGCCAAGAAAGTCGCCACCTCGCCGGTCGCATTCGGCATCCATTCGGCCAAGGCGCGGGAGCTCGGGTGGGATACCAAGCAGCCGACGTGGGCTGAGATCGCGGAAGCTGCGTCGTCAGGCAAATTGACCTACGGCATGACCAACCCCGCGGAATCTAACTCCGGCTTCTCCGGCGTGGTGTCGGTGGCGACCGCGTTCGCTGATACCGGCTCCGCGCTGACTACAGCGGATATTAGCCGCACTACACCTGAACTGCAGAAGTTCTTTGAGGGGCAGAAGATGACTTCGGGGTCGTCGGGATGGCTGCGCGACAAGTTCCTGGACGAGCCGGACTCTGTGGACGCTCTTATCAACTATGAAGCCGTGCTCCAGCAGATGAACAAAGAGGGCGCTGACCTGAAAGTTGTGGTTCCCAGTGACGGTGTCATCAGCGCTGACTATCCACTGACGTCGCTCGCTCACCCCTCCAATGATCTCGCCGCGCGGCAGACGGCAGCGCTCGGGCAGTGGTTGGAAGCAAACTCGCAGCTGCTTGCAGATCACTTTCTGCGCCCGGTCTCCGGTGATGCCAACCTGCCAGAAATCATGACCGACAGCGTCATCATCGAGCTGCCGTTCCCAGGCGACCGCTCCGTTACGGACCGCCTCATCGAGGCGTATGACAATGAACTGCGGGTGCCCGGCGAGTCGGTCTTCGTTCTGGACACCTCCGGCTCGATGTTCGGCGAGCGCATCGCGGACCTGCAGGAAACGATGCACGCAATTGTCGACGGCAGCGCCCGCACCGAAACGGGGAGCGTCGGACTGCGAAATCGCGAGATTGCCACAATCCTGCCGTTTAGTACGACCGTCGGTGAGCCCACGACCACGACAATTGATGGTCCCGAATCGCGCGCTCAGCTGACCGCCGCGGTTGATGGACTGCTTGCCGAAGGTGAAACCGCGCTTTACGACGCCCTGATCCAAGCCTTCAATATTCTCGGCAGCTCTGATAAGACCTCCATCCCGTCCATCGTGGTTCTGACCGATGGACAGGTAACATCGGGCAAGACTTTTGCTGAATTCCGCGATTTCTACCAGTCCAAGGGCGGAAATCTGCCGCCGGTATTCGTCATCCGTTATGGTGAAGCGGATTCGCGGGAAATGCAGGAACTTGCGGAACTGACCGGTGGTAAAGTCTTTGAGTCCCGTGAGACCGAGCTCGCCGATGTGTTCAAGGAGATTCGTGGCTACCAGTAATTCCTCCGGCACTTCCTCCGACAAATCTTCCGGCGGTGGCTTTCTCAACAGCCCCGCCAATATCGTCGGGCTTATCCTTGCCATCTCGGTCGTGGTGCTGCACCTGGTTGTGGGGCTTGGTTTCCTGTGGCCGGTAGTTGCGATTGCCGCGTGGGGAGCCTCGGTTGCACTGTTACCGAGGCAGAGCAAGGGGGCTCAGAAGTCCGTTGGCTCGGCTCCGAAGCCAGCACTTGCACAGCGCCGCCCGCTCAATCCGGTTGAGCTGCGCAAAAGTCTCCACCGGACGTTGGGCACACTTTTCGAGCAGGATCCCGGCGAAGAGCTGGGCGAAGCCACATATGAGCTTGGCGTGACGCTGGAGTCCGTCCTGAGCGAGTGGAAATATCTCAAAAACTACCCCGAGCAGAAGGTAGTCATCGATGGCATCATCGAGGAGTACTTGCCGCAGACGGTCAACTCCTACCTCGCGGTCCCGGAGCGCCTGCGGTATAAGGCCGAGGATCCGGCTCGGGAGTCCATCGAGCTGCTGCATTCCGCGGTACAGAAGATTCAGGATGCTATCGGTCAGGACAACCTGATCGCTTTGGAAGGTCAGCGTGACACCTTGGCAATTCAGTTCGGTAAGGTAGTGGACTATGAGCCTCGATCCGAAACTCCTTGATATCCTCGCTTGCCCGCGTGACAAGGGGCCGCTTGAATACCTCGAAGACGAGCAGGTGCTGGTCAACCCACGGCTGAAGATTGCCTACCGCATCGACGACGGCATTCCGGTCATGCTTTCCGACGAAGCCATCACCTGGGATAAATAATTGCCTTTCCCGCTTGCCGACGGCTACCGCGCCCTCGACCGCTCTATGCTTTCGGGAGCTCCCATCGATGCTGCGCGGACGCTGCTCGGCTGCGTGATTGTTATTCCCGCAGAGGATGTCACCGCCACCATCACCGAGGTTGAAGCCTACGGAGGTCCAGCTGACCAGCGCTATCCCGACCCGGCAGCGCACTGCTTTATGGGGCCGACCGACCGCAACCGCGCCATGTTTGGCCCGGCGGGGCATTGGTATATCTACCGCTCCTATGGCATCCACTTTTGTGCCAACATCACTAGCGCAACGGATGGCACGGGCGGGGGAGTGCTAGTCCGCTCCGTACGCATTGAGCGGGGCATGGATGCGGTGCGCCGCCGCCGCGGTGAAAAGCCAGCGGCTGCGGGTCTCGGACGTGGTCCGGGCAATGTTGGTCAGGCGCTCGGCCTTGACTTGGATGACTATGGGGCAGATGCGCTGGATCCGTCGTCACGCGTGTTCGTAGCGCAGCCAGTGAACGTCGAGCCGGATAAAGACATCCACGCCGGCCCGCGCGTGGGCGTTCGGCGAGCCGCGAACCGGCCCTGGCGACTGTGGCTTCCGGACGCTTCCGTCTCGGCCTACCGGCGCCACAAGAAGGCTGTTGAAGAGTTTTAGGTCACCCTCGCGGTGAACGTCGGCAAGCGAAACGTTACGATAGAGGGCGTGACTGAACAGAACATTATCGACGAACTACAGTGGCGTGGCCTGATTAATCAGTCCACTGATGTTGACGCGCTGCGCGAGGCGTGCGAAAACCCGATTACTCTGTATTGCGGTTTTGACCCAACGGGCGATTCGCTGCACGCGGGCCACCTGGTTCCGATGATTATGCTGCGTCGTTTCCAGCTGGCCGGTCATCACCCAATTGCGCTGGCGGGTGGCGCCACGGGCTTCATTGGTGATCCGCGCGATGTCGGCGAGCGCTCGATGCTCAGCCAGGAAGCCATCGAGCACAACCTGGAGGCCATCAAGGGCCAGCTGCGTCGTTTCATTGACTTTGAGGGCGATGCTCCGGCAACGATGGTCAATAATGCTGACTGGACTATGAACATGTCCGTCATTGACTTCCTTCGTGATGTCGGCAAGAACTTCTCCCTCAACACCATGCTCGACCGCGACACCGTCAAGCGTCGCCTCGAGTCTGACGGCATCTCTTACACCGAGTTTTCCTACATGCTGCTGCAGTCCAACGACTACGTGCAGCTGCGCCGTAACTACGATTGTGTGCTGCAGATTGGCGGCGGCGATCAGTGGGGCAACATCGTCTCTGGTGTCGACCTGAACAGGCGTATCGACGGTGCCAAGGTGCACGGTCTCACCGTGCCGCTGGTGACCGATGCGCAGGGCCAGAAGTTCGGTAAGTCCACCGGTGGCGGCAAGTTGTGGCTGGATGCTGAGAAGACCTCGCCGTACTCCTGGTACCAGTACTTCCTCAATGCCGGTGACTCGGTTGTTATCGACTACCTGCGTTGGTTTACCTTCCTGACTCAGGAGGAGATTGCTGAGTACGAGGTCGCTGTTGCGGAGCGTCCATTCAAGCGTGAGGCTCAGCGTCGTCTAGCGCAGGAGATGACCAACCTGGTCCACGGCGAAGAGGCCACCAAGGCAGTGGAGCTAGCAGCGCAGGCGCTGTTTGGCCGTGCTGAGCTGGCCGAGTTGGACGAGGCCACCCTGGCGGGTGCTGTCTCCGAGACTGAGGTTGCGGAGATTGCTGAGGGCGAGCCGCGAACTGCCGTTGACTTGCTCGTTGCTGCGGGTCTTGCCAAGTCGAAGGGTGAGGCACGCCGCACCATTAAGGAAGGTGGCGCGTACGCCAATAACCAGCGCATCGAGGACGAAGCGTGGGAGCCTTCTGCTGAGGACCTGCTGCACGGCAAGTGGATCGTGCTGCGCCGTGGAAAGAAGAACTTCGCGGGTGTGAAGTTCGTGTAGGTGCTGGTTGGTCTTTGTGTAGATCAGCTTTTAAGCAGCTTGCTTGTAAGTAGTCAATCTTTAAGTAGCGGTGCCAAGGCTCCGGGCAGGACAGGGGGAGTGACGACGTGAGAATCGTATCCTCCTGATCTGCCTGGAGCCTCCAAGTGACTATTTTTCAAAGTCTGACTTGAGACGCTGTAGTGCGAAGTTAATTACGTCAGACTTGCTTAGTCGACGTTGGTTAGGGTGTTGTTTGTCGTGCTCAGTGGTGACTTCGACCAAGAATTCGTTGATTTCATTTGGCAATCGCACGGACGTCGGTTGCGTGTCTTTTAACTGAGGAGACAGTCGATGTGAGTTCAGATGGGGCTGTCGGCATGGTCAACGACGTTTCCTTTGATTTTTTCTCTTCGCAGTTGTCGAGGTTCAGCTCATGGTATTCAACTCGGGCGATATCTTTGGCCTTGATTGAACTAAGCAGGTCTGTAATCTTCCCCAATACTTGAATAAATGAGGGGAGTTGCTCTTCGGTGAGTTCCACTGTGAGTGTGAATCGAGCCATGTTGTCTCCTTTCCATATGGGAACTCCGGAGTCAGTACTTCCGGATTAAGCCGAAGGATAAAACACGGACGCTTCCCTTAGTTGACCTGTATAAACAGAAGTTCTATTTGAAGTTTCAATCATGTGGAAATCACGCTTGGGAGATGCTGAGGAAATCAATTGCAGGGTAGCTTAAGGAGGAATTATGAGGATGAGTGAAGCGGTACAGCGCGTAATTGAGTCGTCATCGATTCCTGTTCAGTACGATCCCTATAGGCTGCAGGAGTTCGCAGAGGAAGACCTGTTGGCCCAGCTTGTCAGCGGTAACGCAGTTGTTTCCGATGTCGAGGCAAAGCGTGAGTTTCTGTCTTGGTGGGACGATGATGAAGAATGGCTGAATCCCGACTGGGATGACCTAATGGTTGAGCAAACTATTTATGACCTACACGCTTTCGCCAGCATGGAGCCAAAGGTAGCAATCAAGGTCCCAATGCCACCGGCCTTACAGCATGGGCGGAATGAAGTGCGGGGAAGCCTCTATGAAACTCGAGGGGAATCGAATTGAATACGGTGAGTTTCTGACTAAGCCCAGTTCGGGCCGAGGTCAACTACCGGGGCCAATGCGGCGAATTCGAGTACGAGTTGGCGTGTGGTGAAATCCTGCTCGTGTGCAGGGGTTGCGCCAGCTATTTCTGGTACGTCAGTCCAAATTCGGAGGAAGTCGGTCTTGAGTGCGACTGGGACGAACGCCCTAGCATCTACCAAGTCGTTGAGAAATATCTCCTCAGTCAAATCTCCGCCAGCACCGTTCAACCGGTCGTACTTGACATGAGGGCGCGATGCATTCTGCACCCGAAGACACGTCTCAACCAGATTAGGCATTAAATTTGACCTACCTTACGGAACCGTTTGCTTCCTGCTTACGAGTTGGTTGTCGATTGAGCTTCTTGCAGTTCTAATACGAGCGCGTTAATCCGGCGAATATCAGCTTCGTGGGTCAGTTTATGAGCCAACTCACGCGCACGATTCAAAGTATCTATCGGAACAGGAAGCTTGGCGACGAGAGAATAATCCAAGATAGTGATAGCAGCATCAATCTCTTGGTCATCATGGCAGTTCGATGCGACATAGGAACACAAATCCTTTGGAAGCAGCTTCCACATCGAGTCAATGATGGCAAGCGCATCCGCATCGACTAAATCATTGAAAAAGAGCTCCGGCAAGATTCCTCCGGTAGACGGGCCATAGGCACTATAACGAGCGGCATCTCCTACATCGACATCGACTTCTTAGCATAGCTCGATAAAACGGTAGTCATATCGTAACGACTCTTCGGAGCCATCGTCACCTTGGCGGATGGTACTAGTATTTCCGGTCCATTGTCAGCCAGAAGAATTATTAAGCACGCGAAATATATTGGTATGCTTTGCTTGACAATAATGGAAGGGAATATGTCATGGCAGCACCAGACGCAACAACGATTCGAGCACTACTAGATGAAGGTATGACGCAGTCCGATATCGCCCGGGCGGCAGGCGTGTCGAGGCAGCGGATTCATCAAATTATGAAGGAAGCTGGACATGAGTCTCTGATCACTGAAGTTACAGAAAATCTTCCGTGGGAGGTCGAGCGTCAATTCCTCACCAACACCATCTATAAAGCTATAAGGCTTCACGGACACTGGATGTTGGACAATGACGCGCTAACAGAGGGGTCACTCGGAAAACTTCGAGCCTTCCACAGGAAGCTTGTCGCCTTCAATCAGGTCGTTGATTATGATCCGGCGTACCAGGCGATACCCGGTATCTCCAACACTCCTGGTTTCGCTTATTTGCCGCGCCGTCCTGAGGATGGCAACTACATTATTCGTGTGCGGCAAGGCGTAAAGCTCACGCCGACTGGAGAAAAGATTTGGCAGCTGCCGTCAGAGCTTCCGTAAGAATTTGGTATGTCTGCGTCCAGTAGTGACCTCTTGCGAGGGGTTGTAGCAAGGGGCATTCTGTCGGGGTAGTTCCTTCCTGAATCTATGCGGGGTAGTCCGGTGATGTCGGTTGGAGTTGGTATACAGCCGGCCCAGGCCGGAAGGCGTCGTTGTAATCGCCACCTATGTGGGTTTGCAAGATTAGAAACGTTGCATCTTCACCACCAACGCCGTCACTGTGACAGTTCGTTGTCAGGCTTCATCCGATTGTGCTGGTGGCTAATTGATCTTTGGAAACACTTTCTCGGCATCAGTAGTGGAATGAATCAATCCGTCGGGGGTTTGAAACGCGTAGGTATCCAAGTCCGGGCAGGGGTATCTACCCTCGGGTAGGAGCTCGCGCCAGGATTGAGTACGACGGTTGAAAATGTGTAGCTATGTGATTGGCTCGCTTGTTGCGATGAATGAAGTTGCCGCAAAGAACACCTTTTACGTCGATATTGCTAATACTGAAGTGCCCCGGGTTTTGTTCCTAGGCGTTTGCCTTGATTTCTATTATTTCCT
>NZ_CAMQAZ010000025.1 GCF_946998835.1 uncultured Corynebacterium sp. | reverse complement strand
GTCAACATCAACCGAAAGTTGGAGACGAAGTTCAACCTCCATGGCGATTAAATCCGCCTGTGAATCCACGACCATAATGAGTATGTACCAGTCAATGAAAGAACTTCGAGCCGCTCCAGGCCGTGCCGCACTGATTACCATCACCGTCGGCATGATTGCTGTGATGGTCACATTCCTCTCGGCTTTGGCTGCCGGCCTGTCCAACCAGTCCGTCTCCGCACTTGACGAGGTCTACGGCAAAAACGACGCCGTCGTTGTCTCTGAGGGGGCTACGTCGCTGTCGTCGTCAAGCATGGGTGAGACGGCGCGCAAGAGCGTCCAAACATGGGCGAGCGACAACGGCGCAAGTGTTCGCGATATTTATGTCAGTCGTGCGCGCGTCGATGAAACGCCCGTCACCGTCATCTCCGATTTTTCGCTTAACGACGACCACGTGGCCGTCACCGACGGCGTCAGTGAGACCGCCATTGCGGAAGGTGACTCGCTGACCCTGTCTGGCGCGATGGGCGAGCACGAGGCTACGGTCGCCCGGGTGGTGGGGGACAAGTGGCTGGATCACCAGGCGGTCATCTACGCCGGTCGCGGTGTGATGGAGGACCTGACCCCGGGGCAGATGGTGCCGGCAGCGATGGTTGTCGACGAGTCTGCGGCGCAGCTGCCGAATGTTGCGGAAGCAACCGTCCTGCGCGATGGCGAGCGCAATAACCTGTCGGCTTCCTACCAGGGTGAGCAGACCTCGCTGAATGCGATGACTTCGATGCTGTATGTGATTTCCGCACTGGTGGTGGGTGCATTCTTCACCGTGTGGACTGTTCAGCGACTCCGCGGTGTGGCTATCTCCTCGGCGCTCGGTGCGTCCCGCTCCGTGCTGGTGGCTGACTCCCTGGCGCAGGTGCTGGCTGTGCTGGCTATCGGAGTTGGCGGTGGTGTTGCGCTGACTTCAGCTGCAGGCTGGGCTCTGCAGAGCGGCAATGTCATGCCAATTGTGGTCGATGCATCAACGACTGTTGTCCCGGGGCTCATCCTGGCTGTGACCGGCGTGGTTGGTGCGCTGCTGGCATTGGTGCCAGTCTTCCGTGTCGATCCGACGACCGCGCTGGCGAATGCGTAGTGACAATCTGAGAAAACGACTTTCCGCCAAAAAATATCCCGTACAACCTGCACGCACTGCACACTCTGCACACTCTGCACACTTGCACATCACGCAACTGAGGAATTGAGGACAAAATGACTACCTACGTCGACAACAAGGCACCCGTGGCACTGGCACTGAAAAACATCTCGCTGACCGTTCAGGATGGTGAAGACAAGCGCACGATTTTGGATGACATCTCGCTGAAGATTCGCGCTGGTGAGGTAGTGGGCCTGGTCGGCCCATCGGGTTCTGGTAAATCAACGTTACTGACCATTGCCGGTTGCTTGAAGAGCGCCGACTCCGGAGACGTCACTTTGTACTCCAACAAACAGGACTCGGAGGGCAGCGGCGCTGGTGAGAGTGTGGAAAGGACGGCTATTGATTTGAGTGCTCGCGGCGCGGATGCCGCCAAGATTCGTCGCGAACACATCGGTATCGTATTCCAGCAGCCGAATCTTTTGCCGGCGCTGACGGTTAAGCAGCAGCTCATCGCAATGCGGCGACTCGGTCGCGTCTTCGGTTGGCCTGCGGGTGGCCGTCGGGAAGCGGAGAAGCGAGCGGACGAGCTGCTTGAGGCAGTCGGCCTGGCAGGGCTTGGGGAGCGTCGTGTGAGCCAGCTTTCCGGTGGTCAACAGGCGCGCGTCAATGTTGCGCGGGCACTGATGAATGAGCCGGAGGTGCTGCTAGTCGACGAGCCGACTGCAGCTCTGGACCAGAAGACCGCAGGTGCGGTAACGCGACTGATTATGGATGTGACACGGAAGATGGGTGTGGCCACGCTGTACATCACCCACGACCTGGGCCAGCTTCACGGCGCCGACCGAATTGTGGAGATGGTCGACGGCAAGCTGCAGGCGTCGGATGCTGGGCTGGTAGCTACTCGGTAGCCACGGTGGGGGGAATTCAAAAAGGCTGGGGCAAATAACCACGACGCACCCAGGGAAAGGCGCACATTTTGTCCTTGAACTCCAGAAACAATGGGCTGCAAATGTGAAACTGTGTGAGTTTATGACACTTTCCGGCCATTTTTCGGGCCATTTTTGCTATAAGCGGGGTCAGTAACTCGCATTGGCCCGCTGCCGCTAAACATAAACGCCGTCGGCAGATTCTAGGGGTTGTGGAAACACAAAACCCTCGACCGGGAAAAATTCCTAGCCGAGGGTTCTACTTGGGGTGACTGACGGGACTCGAACCCGCGACACCCAGGATCACAACCTGGTGCTCTACCAACTGAACTACAGTCACCATTACCGCATTGAGAAAGCTGTTTTCTCAGCTCATCTCTGCAGCGAACTATATGGTAGCCCACAGTTGGCTGGAAACAAAAACGGCAGGTCAATCCGGATAAATGCGGGAAAAGGGGAGGGTTTGGGGTCGTCGTAAAGCGAGTTAGCCGCGGATCTCGCCGTACTTTTCCGTGGATTCCTTGCTGGCGGCGGAAATAGCATCGGCATCTGGGCCCGGGTGGGGCAGGAGCATTGCGCGGCGGTAGTAGTCCAGCTCGCGGATGGACTCCTTGATATCGGCAAGAGCTCGGTGCGCAAGACCCTTCTCCGGAGCACCCTTAAGAACCTGCGGGTACCAGCGGCGGGCCAGCTCCTTGAAGGAAGAGACATCAATCATGCGGTAGTGCAGGTGCTGGTCGAGCTCCGGCATGTAGCGGTCGATGAACTTGCGGTCGGAGGCAATTGAGTTGCCGGCCAGCGGAGCGGTGCGCGGCTCGGGAACCCACTCGCGGATGTAGTCCAAAACAGCGTGCTCGGCATCGGCAACATTGGTTTTGCTGGCGCGAATCTCCTGGTCCAGGCCAGACTTCGCATGCATCTTGGTGACGAAATCATCCATCTGCGCCAATTCGGTCTCGGAGGCGTGGACGACAATGTCCACTCCTTCGCCGAGGACATTGAGGTTTGCGTCGGTGACGAGGGCGGCAATCTCAACAATGACGTGACGGTTGGGGTCGAGGCCTGTCATCTCGCAGTCAATCCACACAATGCGGTCGAGCTCAGGGGAAAGCTGGAGGTCGGAATTGGGCTGAGTCATGATTTCACCTTTCGCTTTAGATTGGCAACGTGTCTGATTGTGCGTCGTGCGGTGCGTCTTGGTTTCTTTGCCTAACTAGGCCCAGCTTAGCGATGCGGATTGGGGGAGCGGTTTGGCGTGGAGATTGCAGGGGCGGATTATCAGATGGATTGCGGGGTGGATTGCTGGATGGATTGCTGGGGGAATTGTGAGGGAAACGAAGTTATTTCGGGGCGAGGTTTTATTATTGGAACTAGAGTATTGGCCTAAAACGACCTATTTGCCTGCTAAAATTACTTCTGAATTCGGATTCCAACGGGAGAATTAGTTACATGGATGAGAGAAGTCGTGCTGGCAGCGCTGCCAATAGCGCCACTGCGGCACAGAAACCATCCGTTGATGACGTCATCATTGCTGCTGCACGTGAAAGTGTGATGACAGTCGGCTTGCGTCGGACTTCGATTGCAGAAATTGCTCGCAAAGCAGGAGTTTCACGTCCGACCGTATATCGTAGGTACGCCGATATTGGGGAACTGTTGACAGAAGTGACTAACCGCGAAATTCTGCACATGCTTGAGGGGCTGCGCTATGTTCCCGGTGATTCGCGTACTCGAATGTTGCTGCGTATTCGAATCGTCGTTCAGCGCATCATCGACAGTGACTTTTTCCCCGGTCTAGTCAAGACCGACCCTGACCGCGTCCTGCAAATGCTCACCGGTGAGCTGAGCGGCACTCAGATGGAAATTGTGGAGAAGTTCATTCTCCCCGGTGTCCGCCATGGTCAGGAAGATGGCACTATTCGCGATCATGATCCTCACCCACTGGCACGCAATATTTACCGCCTGATTCAGACAATGGTGCTGGTCTGGCGTCCGAACGGAGAAGATGCGGAGCTCGACAAGGAATCTGTCGAGGAGGTTGTCGACATGGTTGACCGTTACCTGCGTCCGGATCCCGTGGATAGCAATAAGGGGTAAGAGCTTTAAACCCGTCTGAATCTGGTATAAAACCAGGCCAGGCGGGTTATTTTGCGCCCCCAGAAGGATTCGAACCCTCGACCAATCGGGTAGAAGCCGACTGCTCTGTCCACTGAGCTATGGAGGCCAACTAAGAAAAGCATTGTAGCGTCTCCAGCGCGGCCAATCACAACCGGTTCGCATCCCAGTGCTGTAACCGGTTCTGCTCTAGCGACTTTGGTCGCTAAGCTTAGGGCTATGACTGCCACAACCAAGGCCGAGACCTCTCCGCCTGTTAGCAAGGATAAGAAAGTCCGTAAATCTGCTGGTTGGTACGTTGTTTTTGTGCTTATCGGCGGCATTTTAGCTGGTTTGCTCTCGATGGCGTTCAACATGGATTCGCGCGCCACGTTGGGCATTCCGGATCCCGGTGTAATCACCACATTCGGGTTCCCGTTCGCCAAGGCGGCCGGTGAATTGCTCGCTTGTCTCGGTGTCGGCTCGTTTATGCTCGCCGCTTTCGGTACGAAGCAGCGTGCCGACGGCACTTTGGGCCTCGATGGCTACACGGCATCCCGCACGGGTATGTGGGCCATGCTCGGCTGGGGGCTGATGGCGCTGATGGAGATTCCGCTGGTGCTGTCCGATGTTTCAGGCCAGCCGCTGTCGACGACCATTCAGCTGAGTAATTGGGCTGTGTCCTTGGAACAGACCAAGGAAGGCTTGGCGTGGCTGTGGGTGGCTATTTTCGCTGGCATTGTGGCGCTTGGTTCGTCGTTGACCCGTAAGTGGATTTGGCAGCCCGTGTTCTTCGCCATCAGTTTGGTGTCGATGATGCCGTTGGCGGTTGTAAGCCACAACGCCTCCGGTGGTGCACATGACTACGGCACTAACTCCTACATCTGGCACTTGACCTTCACTGTGTTCTGGGTCGGTGGCCTGATGGCGCTGGTTGGCCACGCTCGTCGTCGTGGTGAATGGATGCCTGAAGTTGTGAAGCGCTACTCCTTTGTGGCGCTGGTCGCATTCATCGCTATGTCGGCTTCCGGCTTCATTAACGCAGCTATCAACATTGACTGGTCTGACCTGGTCAGCAATAACTACGGCATCATGGTGCTGGTCAAGGCGGTGCTCACCATCTTGCTGGGGCTGTGTGGCTATGTGCACCGCAAGATCACCATCCCGGAGATCGAGCGAGCTCAGTCGAATCGCCCGTTCTGGCGACTGGCCATTGTCGAGGTCATCATCATGGCGCTCACAATCGGCGTGGCAGTGGCCCTGGGCCGTACTCCGCCGCCACCGAATTTCTCTGAGCAGGCCGGTGGTGAGGGACTGCCGTCGATTACCCAGATGCAGGTCAAGCTCGGCTACAACCTGGAGATACCATTCGGTTGGGAGGCCATGTTCACGCAGTGGCGCTTTGACATCTTCTTCGGTTCGGCCGCCATCATTGCCGCGTGGATTTACCTGTACTGGCTCTACCTACTGAAGAAGCGCGGTGGTACCTGGCCGCTGTCCAACACTCTGTGGTGGCTCGGCGGTTGCGCAACCTTGCTGTTTACTTCGTGCAGCGCGCTGGGCGTGTACATGCCGGCTCTGTTCTCTGTGCACATGATTGCCCACATGCTTTACTCCATGGGTATTCCGGTCATGCTGGTGCTGGGTGGTCCGGTCACGTTGGCGCTACGTGCGCTGAAGCCGGCCGGCCGTGATGGTCTGCCGGGTATTCGTGAGTGGCTGGTGGTCTTCATCAACAACCCGGTGTCGCGTTTCCTCACGCACCCGGTGGTGGCAACGGTGCAGTTCGTTGCAGGTTTCTACCTGCTCTATATGACGCCGATCTACGACTTCCTGGCTGATGAGCACGCCGGTCACGTGTTCATGAACATCCACTTCCTGATCTCCGGTTACATCTTCTACTGGGTCATTATTGGTGTCGATGCCGCACCGCAGCAGATCGCGCCGTCGGTCAAGCTGGTCACGCTGATGGGGTCGCTACCGTTCCACGCTTGGTTCGGTATTTCGCTGATGCAGTCGCAGAAGGTGCTTGCCGAGACCTACTACGCCAGCCTGGACCTCCCTTGGGCAGTCAATCTTCTGGAAGACCAGAATGTTGGTGGCGCTGTCGCGTGGGCTGCCGGTGAGGTTCCGCTCTACATCGTTACCGTCGCGCTGTTCGTGCAGTGGCGACGCTCTGACGAGAAGGATGCGGCGCGTTATGACCGTGTCGCAGACCGCAACAACGATGAAGAATTGGCTGCATACAACGAAATGCTCGCTCGCATGAGCCAGCAGGTCGGTGTCGGTGGCGAAGACGAGCGCGACTACTACACCTCAGAGGTTGACGCGCAGCATCCGGTGCACATGGACAATCCGATTGATGCCTCGAAGAGGCGCGGAAGGTAGCGTCGTTAAGCTGATTTCGCTCGCTTGACGACGAGGATTGCTGCGACCTCGCCCCCTCAACTTCATATGAAGCCTGTGGATAGTTGTCTTTTCGACGAACTTATCCACAGGTTTTTTGTTTGCCTCTTTCGCTTACATCCCGGAGCCGGAAAAGTAATTGGCACGGCACGAATGAGACTTCTTCGAATTATTCGGCCGTAGTATGTACACGCTTTCTTTGGGGGAGGAGCCCGATGTCTGAGGCAGTTATTACCGTGGTGGGAAATGTGGTCCATCACGTGGAAAATCGAAATACCAATTCTGGGGCAAAGGTCTGCAAGTTTTCTGTGGCATCCAGCAAGTCGTGGAAGGGGGAGAACGGTTGGGAGCAGTCGGAGACTTCGTACTTTGATGTTGAATGCTGGGGCAAGCTGGCCGAGAACGTGAATAACACGGTGTGGAAGGGCCAGGCTGTCATTGTTCATGGGCATGTTCGTACGGACCGGTGGGAGGGCGATGATGGTACGAAGCATCATCGTCAGAAGATTATTGCTAAGGCGGTGGGGCCGAATCTTCGCCGTCACCTGGCAACGGTCACGACCATGACTGAGAAGCCGCATGAGTCTCCGGCTGGTCTTGGTGCGGCGTCGACCGGGGATTCGGGCGCTCCGGTCACTGAGTCAGCTGCGTCTCAGGCCGGGGCAGCGCGCGGTTTCACTGCTGGTGCGAGCGGCACTGGTGAGGCCGGTGACACAGGTGCCACCAATTCTAAGGAGCAAGAAATGGCCGGCGCCGGCACCAGTGCACCGTTTTAGTGACGGAGTTAGTTGTCCGTTTTAAGCCACGAGTCAGCTCGCAGCTCTAGAGCAGAATGGGGCACTGAAAAGAGCTGGCAGAGGGGGAGGGGTATTTGCTGAGCGCGAGGTGATGCTGCCGAAGTGGAGAGGGATTACAAAAGATTCGGCGGCGTTATCTCGCGACCAGTTTTTCTGGTTGCCTTGCGAGATTTTTGACGGGAAGTTTTGCAGGAAAGGTTTGCGGGTACGCCCATGTAGATTGTGCCTTTTGGTTCCTATGCGTAACCTCTACAGGGATTGCTTATTTCCTTTCTACGAGGGGACGAAATTCCACCATGGGTGAGTTCATCTACCAGATGAAAAACGTGCGTAAGGCGCACGGCGATAAGGTTATTCTCGACAACGTCACCATGGCGTTTTACCCGGGCGCCAAGATCGGCGTGGTCGGTCCGAACGGCGCAGGTAAGTCGTCGATTCTGAAGATTATGGCTGGGCTGGATCAGCCGAGTAACGGTGAAGCTTTCCTAGAGCCGGGTGCCACTGTTGGCATCCTGCTGCAAGAGCCTCCGCTGAATGAGGAGAAGACCGTTCGCGGCAACGTTGAGGAAGGTCTCGGCGACATCTTCGAGAAGAAGGCTCGTTTTGAAGCCATCGCCGAGGAGATGGCCACCAATTACACCGACGAGCTCATGGAAGAAATGGGCAAGCTCCAGGAGGAGCTTGACGCCGCTGATGCTTGGGAGCTGGATTCCAAGATTGAGCAGGCAATGGATGCGCTTCGCTGCCCGCCGGCAGATGAGCCGGTTACTCACCTCTCCGGTGGTGAGCGCCGTCGTGTAGCACTGGCGAAGCTGCTGCTTTCCGAGCCGGATCTGCTGCTTCTCGACGAGCCCACTAACCACCTGGACGCCGAGTCCGTGCTGTGGCTCGAGCAGCACCTGGCTAAGTACCCGGGTGCCGTCCTGGCCGTGACCCACGACCGTTACTTCCTGGACCACGTCGCTGGCTGGATCTGTGAGGTCGACCGCGGCAAGCTCTACCCGTACGAGGGCAACTACTCGACTTACCTGGAGAAGAAGGCTGAGCGCCTCGAGGTTGCAGGTAAGAAGGACGCCAAGCTGCAGAAGCGCCTGAAGGACGAGCTGGCATGGGTTCGCTCGGGCCAGAAGGCTCGCCAGGCCAAGAACAAGGCCCGTCTGGAGCGCTACGAGCAGATGGTGGAGGAAGCCGAGCAGTACAAGAAGCTCGACTTCGAAGAAATCCAGATTCCGACCCCGCCGCGCCTGGGTAACCAGGTTGTTGAGGTCAAGGCGCTGGAGAAGGGTTTTGATGGTCGCGTCCTGATTAAGGACCTGTCGTTCACCCTGCCGCGTAACGGCATCGTCGGTGTGATTGGCCCGAACGGTGTGGGTAAGTCCACCCTGTTTAAGACCATCGTGGGTCTGGAGCAGCCGGATTCCGGTGAGGTCAAGGTCGGTCAGACTGTTCAGCTCAGCTACGTTGACCAGGGTCGTGAAAACATCGATCCGGAAAAGACTGTCTGGGAGGTTGTCTCTGATGGTCTCGACTACATCGTGGTCGGCCAGAACGAGATGCCGTCTCGTGCATACCTCTCCGCTTTCGGTTTCAAGGGCGCTGACCAGCAGAAGCCGTCAAAGGTTCTCTCCGGTGGTGAGCGCAACCGTCTGAACCTCGCGCTGACCCTGAAGCAGGGCGGTAACCTGATCCTCCTGGACGAGCCGACTAACGACCTCGACGTCGAAACCCTGTCTTCGCTGGAAAACGCACTGCAGAACTTCCCGGGTTGTGCCGTGGTCATTTCCCACGACCGTTGGTTCCTGGACCGCACCTGTACCCACATCCTCGCGTGGGAAGGCAACTTCGAAGAGGGCAAGTGGTTCTGGTTCGAGGGCAACTTCGAGGGCTACGAGAAGAACAAGATTGAGCGTTACGGCGAGGAAGCTGCACGCCCGTCGCGCGTCACTCACCGTCGCCTGACCCGCTAATCCGTTTCCTGCGAATCTGATTTTCGCCAACGGCAAAGCCCGGCAACCTTGGGAACTGGCTCGCGCCAGTGCAGAGGTTTCCGGGCTTTCGCGGTTTTCGCAGGCTCATAGCTCCGGAAAAGCCTATAGTTCTGGGTATGACTGAATCAGCACCATTTCGTACTAACGTCGCTATCCGCTGGTCTGATTTCGATCAGTATGGCCACGCGAACAATACGGCTTTCCTCGAGTACGCTCAGCAGGCTCGCCTGGACTTTGTGGTGCGCGGTCTCGGCGGCGGGGCAGGAATGCCTGCTGCAGTGGTGCGTCGCTTGGAGATCGACTACGTCCGCGCTATCTTGCCGGACACCCAGGAAGTCGTGGTGGAGACCGAAATTATCAACTTCGGTCGCACCTCCTTCACGCTTCGCCAGACTATCTCCGATCAGCATGATCACATCGTTGCTGTGCTCGAAACCGTGATGGTGATGTTCGACCTCAAGACTGCCAAGGCAGTTGAGCTCTCCCCGTCTGCCCGCCGTGAATTGGAGCGTTTCGCAGCTCCCGCAATCGAAGACAACAAGGAAGACCAGGACAAGTAACTCGCTGTGACCACTCCTCATTCCACTGCCGAGCTGACCTTCGGCACTCCAGATGCGTTGAAGAATCTAGGTGTCCTGGCCCACAAGGCTCACGCCCTCGACGAAAACACGTTGCTGCGCATCCGAGCACGCAAAACCGCCGCCAGTACCAGCTCCACCACCGCCGCCGGTTCCGGTGCCTCGTCCTCTGCTACCTCTGGGCCAGCAATGTCGCAGGTATGGGTGAAGACTCCCATCGGCCCGCTCGCCATGCGGACGATTGCGCTGCACGCGCTTCCCGACGACATCATCGTCACCGCCGCGGAGATTAAAGACATTGCCGTGCGTGCCTTTGCACAGGCAAAATCATCCGATGATGCGGAGGACAAGGAGGCTTCGCTCACCGCGCTGCCATACCGGGTGCAGGCGCAGTCGGCGTCCTCCTGGCCGGGATTCCTGCCGGTGCCGGAGGGATGGCAGGTTGTCGATTATGTTCCGGCCACTGCTTTCCGAACTCTTGAGAAGCAGGGGCGTGCGGTCGCTGTGGAATCCTCCGGACCGATGGGCATGCCACCGTCTCTGCTGGACCAAAAGGTACTCACTGTCAGCGGAGGTACCGGCGACGCAGCCACCGGCACAGCCACTGCCGCCGGTGAAGCCATTGGTGACACAGGGGAGGGACAGACGCTGGAGACGTCGGCAAGCGTTGTCGACGTGACCATGCGGGATGTGTTTGCCCTGTGCGCGATGGGTTTCATTCCGGAGCAGCCAGACGAAAAAGAGCCGGTGCGCGTGTCCACGAAGGGACGGTGGCACCGGCTGGATGGGCGGTTTGGCTCAATCTTTACGCTTGAGTCTTTCGGCGTGCTGCCGCTGTTGAGCTAGCGGGGCTGCTGAACTAGCGGGGTAGGAGCTTAATTCCTACTGCGCGTCGAAGCGGTTGATAAGCATGTCAGCGACCTGCACCATGTGATTCCACATGGCCTCGCGCTGGGGGCGGGGGAGCTCCTCATCGGGAATCTCTGCGAGCGAGGCGCTCATGATCTCCAGCCAGCGGTCGCGTTCGGCCTCGCCGATGGAAAACGGCATGTGGCGCATGCGCAGGCGCGGATGACCACGCTGTTCGCTGTAGGTACGCGGCCCGCCCCAGTATTGGACGAGGAACATGCGTAGTCGATCTTCGGCGCCCTCCCAGTCATCGCTGGGGTACATCGGGCCGATGAGGTCATCGGAACGCATGCGTGTGTAAAAACCATGGACGATGCGATTGAAGACATCCTCGCCGCCGACGGAGTCAAAGAGCGTCTCAGAAGTTGTCATGGCACCAAGTCTATCGACTTGATGCCACGAAAACGATAACCCGCCAAAGTGCCGACCGAAGCCGAAAGCTACTTCGCGTCGAACTCGCGGGCGCGAAGTGCGAGCTTCACCAGGAACTGCTGCTCAGAGATGATGCGCTTGACCGGCGCTGCGGTCTCGTCGCTGTCGAGCAAACGCTGAGCAGCCGCAATGGCCGATTCGCTGATCTCCCAGGTGGGGTAGAAGCCCTCGATCAGAGTCTGTGCCGTCTCGGAGGAGAACTGCTTCCACCAGCTGTTAGCAACAGCGAAGAAGTGTTCCGACAGCGAGGCTGCCGACTGCTCCGCGTTGATGGTGGCGCGGGAGTCGTCGTCAAGCGCTTGCGCGAGCACCGCACCCGAGCCCGGCGCGTTGAAGCCGGCCAGCAGATGGCGAATGACAAGGTTCGACGGGGCTTCGTCACCGGAGACCGTCGCCTCTGCCCAGACGCGGGCCTTGTTGGCGAGCGTCGGGACAGAGGCGCGGCAGGCGATGGCGGCCTGCGCACCGAGTGCTGAGTTGTCGGTCTTTTCAAGCTCTGCGATGGCGCCCTCGCCTTCAAGACCAGCGGAAACCAACGCCTTCAGTGCGCGCCACTGCATATCGGTGTCGACAGTGACAGCGGGGAAACCAGCCTTGTCCGCGTCGTCAGCGTAGATGGCGCGCAGTGCGTCCACGACGTCGCTATTCGACGAGCCCACGGTGGCCAAAGCGTTAACGAAAACCAAGGCACGGTCGGCGTCGGTTTCCTTCTTCGCATAGTCCAGCAAACCCTGCGCCAGCAGGTCGCGGCCGGTGGAGTCAGCCCACTGTGGATCTGCGTAGACGTTGACGGCGCTGACCGCCTGAGCGATGACGCGCTCCAGGACGGAGAGCTTGTCCTCGCCCGGGATGCCGCGGAGCACCAGGCTGACGAAGTCGCGAGCGCGCATCTGACCTGCGCGAACCATCTGCCAGGTAGCGGACCAGCACAGAGTGCGGGCCATCGAATCGGTGAAAGCGCCGATGTTGTCGATGACGGTGGCAAGCGAGCCCTCGTCCAGGCGAATCATGCTGTAGGTGAGATCGTCGTCGTTGACCAGCACGACATCGCCGACTGGGGTGTCGACCAGCTCTGGGACTTCGGTGCGTGCACCGCGGACGTCGAGTTCGACGCGCTTGGTGCGTTCGAGTACGGCATCCGCACCGGTGCCGCGCAGGTTGTAGATACCCACGGCGATTCGGTGATCGCGGAGTTCTCCGGCACCCGGCTTGGCACCTTCCTGTGTGACTGCGAAGGAGGTGTACTTACCGGCCGACTGGCGGAACTCCGGTGTCAGGGTGGTGATGCCGGTCGTGGTCAGCCACTGATCGGCCCAGCCAGACAAATCGCGCCCCGAGGCCTCGGAGAGAGCGTCCAACAGGTCTGCGAAGGTGGCGTTGCCAAAGCGGTGGCGGGCAAAGTGAAGACGAGCACCGGCGAGGAAGGCATCCTGACCAACGTAGGCGGCCAGCTGCTTGAGGGTGGACGCGCCCTTGGCGTAGGTGATGCCGTCGAAGTTCTGCTCGACGGTGTCAATGTCGCTGGCATCGGCGGCAATCGGGTGCGTCGACGGTAGCTGATCCTGCTTGTAGGCCCAGGCCTTTTCGACGTTGGCGAAGGTGGTCCAAGCGTGGCTGTAATCGGAAACCTCGACCTGTGCGGCGGCGGCCGACCAGGTGGCGAAGGACTCGTTGAGCCAGAGATCATCCCACCACTGCATGGTGACAAGATCGCCGAACCACATGTGAGCCATCTCGTGCAGGATGGTGTCGTTGCGGCGTTCGTAGAGGTAGTGGGTGGGCTTGGAGCGGAAGACGTACTCGTCGCGGATGGTCACGCAGCCGGCGTTTTCCATCGCGCCCATGTTGTACTCCGGGCAGAAAATCTGGTCGTACTTGCCGAACGGGTACGGCTCGCCGAAGTGCTTGGCGTAGAAGTCGAAGCCCTCCTTGGTCTCCTTGAACAGAGTGTCGGCATCGAGATATTCGGCGATGGACTGGCGGCAGTAGAGCCCCAGCGGAATGGTCAGTTCGCCCTCCGGCTGGTGCTCAGCAGGGGTTTCCGGGTGCGGTGCGACAGTACCGGTCCACGAATCAGTGACCTCGTGCCATGGGCCCGCACAGACTGCGATGAGATACGTCGACAGCGGAACATCCACTGAGAAGTCGAAGGTATCGGCCTCATTGCCGTGGACATCGGTGGTGGTGCCGGTCTTGGCTACCGAGTTGGAAATAACCTTCCAGCCCTTCGGTGCCACGACGTGGATGGAGTATGTTGCTTTCAAATCCGGCTGGTCAAAGCAGGCGAATACGCGCTTGGCATCGGCAGTTTCAAACTGCGAGTACAGGTAGGTTTCGCCATCGGCGGGATCCTGGAAGCGGTGAATGCCCTGGCCGTTGTTGGTGTAACGGCAGTCCGCGTCGATAACGACGGTGTGGTCACCTTCGGTCAGGTCCACGTTAATGCCGGTCTCGCTGGCATAGCGAGCAGCCTCCGTGGCGTCAACACCGTCGATGGTCACACTCTTAACAACAGCATCACGCAGGTCAATGAAGGTGGAACCAGCGCGCTTCGCCGTCAGAGAAATTGTGGTCTTTGAAGCGAATGTTGGTGCGCTGTGAGGCCCGCCGACAGGTGCGGTGGTGAGATCGAGAGAGATGTCGTAGTGGGACACCTCGAGCATGGCCGCACGGTCGGCGGCCTCGGTCCTGGTTAGGTTCGTGGAAGTCATGCGACAAGTGTAACCACGACCTCGGATTGGGAATCGTCCAGTTGTGGGCTTGGCCGAAGAGGCGGAAGCATTCATGCATGCGAGCCGAAAAATTCCTCCCTATAGTCGTTGATAAGTCAATCAATGATTTAGGAGGACTTTCACATGAGCAATCGAGACAAGGTCACTTTCTACTTCGACGTGTCCTGCCCGTTTTGCTGGGTGACGTCGCGCTGGATTAAGGAAGTCGAAAAGGTCCGTGACATCGAGGTCGAGTGGAAGCCGATGAGCCTGTCGGTACTCAATGAAGGCCGCGACGAGCTGCCGGAAGAGTACAAGTTCATGATGCAGTGCAACTGGACCCCGGCACGCCTGTTCAATGCAGTGTTCTCCCAGGATGGTCAGGAGGCCGTCGACAAGCTTTACACCGCGCTGGGTACGAAGGTTCACAACGAAAACCGCATCGACCGCCACGCGCATGTCGACGAGCCGGCGCACGCATTCGACGAGCTGATTAAGGAATCCCTCGCAGAGGTTGGACTGCCGGAAGAGCGTCTGACCCAGGCTCTGACCACCGAGTTTGATGAGCTCATGCGTGAAAACCACGCAGAGGCCATGAAGGAGGTCGGCAACGACGTCGGCACTCCGGTGGTCAAGCTCAACGACGTTGCATTCTTCGGTCCGGTGCTGACCCGCATCCCGCGGGGCGAAGAAGCGGGCAAGATTTTCGACGGCTCGGTGGCCGTCGCCAGCTACCCGTACTTCTTCGAAATCAAGCGCTCCCGCACTGAGGATCCGCGCTTCGACTAAGAAAGCTGACCCGCCCCAGCTTCAGCATTCTGCCCGGTGGAAGCCTGCCGTTCTTCTTCGCTCATCGCAGCCCACCGCGGCGGAATGTAGATACAGGTCGGGTCGGATGCGGTGTAATCCCCGGTCAGTGCATAGGCAGTGGACCGGGATCCACCACAGACGCTGTGGTATTCACAGACGCTGCACTTGCCGTGCCAATTGTCCGGGTCGCGAAGGGCTTTGAACGCCGGTGAGTTTGAATAGATTTCCTGGAATGGTGTGGCCTTCACATTGCCGCAGTGCAACGGCAGGAAACCATTGGGGTAGACATCGCCGATATGGTCAATGAAGGCAAAACCGGAACCAGAATTGACGGCCATCGGGGAGCGCGGTCGGCGTGGCTTTTCCGGTACAGCGCCGAGCAGCTTAGTCGTTTCCTCCGTCAAGTAGTGGTAGAGCTCGCCGCCCTCATAGGGTGGCAGCCCCTTTTCCTTCGCTTCCTCCTGCTGCATGACGACGCGCCGATACTGCGGCGCCTCCGTCGTCTTAATGGCAATTCGGTTGGACACATCTGACAACCAGTGCAGAACGTCCTCGCGTTCCTCCGGCGACAAAGCGCCTAAATCCGCACCGCGACCAGTGGGGACGAGGAAAAAGACGTACCACATCTTGGCTTGCATCTCCATGACCGTCTTCAGCAGCGCTGGTGCCTCATGGATATTTCCCTTGGTCAGGGTCGAGTTGATCTGCAGTCGGTAACCGGCCTCGTTGATGTGCGGAGCCATCTCCAGCGTCTTTTCAAAAGTGCCTGAAAAACCACGGAACTTATCATGGGTCTGGGCGGTCGCGCCATCGAGCGACATCGACATCGCCTTACCGCCAGCCTCTCGCAACGACTGAATCCGCTCCGGCGTCAGCCGCGGCGTCACCGATGGCGACAGCGACATATTCAGACCGTGCTCGGTGCCGAATCGCACCAATTCTTCCAGGTCATCACGCTCAAACGGATCACCGCCGGTGAGCACCACAAGCGGCTTCGGCTTGCTATACGACGCCAAGGTCTCCAACAACACCTTGCCTTCGGCAGTCGAAAGCTGAAGTGGATGCGGCTCATGTTGCGCATCCGCACGGCAGTGCTTGCAGACTAGGCCACAAGCCCGAGTGACCTCCCAAATGACAATAAATGGCTTTTTATTAATGTCATGTCGAACCGTTCGCACCACCGGTGCGTGATGATTCCCACGGGAGCCATGAGCTTCCGGATCGACTTGGAAGTGAGCTTGCGGCGCAGGAGACACGGTAAAAAGCACCCAATTTCCGGTTTCGAAGACATGCTGAGACTGCAAAACAGTCACTTTTCACCCTATTCGGCTGCGCAGGGGACGTCGTCAAGCAATACCTAAAACGGGTGCAGACACCGTTGAATCCGTGGGAACCGCTAAACTTGCTGCCATGCGTATTTACCTTGGTGCAGACCACGCCGGTTTTGAGATGAAGAACCTGATTAAGGCCCACCTGGAAAAGGCTGGCCACGACGTCGTTGACTGCGGCGCTCACACCTACGACCCTGCAGATGACTACCCAGCATTCTGCATCGAGGCGGCTTCCCGTACCGTCGCTGACCCGGGCAGCCTGGGCATCGTGCTCGGCGGTTCCGGCAACGGCGAGCAGATCGCTGCTAACAAGGTCAAGGGCGCTCGTTGTGCGCTGGCTTGGTCGGTAGAGACCGCAAAGCTCGCCCGCGAGCACAACAACGCTCAGCTGATCGGCCTCGGCGGTCGTATGCACTCTGAGGAAGAAGCCCTGGCTATCGTCGATGCTTTCGTCTCCCAGCCGTGGAGCGAGGAGGAGCGCCACCAGCGCCGCATCGACATCCTGGCAGAGTACGAAAAGACTGGCGTTGCCCCGGAACTGCCGGAAGCCTAAGCGCTCACCGTCTTTTCCCCTCCACGCCGTTTTGCTTGATGCCGTTCTCGCTTGACGACGGTCACGGAGGGTAAGTAACCACAAAAACCCGGTCAGCCTTTCCTATCGTGGGAGGTCTGACCGGGTTTTGTTGTGCCAGGGCTAGGGGAGATAACGGGGACTAGCAGGAAGGCGGTGGCCTATTCGCCGAAGCCGTCAAAGCCGCCATCGAAGAAACCGCCACCATCGCCGCCGCCGAAGAGACCGTCGAAGAAACCTCCGCCGTCGCCTGCGTCGCCGGCATCAGCGGCACCGCTACCGAAGTCGCCTCCGCTAAGGCCGTCGCCGCCGAAATCGTCGCCACCGAAGTCATCTGCACCAAAGTCCTCGGTGCCGCCGAAGTCATCTGCGCCAGTGCCCATGCCGCTGGCGAACTCATCAGCGCCGTAGGCGACACCGGACATGCCGTGGAAGAGGGTCGAGAACAGCAGCATCGAACCAGCGGTCCAGACACCGGTTCGCAGCGCGGACTTCCACCATGGTTCGGAGTACCAACCGGCAGGAACAGGGCGACCTGCGACACGGCCACCGGGGTAGTAGTTCGGAGTGTCCGGGGTGGCGTATGGAGAGGCGGTCACCGAGTGGCCTTCGTGCTCAATGGTGCGAGTTTCGGTCACAGAACCAGCAGCCTTCTGGCCTTCAAGCGGTGGCAGCGTCGGCCCCGCTGGCAGACCCATAATCTCGCGTGCCGCATTGATGTAGTGCAGCCCCTCAAGTGCGGACTCGCGCGCCATTCGCGCCTGTGCCGGGGTGCGCGCAGTAGAAATCTGCGAGGACGCGGCGTTGTAACGCTCGGATGCATCAGCAAGAGCCTGTGTGGAAGCCGAATCCGTGCCAGCCAGATTCAGTACCTGTGAACCCAGTCGCTCAATCCATCGGCGGGCGTCTAAGACAGCGTCTTCCAATTGACTGTCCTGGCGGGCATCGAAAGCCCTGTTAGAACGGTTTTGAGCCATCGACGCGATGATAACTGCGCCGCCGACGGTAATAGCGATCAGGATTAAAGCCCCCATGGGCTAGGCCTCCAAAAAGGAAAATTGCGGGTACTGCCAGTAATTACTTGAAACAACGCATGTAGAACGAAAAAAGTTCCCGAGCTGACATCTCTATGCGGCAGATGTCAGCTCGGGAACCAGGAAATGATTGGTTATGGGTAGGTATCTATGACTCGGCGGATTCGTCGCGCTTAGAGCGGCTCTTCCGATTGGCGTGCCATTCGCGGACCTCTTCGGAATCCCACAGGGTCAACCCATGGAGCTTCGCGACAGGCTCCGGCGCCTTTTTGCGGCCAGCGTAGCTAGTAAAAGTGCCGCGTGCGGTGCCGGAAAAGGCAGCGCATTCGACCGCGGTCCATAGTTCGTGTCCAGTATCGGCATCGATAATGGTTGGTTTCATGGTGCCCAGAGTACCCGCGGCACTGGATCCTGAACAGAGGGGCAGGGGAATTTCCGCCCCGGGCATCGGCCACATTATGGGGCAGGTCTCAGCTCATGTCCTTTAACCAAGAATTACGGGCTGCACATGTGAATGCACATGTGAACACGGGCTGCAAATGTGAAACTGTGTGAGTTTATGACACTTTCATGCCATTTTTCTGGCCATTTTTGTCATAAACGCGGTCAGTAACTTGCATTGGCCTGCGGTTGCCGAACATAAACGCGGTCACTAACTCGCATTGGTGGCTATGTAGGGCTAAGTAGGGAAAAGTAGCAAATGGTGCCCACCCGGCGACACGCTGACCGGACACACTTTTGTCTATTAACCCCTTTTATCCTTTAACCCACACTTTTTGAGCCTTAACCCACTTAACCCTCCATTACGCCCCCAGGGACCCGACAGAGGAAACAAGAAACCGGGAGCATTGCTCCCGGTTACGTGGAGGGGATGACGGGAATCGAACCCGCGTCTTCAGCTTGGAAGGCTGAGGTATTAGCCACTATACGACATCCCCATAAACGAAAATCTGGTTCGGATGCGATTGCGAATGCTCAATAGCACCTAACCAAACTGCGTCTTGGTACAAGGCATATTAACCCGTTAAGCCGTACAGACAAAAATCGACACAGGAGTGCGCCCCGAGGTCTTAAACGAAAAATGGCTGTGGCCGGGAAAAATAGAAACTCAAAGCCAAGCAATGTGGGGTATGTGAAACAGGCATATAGCCGTTGATTACACTGTCACACGACTCAACAAAGGGGCAGTCGTTTGAGAGGCTTCTTTGGGGAGTCGGCCGACGAATGGAGTGTTTGCAGTAAACGAGGCCGCCACCAGCAGTGCCGAGGTGATGCAAACGCCCTGTGATATGCATGGTTTTCATGAAACCGGTGAAAGTTTCGGGTTGGCTCTCGATGGCGTCGTAAAGCGTTTTCAGACAGAGTATTGGCCTGGTTGAACGCGTGGTTTTGTGATTTCAATAAACGTCAGGTAAATCTATACGGGTCCGTTGTGGAAACGCGATTTCGCGCCTATGAGGGCCCCGGTGCAGATGCTCCGAAGGGCTTCTGCTAGGTTTCGAATGACGCATACGGGGTATGGCGCAGCTTGGTAGCGCGTCCGCTTTGGGAGCGGAAGGCCGTGGGTTCAAATCCCGCTACCCCGACCAGTATCACGGGCACTCCCGTGGTCTATGAATTAATCATCGAGTTGCAGGAGAGTGCACCAGTGAAGTCTTCCGTTGAGAAGCTCAATGAGACCCGCGTAAAGATTACCGTCGAGGTCCCGTTCGACGAGCTGAAGCCAGAGTTCGACAACGCTTACAAGGCGCTGGCTCAGCAGGTCCAGATTCCGGGCTTCCGTAAGGGTAAGGCCCCGGCAAAGCTGATTGAGGCCCGCTTCGGCCGCGGCCCAATCCTGGAGCAGGTGCTCAACGACATGGTTCCGTCCCGCTACGACGAGGTCGTCCGCGAGGAGGAGCTGAAGGTTATTGGTCAGCCTGAGGTTGACATCACCAAGCTGGAAGACGGAGAGCTCGTCGAGTTCACCGCCGAGGTCGATGTCCGCCCGGAGATTGAGCTGCCGAAGTTCGAGGACATCGCAGTTGAGGTTGACCCGCTGGTCGCCGACGAGGCTGCTGTTGAGGCTGAGCTGGAGAACCTGCTCGCTCGTTTCGGCACCCTGACTGGTGTTGAGCGCGCAGTTGAGAAGGATGACTTCGTCTCCATCGACCTGTCCGCCACCATCGACGGTGAAGAGCTGGAAGAGGCTTCCACCGAGGGCCTGTCCTACCAGGTTGGCTCCGACGACCTGATTGACGGCCTGGATGAGGCTGTTGTTGGCCTGTCCCAGGGCGAGTCCAAGGAATTCACCACCAAGCTGGTCGCTGGTGAGCACGAGGGCGAGGACGCTCAGGTCACCGTTACCGTTCAGTCCGTCAAGGTCCGCGAGCTGCCGGAAGCTGACGACGACTTCGCTCAGATGGCTTCCGAGTTCGACACCATCGACGAGCTGAAGGAAGACCTGGCCCGCCAGGTCGAGAACACCAAGAAGGGTGAGCAGGCCCAGCAGGTCCGCGACAAGGTCCTGGCTGCCGCAATGGAGCAGACCACCATCGCTCTGCCAGAAGGTGTTGTCAAGGAGCAGGTCGAGGGCCAGCTGCAGCAGCTGCTGGGCCAGTTCGGCGGTGACGAGAAGGTTCTGAACTCCATGCTGGAGGCTCAGGGCACCACCCGCGAGCAATTCGACGAGGACTCCAAGAAGTCCGCTGAGGAAGCTGTCCGCACCCAGCTGTTCCTGGACGCTCTGGCTGAGGAAATCCAGCCGGATGTCTCCCAGCAGGAGCTCACCGACCACATCCTGTTCACTGCTCAGTCCTACGGCATGGACCCGAACCAGTTCATCCAGCAGATTCAGCAGTCTGGTCAGCTCGGCAACCTGTTCGCAGACGTTCGCCGCGGCAAGGCACTGGCCACCTCGATCCTGAAGGCTTCCGCCAAGGACACCGAGGGCAACGACATCGACCTGAACGACTACTTCGGTGAGGTCGAGCCGGAGGCTGAGAAGGCTGAATCCGACAAGGCTGAGGACACCTCCGCTGAGTAAGCCCCGCAACTAACGCGGCGCGTTCGACATGTCGCAACGCTTATAGCGAACAAGGGCCGTTCCCGAAACAAAGGGGCGGCCCTTTTCGTTACCCTCTAATGAACGACAAAACTCGCACACGTACGAAAAAGGAGTACACAGATGAGCGATAACCCCCAGATGTCGACGAACACGGTTTTCGACAAGCTGCTCAAGGAGCGCATTATTTGGCTGGGTGAGCAGGTCGACGACGAGATTGCTAACAAGCTCTGCGGTCAGATGCTGCTCCTGGCAGCTGAGGACCCGGAGGCGGATATCTCGCTGTACATTAACTCCCCGGGTGGCTCCGTCACCGCCGGCATGGCTATTTACGACACCATGCAGTTCGTTCCGTGCGACGTGGCTACCTACGGCATGGGCCTGGCAGCTTCCATGGGCCAGTTCCTGCTCGCCGCAGGTGCCAAGGGCAAGCGTTACGCACTGCCACACGCTCGCATTATGATGCACCAGCCTTCTGCAGGTATTGGCGGTACTGCGTCCGACATCACCATTCAGGCTGAGCAGTTCGCTGCCACCAAGAAGGAGATGGCTCGTCTGATTGCGCAGCACACAGGTCAGCCGATTGAGCGCATTGAGGAAGACTCGGACCGCGACCGTTGGTTCACCGCAGCTGAGGCTAAGGAATACGGCCTGGTTGACCACGTCGTGACCGCCCTCAAGGACACCGCACGCTAAAAGCGGACAGTAGCGAAAAATTAGAGGCGAATTAATCAACATGGAGATGAACAATATGCAGATGCCGCAGTCGCGCTACGTGCTTCCTTCTTTCGTGGAGCACTCCAGCTTTGGTGCAAAGGAATCCAACCCGTACAACAAGCTCTTCGAAGAGCGCATTATCTTCCTCGGCTCGCAGGTCGACGACACCGCCGCAAACGACATCATGGCGCAGCTGCTGGTGCTAGAGGGACTGGACCCGGATCGTGACATCACGATGTACATCAACTCCCCGGGCGGCTCCTTCACCTCGCTGATGGCCATCTACGACACGATGCAGTACGTGCGTCCCGACGTGCAGACCGTGTGCCTGGGCCAGGCTGCTTCCGCGGCAGCCGTGCTGCTGGCTGCGGGCGCACCGGGTAAGCGTGCAGCTCTGCCGAATGCGCGCGTGCTCATTCACCAGCCGGCTACCCAGGGCATCCAGGGTCAGGTTTCCGACCTGGAGATTCAGGCAAACGAGATTGAGCGCATGCGCAAGCTGATGGAGGAGACGCTGGCTCGCCACTCCGGTCGTACTGCGGAGCAGATCCGCAAGGACACCGACCGTGACAAGATTCTGACTGCTGATGAGGCCGTCGAGTACGGCATCATTGACCAGGTCTTCGAGTACCGCAAGCACAACGCTTAAAAAGCGCTGCTCTTTAAAACACCGCGTCTATTTTCAAACGCAGTGTTTAAGGGCGCAGTACTTGAAGGCCGACGCGGTTTCTGTAGGTGCTGCGCACTGGCCGTCGTCAAGCGCCGAGCGAGATTGTGTGAAACTCGCCTCGCCCTGGCGTGGAGCCCGGTATTTGCGCACACTCACGGTAGGCTAGGCTGAAGCAGTTATTGGCGACGAAGCGGAAAGGCGGCGGCGGGAGCCTCATGGCACGTATGCAAGAAAGTGCGGATTTGCTGAAGTGCTCTTTCTGTGGAAAGAGTCAGAAGCAGGTCAAAAAGCTGATTGCCGGACCTGGTGTGTACATCTGTAATGAGTGCATCGAGCTCTGCAACGAAATCATTGAAGAAGAGCTCAACACCGGCGGCGAGGCAACCGGTAACAACGACCGCCTGCCGCGACCGATGGAAATTCGTGACTTCCTCGATGAGTACGTCATCGGCCAGGACATGGCCAAGCGCACGCTGGCCGTTGCGGTTTACAACCACTACAAGCGCCTTCGTGCTGCAGAGACCAAGTCGGATAACGACGTGGAGCTGCAGAAGTCGAACATCCTGCTGCTGGGGCCGACCGGCTGCGGCAAGACTTACCTCGCGCAGACACTGGCTCGCAAGCTGGATGTGCCGTTCGCAATCGCTGATGCCACCAGCCTGACCGAAGCCGGCTACGTTGGCGAGGATGTGGAAAACATCCTGCTGAAGCTCCTGCAGGCCACTGATTTCGACGTCGAGAAGGCGCAGCGCGGCATCATTTACGTCGACGAGATTGACAAGATTTCGCGCAAGTCCGAAAACACCTCCATCACCCGCGATGTCTCCGGTGAGGGTGTGCAGCAGGCGCTGTTGAAGATTCTTGAGGGCACTGTTGCCGCCGTGCCGCCGCAGGGTGGTCGTAAGCTGCCGAACCAGGAGTTCATTCAGTTCGACACCTCTAACGTCCTGTTCATTGTGGCTGGAGCATTTGCCGGTCTAGAGAAGGTCGTGCAGGAACGCGTCGGCAAGAAGGGCCTGGGCTTCGGTGCCGATGTCGTTTCGGCTAACGATGAAGAGATGAAGGATCCATTCCGCGATGTGCTGCCGGAGGACCTCGTTCGCTTCGGCCTGATTCCTGAGTTCATTGGCCGCCTGCCCGTTATTGCATCGGTCACCAACCTCGACGAGGACGCGCTGGTCCGTGTGCTCACCGAGCCCAAGAACTCGCTGGTCCGCCAGTACCAGCACCTGTTCGACATGGACGGCGTGCGCCTCACCATTGACGACGAGGCACTGAACGCCATCGCCGCCAAGGCAATTAGCCGCAACACCGGCGCCCGTGGACTGCGCGGCATCATGGAGGAAATCTTGGTCCCCGTGATGTTCGAAGTGCCAGAGCGTGACGACGTCGCGGAGGTCATCGTCCACAAGGAGTGCGTCACGGACGGTGCAGCGCCGGAACTCGTTGAACGCAGCGAGGATAAGAAGACCGCGTAAAGGTATCCAGGACGGCCATGTGAGGCCGCGACGCGTGAAGGCGCGTGAGTTTGTGGAGCCCGCGCGAAACTTGTGGAGGCCATGTGAGCCCGCGACGCGCGAAGGTTTGCGTGGGCACCTTTTGCTACTTAGCCCATGCGAGTTACTGACCGCGCTTATGGCTGGTGACGGCGGGTCAACGCGAGTTACTGACCGCGTTTATAGCAAAAATCGCCCGAAAAATGGCCTGAAAGTGCTATAAAGTTGGGCAGTTTCATATGTGCAGCGCGTTCAGATTTGCAGCCCATATCCAGATTCGCAGCCCGTAATTTTACGGGTTGTCAGTCTTGGGATTGTCAGTTTTGCCGCTTAATCCGCTAATAACCCGGTTAGAGCAGCCGCTCTAACCGGGTTTTAGTGTCTGTATGGATCCCTAGTCGTCCATGCCGTAGATGTCGCGGTAGTCCGGGGCATCGTCAGCGGCCAAGTCGTGTGTTTCCGGGTTGGGCTGGTCGCCGTAGACCTCTGCGCCGAGCGCGGAGGAGTTGGCACCGTGCGAAGCCAGCAGGGAAGTGTACGAGCTGCCCGGTTCATTGCGGGGCGAGGAGGTCAACAGGCTGGTCACAGTGTCCTGGGCGAACTCACGCAGCTTGTCCGACAGCACCGTGGACTGCATTTCAATGCCGTAGAGGTTTTCAAAAGTCCGCTGGTGCAGGGTAGGGAAGGTGGCCAGCGACAGCACCAGGATATAGAGATCAAGTGCGGAAATATCGGTGCGGAATGCACCGTAGTCGCGGCCGAGCAACAAGATGCGGTCAAACTCCAAAACAATTGGGCTCTGGCCACCAAGCCCGGTCACGCCCTCTAACGGGAGGACCGGATGCAGGTTTTCTTGGATGATAAAGCGCACGGCAAGGGGGTTCGCCGAGAAGTAGTCGTAGATAACACCAACTACATGCTGTAGGGCTTCCACCGGCACTGTGGAGTGTGGACGCAAGTCCTCGTCGTCAGGCCTCACGGTTTCCAGCACGTGCAACCATGTCGCTCGATAGAGCCCCATCTTGTCACCACAGTGGTAATGAAGCATGCGCTTGGAGACACCAGAAGCGGTAGCAATGGCATCCAAGCGGGCATCTGCATACCCCTTTGAGGTGAATTCTTGAAGGGCTGCCACCAAAACTGCATGGGGGATTGCATCAGAGGAGCCTGGAGACTTCATGAAAATCCTTTGCTTGGACTAGAGAGCGACTACGGGGTTTTGGCTATCTTACGGGGGTGAAATTGGTCGGTCGGGGACTTCTTTCCAGTGAAATGAGTACATGACCGTAAGTCATGCCTAATGCTATCCGTTTTTCAGTTTTGGTCTGAGTGCGTCGCCCCCGTCTGCGCCAATCGCCCTTGCGCATTAGAGTGGGCACCGAATTGATTCTCTATCGAGAAAGGCCTGTAGTGAACAAGACTCCCGTAAAGGTTGCAGTTACCGGCGCCGCCGGACAGATCGCTTACTCTCTGCTGTTCCGCATTGCCAGCGGTTCGGTTTTCGGTCCGGAGACCCCGGTTGAGTTGAACCTGCTGGAGATCACTCCGGCGCTGCACGCTACCGAAGGCGTCGCCATGGAGCTCTTTGACTCCGCCTTCCCGCTTCTGACTGGCATCAACATCACCGATGACCCAGCAAAGGCATTCGACGGCGCCAACGCAGCATTCCTGGTTGGTGCAAAGCCACGCGGTATGGGCGAGGAGCGCTCCGCACTGCTGGGTGCCAACGGCAAGATCTTCGGCCCGCAGGGTGCCGCTCTGAACGATCACGCAGCAGATGACATCAAGGTTCTGGTTGTTGGCAACCCGGCCAACACCAACACCATGATCGCCGCTTCCCACGCTAAGGACATCCCGGCAGAGCGCTTCACCGCCATGATGCGCTTGGATCACAACCGCTCCCTGTCCCAGCTGTCGCAGAAGATCGGTGTTCCGACCACTGAGATCAAGAACATGATCGTCTGGGGTAACCACTCCGCAGATCAGTTCCCGGACATCACCTACGCCACCATTGCAGGCGAGAAGGTCTCCGACAAGGTTGACGCTGCATGGGTCGAGCAGGACTTCATCCCGCGTGTCGCCAAGCGCGGCGCAGAAATTATTGAGGTCCGCGGTTCCTCCTCCGCAGCTTCCGCTGCCGCTGCCGCAGTTGACCATATGCGTGACTGGGTCACGGGTACCCCGGAGGGCGAGTGGGTCTCTGTCGCACTTCCGTCCGACGGCTCCTACGGCATCGACGAGGGCCTGGTCGCAGGTGTTCCGTGCTACGCCAAGGATGGCGAGTGGGTTCGCGTTGAGGGCCTGGACCTCTCTGAGGTTCAGCGCGCTGGCATCGAGCGCAACGTCAAGGCACTGCGCGAAGAGCGCGATGCAGTGAAGGACCTGCTGGTCTAAGAACTGCTTAGAGCTGCTTAACAGCTGTTTAGAGGTGCCCTCTTGTGATGGTTTCACAAGAGGGCACCTTTTTGTGCTTCTCGCCTTTATTTAGAGCCATGGTCGCGTATGTAGAGCCATCGTCGCGGTTCGGCTCGAAGCCTGAACAAAGCTCGAAAACTGGCAGTGCGTAAGCCGCCGATAGTGACTATGAGGTCGGAACGCAAGGGCCGTCGTAAAGCCGGTGGAAAACCAAATCCGGGCAAGGCGCTAAGATGTGACGCGTGACTGAGAACAACGTGGACCTAAACAGAGCAGATAAGTTGCCCAAGTCGTGGAACCCGGCTGACGTGGAGTCGGACCTGTACCAGGGCTGGGTAGACGCTGGCTACTTCAAGGCTGACCCGTCTAGCTCCAAGCCGGCTTACTCTATTGTGCTGCCCCCGCCGAATGTGACGGGTCAGCTGCACATGGGCCACGCGCTGGACCACACTTTGATGGACGCGCTGGTGCGCCGTAAGCGCATGCAGGGCTACGAGGTGCTGTGGCTGCCGGGTATGGACCACGCGGGTATCGCAACGCAGACCAAGGTCGAGGCGATGCTGAAGGAGTCCGAAGGCAAAGACCGCTTCGACTATGGCCGCGAGGAATTCGTGGAGAAGGTCTGGGAGTGGAAGCACGATTACGGCGGGCGTATCGGCAACCAGATGCGCCAGATTGGTGACTCGCTGGACTGGTCACGTGAGCGCTTCACTTTGGATGAGGGGCTGTCCCGTGCGGTTCAGACAATCTTTAAGGAACTGTTTGACCGCGGCCTGATTTACCGCGCCAAGCGCATGGTCAACTGGTCTCCGGTGCTGCAGACCGCGATCTCGGATATTGAGGTCAAGTACGAGGACGCTGAGGGCGAGCTCGTGTCCTTCCGCTACGGCGATGGGGAGGACTCCATTGTTGTGGCGACGACTCGTGTGGAGACGATGCTGGGTGACGTGGCAATTGCCGTGCACCCGGAGGATGAGCGTTACACGCACTTGGTGGGCAAGGTTCTGGACCACCCGTTCCGCGAGGATTTGAAGATTCAGGTCATCGCCGATGATTACGTGGACCGCGAATTCGGTACTGGTGCGGTGAAGATTACGCCGGCGCACGATCCGAATGACTTCGCTATGGGCCAGCGCCACGACCTGGATATGCCGGAGGTCATCGACACCACTGGCCGTATCTTCAACACTGGCACGCGTTTCGACGGCATGGACCGCGCTGAGGCCCGCACTGCGCTGACGGAGGCGCTGCGTGAGCAGGGGCGCATTGTCAAGGAGGTCCGCCCGTACGTTCACTCGGTTGGCCACTCGGAGCGCTCGGGTGAGCCGATTGAGCCGCTGCTGAGCCTGCAGTGGTTTGTCAAGGTCGATGAGCTGGCCAAGATGTCCGGCGATGCCGTTCGCGAGGGCGACACGGTTATTCACCCGGCTTCGCAGGAGCCGCGCTGGTTCGACTGGGTCGATGACATGCACGACTGGTGTATTTCCCGCCAGCTGTGGTGGGGCCACCGCATCCCAATCTGGTACGGCCCGAATGGTGAGGTCGTCTGTGTCGGACCGGATGATGAGGTCCCGACGGGCGAGGGCTGGACGCAGGATCCGGACGTGCTGGATACCTGGTTCTCCTCTGCGCTCTGGCCATTTTCCACGATGGGTTGGCCGGAAGCCACCCCAGAGCTGGAGAAGTTCTACCCAACATCTGTGCTGGTCACCGGCTACGACATTCTGTTCTTCTGGGTCGCGCGCATGATGATGTTCTCGACCTTTGCCGCCACCCTGCCTAATTCGCCGCTGGGCAAGGGCCGCGATGGCCGTCCGCAGGTGCCGTTCAAGGATGTCTTCCTCCACGGCCTGGTCCGCGATGAACAGGGCCGCAAGATGTCGAAGTCTCTCGGCAACGGCATTGATCCGCTGGACTGGGTGCGCGACTACGGCGCTGACGCACTTCGCTTCACGCTGGCCCGTGGCGCTAATCCGGGCTCTGACCTGCCAGTCGGTAACGATGCCGCGCAGAGCTCCCGTAACTTCGCCACCAAGCTGTTCAACGCAACCCGCTTTGCGCTGATGAACGGTGCCCACGTGGGCGAGCTGCCGGACCGTGGCCAGCTCACCGACACTGACCGCTGGATCCTGGACCGCCTGGAGCAGGTCCGCGCCGAGGTCGACGCAGCGCTGGATAAGTACGAGTTCTCCAAGGCCAACGAGGCGCTCTACCACTTCGCATGGGACGAGGTCTGTGACTGGTACTTGGAGATGACCAAGGTCGACTTCCCACGCCTGAACGACGGTGAGACCATGACCGAGGAGCAGGCCGCTCGGGCCGCCTCCACACGTCTGGTTCTCGGCCGTGTGCTGGACACGCTGCTGCGTCTGCTGCACCCGTCCATGCCGTTCGTTACGGAGACGCTGTGGAAGGCGCTTACCGACGGCGCGGAGGGCTTCGAGGAATCTCTGGTAATTTCCGCCTGGCCGGACGCCACCATGACCACCGACGGTGCTGCTGTCGACGAGGTGGCCGCACGTCGTATTGCCGATAGCCAGAAGCT
Source organism: uncultured Corynebacterium sp. (assembly GCF_946998835.1). GTDB lineage: Bacteria > Actinomycetota > Actinomycetes > Mycobacteriales > Mycobacteriaceae > Corynebacterium. The sequence continues at coordinate 8,303 of NZ_CAMQAZ010000025.1, read as the reverse complement.
GGTAACCGAGCTGCGTCGTTTCCGCAATGACCAGGGTGTGAAGCCGTCGCAGCGCGTGCCGGCACGCATGAACCTGGCAGATGCCGACCTGGCTGCTCAGGAGGAAATGATCCGTTCGCTGGCCCGTGCTGAGGCACCGGAGGACGGCTTTACCGCTACCGCTTCCATTGAGGTGCGCCTGTCGCAGGCCACTGTCCTGATCGAGCTGGATACCTCCGGCACCGTCGACGTGGCCGCAGAGCGCAAGCGCCTGGAAAAGGACCTGGCCAAGGCCGAGAAGGAACTGGCCGGCACCGAGAAGAAGCTCGGCAACGAGGCCTTCCTGTCCAAGGCTCCGGAGCAGGTCGTGGAAAAGATCAAGACTCGCCACCAGTTCGCACTAGAGGAAATTGATCGCATCAAGGCTCGTTTGGAGGGACTTCCGCAGGCATGACCGAACCACGGGATATCGATTCTCGGGATGCTGAACCACGCGATGAAGCCGCAAGCGAGATCCGTCTGAATCTCGGCGGCGAAGAACAGCCCACCGCAGCGCCTGAGTTCGAGTTCGATCCGGCTGACTCCCAGATCGTCGAGGACCTTGAACCGCGCGAGATTGCCGGTGTGATGGCCGATGACCGCATGCCCGATGACATGCGCCTCGGTGAGGTCTCGGTCTCCGAGGAAGGCCTGAGCTTGCCGGTCGACGTGGATCGTCCGGTCAACGAGCCGGCGCCGTTGGAGGCCACCGCCGAAGAGCTGCGCGAGTTGGCGGAGGTGGAGGCGGAGCTGGATCAACGCTGGCCGGAGACTAAGATTGACCCATCGCTAAAGCGTATCGAGATGCTGATGGACATCCTCGGTCATCCGGAGCGCGCCACCCCGGTCATTCACGTTGCCGGTACGAACGGCAAGACCTCCACGGTGCGCATGATTGAGTCGCTGGTGCGCGCTCTCGGCCGTCGCACCGGTCGCACCACTAGCCCGCACCTGCAGCTCGTCACTGAGCGTATCGCTATCGATGGCCAGCCCATCCACCCGCGCGACTATGTGCGCATTTGGCGTGAGATTCAGCCCTACGTGGAAATGGTCGATGCCAAGTCCGCGGAAAAGGGCGGCCCGCAGATGAGCAAGTTCGAGGTCCTCACGGCCATGGCTTACGCAGCCTTCGCCGACGCTCCTGTCGATGTTGCGGTGGTGGAAGTCGGTATGGGCGGCACGTGGGATGCGACCAACGTGGTGGAGGCCGATGTGGCCGTCATCTGCCCGATTGGTCTCGATCACACGGAGTACCTTGGCGACACCCTGGCCGAAATCGCTGGTGAGAAGGCCGGCATCATCAAGTCGCGGTGGAACAAGGATGACCTGCTCACGCCACCGGACAATGTCGCCATTGTTGGTGAGCAGGAGCCGGAAGCCATGGACGTCGTTTTGCGGCGTGCCGTGGAAGTGGATGCTTCTGTCGCCCGCGCCGGGGTGGAGTATGGTGTCGTCAGCCATCAGCTGGCGGTCGGCGGGCAGAACCTGACTCTCAAGGGCTTGGCCGGCGAGTACGACGACATCCACCTGCCGCTGCACGGTCCGCATCAGGCTCGTAACGCTGCCACGGCGCTGGCCGCGGTGGAGGCATTCTTTGGTGCTGGACCGGGACGTCCGCTCAACATTGATGCTGTTCGCGAAGGCTTTGCGACGGTCGCATCGCCCGGCCGCCTGGAGCGCGTGCGCTCGACCCCGACGGTGTTTATCGATGCCGCCCACAATCCTCACGGTGCCCGTGCACTGCGCAAGGCACTCTCCGCTGAGTTCGACTTCCGCCGTGTCATCGGTGTGCTGTCGGTGCTGGGGGAGAAGGATGCCCGTGGTCTGTTGGTCGAGCTGGAGCCGTACTTCGAAGAAGTGGTAATCACCCAGAACACCTCGCCGCGTGCGCTGCACTACGACGATTTGGCGGACCTTGCGGAGGAGATTTTCGGTGAGGAGCGGGTGCACCGCGTGCCAACTCTGCCGTCCGCCGTTGAGTTGGCAGTCGCACTGGCTGAGGAAACCGACACCGGAGACGGTATTGTCTCTGGTTCAGGTGTGATTGTCACCGGATCTGTTGTCACCGCGGGCGAAGCCCGGACACTATTTGGAAAGGACCCGCAATGAGCGAATCTCAGGCGAGCCAGTCACAGGGTAACGGCGCGGAGGATTACACCGCTGCCGACCGTGAGGCACTGCGCGCCTACCGCGAGGGCCGTGACCTGAGTGAAGGCGGCAAGTTCGGTCCGCTCGGTGCGGGGCACGATCCGGCCAAGGATCCGATGAAGGGTCTGCGCGGTGTCATGGCCGGCACGCTGATTATGCAGGCTATCTCGGTGCTGCTTGGTCTGACTGTGGTCACGCGCATTCCCGACGGCCAAATCAACCAGACCTTCTCGGTTACGTACATCACCATCCTGGGCTTGGCCTTGATTGCAATGGCCTTCCTGCAGAAGCAGCCCTGGGCGCTGAAGGCCAACATTGTGCTGCAGGTTTTTGGTGTGCTGGCTATCTTCACGCACGTGTCCATGGGTGTGGTGGGGGTCTTCTTCGCCCTGGTGTGGGCCTACATTCTGCACCTGCGGAAGAACCTTATCCAGCGTATGGAGCGCGGCCTGTTGACCACTCAGCACTCGTAGGTACGCCAGCACTCGTAGTTGCGCCGCTTTGCGTAGCTTCGTGTAGTCTGCGCTACGTAGTGCTGCTCTACGCTGCACCTTTCACCCCGCCACACCACCACCCCGGTGCGGCGGGGTTTGTCATAGTATGATGCACACCATGACTGAACGTACTCTTATTCTGATCAAGCCGGACGGCGTTTCCCGCGGTCTGGTCGGCGAAGTTATCTCCCGCATTGAGCGCAAGGGCCTGAAGCTGGTCGCGCTTGACCTCCGTGTTGCTGACGAGGCAACTGCTAAGGAGCACTACGCAGAGCACGTCGATAAGCCGTTCTTTGGTGAGCTGGTTGATTTCATCACCTCTGCACCGCTGGTCGCTGGTGTTATCGAGGGCCCGAACGCAATCGCTGCTTGGCGTCAGCTGGCTGGCGGCACCAACCCGGTTGAGGCTGCAACTCCGGGTTCCATCCGCGGCGACTTCGCACTTGAGGTTTCCAACAACGTTGTTCACGGTTCCGATTCTCCGGAGTCCGCTGAGCGCGAGATTGGTATTTGGTTCCCGAACCTCTAAGCGTTGACGGTTAAGCGTTAATATGTACGCGTTTATCTGGCGCCGAACTGGGCAAGCACCTGCTTGCCGGTTCGGCGCTTTTTGCTTGTCGACGACCGTGCGGTGGCCCTTCAGCGGCCTGCACGTGTGGCTGCGAATGTGAACGCACATGTGAATACGGGCTGCACATGTGAAACTGCCCAACTTTATAGCACTTTCAGGCTATTTTTCGGGCCATTTTTGCTATAAGCGAGGTCACTAACTCGGATTGGCTCGCCGTCGCCGATGTCGGTGCGCGCCACCTGCTTGATATGTGCGACAATGGACAGCAGCAGTAGTGCTCGGGAGTTCGCTCCGGCGGATTGAATAGTTCGCATGTGATCGCTGAATCCCCGAGTCAGCCGGTAGGCCTGCCAAATAGACTTTCATAATTGTTCATCGCTTTCGGCCCTCTATCTGCATGTTTGGTGCAAATGAAGTGGCTGTCGCAACATCGTTGCTCCGCCTGGTTCCCAAGGCCACAACGGGACGTACGCGCACATGGAATGACAAAGAGTGCGCCTCCTGTTGCTGGGTTTTGCGTGGTGGGGTGTCAAGGAGAAACAAATACAGTGGCAAATTTCAGCCAGGATGTTGTCGCTAAGGCACGCGAGTTTGATCGCGAGTCGGCGGCTCTGAAAACCCGAGTCCACCACCTGGCCAAGAGCTTGGGGCTGACCTCGAAAGAAACCATTGAAGCTCTGGGGCACGCGGGGATTGTCGTAAAGTCCGCTGCGTCCACGATTAATCAAAATCAGCTCGATGCGGTGCTGAATTTCATCGGCGATCATCCGGAGGATGCCCCGCTTAACGACGAAACTTCCGCGACCAAGCCAAGCAGCGAAGAGTCAGCTGCAAAGGACAAGCAGTTGGCAGACAAGTCGGGCAAGTCGGAGGCATCGGACGAAAAATCCGACGAAAAGTCCGAGGACAAGCCTGCGGAGAAGTCGGACGAGAAGACCGCAGCCAAGGCCGAGAAGAAGTCGGCCGCTAAGAAGAGCAGCAAGAAAACAACCGCCAAAAAGACAACTGCCAAGAAGGCCGATAAAAAGGCAGCCAAGAGCGAAGCTAAATCGGATGCGGCACCTGCTGAGGAAGCGGCTGAGCAGAAGGAAGCCAAGACCTCGGCTAAGAAATCCTCGGCAAAGCAGACTGCAGAGAAGCCGACCGAGGAAAAGAAGAGCGACGAGAAGAAGAGCACGACTAAGAAGCGGGCAACGCGCAAGCGTGCAGTAAAGAAGACCGCAGGGGCCCCGGAAGAAAAGGTAGCGAAGGACGCTAAGCAGGAGAAGGACGCGAACTCGGTCGTCGAAGAAGCCGTTGAGGCTGTGGTTCAGCCGTCGTCGAAGAAGGCTACCGACAGTGTTGACGACACCGCACCAGAGAACGCCACCGAGGTCGCAGAGGAAGCCACCGCCGAGGCGCCCGCGGCAAAGAGCGCTTCCACGACCACACGCCGCAGTCGCCGAGTGCGTCGTGCAACCCGCACGACCAGTGCCCCAGCAGCAGAGGAAGTGCAGGAGGCGGCCGAAAAGCAGGAAGCACCCGAAAAGCAGGAAACTCCTGCAACTGAGTCCACCGCAGAGACTAAGACCGCTGAGCCGACGGAAAACACTCAGACCGAAGCCCTGCAGGACATCGAACCACCAGTTGTTCCGGAGCCGCCGGTAGCGGAGGAACAGACCGCGTTTGCGCCTATCTTCCTGGCTCCGCAGGCTGTCTCGGCCAGGGCCAAGGATGCAGCCACCGAGGATTCGACTTCGGCAGACAACGACGCCTCCAACCAGGATGCCAATGGCAACGCGGGGGAGGGGAACGGCTCGTCGTCAAGCGAAACGGAGCGTCAGCCGCGCCCGCGCCGTCGCCGTCGTGGACGGGGGCGTCGTAATGATGACGCTCAGCAGGCGAAAAGTACCACCGAGAACACTGAACGCGAAGAGGAAACCCACGACGAGGTCGAGGAGCCGCAGGCGATTAAGGGATCGACCCGCCTGGAGGCGCAGCGACGTCGCCGCATCGAGCGTCGTGAGGAATCGCGCAAGCGTCACGTGATTTCGGAGGCGGAGTTCCTGGCTCGCCGTGAGTCGGTGGAGCGCACGATGGTGGTGCGTGAGCGCAAGCGCCATGACCACTCGGGCATTGTCACTGAGGTCGGCGTGCTGGAAGACGACCTGCTGGTCGAGCACTTTGTCACCTCGGACACGCAGACCACGCAGATTGGCAATATTTACCTCGGTCGTGTGCAGAACGTCCTGCCCAGCATGGAGGCAGCGTTCATCGACATCGGAACTGACCGCAACGGTGTTATTTACGTTGGCGACCTGAACTGGAAGCTGCTGGGCACGAAGTCGCGTTCGCGCAAGATTGAGCATGCGTTGAAGGCCGGCGATCAGATTCTGGTGCAGGTCTCCAAGGACCCGATTGGTCACAAGGGTGCACGTTTGACCACCCACATTTCGATGGCTGGTCGATTCCTGGTGTACGTGCCGGGCGGTCGTAGCGCAGGTATTTCCCGCAAGCTGCCGGAGCCGGAGCGCAAGCGTCTGAAGTCCATTCTGAGCGAGGTTACGCCGGAGGGCTCGGGCACGATTATTCGTACTGCAGCTGAGGGCGTGTCCAAGGAGGCCATCGAGGCTGACATCAAGCGTCTGGAATCGCAGTGGCAGGAGATCTGGGAGGCCTCCGAGGCTGCTAAGGCCAAGCGCGGCGCAAAGCCGATTGCGCTGTACGAGGAACCGGACATGCTGGTCAAGGTCGTCCGCGACGTCTTCAACGAGGACTTCTCGCGTCTTGTGGTGGAGGGCGACCGTCCGTGGAACACAGTGACGGACTACATCGGCGACCTGGCGCCGGAGCTAGAGCCGCGACTGCAGCGCTACTTCGCCAAGGAACACGGCGGCGCAGATGTCTTCGAGAACTTCCGCATCGATGAACAGCTGGCCAAGGCACTCGACCGCAAGGTCTGGTTGCCCTCGGGCGGAACGCTGGTCATCGACCGCACTGAGGCCATGACGGTCATCGACGTCAACACGGGTAAGTTCACCGGCGCTGGCGGAAACCTGGAAGAGACGGTAACCCGCAACAACCTGGAGGCCGCCGAGGAAATCGTCCGCCAGATGCGCCTGCGCGATCTGGGCGGCATGATCGTCGTCGACTTCATCGACATGGTGCTGCCGGAAAACCAGGACTTGGTGCTGCGCCGTCTAAAGGAGGCTCTCGGCCGCGACCGCTCGCGTCACGAGGTCTCCGAGGTCACCTCACTCGGCCTCGTCCAGATGACACGCAAGCGTCTGGGCACTGGTCTGCTGGAGACCTTCTCCACGCCGTGTAGCTGCTGTAATGGCCGAGGTCTGATCATCCACATCGATCCGGTCGAGCAGGACAATCAGAGCCGTGGCCACAAGAACGGCCGCCGCAACGACGAGCAGGGCAAGTCCAAGCGCCGCAACAAGTCGCGCTCGGAGCACAACCCAGCTAACCACCCGGCCGCGCTGGCCATGCACCGCGATCATGGCGACCAGGCTGAGTCTTCCAAGGTCGCGCTTGACGACGACGCGGAGACCAACCAGCACGACAAGGAGGCAGCCGACAAGCGTGTTGCAGCTGCTGTCGAAGCGGTCATTGTCTCTTCTGAGAACGATGAGCCGAAGCCGCCGCGTCGTCGCCGTGCTCGCAAGAGTCAGGGCCGTAATAATGAGCAGCGCCAGAGCGGTAGTGAACGCCAGGAACGCCGCGACCGTCATGAGCGTTCGGACGGCTCCAATGACCTGGCTGAACTGGCAGCCGCCGCCGTTGCGGAAGCCCGTGAGAAGGACCCAGAGGAGCCGTCGGATGACCGGTACATGCCGCAGGAGGGTAAGCGCCGTCGTCGTCGGGCGACGCGCCGCCGGGTAGCGGAGCACGTTGCCGTTGATACGGCAGCGCACGATGCCGATGACCGGGATGACAACGGCGGAGGTCGCGGAGCCCGTAGCGACTCTGAGACAACCGGCAGCGCTACCGCTCGCCGTCGCCGTCGTCGAGCTGTTCGTCGCACGACTGCGCAGGAAACTCAGGTTGTGGTGGCGCAGGATGCAGCTAAGGCACAGGCACCTTCCAACACCGATGTGAAGGAGCCAGTTAAGGACAGCAAGGACGGCAATACTCGCAAGGGCGGCAATGCCGCGGCTTCGGAGTCGCAGACCTATGAAGAGGCCAAGGATGCGTTCGAGCGCTCGCCACGCCGTCGCCGACCGACTCGTGGTAACTCTCGCTCGGATCACGCACCGCGTCGCGAGGACTTCGACTCCGCTAAGCCAAAGGCAGACGCTGAAGGCAGCGAGAGTGGAAAGCGCGCGGAGGACAACCGCAGCGGTGGTAACCGTCGCTCCGGTAAGTCGCGTGTTGAGGTCGTATCGGTTCAGGGCACGGGAGCTCGCCGTAATCGCCGTCGGGCGGTGCGCAGGATTTCGTCGCAAAGCGATGCGGAGCAGGGTGCGTCAAAGCAGCGACAGAGTGCTTCCAACCGGACTGCTAAGCCGGAGCAGAAGCAGGTTTATCGCGGTGCGTCAGTGCCGGAGACGAGGCCAACCAATCGTCGCCGCCGAGTGCGTCGCGCAGTGCGTCGAAGTGGCCAGAACTAGGTCTTAAGAACCTAGAGTAAGGCCAGGTAGGGTGCTGTTTTTCGACCTCTGAGGCAGGGGTCGGAAAGTGCTCAGCGCAACTGCCCGAGAAGACTGTGGAAACCCATGGGGGACATGGTCTTACTCGGGCAGTTTGTAATTTATGGGGATTTTTCGCTACTCTTGACCAGTCGCTGATTAGTAGGCGTATCTGGTCATGCCCACTGGTGCTCGAGGCGCTGGTGGCAAGGAAACGTCCAGAACGGGGAAATCTACTCGGATTTCGCTTTCGGGTCTTTCGGGTATGTCCCTGAAGTGTGATGCACGCGCAACTAATCGCAATTCCATTGTCCAGTCAAGGAATTACAAAGATTCCTTGAGTCGAGTTTCTCAGATAAAGGGGTAGCCCTCCTATGTACGCGATCGTCAAGACCGGCGGCAAGCAGTACAAGGTTGCCGAAGGTGACCTCGTCAAGGTCGAGAAGATCGAGGGTG
>NZ_CAMQAZ010000024.1 GCF_946998835.1 uncultured Corynebacterium sp. | reverse complement strand
CAGATCAACTGCTAAAAATCAGCCCAATCGGACACACTTTTTGAGCCTTAACCCTGTATGGTCATGACCGTGACGCGCGCATCCGATAAAGACAACAACGCTGAGCAGGACCTAGGGCTGTCTGCCAACGTTGAGGCGGTGCTCATGGACTTCCTCGATGAGTTGACCTACTCCCGCCGGCTCTCCGATGCCACGGTTCGCGCCTATCGCGCTGACCTAATCCCCCTACTCGCCGGTCTGAAACATATTAGTGAGCTCTCCACGCCCGTCATCCGGGCACACCTCGGCGCCAAGCATTCGGCAGGCGCGGCGCGGTCATCGCTGGCTCGCCTGACGACGTCCATTCGGCAGTTCTGTAGCTGGCTTGTGGCTCGACAGATTCTCGACGCAGATCCTTCGCTGCGGCTATCTACACCGAAAAAGCATCAGCACCTCCCGGAAGTGCTCTCGCCGGAGAAAATCGAGGGGGCTATCGAGAAGGTGGCTTCCGAGGATAGTGTCGTTGCGGCTCGGGATTTAGCCATCGTGGAATTGCTGTATGCCACGGGAATGCGCGTAGAGGAGTTGTGCAGAGCCGACATCTCTGATGTGAACTTCTCCCAGCACATCATCTCTGTGGTGGGCAAAGGTAACAAGCAGCGCATCGTGCCCTTTGGTGCTCCAGCGGAAGCGGCGTTGAAGGGCTGGCTTAAGGTACGGGGGCAGTTCCACCCATCGGCTAAGGCCGAGCAGGCGCTTTTTCTGGGCGTGCGTGGCGGCAGGTTGAATCCGCGGCAGGCGCGCCGAGTAATTCATAAGTGGGCCGATGTTTCACCGCATGCGCTCAGGCACTCTGCGGCCACAGCGATGGTGGAAGGCGGTGCCGATTTGCGTGTGGTGCAGGAGATGCTTGGCCACTCGAGTCTGGCGACCACACAGATTTATACGCACGTCTCGGCAGATCGACTTCGTGAAGTGCATAAGCGAGCGCATCCGCGCGCTTAATCTCGTACTGCCGCTTAATCTCGTACAGGTTTGAGCACAATCGGTCGCCTCTGCACCAAATCGAGCGGGTTGAGGTAATCCTTGCCGCGGAGTGCGCCCCAGTGCAAACCCGGTTCGGGGTGTTTGGCGCTGATGGCGAAATGTCCGATTACCTGCCCCGCGGCAACGCGGTCGCCCTTTTTAAGGGTGGTGTCGAGCGGTTGATAGGTGGTGCGGATGCCGTCAGCGTGCATGATCGACACGGAAGTCATGCCGGCAATCGAGCCGGCGAAATGAACTACTCCAGGAGCTGAAGCGTGGATGGGTTGGCCAGGTGAGGCGCTGAGGTCCACGCCACGGTGCCCGGATTGCCAGCGTTTTTCCGGTGGTGCATAGTCGCGTAGGACTTTTCCGTGAACGGGGAGGGTGTGTGCAACAGTGGACACCGGCTCGCCGATTGCTGGCGGCGGGTTCGGGGGTGTGGTCAGCGCGACAGTGAGCACAAATAGCGCTAATGTGCGCATTAGCGAGCGCCTGAAACTCTGATTGGTCGCCATGCGCGATAGTGTGGCGGACGCTGCATTCGTCGACAAGCGAAAAGCGTTGCAAAATGGGCTCAGCTGTGGATGACTTTTCGCCCTGTGGATAGCGGGGCGTGTCAGATATTGCGACCTGCGCAATGTATCAGATAAGATGGCGCTCGCGGTGTCTGCCTTAATGGGCAGGCATTAACGCAAAGACTACGCGCGCGACCCATTCCGGCTGGTTCACGGGTGCTCGACAGGAACGTCTGTCGGGTGTGAAGCAGCGGGGGAGCGCTAGGGCACAGGGAAAGCCTGTGCGTGAACTGTAACCACCTATATCGGATAAGAAAGGAAGGGAAGCAGCCGCAGCCCTAGTCAGGCTGGACGTGAGAATCTTCCCTGAATATGACATGGCTGTTGTATCCATGCGAGAACTGCTCGATGCAGGTGTCCACTTCGGTCACCAGACCCGTCGTTGGAACCCGAAGATGAAGCGTTTCATCTTCACCGAGCGCAATGGCATCTACATCATCGACCTGCAGCAGACCCTGACCTACATCGACGAGGCTTTCGAGTTCGTCAAGGAGACTGTCGCTCACGGTGGCAACATCCTGTTCGTCGGTACCAAGAAGCAGGCTCAGGAAGCCGTTCAGAACGAGGCAGAGCGCGTTGACATGCCGTACGTCAACCACCGTTGGCTCGGCGGCATGCTGACCAACTTCGCCACCGTTTCCAAGCGTCTGGCTCGCCTGAAGGAGCTTCAGGCAATGGACGCTGCTGAAAACGGCTACGAGGGTCGCGGCAAGAAGGAAATCCTGATGCTGACCCGCGAGCGCACCAAGCTGGAGCGCACCCTGGGCGGCATTCGCGACATGTCCAAGGTTCCGTCCGCACTGTGGATCGTTGACACCAACAAGGAGCACATCGCAGTCTCCGAGGCCAAGAAGCTGGGCATCCCGGTTGTTGCCATCCTGGACACCAACTGCGACCCGGATGACGTTGACTACCCGATCCCGGGCAACGACGACGCTATCCGCGCTGCTTCCGTGCTGACCCGCATCATCTCCACGGCTGTTGAAGAGGGCCGCAAGGCTCGCGCTGAGCGCGAGGCCAACGCTGCTCGCGAGGCAGCAGGCGACGCTCCGATCGAGTCCGCCGCCGAGAACACCGACCAGGCTGCAGAGATGGACGCCGAGGGCTCCGCTGCAACCGAGACGGCAACCGCTGAGTAAAGCTGAACTTTCTAACCACCACAAGTTCTAACCACCACAAGGAGGAACGCCCAGCATGGCGAATTTCACTGCTGCTGACGTCAAGAAGCTCCGTGAGCTGACCGGCTCCGGCATGAAGGCTTGTAAGGACGCACTCGTCGAGACCGACGGCGATTTCGACAAGGCTGTCGAGATCCTGCGTATTAAGGGAGCAAAGGACGTCGGCAAGCGTGCAGAGCGCACCGCTGCCGAGGGCCTGATTGCTGTTTCTGGCAACACCATGGTCGAGGTCAACTCCGAGACCGACTTCGTTGCTAAGAACCAGGAGTTCATCGACTTCGCCAACAAGGTCGCCGACGCTGCTGCAGCAGTCAAGGCAAACTCCCCGGAAGAGCTCGCTGCCGCTGACCTGGACGGTCAGTCCGCCGCTGACGCTACCCAGGAGCTGTCCGCAAAGATCGGTGAGAAGCTGGAGCTGCGTCGCGCCGCTACTCTCGAGGGCGACAACATCGCTGTCTACCTGCACCGTCGTGCAGCAGACCTGCCGGCAGCCGTCGGTGTTCTGGTTGCCTACACCGGCGAGGGCGACAAGGCTGCAGAGATTGCTCACGCAGCTGCTATGCAGGTTGCCGCTCTGAAGGCCCAGTACCTGTCCCGCGAGGATGTCCCGGCTGACCGTGTCGAGGCAGAGCGCGCTGTCTACGAGAAGATTACCCGCGAGGAAGGCAAGCCGGAGCAGGCTATCGCCAAGATTGTCGAGGGTCGTCTGAATGGTTTCTACAAGGACGTTGTTCTGCTGGAGCAGCCGTCTGTCGCCGACAACAAGAAGACCGTCAAGCAGCTCATGGACGAGGCTGGCGTTACCCTGACCGGTTTCGCTCGCTTCGAGGTTGGTCAGCACTAATTACGCGTTAATTCGTGCTCTAGTTTTTAGCTGTTTGCTAACGTGCATTTGCCCCGCTCGGGTTCTCCGGGCGGGGTATTTTGCTATCTTGTCCCTCGGGCGATTCGGTCTTGTCGCCGACGCTGCGGAGCGTCAAGTGTGCCTTACTGCCCTGACCGGGTAGACTCGTCTGCGACTTTTTAAACGGCGAGAAAGGTGCATAGTCATGGCAGAATCTGTCGAGCGCAATGGCTTCAAACGTGTGATGCTCAAGCTCGGTGGCGAGATGTTCGGCGGCGGCAAGGTTGGTGTTGACCCGGACGTGGTGCAAAACGTTGCCCGACAGATTGCAGAGGTCTCTCGAAAGGGCGTTGAGGTCTGCGTCGTCATCGGAGGTGGCAACTTCTTCCGTGGCGCGCAGCTTCAACAGCGTGGTATGGATCGTGCTCGCTCGGACTACATGGGCATGCTCGGCACCGTGATGAACTGCCTGGCTCTGCAGGACTTCCTCGAGCAGGAGGGCGTGGACTGCCGCGTTCAGACCGCTATCAACATGGCACAGGTTGCAGAACCCTACCTGCCGCTGCGCGCCAAGCGCCACCTGGAAAAGGGCCGCGTGGTCATCTTCGGCGCAGGCATGGGCATGCCTTACTTTTCCACTGATACCACCGCAGCACAGCGCGCCCTGGAGATTGGTTGCGAGGTGTTGCTGATGGCCAAGGCCGTCGACGGTGTTTACTCGGCTGACCCGCGTGAGGTGCCGGACGCTGAGCTGTTCGACGACATCACCCACCGCGAGGTGCTCGAACGCGACTTGCGTGTTGCCGACGCCACTGCCTTCTCACTGTGCATGGACAACAACATGCCGATTCTGGTGTTCAATCTGCTTACCGACGGAAACATTGCGCGTGCGGTAGCCGGTGAGCGAATCGGTACTCTTGTCCACAGCTGATAAATTTGTCCCTAATACGTTCTTTCTTTAGAACTCTCTAGAACCCCTAGAACCCGAGTACAAGAAACCCGAGGTTGGAAACACAATGATTGATGAAGTCCTGCTTGACTGCGAAGAAAAGTACGGTAGCTCGGTGGAACACTGCCGCGAAGAGCTGACCCACATCCGCACCGGTCGCGCAAACCCGGCGATGTTCAACGGCGTTATTGCGGAGTACTACGGTGTTCCGACCCCGATTACCCAGATGGCGACCATTTCGGTTCCGGAGCCGCGCATGCTGCTGATTAAGCCGTATGAGCTCAGTGTCATGGGTGACATCGAGAATGCTATTCGCAACTCCGATCTCGGCGTTAACCCGACTAATGACGGCCAGGTGCTGCGCGTTACTATCCCGCAGCTGACCGAGGAGCGCCGCCGCGAAATGGTCAAGGTCGCTCGTTCGAAGGGTGAAGACGCCAAGATTGCGATTCGCAATGTCCGTCGTAAGGGCATGGAAACTCTGAAGAAGATTCAGAAGGACGGCGACGCCGGCGAGGACGAGGTGCAGGCTGGCGAGAAGGAGCTGGACCAGGTCACCAAGAACTACGTCGAGCAGGTCGACTCCTTGGTTGAGCGCAAGGAAGCGGAACTGATGGAGGTTTAGGCCTTCACATTCAACCGGGAGAGGGGAATTGAGGCGCCAATGCCAACGTCGAAGCCAGCGTCTAATAAAGAGCGAGTTCTAGACGAGCTACGAGTTATCAAACCACGCAACTCAGCTGGTAGAAATCTGCCGGTTGCGATTGCGGTAGGCGTAGCCCTTGGTGCGATTGTCATCATCGGCTTGCTGCTCGGGGCGCTTGCCTGGACCGTTCTTATCGCTGCTGCGGTTGGCCTCGCAACGTGGGAGGTCTGTGAGCGCCTCCGCGAGTCGGACTGGCAGGTTCCCCGTCCGGTAATGATTCTCGGCGGTCAGCTTATGGTGTGGCTGTCCGCCTATTGGGGGATAGATGGCCTGGTGATGGGCCTGGCCGTCACCCTGATGCTTTTGCTGGTCGTCCGCCTGTTCTTACACGGTATGGCCGAAGCACCACGGAATTGGCTGCGGGATGTCGCAGTTGGAGTTTTCGTGGTGATGTGGATTCCATTCTTTGCTGCACTGGCCGTGCGGTTGGTGCAGATGGACAATCCGTGGGGAGTAGATCCCCGCTGGGTCATTGTGACCTTTATGCTCGGTGTTATTTCTAATGACGTTGGCGGCTATGCCGCTGGAGTCATGTTCGGAAAGCACCCGATGGCTCCGAAGGTGAGTCCCAAGAAGTCCTGGGAAGGGTTCGGTGGCTCTCTCGTTCTCGCAGCAATCACAGGGACGCTCTGTGCAATTTATATGCTGCATGCTCCGTGGTGGCAGGGCATTGTGCTTGGCATCGCGCTGGTCATTTCAGCGACGCTCGGCGATTTAATGGAGTCCCAATTCAAACGGGATCTGGGCATCAAGGATATGTCCTCGATGTTGCCGGGCCACGGCGGTCTGATGGACCGCCTGGACGGCATGCTGCCATCTGCCGCGATGGCGTGGCTGATATTGCAGCTTTTCAGCCTGGTCTAATCAGGCAGGCTTAGTCAGGCTGTTTTAATCAGGCTCTAGTTGTCGCCCTTACGAATCTGGCGTCGCAAATCCAGCATTCGCCAGCCGCCGATAAGAGCGGTGATGAGAGCACCGAGAATAGCAGCGAACAGCATTCCGACGCCGACCGGGAAGTTCCAGGTCCAGCCGAACAGGTTTAGTGCGGTCTCCTGCTGATTCTGCAGAATGAATACCAGCAACACAATCAGCAAAATAGCACTGATGACAAGACCGACCCACATCGAGCCCGCCGTGGTCTTCTTGACCTTGCGCGGACCAGGGGCAGGTGCTGGTGCGGAAGCCGGTGCGGACTCTTTTTCCGCCTGCGATTCCGCGACGGGCTCTGGCAGATTGTCCTGCTCAGGTGCGGGTGCCTCATAATCATTAGGGGAGTACGCCGGAGCATCGTCGAAAAGCGGCCTGTCGTTATTCGGCTGATTAGCTTTAGTCATACCTATCATTCAACACGTTTTGGCAGGTATGTACCACCTGTGAAAGTTCGCTGAGCAGACTTAGCTTTGCTGAGCATTAGGCCAAAACTGTCATTACATGCGAAAATGGGTGCCATCATGGCATCTTCACTTCCAATTGTTCTTAAAGCCCCACGTCGCGGCATGCCTGCGACCCATTTCGCCGACCTCGATGTTGAGGAACGGAAGGCTGCGGTCAAGGAATTGGGTCTGCCGGCTTTCCGCGCTGACCAAATTGCACGTCACTACTATGGCCGGCTCGAAGCTGACCCCATGACGATGACCGACCTGCCGGAAGCAGATCGTCAGAAGGTCAAGGACAGCCTTTTCCCGCCGCTGCTGACTCCCGTTCGTCACATCACCTGTGACGACGGCGAAACCCGTAAGACACTGTGGCGTGCAGGTGACGGCACGTTGTTGGAATCCGTGCTGATGAAGTACCCAGATCGCGCTACGCTGTGCATCTCCTCGCAAGCGGGTTGCGGTATGGCGTGTCCATTCTGTGCGACCGGGCAAGGGGGTCTGCAGCGTAACCTCTCGACAGCAGAGATTGTGGACCAGGTCCGCGAGGCTGCCGCCACCATGGCGGCAGAAGGCGGTCGCCTCACCAACATTGTCTTCATGGGCATGGGGGAGCCGCTCGCAAACTACAATCGCGTTCTCGCCGCCGTCCACCGGATCACGCGGCCGTCACCAGAGGGATTTGGTATCTCGATGCGCAACGTCACCGTCTCCACGGTCGGTTTTGCTCCGAACATCCGACGGCTTGCCGACGAAGACCTGTCCGTCACCCTCGCAGTGTCACTGCACACTCCGGATGATGAGCTTCGCGATGAGCTGGTGCCAATCAATAACCGCTTCACAGTGGCCGAGGTTCTCGATGCGGCCCGATACTACGCCGACAAGACCGGTCGTCGTGTCTCCATCGAGTACGCCTTGATTCGTGACATCAACGACCAGGATTGGCGTGCCGATCTCCTGGGTAAGAAGCTTCACAATGCTCTGGGCTCACGCGTCCACGTCAACCTGATTCCACTCAATCCAACTCCGGGCTCGAAGTGGGACGCCTCCCCGAAGAAGCAGCAGGAGGAGTTTGTCCGCCGTGTACAGGCTCAGGGAGTGCCATGTACGGTTCGCGATACCCGTGGCAATGAGATTGCCGCAGCGTGTGGTCAGTTGGCGGCTGAAGAAGTGTAGAAGGTAGATAGCAAAAAATCCGCACCGAAAACATCCGGTGCGGATTTTTCTATGCTCTGTTTCGCTATAGAGCTGTTAAAACCAGACTTTCTTTAAAAGTGGCTAACTCTACTGGTCCTGGCCTTCCGGCAGGCGGTTCCAGGAGCGCAGCTGCGAGTCAGTCAGGTCAGCGTAGACGCCGGTGCCGTTGACCTGGTCGCGTGCCCACTCAGGCTCAATGTGGCCTTCCGGTTTGTTGTGAGCAGTAACGGTGCGGGCCTGGGAACCCTGCGGGGCGAACAGCTGCAGCAGCAGACCAATGGCAATCAGAGCAGCAATGGCGACCAGCCACCAGTTCTCGACGTTGCCCTTGTGGTTACCGATGGTCATGCCCAGCAGGAAGATCACAGAAATCCAGCCGGCCTTCTGCATAGCGCTCTTGCTAATGCCGTGCCAGCCCCACTTCGCCGACGGCTCGTCGAGGGTGCTGACGCCGCGGTAAATCTCTTCCTTTGGCTCGTGGTTGCTCACTTGAAAGTCCTCCTGTTAACACTTTCGGCGAATTGCACTCTATATGCACTTCAGTCTATCTGCAGTCTATATACGATTTTGCTGAAAGCGACTGAGCGCATTTTCAGACAATCTTGAGTATCGGGTGTAAGGATACCTTAGAACTTGCTGAAATTGGGACTTCGCCCGGCCGGAAACTCCCCGCCGGTGTTCTGGTTTGCCCAAAGTGGGGGTAGGGTGAGCACTCGTGACATTTCTTCTTGGAGTTTTACTCTTCGCAATCGGCATCGCGGTGACTATCGCCCTCCACGAATGGGGCCACCTCACTGCCGCTCGACTGTGCGGAATGCGAGTTCGCCGTTACTTCATTGGTTTTGGCCCAACGCTCTTCTCCTTTAAACGGCATCATGCCGCCGCTGGTGGGCATGACACCGAGTACGGAGTTAAGGCAATCCCTTTCGGCGGATTCTGTGACATTGCGGGCATGACTGCGATGGATCCAATTGATCCCGCTGAAGAGCCCTATGCCATGTACAAGAAGCCATGGTGGCAACGGACTATTGTCATGCTCGGTGGAGTGGCGATGAACCTTATTATCGGGTTCCTTATTCTCTATTTCATCGCTGTGACGTGGGGTCTGCCCAACATGGGCAAGGAAATGGCACCACGCATTCAGTCGGTTCAGTGTGTTTCACCGGCACAGCGTGCCGATGGCACCCTAGAGCCCTGCACCGGCGCTGGTCCCGCCGAGCGCGCAGGACTGCGTGCCGGAGATGTCATTGAGAAGGTCAATGGCACCAGGATCACTTCTTACCCTGAGGCTGTGTCGCTCATCGGCAGCTCCGCAGGCGGGGACATCACGATGACTATTAATCGGAACGGAACCACTCAAACGGTTACGGTTACCCCAGAGGTCGTTAAACGCAAGACTAACGACAGCCAGGACATCGACCAGCCAGCGATTGGTATCGCCTT
Source organism: uncultured Corynebacterium sp. (assembly GCF_946998835.1). Classification (GTDB taxonomy): domain Bacteria; phylum Actinomycetota; class Actinomycetes; order Mycobacteriales; family Mycobacteriaceae; genus Corynebacterium. The sequence goes on along the minus strand of NZ_CAMQAZ010000024.1, from coordinate 29,589 downwards.
TCAGCGTCCAGAGACCATCCTCCACGAGTACAACGCGTTCACCGCTATCGGTGGTGCTGCAAGCTTCACCGGAAGTCTGTTCGGGGCTGTGTGGAACGGACTGCTCTCCATTCCAGAGAAGGTTCCAGGCGTGGTCGCCTCTATCTTCGGCGCTCAGCGTGATCCGGCGAGCCCCATGAGCGTTGTCGGGGCTTCACGTGCAGGCGGTGAATTGGTTGAGATGAACCAGTGGCCCTCATTCTTCTTATTGCTGGCCAATCTCAACTACTTCCTGGCGGTGTTCAACCTGGTGCCACTACCTCCGCTGGATGGCGGTCATATTGCCGTTGTCATTTACGAGCGCATTCGTGACCGGATTCGCAAGGTGTTCGGTAAGCCAGCGCTTGGGCCGGCTGACTACACCAAGCTCATGCCAATCACCATGGCCTTCACCGCAGTTTTGCTCGTATTCGGCGTTGTGGTCATGGCCGCAGACGTGGTCAATCCAATTGTGCTAAACCGCTGATAGAAGGTTGCGGCGTGCCAGCGTCGTCGTAAAGCATTACGGTGCTAACGTCAGCCCACATGGAACAATCTTCGCGCCGCACGCCTCTGATCCGCAGCATCTCGGCTGTGGCAATCACGGGGCTTGTGCTGTCATCCGCCGCGTGTACGCCGCGGCCCGACACCGGGCGTGAGGTGCTGGAAGAGTTTTTGGGAGCGCTTGCGGAAGGTGACGTCGCTGAGGCGGCGGCGCTGACCGATCACCCGGACTCTGCGGAAAGCGATTTGAAGGCGGCCACTGACGGACTTCAGCCGGAGGGGCTTGAGTTTGAAATCGAGGGTGTTGACACCAGCTCGAATCAATCCTCGGCGGAAGTGACTATGAACTGGCAGCTGCCTCATCAGAGACACTGGGGCTATGACACCACTTTCACGTTGACCAAGACCGAGTCAGGACAGCGGGATTGGGCTTTGCGCTGGTCTCCGGCATCGCTGCATCCGCAGCTGGGCAGGAATCAGCATCCGGAATTGCGCACTATTGCTGCGCCGCGTCCGTCTGTCGTCGGATCCGATGGTGCGGCTCTGCTCGAGCCTGGGACTGTGCATCGCGTAATCCTCAATCGAGATCGGGTGGGCAATGTGCAATCGGCGATTAACCGCGCGGCGACGGTGATTAATAACGAAATGCCGGAAGACGGTCCAAAGCTCGATGCGCGTGCAGTGGGGGAGCAGGCAAGCGGCGGAAAGGGTAATTTTTCGCTGATTGTGCTTCCATCCTCCACCCCGCAGCGGGTTAAAAATGACCTCGCCGACATCGACGGTATTTCGGTCAACGATGAAGCTGCAATGGTGCGACCCGACCCAGGTTTCGCTCCCGACTTGATGAGCCGCGTGGAGAAACTCGTGGACACTGGCGATCATGGCTCCGATGGGTGGAATATCGTGGCGGCCAACGAGGATGGGGCTGTCGTCGGCACGCTGTATGAAGTTTCTCCGAATGTAGCGCCGGCGGTACAGGCATCGATTAGCAAGAAGGTGCAGGACGCCGCCCAAAAGGCAGTGGATACACGCAAGGATGCGAAGGCAATGCTGGTGGCTGTGCAGCCGTCGACAGGAAAGATCCTGGCAGTTGCACAGACGGCCGAAGCGGATAAGGACGGAGACCTGGCGCTGATGGGACAGTTCCCGCCAGGGTCGACCTACAAGATTGTCACCGCCGCTGCGGGCGTGCAGCATGAGGGTTTGAATGCAGGGTCGACAGTGCCATGCCCAGGTTCAATGGAAATTGGGCCGCGTATTGTCACCAACTATAACGGCAGCGGTGTCGGTGATACTTCTCTGAGTGATGCGTTCGCACGTTCCTGCAACACCACCTTTGGCGACATCGCACATAAGTTGAAGCCAGGGCAGTTCAAGGAGGAGTCCAAGAACTTCGGCATCGGTATCGATTATCGTATCGCGGGGCTCGACACTATTACCGGCAGTGTTTCTGATGGCAGTGACGAAGTCGAGCGCATTGACGCGGGCTACGGACAGGGAAACGACTTGGCCAGCCCGTTTGGTATGGCTATGGTCTCGGCGACGGTGGCAGCCGGACGCACCCCGACTCCGACACTCGTGCCCAGTGCGGGAACCTGGCAGTCGCAGACATCGGAGCCCCTGCCACCTGAGGTGTTGAATGAAGTGCGCACGCTCATGCGCGCGGTGGTGACCTCCGGTACAGGTTCGGCCATTGCTGGCCGCGGTGAAGTTTACGCAAAGACCGGTGAGGCAGAGTTCGCTGGTGGCTCACATGCGTGGTTCACTGGCTACCGTGATGATTTGGCCTTCGCCACGCTCATTGTCGGCGGTGGCGGATCCGAGCACGCGGTGGCGATTACCGATGTGTTCTTTGCAAACATGGATGAAGGCTCAGGAGACGAGGGCTAGGCCATTTCCGGCTAGGAAACCTGCCCAGGCCGAAAATCGAATCCGGGGTAGGGGTAGAGTATGTGCCATGACTCAGCGTTCTCCACTTACTCAGCAAAAGTCCACGCCAATTCGTACTGTCCCGGCACATATTGAACGACCGGAATACGCCTGGAAGGACGAGGTTCAGGAAGGCGTCGGCGAGCCGCTGGTACAGACCCCGGAAGACATTGAAAACATGCGAGAGGTCTCTCGTATTGCTGCCAACGCACTGGTGGAGGCCGGAAAGGCCGTAGCTCCGGGTGTGACCACGGATGAGATTGACCGGGTGGTGCATGAGTATCTGCTGGACCACGACACCTACCCGTCCACGCTGGGCTACCGCGGTTTTGAGAAGTCCTGCTGTGTGTCACTCAATGAGATTGTCTGCCACGGTATTCCGGATACTCAGGTTATTGAGGACGGCGATATCGTCAACGTCGATGTCACCGGTTACAAAAACGGCGTCCACGGCGATACCAACGCCACTTTCCTCGCTGGCAATGTCTCGGAGGAGCACCGCCAGCTGGTGGAGCGCACCTACAACGCCACCATGCGCGGCATTAAGGTCATCAAGCCGGGACGCGAGATTAACGTCATTGGTCGCGTGATTGAGTCCTACGCCAAGCGCTTTGGTTACAACACTGTTCGGGACTTCACCGGTCACGGTGTCGGTACCACGTTCCACAATGGTCTGATTGTCCTGCACTACGACGAGCCGAGTCAGAACACCGTTTTTGAGCCGGGCATGACCCTGACCGTCGAGCCGATGATTAACCTTGGTGAGCTGCCGTACCACATCTGGGACAACGGCTGGACTGTGCAGAATGATGACTTCAAGTTCACGGCCCAGTTCGAGCACACGGTGCTGGTGACTGCCGACGGTCATGAGATTCTCACCCTGCCGGATGAGCAGAATGTTCCGGGGCAGTTCCAGACTGGTTGGAAGCCAGAGGCCTAACCCGTGCAAGCTCCCGCAGCGCTGATTGCCGGTTGTACCTCGGATGCCGGAAAGTCGGTTCTGGTCGCCGGCATGTGCCGGTTGCTCGCGCGTCGTGGTGTGAGGGTCGCGCCCTTTAAAGCCCAAAACATGTCCAACAACTGCGCGGTCACGCTCGACGGCGGCGAGATTGGGCGCGCGCAAGCTCTGCAGGCGCTGGCGTGTGGGCTCGAACCCGATGTCTCCTTTAACCCGGTGCTTCTCAAACCGGGCTCGGATCACACCAGTCAGGTGGTGGTCAAGGGTAAAGCTGACGGGCACGTGAGCGCTCTGACGTACCGATCGCGAAGGAAAGCGTTGCGCGGGGTAGTCGCCGAAACATTGGCAGAGCTGCGGGAGCAGTACGATGTCGTCCTGTGCGAAGGTGCCGGCAGTCCCGCAGAGGTGAATCTGCGAGAGTCGGATATTGCCAACATGGGGTTAGCGGAGCTCGCTGATCTGCCCGTTGTGGTCGCCGGGGACATTGATCGCGGTGGGGTGCTGGCACATTTCGTCGGCACGCATGCGATTCTGAGCCCGGAAGACCGCGCACGAATCACCGGTTTTATCGTCAACAAGTTTCGGGGTGACGTGTCGTTGTTGACCCCGGGGTTGGACGTGGTTCGCGAGCACACCGGCGTGCCCGTACTCGGCGTAGTGCCGTTCATTCCGGGGCTCTGGGTTGACGCGGAGGATTCGCTCGGCACAGTCGCCGGTGCATCGGTGGGGCCTGCGAGCGCCCCGCTGGGAACAGAAACGCTGTCCGTGGCTGCCATTCGCCTACCACGTGTCTCCAACGCCACGGACATCGAGGCGCTGGCCTGTGAACCAGGGGTACACGTGCAGTGGACCGTTGACCCATCGGTCGTTGCTCGCGCAGATCTGGTCGTGCTGCCCGGGTCAAAGTCGACGGTCGCCGATCTTAAGTGGTTGCGGGCGCAGGGGCTTGACGACGTGCTGGAGAACCGAGCCGCCCGGGGGCTGCCGCTGATTGGCATCTGCGGTGGGTTCCAAATGCTCTGCACCAGTATTACTGACTCGGTGGAGTCGGCAGCCGGAACCGTGAACGGGCTCGGAGTGTTCGACACCGACATTGAATTCGCGGAGACGAAGACGCTGGTGAGTCACCCTGATGGTTCCTACGAAGTGCACAATGGGCAGGTTGTGCGAAGCAGCGAGGCTCCCTTTATCGCTGAGTCCGAGGAAGAAGGAGCGCGGCGTGGCATGCTAATCGGCACTCATCGGCACGGATACCTAGAAAATGACCAGGTGCGCCGTCAGCTGTTGGGCGAAGTGGCCGCTGCCGTCGGCAGGGACGGATTTGAGGTCAGCTCTAATACCTCGTTTGCCGCAGAACGGCTGCGGCAGGTCGACCTGTTGGCCGATGCGGTCGAAGAACACCTGGCTGGGCCCGCATTGGCCCAGGCTACAGGCATTGAACAGTTGGGCTAGTTATCGAATTCCAGGCCCAGGATGGCGTTTTCAATTAGCTCGGGTAGTGCTGGGTGAATCCAGTGCTGACCCTTGACAACTTCGCGCACGTCCATCTCGAAGCTCATCATCTGGATGCACTGCTGCACCAAGGTCGCGGCCTGCTCACCGATGAAGTGTGCGCCCAGCAGTCGGCCGGTGGCGCGGTCCGCAATCAGTTTGGCGAAGCCATCGTGATCTTCGAGTGCCCATCCGTAGGCGACATCCCCGTAATTCTGTACCTTCACGGTAATCTCCGTACCGTTGTCCGTAGCCCAGGCGCGAGCCTCGTCCTCGGTCATGCCGACCTGGCCAATCTGCGGGTGCGAGAAGACCGCCGACGGGATGTAGCGGTGGTCAAAAGCACGCAGGTCGGACGGGTTCCGCACGTTGTGAAAGACAACCTTGGCCTCGTGGTTGGCAATGTGCTTCAGCTGATATGGGCTGGAGACATCACCCAGTGCCCAGACACCTTCGGCTGAGGTGCGGCCGTACTGGTCAACCTTGATGCGGCCATCGTCGTGCATGTCCACACCGCCGGCGGCCAGGTTCATGCGGTCGCCGTTGGGGATACGACCGGTTGCCACGAGCAGGGCATCGGCGGCAATCTCCGTGCCGTCGTTAAGCGTGGCGGTGATGATTTCGCCCTCCTGGGACAGCTCGGCGATGGAGGTGTTCATGCGGATGTCGATGTCGCGTGCGGCTACCTCGTGGAAGCGCTCGGAGATAGCGGCATCGGAGCCGCGCAGCATGACATTGGAGCGCACCAACATGTGCACTTTCGTGCCGAAGGAAGCGAAGACGTGCGCGAACTCGCTGGCGATGTAGCCGCCGCCGACGATAATCATCTCGCGCGGGAGCTTGTCGACGCGCATGATGTTCTCGTTGGTGTAGTAATCCACCCCGGACTCTGCAATCAGGCCCGGGACGTGTGGGCGGGAACCTGCGGCGATGATGATGTTGTCGGCCGTGATGTCGACAGTTTCCTCACCGATGCCGGTGCGAATGGTGCGCGGGCCGACGAAGGTCGCGTGACGGTCGTAGACATCGATGTTGGGGGTCTCATCCCCGCGGCGGTACGCCTCGCCGCCGTCGGCAATCTGGTCGATACGCTGGGCGAAGACGCGATCTTGAATCTGCTTGAGGTCAACGGAATCATAGGTGCCGTGCACACCCAGGCGGCTGGCCTCCCGGATAGTGCGAGCGGCATCGGCGGCCAGAACAAACATCTTGGTGGGAATACAGCCAACGTTCAGACACGTACCGCCGAAACGTCCCTCCTCGACGAGCGCAATACGAATATCGTCGTACTCCGGGGCTGGAATGGAATTGCCTGACCCGGTTCCAATGATGATGACATCGTAGTGGCGTGGGGAAGCCTCAGGGGAATTCTCAGTGGTCACAAGCACTCCTAGCATTTCGGTCAAACTAGTTTGCTTCAACGGTACTGAAAGCGGTTTTATTCCGAATCCCTATTCCGTCCCTATTTGGCCTATTTGGCGCTGTCTCCCGGTTTGATAGTGGCGAGGAATTGGAAGGTCTCATCAAAAGCTCGTTCCAGTGCGTCCGGCTCCGACAGATACACGTCATGAAGAGCCCCCGGAATTGCGACATTACGAGCCTGCGGGCCGAGATGGGCAGTGGCATCGGCAATCTGCTCAGTATTGAGGACAGAGTCGACGCGGTTCAGTTCCGGGGTGTAGTCGGAGCCGAGCAGGTAGTTGTCTGAATGGAGGACGAGCGTCGGAACGCCGGTGTCGATACCGCGGCTGACGCGCTGTTGGCCGACGATGATGGAGTTCAGCCAACGCCAGTTCTTGTCGTGTCCCGTCAGCGGCTTGAAAGTGCGGTTGTACTCCCAGCGCCCCTGGTGATCGACGCTGATGGACTTGCCGTAGCCACCCGAGGACTGCACCGGAATGAGACTGTTGGGGCGCAGCCGGGACATAACGCGAGCCGCCACGGAGTACACCGGAGCCTTAGCGCGGGAAACGTGGAGAGTCAGCCAAGGGGAGTTCAACACTGCTGAGGTGACGGAAATATGAGGAGCCTGCGGGCAATGGCCGCCCATGCTGCGTAACCAGTCGAGCCACAGCACGGCAATCAGCCCACCAGTGGAGTGCGCGTTGAGACTGACGCTCGTGTGACCAGACTGTTCCACCACCGCGAGTGCTTCGTTGAGGTCCTCGAAGTAATGTGTGAGATCGCTGCAACCGTGCCACGTCTGTCCAGGCAAGTGGGCGCGCCCGCACTTGCGCAGGTCGATGGCGTAAAACGCGTACCCTTCGGCGTGGTAGCGTTCGGCCACATGCTTCTGGAAGAAGTAATCCGACATTCCATGAATCCAGAGGACCGCCGGACGTGTGTGAAACTCGCTTTCCGACGAAGCGGGGCGATAGCGAACCAGAACAGCGCGTACCGGCCCTTCACCGTCGGGATCTTCCCCCAGTTCGATGACATGTTGGGCGTAGTCATCGCCGAGGTTATCGGGGTTAAAGGCGGGGGTAGTGAAATCGGGAATATCGGTAGTCACAGGCCCAAGCCTAGCGCCGATTACCGGGGGTAGTGGGAATATGTGACACAATGGTTTAAGGACTGAGACGGTAGCTCTCATTTGCGTCTTTAGTTGTGTGCGCGCATGTGAGCGAGCGCTAGTTTGAATCACTAATCAAGTTAGTAAGGATGTTGACAGCAAAATGGCTGATAACAAGCTTCCTGCCTCCAGTGGCGACGAGGTAGATGTCGTCCTCATCGGTGCAGGTGTAATGAGTGCGACGCTGGGTGTGCTGCTCAAGGAGCTCGAGCCATCCTGGTCACAGGTTCTGTTCGAGCGCCTCGATCAGCCCGCCAAGGAGTCTTCCTCCCCGTGGAACAACGCTGGTACCGGCCACTCTGCTCTGTGTGAGTTGAACTACACGCCGGAGAAGAACGGCAAGGTCGACGTCACTAAGGCAAAGACCATCAATGAGCAGTTCCAGGTATCCCGTCAGCTGTGGACTTCGCTGGTTGAAAACGGCACCCTGACTGATCCGAAGGAATTCATCAACCCGGTCGACCACACTACTTTCGCGCAGGGCCCGGAGCAGGTTGCGTTCATGCGCCGCCGCTACGAGGCGCTCGAAAAGGAGCCGCTGTTCCACGGTCAGGAACTCATTGAGGACAATGATCGTTTCGCTGAGTACCTGCCGCTGATGTCGGAGGGCCGCGACTTCTCCCAGCCGGTCTCCGCTATTCGTAACCCGAACGGTACGGACGTTAACTTCGGTGCACTGACCAAGCAGTACCTGGCTGCTCTGTCTGACATGGGCACTGAGATTCGTTACGGCCACGAGGTCACTGGCCTGAAGCGCGACGGTTCCAAGTGGATTGTCACTGTGAAGAACCTGCACACCAAGGACGTTCGCACCCTGGTTGCTAACTTCGTCTTCGTCGGTGCCGGCGGTGACGCACTGCCGCTGCTGCAGAAGGCTCGTATTAACGAGATTCGTGGTTTCGGTGGCTTCCCGGTCTCCGGCCAGTGGCTGCGCTGCACCAATGAGGACGTTATTGCTCAGCATGACGCCAAGGTCTACGGCAAGGCTTCCGTCGGCACGCCGCCGATGTCGGTTCCGCACCTGGACACCCGTGTTATCGACGGCAAGCGTGGCCTGCTCTTTGGTCCGTACGCCGGCTGGAACATGAAGTTCCTGAAGAACGGCAACAACCTGGACCTGATTAAGTCTCTGCGTCCGGCCAACCTGCCGTCCATGCTGGGCGTCGGTGTGCAGGAAATGGGTCTGACCAAGTACCTCATCACTGAGGTCCTGAAGGACTTCGACGCACGCATCGAGTCCTTGCGCGAGTACGTTCCGAATGCTCGCCCAGAGGACTGGGAGCTGATTGTCGCTGGTCAGCGCGTTCAGGTCATTAAGCCGATGAAGGCTCCGGTCTTCGGTACCCTCGAGTTTGGTACTGCGGTCATTAACTCCTGGGACGGCACCATCGCCGGCCTGATGGGTGCATCGCCGGGTGCTTCCATCGCTCCGGCTGTGATGATTAGCCTGATTGAGCGCTGCTTCGGCCGTCACATGGGCAAGTGGGCTCCGAAGCTCAAGGAGCTCATCCCGTCCTACGGTACCCACCTGGCTGACGATCCGGCTCTGTTCAAGGAGGTCTGGGAGGCTTCCCAGAAGACTCTGAAGCTGGAGCGCTAAGGAACCGTGCTGAAGAACTGAAAAGTTCAATAAAGCCAACATTGTCTACCCCGCCGTGAGCAATTCGCTCGCAGTGGGGTAGAACTGTGTTTATGGAAAAAATCACGTCAGCTACCACTGCACAGCCAGAGCCCACTTTTCCCTTTACCGCAATTGTCGGGCAGCAGCGACTACAGCTTGCGTTGATTCTGACGGCATTGTCACCAGAGATTGGTGGCGTAGTAATCCGTGGTGAGAAGGGCACAGCAAAGACCACCGCTGTCCGGGCGCTGGCTCCGTTTCTCCGCGGGCAGCTGGTTAACCTGCCACTCGGTGCAACGGAAGATCGCGTGGTTGGTTCGATCGATGTGGAGACCGTCCTGACCACCGGACACGCCCGATTCAACCCTGGGCTGCTCAGCGCCGCCGACGGCGGCATCCTCTACGTCGACGAAATTAACCTGCTGCCGGATCACCTCGTCGACTCCGTCCTCGATGCCGCCGCCACAGGCCGTGTGGTTGTCGAACGTGACGGTATCTCGCACTCCGCCACCTCGCGGTTCGTGTTAGTGGGCACGATGAACCCGGAAGAGGGCGAACTGCGGCCGCAACTTCTCGACCGATTCGGTCTTGCCATCGACGTCACCGCTTCCAAGGACCCGGCGGTCCGCGCGGAAATCGTCGCCCGTCGCCTCGACTTTGACGCCGATCCGGAACACTTCGTCACGCGTTTCGCAGCCGACGACGAGGCACTGCGCTCCCGTATCGATCGCGCACGCGCCCTGCTTGACGACGTCGAATTGAGCCCCAACATTCTCGGACAAATTGCCACCGTATGTGCTGCTTTTGATGTGGACGGCATGCGTGCCGACATCGTCATTGCGCGTACCGCCCGTGCCCACGCTGCCTGGCGCGTAGCTGGGGATGTATCGGCACAGCCTGAGGCGGGAACGCCAATTGAGATCACTGCGGAAGACATCAAGGTAGCTGCTGAAATGGCCCTGCCACACCGTCGCCGCCGCGACCCCTTCGATGAACCGGGACTGGATCAGGAGCAGCTCGACGATGCTCTGCAAGACGCAGAGGAGCAGTTCCGAGATAACCAGGAGCAGCCAGCGTCGGACCAGGAGCAGCCAGCGTCGGAGCGGGAGCAGCCCTCCGAGTTCGAACCCGACTCCGCCCCGCAGGAGCCTCAAGGTCCGCAGCAGCCCGACTCCGCCGGCTCGAAGGGAGGTCGCGCCGCTGAAGGCGCCCCCTTTCGCCGTTCGTAAAATCAGTGTCGACGGCGTCGGGCAAGGAGATACCGGACGCCGTTCTAAGGCCATTGGTCCTCGTGGCAGCACCATCGGTGCGAAGCGTGGTGGCCACGGCCTGCACGTTCCGGCGACGGTGCTGGCGGCGGCGAATCGTGGTGTCCGCATGGCAGATGCCATGATTCCCCTGGAGCCGGAAGATGTACATGGTGCGATTCGGCAGGGAACTGAGTCCAATCTGGTTGTCTTCGTTGTGGACACCTCGGGTTCCATGGCGGCGCGCGACCGTCTGGCAGCCGTCACCGGAGCGGTCACCTCGCTGTTGCGCGATGCGTACCAGAGTCGCGATAAAGTCGCTGTGATTACCTTCCGCGGAAATAGTGCCGAGCTCGTTTTACCGCCGACCAAGTCGGTTGACACCGCAGTGCGTCGCCTCGCAGATGTCCGCACCGGTGGCCGGACTCCATTGGCCGAGGGCCTGTTGAAGGCGCATGAAGTAGTCGTACGGGAAGCACGCAGGGAGCCCACACGACGCGCAATAATTGTGTTGCTCTCCGATGGCCGGGCAACCGGTAACAATGGCATAGAGAAGGCGCGGGCCGCGGCCGCAAAGATTCGTCGTCAAGCGTTGGCTGCGACGGTAGTAATCGACTGCGAGCGTTCCCGCGTGCGCCTCGGGCTGGCACAGGAACTCAGCGTCGAATTAGGTGCGACCTGCATAAACCTCTCCGAGCTCAATGCCGAAGCAGTGGCGGGCGTGGTCCATGCCTATCATCGAGACCATGGCACAAGGAAAGCTTGACCCTAAATCAATTCCCAACGACGGACTGACCACCAGGCAGCGTCGCATGATTCCGATTACCGCCGTGCACACCGGCCCAGGTAAGGGAAAGTCCACGGCGGCATTCGGCATGGCGATGCGCGCATGGAATCAGGGGATGAACATTGGAGTCTTTCAGTTTGTGAAGTCGGCAAAGTGGAAGGTCGGCGAGGAAGCCGTCATGCGCCGGCTCGGCGAGCTTCACGACGACACGGGGGAAGGCGGCCCGGTCGAATGGCACAAGATGGGCGAAGGCTGGTCCTGGTCGCGTAAGAAGGGCACTGAGGAGGACCATGCCGCAGCGGCAGCTGAGGGATGGCAGGAGATTAAGCGGCGCCTGGAAAATGAGGTGCACGACTTTTATGTCCTCGACGAGTTCACCTACCCAATCAAGTGGGGTTGGATTGATGTCGTCGACGTGGTGGAGACCTTGAAGAACCGACCTGGCCGTCAGCATGTGGTCATGACTGGCCGGGACGCCGACCCGAAGCTCGTGGAGGTCGCAGATTTGGTGACTGAGATGACCAAGATCAAGCACCCAATGGATGTCGGGCGTAAGGGACAAAAGGGCATCGAGTGGTAGCGCCGGGACTTGTCATTGCGGCGACAGCATCGGGCACGGGTAAGACCACCATCTCAACTGGTCTGATGCGGGCGCTGTCGCGTCGTCACGCGGTGGCACCGTTCAAAGTAGGTCCGGACTATATTGACCCTGGCTATCACGGGGTAGCGGCTGGCCGTCCGGGCCGAAACTTGGATTCCTTCATGTGTGCGCCTGAGTTGGTTGGGCCGCTCTACGCGCACGGCGCTGCCGACTGTGATGTTGCGGTGGTCGAAGGTGTTATGGGACTTTTCGACGGCCGCATTGGCGACGACCCACTGTCGGTGGAGGGGTCAACGGCTGAGATTGCCTCGCTGTTGGGGCTTCCGGTCGTGTTGGTTATCGATGCCCGGCACATGTCGCAGTCGGCGGCGGCCGTCGTTCACGGATTTTCCACGCTGCGCACCGATGTCCGCGTCAGCGGTGTGATTATTAATCAGGTGGGCAGTCCGCGGCATGCGGACATCATTACCCGTTCTGTGGAGGCCATGGGCATCGAAGTGCTCGGTGCTATTCCACGGGTGACTGATATTGAGGTTCCCAGTAGGCATTTGGGACTCGTTACCGCCGTCGAGCAGGGCGAACAGCTAGAAGCGGTCATCGAATCGATGGCGAACTTGGTGGAGACCTATATCGACGTTGACCGGCTTATCCAGCTTGCCCGAAAGCCCTATCCGGCTGAGCCCTGGGATCCCGCGCAGTTCGTCAATCCACTGGCTGCTGGGCGCCGCGTGCGTGTGGCAGTCGCTGCGGGACCTGCGTTCTCGTTCACCTACGCTGAACACCGCGAACTATTGCAGGCCGCCGGAGCTGAAGTTGTGGACTTTGATCCGCTGGTTGATGACTTGCCGGAAGCCGAAGGTTTCATCGTGCCCGGTGGTTTTCCCGAAGAGCACGCTGATGCGCTGTCCGTTCGTGACGACATTCGCCGGGATTTCCGCCAAGCCGCCGACGACGGCGCACTGGTTCACGGCGAGTGCGCGGGGCTGCTGTGGCTGCTCGAAGACCTCGGTGGACGTCGCATGTGCGGCATCATTCCGGGGCGTGCCCACATGGCCCGGTTGAAGTTAGGCTACCGAGAAGCCGTGGCATTGACGGATTCTGCGCTGTGCCCGACAGGAGCACGCGTGCGCGGACACGAATTCCACAAGACAGCGCTCACCGATGACACTGCGAGCGCCGCTATCGCGGCCGGATGGCAGTCAGCCTGGGGCTGGCGCGGATATCACGGTGAGACTGTACGCGACGGCTTTGTTTCCGCGTCCGGTCGAATTCATGCCGGCTACCTGCATTTACATCCGGCGGGTGCGCCGGATAACGTCAGTCGCTTTGTCACTACCTGCGCCGGGTAAGGTGTTAGCTATGAGTTTGCTTCTCAAAGACTACGGTGTGTTGGTGATTGGCGGTTCCACGGCTGCAGAGCGCGTGATTCCTCGGTTATTGGACTCTGGCGCCGACGTCACCGTGTGTGAGGGTGGGGAAGTAACCACTGCCATTGAGGCATGGGCTGCAGACGGTCGCATTACACTCAGCCGTACCGGTTTCACCGAGGCGATGAGCTGGGGCAAGGCTCTCATGGTCTGCTGTGACGAATCGCTGCTGCGTGAAGTAACACTCGAGGGGCATCGTCGTGGCATCTTGGTCGATGATGAAACGGGTTCCGCCAGCCCGCTTACGCCTGTTGCGCTGACCGGTCGGCGCGCATCCCGCGCTGGTGACCTTGCAGGTCAGGTCGCACTCGTTGGCGGTGGCCCGGGCGATCCCGGCCTGATTACCGTAGAGGGGCGCCGTCTGCTTCGGCTTGCCGACGTTGTGGTCGCCGACCATCTCGGTCCGCTGTCGCTGCTCGGTGACTTGGAACCAGATGTCGAGATTATCGACGCGGGCAAGCTACCTTACGGTCGCGCTATGGCCCAAGAGCGCATCAATGAACTCCTCGTTCACCGTGCTCGCGCAGGCTACTTTGTGGTCCGGCTCAAGGGCGGTGACCCATACATCTTCGGTCGCGGTTTTGAAGAGCTCCAGGAACTGCAGAAGGCAGGTGTGCCGGTTCGCGTCGTACCGGGCATTACCTCGGCACTGTCGGTGCCAGGGACGATTGGCATTCCCGTAACGATGCGAGGTGTCAACCACGAGTTCACCGTCGTGTCCGGCCATGTGCCGCCGGGACACAAGACCTCCCTGGTCAACTGGGACGCGCTGGGGCGCATGCACGGCACCATTGCCATCATCATGGGTGTCAAAAACGGTCCCAAGATTGCCGAGGCTCTGATGAAGGCCGGGCGTAGCCCCAAGACACCGGCAGCGGTTATTCAGGACGGCACGCTGCCGAATCAGCGGTCGCTGCGCTGCACACTCGGCGAACTCGGCGAGAAGATGGTCGAAGAGGGAATCAAGCCTCCGGCCGTCATCGTCATCGGTGAAGTCGCCGGTCTGGATGAGGGCGATGAGTAAGAACAACGAGCAGAGCAACAACAAGTCAAAGAAGAATCCAGAACAGCAAAAAGCGGGACCGATTGACCGCCTGCTTGCCGACGACCAGTTGCGCAGTTCCATCTGGCTGGGAGCTGCGACCTTCTTGGTGTTCTACCTCGGAGCCATGATTATCTTCCGCCTCCTTCTCCTCGGCGGAGAAGGATCAAAATACGACAGCATCTTTATCGCCGTCATTGCTCTGATTGCTGCCGTCGTTGCGGGCCGCAAGCGCTATAACGGCGACATTTAGTTTTCCGGGACGCGGAAGATGAGGGTGTCGTCGTCAAGCGTGACGTCATGTCCTGCGGCGCGAGCGATTTCGACGGCCTCTGTGGGGGATGTCGGCGCCGTATCTGACAGAGCAATGGCGCGGGCGAATAGCCCCTTGTAGTGCTTGTTGAAGTGGCTGACGATTTTGCCCTCGGCGGTGAGCACGGTCATGGTCGTCGCGCCTTTGACTTTGCCCAGGTTCGCATAGGTGCCGGAACGAAGGTCGATGAGGAAGTCGATGTCGTTGAGGGCATCGGTGATGGCGGTGCCCCAACGGCGCTTCATTGTCGGGGCAGATTCGGTGGGGTGATCTGCGAAGGGGAGTTTCACCGTGCCGGAGAGACGATAGTGGGGGATGAGGTCCTCGCCACCGATAACGCCAAAGAGTGCGGAGCCGACGGCGAGACGAGCACGGCCGGTCTCAGGCAGGTCAGCGGGGGAGAGCGCGTCGTAGAGGACCCCGGTGTAACGCTCGAGCGCAGGCATGGTCGGGGATTCTAGGAGGGCGGCGTTGGCCGTGACCTCGTCAGTGAGACGCGGGCCCAGCTTCAGAGTTTCCATCGCGACATCGTGGTCTGCGCTGAGAGCGACGAGATCGGTCGCGATGCGCTCACGGATGGGGTTGAGGGAACCGAAGCTTAGCGAGGAAAAGTCCACTGCGGGATGGTTGCCACCAGTGGCTTTGGTCTCAGATGGGGGTAGGACTACCAGCATGGGCACCATAGTAACGCCCCGCATGTTGCGCAGAATGATCGACGGGTAAAATCAGCATTCATGATTACGCGAATGTCCCAGCTGTTCCTCCGCACCCTGCGCGAGGATCCTGCTGACGCCGAGGTCCCTAGCCACAAGCTGCTCGTCCGTGCCGGCTACATCCGGCGAACCGCTCCCGGTGTGTACTCCTGGCTGCCATTGGGCCTAAAGGTTCTGCGCAACGTGGAAAAGGTTGTCCGCGAGGAGATGGAGGGCATTGGCGCACAGGAGCTGGCATTCCCGGCACTGCTGCCGCGGGAGCCCTACGAGGCGACGAACCGGTGGACCGAATATGGTCCTGAGCTCTTCCGCCTGAAGGATCGCAAGGGCGCGGACTACCTGTTGGGGCCGACGCACGAAGAGATGTTCGCACTGGCAGTCAAGGATCTCTTCAGCTCCTACAAGGACTTCCCAACGACGCTGTTCCAGATTCAGACCAAGTACCGCGATGAGGCTCGGCCGCGTGCAGGTATTCTGCGTGGCCGTGAGTTCGTGATGAAGGACTCTTACTCCTTCGACATGGATGACGAGGGGCTGGAGAATTCCTACCTGCAGCACCGCGGTGCCTACCAGCGCATTTTTGACCGCCTGGGCATTAAGTACGAAATCTGCCACGCCACCTCCGGCGCGATGGGCGGTTCGGCCTCCGAGGAGTTCCTGGCCGTCAGCGAAAATGGCGAGGACTCCTTCGTGGTCTCCACCGATGGCGAGTACGCCGCCAACGTCGAAGCGGTACAGATTCCGGCCGTTGCACCGCAGCCGATTGAGGGGCAGCCGGAGGCTAAAGTTTACGAATCGCCGAACTGCACTACTATCGCAGCGCTCGTTGATTGGGCCAACGGTGCGGAGCTCGGCCGTGAGGTCACCGCTGCCGATACTTTGAAGTGTGTTCTCGTCGCTGTCGACCCGAAAAAGGTCGACAAGGAGGGTAACGCGCTGCCGGAGCAGCTCACCGCAATCTTGGTTCCCGGTGACCGCGAGGTCGATGAAAAGCGTCTCGAGGTTGCATTCGAACCGGGTGAGGTGCGTTTGCTGGATGAAAAGGATTTCGCAGCCAATGACTTCCTGGTCAAGGGCTACGTCGGCCCGCAGGGGCTCGCCGATTACGGTGTGAAGGTCCTAGCCGACCCACGCGTGGCGGAGGGCACGAATTGGATTGCGGGCGCCAACGAGGTTGGCAAGCACATCATCGGTGTGGTTGCCGGTCGTGACTTCCAGATTGACGGCATCTGCGATGTCGCAGAGGTGCGTGACGGCGATCCGGCTCCGGAGGGACATGGCACGCTGAAGATCGAGCGAGGTATTGAGATTGGCCACATTTTCCAGTTGGGCCGTAAGTACACTAACGCTTTTGAGATTGACATTCTCGATGTCAACGGCAAGCGCGCCCGCCCAACCATGGGTTCCTACGGCATTGGCGTGTCCCGACTTGTGGCTGTTCTCGCAGAGCAGCAGCTTGATGAAAAGGGCCTAAAGTGGCCGGTCGCCGCAGCTCCGTACAAGGTTCACATCGCAGTGGCCGGTAAGAATGCCGAGGCTGCTGAGGCGGCAGAGCAGCTGGCGGAAGAGCTCAGCCAGCAGGGTATTGAGGTGCTTTTCGACGATCGCCCGAAGGTCAGCCCCGGTGTGAAGTTCAAGGATGCCGAGTTGCTCGGGATGCCATTCGTGGTTATCTTTGGCCGCGGCTACGCCGACGGCAAGGTGGAGCTACGCAACCGTCTGACCAACGAAACAGGCGAGGTCGCAGCAGACGGGATCGCGGCTCACGTCGCGGAACTGGTCTGCAAGGCCTAGCCTCAAAAGTCTTAGAGCCCAGGCAGCGGCTCCAAGTTGTTGCCCCCCAGAGCTGCCGCTCCGGCGGCCGCTATGCCCGCTGCCTGGAGTGCGAACAGACGCATCTGGGCGTTTTTCGCGGCCGTCAGTACGTCTTCCCACGCCTGTGCGCAATAACGCTCCAACGCAATCATGTAGTCGACGGGGGCTGTATCCGGTGAAGGTGCGCCCTCCGGCATGTAACCTGGGGCGCTTGCAGGCACCCCGACCTCGGCATCCTCCATAATCTTTCGTACGCGATCGCGCACAATGCGGTGGCGCTCCCCGCGAGCCATGAATGCGGAGGTAGCGTCACCTGTAACCCGTGGTGCGGCCACGCCAACACCGTAAATCACCATGTACTCGGCTTTAAGCGCGGTGGCCAGCTGTTCCTCGGCGCCCGAGATTTTATCCCTGTCACTGGGAATCGCGGGGACGAGCTCTTCCCATTCAGCACCGGCAGTGCGCAGCGCCAGGACCAGACCGCCATCCACAGCCGAGGCAAGGCGTGCAGTGTGCTTCTCTCTGAGCGCGGTGCGTGAATCCAGAGCCTTTGTCAGAACTGGATTGTTTCGCGAGTCAGTGAGCAACAACTTCGCGTCGGCACCGGCAAACAGGGAACCAGGGACCGCGACGTCGGAACGACATTCCTCGACGGGCTTGCCATCCTTGCGGGTACCGCAAGCACGCGTGATTTCCTTATCTAGCTCGGTTACCTGCGTGGAGCGCACGGCGGCGAGGTCCGGGTATTCGTCGTTAAGCGCACGCGCGTCGCGCGAAGCAAGCGCCCGAAGAACTTCGATGGCGTAATCCGGGCGCGGTGCCACGAGGTGGGAGCAAGAAGACAGCGCGGGAAGGGCCCCTACAGTGAGAGCCGCCGCGAGGAAACCACGGCGAGTAAACGTGCGAGATCGACGCGATACGGAAGCAAAACTAGGAGAGGAAGGCGGAACAATCACCACACTATGGTGCCACGGTGGACGCGGATTTGTATCAACGCGTTACGGGAAAGCGCCCAAGTGCGCAATTAAAAGGGCCTGACCTGTAGACTCTACAGTTATGGCGATTCCCGCACCCGAGAAAATTGAACAATTTGTGAGCCCTGCGCTCGCACACACCGGCCTTGACGTGGAAGATGTCAAGGTTGTTCGCGCTGGCGCGAAGTCTCAGGTCATTGTGTTGGTTGACGCAGATCAGCGTCCTGACCTCGATGTTCTGGAGCAGGCCACGCATGAAGTATCCGCAGCTCTGGATGCCGCTGAGGCACGTGGTGAAGCCGACTTCGGCGCACAGGGATACACCCTGGAAGTCTCCACACCTGGCATTGACGCACCGCTGACTCAGCCACGTCACTGGCGTCGCAACCGTGGTCGTATCGCAGAAATTGCGCTTGCCGACGGTTCCACGATCGCAGCCCGTATCGGTGCGCTGTCACCGGGTGAAGAGTCAGTCATTCTCGTTACCTCTAAGGGGCCGAAGGGCCGTCTGAAGGCTGTTGGGCAGTGTGTCCAATTAACGGATATTGCCCGCGCAGTGGTACAAGTTGAATTCTCTAATCCGCCCGCAGCCGAGAAGGACTTTGCGGGACTAGACTATGACGATGCCTTGACCAGGCTGGAGGATAACAAGTGAAGATTGAACTAGCCGCCCTGCGAACCTTGGAAAAGGAAAAGGGCATTCCTGTCGACGAAATGCTGGAACTGGTCGCCCGCGCATTGCGTGAAAGCTACCGTAATACCACCGCGCCGGCACGGCACGCGCGCGCCGAAATCGACCGTGAGACCGGTGATGTCATAGTCTTCGCCCAGGAGCGCGACGAAGAGGGAAACCTCATCTCCGAATGGGACGACACCCCGGAGGACTTCGAGCGCACTGCTGCATTTGCTGTTCGCCAGACCATTTTGTCACGTCTGCGCGATGCAGAGAGCGACAAGGTTCTCGACGAGTACGCAGACCTGTCCAATCAGGTGATCTCCGGTGTCGTCCAGCGTGACGTTTACGCCAACGAAAAAGGCATCGTTGTCGTGCACATCGGTTCGGAGGCCAATGGCCGCGACGGAATTCTGATGCCCGCAGAGCAGCTGCCGGGTGAGGAACTCAAGCACGGCGACCGCATTAAGTGCTATGTCGTGGGTGTGAACAAGACACCGCGTGGTGTCGCCATTCACCTCTCGCGTACGCACCCGGAACTGATTCGCAAGCTCTTTGAACTTGAAGTCCCGGAAGTTGCTGATGGGGCAGTGGAATTGATCTCTATCGCCCGTGAAGCAGGGCACCGAACCAAGGTTGCGGTGCGTCCGACTGTGAAGGGGCTCAATGCTAAGGGAGCTTGCATTGGGCCGCGAGGCCAGCGAGTCAGCTCAATTATGAATGAGCTCAAGGGTGAGAAGGTCGACATCATCGACTACGACGAGGATCCGGCGAAGTTCGTAGGTAACTCGCTAGCACCAGCCAAGGTGGTCAGCGTGAAGATTCTCGATATGGAAGAGCGTCGTGCTCACGTCGTCGTTCCGGATTATCAGCTGTCGCTTGCTATCGGTAAGGAAGGGCAGAACGCTCGCCTGGCAGCTCGTCTGACCGGCTGGCGGATCGACATCCATTCCGACGCAGAGTAGACGCCAAGTAAAGACGTGAGGTAGCGCGGGGTGACGCGGGGTAGTTAGTCCCAACGGTTGCGAAAGAGGCGGGAAGGTGCCAGGGGGTTGGCGCTTTCCCGCCTTTTCGGGTTATGCTTGAACGTGGCCAAACGACAAGGCGCGATTTTCTTATGCGAATTTTCGCGCTGAGTTTCTTAGCAGGAAGGTGGGTGCGTCAGGAGTATGACGACTTCACGGGTGATAAACCCGAATTCGACAACTCATACACCTGCACCCACGCGCACCTGCATTGCAACTAAGCAGCGCCGCAATTGTTCGGAGCTGCTGCGCATTGTCGCTACCACCCGCCCAGACGGCTCGATTGCTGTCGTTGCTGATCCGCGTCGTCGGATGCAGGGGCGAGGTGCATGGATTACTCCAACGCTAAGAGCTTGGGAGACCGCCGATAAGCGCCGCGCATTTGGCCGCGCACTGAAGGTATCTACGCAGGTAGATGCGTTTCCGGTTAAACAGTTTATCGCCACGTACTACGAAGCGGAGGATTCGTCTCCCGTTGCCCATGTGCATGGCGATAAGCAGGGAGGCAGGAAAAATGAGAACAGAAAGACCTGAACACTGATGAGCACACGATGAAGCATCAGCGATGAACGGCAATAAATAAGAGGGAGCCCTGCAGGCGCTCTCGGTGCGCGGACAGATCCGCCATCGGGCGCTGCTCGGCCCCCACTAGTGAGGAGAGCAGTGTCCGGAAAGCTACGTGTCCATGAGCTCGCAAAGCAGCTCGGGGTCACCAGCAAAGAACTACTCGCCGAGCTGAAGGCTCAGGGCGAGTTTGTTAAGACCGCTTCGTCGACGGTGGAACCCCCCGTCGTCAGGAAGATGAAGAAGGTCTACGAAGAGAAGAACGGCGGTGCAGGCGCGGACGCATCCGCTGCTGCACCAGCTACGAAGGCTGCGGCGAAGCCAGGTGCCAAGCCTGCTGCAAAGCCGGGTGCTAAGCCCGCGGCGCCGACGGCAGCAAAGCCGGGTGCGAAGCCAGGTGCTAAGCCTGCGGCAAAGTCAGGTGCTAAGCCCGCTGCGCCGACGGCAGCAAAGCCAGGCGCAAAGCCAGCGGCTCCAGGTCCGAAGCCAGGAGCAGCCAGCGCCGCACCGTCCCGTTCCCCGAAGCCGGGACAGGAAATGCCGCGCCCGCCGAAGCCGGCAGGCCCGAAGCCAGGTCCGAAACCGGGTGCACGCGCACCGCGTGTGGCAAACAACCCGTTCTCGACTGGTGGTTCCTCCCGTCCGGCACCACGGCCGTCTAATATGCCGCGCCCGCAGGGTGGCGGTCGCCCGGGCCCGAAGCCTGGCGGACGCCAGGGTGGCCCGCGCCCACAGGGAGGACACGGTCGTCCGGGACCAAAGCCTGGAGCACGCCAGGGTGGCCCACGCCCACAGGGCGGCCAGGGTCGCGGTAATAAGCCAGGTGGCAACCGTCCAACTCCGGCAATGATGCCTTCGCACCCGAATCCGGGGCAGATGCCTGCAAAGGCTAGCCGCGGCGGCGGTGGTGGCGGCTTCGGTGGCCGTGGTCGTGGCCCAGGAGGTCCGGGTGGCGGGCCACGCGGTGGTCGCGGTGGACGTCGCGGTGGAACTGCAGGTGCATTCGGGCGGCCAGGAGGCGCCCCGCGTCGCGGACGTAAGTCGAAGCGTCAGAAGCGCAATGAGTACGAGGCAATGCAGGCACCGTCCGTGGTGGGCGGCGTTAAGCTTCCTAACGGTAAGGGCAAGACCATTCGTCTCGCACGTGGTGCATCGCTGTCCGACTTCGCTGAGAAGATTAACGCCGATGCAGCATCGCTGGTCCAGGCGTTGTTCAACCTCGGCGAAATGGTAACGGCAACTGCTTCGGTTTCCGATGAAACCCTGCAGCTGCTCGGCGATGAGATGGACTACAAGGTCCAGGTTGTCTCGCCGGAGGATGAGGACCGTGAGCTCCTCGAGTCCTTCGACCTCCAGTTCGGTGAGGACGAGGGCGACGATGAGGACCTGGAGCAGCGTCCGCCAGTGGTTACCGTGATGGGTCACGTCGACCACGGTAAGACGCGCCTGTTGGACACCATTCGTCAGGCCAACGTCGGTGGTCACGAATCCGGCGGCATTACCCAGCACATCGGTGCTTACCAAGTTCCGGTGGAGCTCGACGGCGAGAAGCGCAAGGTTACATTCCTGGATACCCCGGGTCACGAGGCGTTTACCGCCATGCGTGCCCGCGGTGCCAAGTCCACCGATATCGCGATTCTGGTTGTTGCAGCCGACGACGGTGTCATGCCGCAGACGGTTGAAGCTATTAACCACGCCAAGGCCGCTGACGTGCCGATTGTCGTGGCAGTCAACAAGATTGATAAGGAAACTGCGGATCCGCAGAAGATTCGTGGCCAGCTGACTGAGTACGGTCTCACTGACGAAGAGTGGGGCGGCGACACCATGTTCGTCGATATCTCCGCTAAGCAGGGCACCAACATTGATCAGCTTCTCGAAGCTGTGCTGCTGACTGCCGACGCTTCGCTTGACCTGCGCGCCAATCCGGATATGGATGCCCAGGGTGTCGCCATCGAGGCTCACCTCGACCGCGGCCGTGGTCCTGTGGCAACAGTTATCGTCCAGCGCGGTACGCTGCGCGTCGGTGACTCCATCGTTGTCGGTGACGCCTATGGCCGTGTTCGCCGCATGGTGGACGAATACGGTAACGATGTCGAAGAGGCCGGTCCTTCCCGTCCGGTTCAGGTGCTCGGCCTGACCTCCGTGCCGGGTGCTGGCGACAACCTGCTGGTTGTTGATGAGGATCGTACGGCTCGCCAGATTGCAGACCGCCGTGACGCGCGCCGTCGTAACGCACTGCAGGCACGTCGTCGTAAGCGCGTCTCCCTGGAGAATCTGGACGAGATTCTGAAGGAGACCAACACCCTCAACCTGATCCTGAAGGGCGACAACGCCGGTACCGTCGAGGCACTGGAAGAAGCCCTGCTCAAGATCGAGGTCGACGACGAGGTCGCCCTGAACATCATCGACCGTGGTGTAGGCGCTGTCACGCAGACCAACGTCTCGCTGGCTGCCGCGTCTGACGCCGTTATCATCGGCTTCAACGTTCGCTCCGAGGGCAAGGCCACTGAGTTCGCCAATGCTGAGGGCGTTGACATTCGCTACTACACGGTAATCTACCGTGCTATCGAGGATGTCGAGGCCGCTTTGAAGGGCATGCTCAAGCCGGTCTACGAGGAGAAGGAGATTGGTCGTGCGGAGATTCGCGCAATCTTCAAGTCCTCCGCAGTTGGCCTCATCGCAGGTTGTATGGTCGAGTCCGGCAAGGTTCGCCGCAACGCCAAGGCTCGCCTGGTACGCGACGGTAACGTCATCACCGATTCGGCGACCATCGAGTCGCTGAAGCGCGAGAAGGACGATGCCACCGAGGTCGCAGCCGGTTACGAGTGCGGTATGGTGCTGTCCTACCCGGATATCCAGGTCGACGACGTTATCGAGGTCTACGAGATGGTCGAGGTTCCGCGCACCTAATTGCCGGAAAATCATCGCGTTAGCGATCGGATAAAAGCCGAAAAGGCGTCCCGCAAGGGGCGCCTTTTTGCATTTCTGGTCACGTACCGCCAAGCGGTGAGTACGCTGTGGCCGTCGTCAAGCAAGCGTGTAGCAAGGGCGGTGGCTTAACCTGGGAGCTTGACGGTGAGAACTACTGATACACTTGTTCAGTTTGGAAAAACCTTTCGCCAACTGATCGAGGAGATGATGGTCATGGCAGATCCGGCACGAGCACGCCGTTTGTCCAAGCGAATTCAGGAGATTGTCGCCAGCGCAATTGAACGCGAAATTAAGGATCGACGCCTGGAGCTTGTGACTATTACGGACTGCCGCGTCACTGGCGATTTGCACGACGCCACGGTTTTCTACACCGTGCGCGGACGCACACTCGACGAGGAACCGGACTACGAGTCGGCAGCGGCAGCGCTGGAGAAGGCAAAGGGACAGCTGCGTTCTCTGGTCGGCCGCGGCACCGGGGTGCGCTACACGCCGACGCTGACTTTTGAGGTCGACACGGTGCCGGAGATTTCTGCGCACTTGGAGGAGCTGCTCGATAAGACTCGCGCGCGCGATGCAGAATTGGCTGAGCAGGCCAAGGGCGCTACGCCCGCGGGCGATGCCAACCCGTACCGCGAAGAGGAGTAAGTTTCTTCACCGTCTAGACCTATCGATGAAAGGGGCACTTGCCGTGACCACTTCTCCGCAGGCTCAGGAGCAGGCAGCTCACCAGCTCTCACAGGCTATTGATCGCCGCATGTCCAAGCCGATTCAGCAGATGCAGGACATGCTTGCCGGCGCCAAGAAAGTCGGCGTCATTGCCCATGTTCACCCCGATGCGGATGCGATTGGTGCCGCATCTGCGATGGTCATGGCTCTAGTGCAACGTGGTATTTCTGCTGTCGCCAGCTACGGCGAGAGCGATCTGCCCGCCAAGTCGCTGTTGACGATTCCCGGATGGGAGCGGTTCGTCGAGTACACGGACTTGGACGAAGACATCGACACCTGGGTGACTGTCGACTGCGCCAGCCCGGGGAGGCTGGGCGAGTTGGAGGAGCGCGTGATGGCCTCCGATCGCGTTATCAATGTCGACCACCACGCAACCAACACCCGTTTTGGTGCGGTCAATATGGTGGATGAGCTCGCTGAGTCCTCGACCATGGTGCTGCTGGACTTCTTCGGCGTGTGGGGCATCAAGCTGACCACGCCGATGGCACATGCTCTCTACGCGGGGTTGCTGACCGACACCGCGTCGTTCCAGTTCGGGCGCTCGCGAATGCACACCGCTGCGGCACGTCTGCTGGACAAGGGCCTCGATCCCCGCACGATTGGTGCACAGTTGCTGGAGGAGCACCCATTTTCCTACTTGCCCTTCTTGGGACAGGTGCTTTCCACTGCCACGCTGGTGCCCGAGTGGGGCGACGGTGCCGGTCTGATTCATGTTGTCATTGAGCATGACCAGACTAGCGAGGTCGGACACGACGAGATTGAGTCGGTCGTGGACATTGTGCGTACGACCAATGCGGCCGATGTCTGTGCGGTTCTCAAGGAATACGACTCGGGTCAATGGGCGGTATCCCTGCGTTCCCGCGAGGTTGTCGATGTCTCGCAGGTTGCTCTGGCAATCGGTGGGGGTGGCCACGAGCGTGCGGCTGGTCTAACCCGGGAGTGCAGCAAGGAGGAGCTGCTGCAGGCAATTCTGGACACCAGCGATGTCGCAGCCAAGGCGCGCCGAGGCGCGAGCGAGGCCTAGAGGATTGTCGGATTCGCGAGAAACTCAGGAGAAGCCTGGACGCCTGGGCACGAAAGAAAGCGCGAAGTCAGATGTCAGCCTCCGCGAGATTGTGTCCCTGGCGCTGCCGGCGTTGGGTGTGCTCGCCGCACCCGCTCTCTATGTGCTACTGGACACTGCAGTCATCGGTCGACTCGGCGCCGTTCAGCTAGCGGCGCTCGCTGCAGGCTCCACTGTCTTTTCCGTGGTGACCACACAGCTGACATTCTTGGCCTACGGCACCACGGCGCGGTCAGCGCGGGCTTTCGGCAAGGGCAACGTTGACGAGGCTGTCGAAGAAGGACTGCAGGCGACGTGGGTTGCAATCTTTGTGGGCCTAAGCCTCTTCGCCATCATCGTGGGGCTAGCACCGATATTTACCGGCTGGCTTGCTCCACAGTCTGAGGTCGCTCACGATGCCGGGCAGTGGTTGCGGGTAGCTTCCTTTGCCATCCCGCTGACCCTGATTGCGCAGGCTGGAAACGGTTGGCTGCGCGGTATTCAAAACACCCGCGCGCCGTTGCTGTTTGTACTGTCCGGGCTTATCCCAGCGGCCATTGTGATTGTGCCGCTCGTCCATGCCTTCGGGCTCGAAGGCTCCGCAATGGCCGTGCTCTTCGGTGAATTGATTACGGGAGGGTTATTCCTGCGCAGGCTCTTCAAGGAGTGTACTGAGCGCAATCTTGCCCTGCGACCCAACGGCAACATCATTAAGAGCCAACTCGTCCTCGGCCGCGACCTCATCGTCCGCTCCCTGTCCTTTCAAGTTGCGTTCCTCTCCGCCGCCGCAGTTGCTGGCCGCGTTGGGCCGACGACCCTCGGCGGACACCAGGTCATGTTGCAGCTGTGGAACCTCATTTCGCTGGTTCTCGACTCGCTGGCCATCGCTGCGCAGACGCTGGTCGGTGCAGCTCTCGGAGGTAGCTCGACGGCAGTTGCACGCTGGACCGGTAAACGGGTGGCTGCCTGGTCAACCATCATTTCCCTTGGTCTGGCAGCAGTTTTCGCAGTGGGCAATGCTGGCATCGTTCGCATTTTCACCGATGACACAGGTGTAATTGGCGCCGTCACCTCGGGACCGTGGTGGATTCTCGTCGCAATGATTCCGATTGGTGGTATCGTCTTCGCGCTCGACGGTGTTTTGCTCGGTGCCGGTGACGCAGCCTTCCTCCGCAACGCCACTGTCACCGCCGTTCTGTGCGGCTTTCTCCCACCGGTCTGGTTGGCGCATGCATTTGGGTGGGGCCTTTCTGGCGTGTGGTGCGGTCTCTTGGCCTTCATGATTCTGCGACTTGTCTTCGTCGCCATCCGCTTCCGCGGAGAGAAATGGTACGGCATCAGCGCATGAGCGTGCTTGCCGACGTCCACGAGACCCTGGCCACGCACCTACCTGCCGGTAGCCAGCTGGTGACCGCCCCCAACGCCGAGCGTCGGTTTAGTGAAGCGGAGTTGCAGCAGCTCCGAGCTGCCGAGCTAAATCTCTCCGACAGAGCAGTGGCGTCGAGAGTTCGAGACTTCACCCGCGGGCGCCTAGCTGCGCACATGGCGTTGCAGCAGCTAGGGGAGCGCGCTGCCGAAGGGATTGGAACGTCGGCGAGTGGCGCGCCGCTGTGGCCAAGAGGTGTCGTGGGATCAATTAGCCACTGCGACAAGGCCGTGGCCGCGGTGGTTGCGCACGATACCCGGCTGCAGGGGATTGGTATCGATGTGGAAGTCGAGCAGACTCTGGAGTTAGGAATCGTCGATGCCGTCTTGCGCGCTGACGAAGCCCGCCTTGACCCGCTGGTGCAATTTAGCGCCAAAGAATCGATGTACAAACTCTGGGAACCGATGGTCGGACAGTGGCTCGACTTTGCTGAGATCTCCGTGCAGCCGAGGAAAAAGCGAGTAGCAACGCGTGGTTTGTCGCGGAGGCTAGCAGCGCGGAGGCTAGCGGGCGGGCCTTTGGAGCTGACGTTCCACCGTGAGGTGCCCGAAGCCTTCCGTGGTGTGCAAGGATTCTGGGTTCGAGGTGCTGGGATTGTCGTTACTGCGGTGTGGATTGAGCAGCCTTAAGAGGTACGTGACGCGTTGCCGCTGACGGGTTACCTCTTACAGCGTGGCTGGGCGCACCACGAATACTGTTTTGGCACGTTTGCCCGATTCTGTCAGCAGTGCTGGAATCTTTCCCGTCGGCGACACCGCCGCGTAAACTCCCGCCTTTCCGATTGGCTCCAGCCACTTGCCCTGAGCTAAATCAGCCGCCTGCTGCTCAGTGATCTCACGGGTGTCAAAGCAGCGCAGGCAGGCTTCGTCCAGGCTCATCGGCAGCAGTGCAGCGGCACGCTCCGGGCTGGGACGACGCATCTCTGCGATTTCCGGGTGCGCAGCGTCGAACTGCTCAGCTCTATCCGAAAGCTCGTCGACAGTTAAGGCCTCGCCAATGGTGAAAACGCCAGCGGCGGTACGTCGCAAAGCGGTGAGATGGCCGCCGACCCCCAGCGCTTCACCCAAGTCGCGCGCCAGTGCGCGAATGAACGTGCCAGCAGAGCAGTCGACCTCTACGTCGATGTCGATGCACTCACCGGGACGAGCGGGGTCGGTGTCGTGGCGGATGTCCAAAACCTCATAACGGGTGATTGTCACCGGTCGCGCAGGGATATCCACTTTTTCACCCCGACGAATCCGCTCGTAGGCGCGGACACCGTCAATCTTCACCGCGGATACCGCAGCCGGTTTTTGCATAATCGTGCCGGTGAAGTCCGCGATCTTCTCCCGGATCATCTCATCGGTCACTGCTGCCGCCGAGGTTTCGGAGAGCAACTCGCCCTCGGCGTCGTCGGTAAGCGTGGCAGCACCGAGACGAACGGTCGCACGGTAGGACTTCGTGTCGGCGTGGACATGCGGCAGGAACCGTGTGCCGCGGCCGATGCCGAGAACCAGCACGCCGGTGGCCATCGGGTCGAGGGTGCCGGAGTGGCCGACCTTCTTGGTGCGGAAAATACGGCGGAGTTTGCCCACGACATCGTGACTTGTCCAGCCCTGGGGCTTGTCCACGATGACGATGCCGGAGTCTGCAATCGGATCGAAGTCGGTCATAGACGCAATCCTATGTTGCGCTATATGCGGTGTGTTAAACGGCGACCAGTTACACTGGCTCCTTGTGGAGATTTGGTATGGCTTGGACAACACACCCGCAGACCTGGGCGACACGGTCGTAACCATCGGGGTTTTCGATGGTATTCACCTTGGGCATAAGCGCCTGATTGCTGCTGCGGTCAGCGACGCTCGCGCTCGCGGCGTGAAGTCAATCATGATGACTTTTGACCCGAATCCGGTAGCGCTGTTTGCGCCGGATAAGGTGCCGCCGGCGCTGTCCACCGTTTCCCGTCGCGCCGAACTGGCCGAGGCAGAGGGAATCGATGCCATGCTCGTCGTGCCTTTTGATAAGACTTTCTCCAGCATCCCCGCCGAGGACTTTGTGCGTACCGTTGTGCGCGACAAGTTGAATGCGCAGGCCGTTTTTGTCGGCCAGAACTTCACCTATGGCCAGAAGGCCGCCGGCACCGCCGAGACCATGCCGGAGCACGGACGTGAGTGTGGAGTGTATGTCACCATTGTCGACCTCCTCGATGTCACCGCCGAGGGCTCCACTGAGCGTGTGTCGTCAACGCGCATTCGCGGTTTGCTTGCCGACGGTGCAGTGTCCGCGGCCGCCACTTGTCTCGGTTACTTCTACCGCGTCGATGGCGATGTCATTCCGGGGCAGGGCCGTGGTGGAGCGCAGCTCGGCTTCCCAACCGCCAACATTGACTTCGCAGAAGGACTGGCAATCCCGGCTGATGGTGTCTACGCGGCGTGGTTCACCGCTCAGGCGACAGGGGCGCGACCGGAGACGGACCCGGAGGGCGACATCGAGTTCGGAGTGCGCTACCCAGCGGCGGTGTCAGTGGGTACGAATGTGACCTTCGGAGATACTGATCGCACGGTAGAGGCCTATGTCATTGGTCGTCACGCGGACCTCTACGGCGCTGCCGGTCAGATTGAGTTTGTCGACCGCATTCGCGGAATGGAGAAGTTCGACTCGGTCGAGGAACTCATTGGCAGAATGAACCAGGATGTCGCTGACACCGAGGCTATTTTGGCTAAGGCCGAATAGCTGGTAAAGTCGTCCGTCGGCTGTAACTGCGGTCCACAAGCAGTTACGACGAACTAGCGGCTGGAAGCTGTTCGGTTCTGAGAAAGCCGAGAATGTGGACTGAAACAACGACCATAATTCGATTCAAGGAGTTAGATTTCCATGGCTTTGAATACCGCAGAAAAGGCAGAGATTCTCAAGGAGTTCGGCCTGCACGAGACCGACACCGGTTCCCCGGAGGCTCAGGTTGCACTGCTGACCGCTCGTATCCGTCAGCTGACCGAGCACCTGAAGTTCCACAAGCACGATCACCACTCCCGTCGTGGTCTGCTGCTGCTGGTCGGTCGCCGCAAGGGTCTGCTGCAGTACCTGCAGGACAACGATGTTGAGCGTTACCGTAAGCTGATCGAGCGCCTGGGCCTGCGTCGCTAAGATTTCCCTTAAGGTGGGTTAAGGCTCAAAAAGTGTGTCCGATTGGGCTGATTTTTAGCAGTTGATC